>ONEX01000038.1 GCA_900316955.1 uncultured Bacteroidales bacterium
GTAACCTTTGCCGTTCGGATTCTTGGTTAACGAAGCGTTAAGAGAATGTTAACAAGTGTTAACGGCCACCCGAAATCCCTTGATTCTTGCTACCTTTGCATCGTGAGATTCAGAAAATCATATCTTCTGCCCCTGCTGGCCATCATCTCCCTGGCAGCCATCGCGGCGTATGAGCTTTACTGGATCAACGGCCTGTACAAGACCCGCCGGGAAGCGGCCGTTTCCGAAATCCGGGTTTCCATCACCTGGGCGGAGATGGAGGAACTCACCGCCCGGCGGAAACAATCCTCGGACAGCGTACATTTCTCGGCGCAGGTTTACGGCGGAAGCAATGTCCGGCTTTCGAAAATCGTCTCCACCCAGTTTGCTTCTCCAGGGGATAGCATTCCCAAGGCCATCACGGTCGCCAAGATGGATAAGCCCTTTGAGGACGACATTCTCGGAGAAGCGTCCGGCAGGACGAACCTTCCCGTCATGGACAGCATCCTCACGCACCGCCTGGATTCCCTGGGCTATCCGCTGGAGCACCGGATTGTCCTGATGGACGGGGAAGAAGTCCTGGCCGAGACCCAGACGCTGGCGTACACTTCATCCTCACGGGATGAGCACATATCCATGACATCCATCGCCAACCGCGGTGCCGGATATGAACTGTACTGCGAACCCATGACCGGTTCCGTCCTCCGGGGAATGATTGGCGTCCTCCTGATGTCTACCGGCATCCTCCTCATCCTGGGACTGGTATTCTATCTGATGATGCGGGCCCTGCGCAAGCAGCGCGAGCTGGACGAAATGAAGTCCGACTTCACCAGCAACATGACCCACGAGCTGAAGACCCCCATCGCCGTGGCGTATGCAGCCAACGATGCCATGCTGGTCTATGGCCTTGACAAGAATCCGGAAAAACGGGAAGAATATCTGAAGGTCACCCGGGAATCCCTGGAGAAACTGAACGGAATGGTAGAGCAAATCCTTTCCATGTCGATGGAGAACCGGGACCGCCTCTCACTCCGTATCGAGAGCACGGAGCTCGGCCCGCTGCTGGAATCCGTCGCGGCACAGGCCCGCCTCAGTGCCGGGAAGCCCTGTGAAATAGCCGTCAGCGTCACACCGGAAAGCCTCACGGCCGACATAGATGCCTCCCTGATGTCCAGCGTCCTTGCCACACTCCTGGACAATGCCGTCAAGTACTCCGGCGACAGCGCAGACATCCGTCTCTCTGCCGACGAGAAGGATGGCCACATCCGGATATCGGTCAAGGACAAAGGCATCGGTATCGCTCCCGAGAAGCAGGCCCATATCTTCGAGAAATTCTACCGCGTGCCCACCGGTGATGTCCACGACGTCAAGGGCTACGGCATCGGCCTTTTCTTCGCCAAAACTATCGTAGAGAAGCACGGCGGCCATATCTCCGTCGATAGCGAACCCGGCAGGGGAAGCACATTCACCATCGAACTATGAGCAGCAAGGTACTACTGGTAGAGGACGAAAGGACGCTCTCCGGCATCGTGAGAGACGCCCTGGAGACGATGGATTTCTCCGTCGAGCTGGCCTATGACGGCTCGGAAGGCCTGCACCGGTACTTCGAAGTGCGTCCCGACATCCTGGTGGTGGACGTGATGATGCCCAAGATGTCCGGCTTTGATATGGTGAAGGCCATCCGCCAGAGCGACAAGGAAACGCCCATCCTGTTCCTGACCGCAAAGACCACCGTGGATGACGTCGTGACAGGATTCAACCTCGGGGCCGATGACTACCTTAAAAAGCCCTTTGCCATTCCTGAACTGGTGGTCAGGATGAAAACTCTCTTGGGAAGAAGCGGAAAAAGGACCCTCGACCAGGAGAGGAGAAAGGCCAGGAATCCTATTGCATCGGTGAATATCAGTTCACCCCAGAATCGGCAACACTGCTTCACAAACCCACCGGCGAATCAACCCTCATCCCGCGCCGTGAGGCCGATATCCTGCAGCTCTTATGCGAAGGCCGCGGCGGCATCATCCCCACCCAGAACATCCTCCTGTCCCTCTGGGGCGACGACGACTTCTTCAACGCCCGCAGCCTCCAGGTCCTCATCACCCGCCTCCGCCACCGCTTCTCCCGCGACCCCCGCATCCAGATCCTAAACGTCCGGGGAACCGGCTACAAGTTGATTTCAGAATAAAAACAGCGGGGAAGAACATACACCCTCACATCCATCGCCTTTCCGCCCTTCAGGACGGCGCCGACCTTTGTTTCCTCCAGCCGGAAACCATTCTTCTCCAGCACCCGGGCCGATGCCAGGTTCTCCGGAAACACCTCGCCGATGATGCGCTCCAGCTCCAACTCCCGGAAAGCAACCTCGCAGATCCATCGCACGGCCTCCGTGCCGATGCCCTGTGACCAGAACGGCGTCAGGATCATATAGCCAATCGATCCGGCTGTGCGATTATCATCAGCCATCATCTCCACGGAAATGCTGCCGACAATCTGTCCGTCCACCACGATAGCCCGCCAGACACCCTCTTTGCCGTCATTCTCGGCCACCATTCCCAGCCACCAATCGGCATCCGCCTCGGTATAGGGATACGGCAGCCGGTCGGACAGAAAGGTCCTGTCAACGGCATTGCAGAGCGCGATCAACGCTTTCTGATCAGCAAAGGTCCACTTATCAAGTTCGATGGTCATAAAAACAATCTCGGTCTAATAAAATGATTGTAAAGGTAGCCATTTTCGAGCATATGGTAAAGATCGTCTACTCCATCAAACTGGTTCAATGCGGATGCGGATTACATGATGTCTCTATGCATGTCCATTCTTTATCTAGTGTTTGTGATTATGAATAGAACTAGCTGGCCGCGTCAAAAGCCGTAGCCAACCCATTCAATGATATGCTGGTCCTATCGTACCGTCAGCACCCTACCGATCCCTGCGATGCTCCGAGCTTCCCAGTCCGCGGAGGATGGCGGATATGAGAGGCTTGAAGAGCAGGCAGAGGACGATGACCAGGACGAGAGTCAATGCATCTTCCATAATCTCGAACTCATTTCTTTTCCCTTACTTTCAGGCCTTCCGGCCCCGGGGATGCGTATATTTTTCTGCTTTCGGAAAGCGAGCCGATCGGGAGGAAGATTGTCCGTCTCCCCTGCCCGGCAGGACTGGCTTGACGCATCGGTGGGCGAGCTTAGATTTGCAGGAAAGGATATACGCCAATACCCGGGGCCGCATGAACGGCTTGACCGCTTCCTGTCAAAAGAAGAAAGACGCTGCAAGCGGTGATACTACGATACTTTGATACTTTGGTACTTTCGAAACAAGTGATACTATGATACTTTGATACTTTCGCAAAAGATCCGCCCCGGAGGTTGTCCGGGG
>ONEX01000036.1 GCA_900316955.1 uncultured Bacteroidales bacterium
GTCGCCGGGCTCGCAGACCCACTGGAGATCGTGGTTGTAGTAGGAAAGATCCTCTTGGGTGAGCGTGAAATCGACCTGGGCCGATGCGCCGGGTTCCAGGTGCAGTTTCCGGAAGCCTTTGAGCTCCTTGACCGGGCGGGTGGACGTGGCGTAAACGTCGTGGATATAAAGCTGGACGATTTCGTCGCCGGCGCGGGATCCCGTGTTCGTGACGGTCACGGAGGCCGTTACGGAGCCGTCCATGGGCATTTCCGAAGCACTCAGCGTGACAGGGGAGTAGGCGTAGGTAGTATAGGAGAGTCCGTATCCGAAAGGATAAAGCGGCGCGTTGATTTCGTCGATGTAGCAGCTGACAAACTTCTGATATGGCTTGTCGTCCGGGTGCGGGCGGCCGGTGTTCTTGTGGTTGTAATACAGCGGCAGTTGGCCCACGTTGCGGGGGAAGGATGTCGTGAGTTTCGCCGACGGGTTCACGTCGCCGAAGAGGACATCGGCAATGGCGTGACCGCCTTCGGAACCGGGGCTCCAGACATTCAGGATGGCATCCATTGCTTCGTCTTCCCATACCAGCGTGAGCGGGCGACCGGTCACGAGGACCATCACAACAGGCTTTCCTGTGGCTTTCAGAGCCTTCAGGAGTTCTTTCTGGGCATCGGGAATGGAGATGTCCGTACGGGAGGCGCCTTCGCCGTTCAGGGTCTCGATTTCGCCCACGCAGGCGACGACCACATCGGCCTGCCGGGCCTTGGCGACGGCCTCGGCGATGAGCCTTTCCTGCGGAATGGTATGAATGGCCGGGGCCTTGTAACCCGGCATGAAGATCTTGTAGAGGCCGAACCGGACGGATTCTTCCAACTCCTTGTCCTTGAATAGCCAGCTTCCTTCGGCATAGGATGCCGGGGCAATTTCGGCGATACCCTGATAAGGGGTGACGCACGCGTCATTGTGGGCGGACATGGACCAGGCACCCGCCATGGCAGCGGCATTCTGGGCCAGCGGGCCCACCACGGCGATGCGCTGGTTCTTGGACAACGGCAGGACGCCATTGTTCTTGAGAAGCACCATGGACTCCTGCGCAGCCTTGCGGGCGAAAGCAAGGTGCTCCGGGGTATAGATTTCTTTCGCAGCCCGGGAAGAATCCAGGTACTTGAACGGATTCTCGAACAATCCCAGCTTGTATTTCGCCTCCAGGATGCGGCGGCAGGCCTTGTCGATGTCGGCCTCGGTCACGCGGCCTTCGGCCAGGGACTTCTGAAGCGTACCCACATAGCCGTCTGAATTCATGTCCATATCCAGCCCGGACTGGAGGGATCGGGCCGATACTTCCTGCAGGTCGCCGATGCCGTGGTTCACTTCCTCGGCAATAGCCGTGGCATCGGAAACGATGAAACCGTCGAAGCCCCATTCCTTCCGCAGCACATCGTCCATCAGGTACTTGTTCATCGACGCCGGAATTCCCTCGAACTCATTGAAGGAAGACATATAGCTCGCAGCACCGGCGTATGCAGCCTGCTGATACGGCCGCATATAGCCGTTCAAGGCCTCCTGGCGGCTCAGGAACACGGAATTGTAGTCCCGGCCTGCCTCGGCGCCGCCATACAGCGCGTAGTGCTTGACACACACCATCACGTCGTGGTCGTCATAAACCCCGTCCGTGCCTTGGTAGCCGCGGACATAGGCCTTGGCAATCTCACCGCCCAGGTACGGGTCCTCACCGCCGCCTTCCACAATCCGTCCCCAGCGGGCGTCCCGGCAAATGTCCACCATCGGACTGAACACCCAGTTGATGCCGGCGGCGGACGCCTCCGTTGCGGAGATCCGGGCCGTCTGCTCCACCAGGTCCATGTTCCAGGACGTGGACAGGGCCAGCGGCACCGGAAACACGGTCTGGAAGCCGTGGATGACGTCCATGCCGATAATGAGCGGAATGCCCGCCCCGGACTCCAGGGCGATCTGCTGGATGTCGCGGATGTACTCGGTGTTACCGGTCCCATACACGCCGCCGAGCTGGCCCGCCCGCAAGAGTTTGACATTCTCATCCTCCTCCGTCACGCGGATGGCCGAGATGAAACCCGGCGCGGAATGCAGGTTCAACTGGCCGATCTTCTGTTCCAGGGTCATCCGGGACATCAGGTCGTCTATGTACTTGTCCATGTCGGACTTGGGGGCACAGGCTGCTACAATCAGGGTAGCGGCGAGGGAAATGGTAATGTTTTTCAAGTTCATATCGCAAAGATAATACATTAAAACAAAGAGCGAAAGCCTTCCGGGAAGGATTGAACAAATCGTCTCTGGGTGTTTTTGTTAAGCACTTGATAATTTTCGCAAATGATTATATTTGCAATGAATCCATTATAACCCAGGTCTTGCCAGTGAGAACACATTATGATTGAATTATTAAAACATCGATTCCTTGAAAACATGGTCCGCCACCCAAATCTTGATTGGGCGGTGGTGGAAAAGTTTCTTCGTAATAATCCCAAAGCCGTTCAAACGCTGCGACTTATGGAAGAGAGCGGGGGAGAACCGGATTTGTTACAATTGGACAGCGGAGAACTGATATTTTGTGACTGCTCGCAAGAGTCTC
>ONEX01000034.1 GCA_900316955.1 uncultured Bacteroidales bacterium
GGTAAATATTGCTTTGACCAGAACTCTCTCGAAAAAGCGATACAGTCGGCGAGGAAAAAAGGAAGGTGACCAATAATCACTTATTAGTCACCTTCTTTTCTGTCATTCTGAGCGGAGCGGACGAATCTATTCCGCCTCGGCGGTGTTCGCCGGTTTCATCACGACCTCGATGAGGTTGTCCTGGGCGAGGATTTCCTGCAGGACTTGCTGGACCTTCTCCTTGGTGAGGGCGTTGATGGCGGCCTCGTTGTCGGCGTCGGTGTTACGGCCGTAGAGTTCGTAGGACTCGATGGCGCTCTGCCAGTAGGAGTTGTTCTGGCGACGCTCGGGGAGGTTCTTCTGCAGGTTCAGCACGGCGCTGGTCATCTCGTCGTCGGTCGGACCGTTCTCGGCCAGTTCCTTGAGGCCCTGGACGGCGAGGTCGCGGAGCTTGTCGCACATGGACGGGCGGCAGTCGAAGGCGACTTGGATGAGGGCCATCTCCTCCGGGCGGCGGCTGAAGCTCGCGCTGGCGCTGGCGCCGTAGGTGCCGCCTTCCTCCTCGCGGAGCGAGTTCGTGTAGCGGATGTCCAGGATGTAGGAGGCGGCGTCCAGGGCGGCCTTGCGCTCAGCCGTGTAGGGGAGGTAGGCGCTGTAGGCCTGGATGACGGTGCTCTTCGGCGTCTGCATGTCCACGGCGAAGATGTCCTCGATGCGGCCCTTCTGGATCCGCTCCTTCGTGTCCACCCACTTCATCGCCTTCTTGCCCTTCGGCAGGGAGCCGATGTACTTCTCCACCAGCGGCTTGAGGGTGTCGATGTCCACGTCGCCCACCACCAGGAAGGTCGCGCCGGCGGCGTCGTTGAACAGCATCCGGTAGTCCTTCTCGAGCGTGGCGAGGCTGGCGGCGTCCAGGGTCTCCTGCGAGATCATCTGACGGCGCGGATTGTCGTTGTAGAGGACCTTGTACAGCTCCTTCTGGAGCTTGTAGTTGGGCTGTCCGACGAGGTTCGGCAGGACGGCCTTGATCTGGTTGATGCCATTGTCGTACTCGTCCTGGTCGAAGCGGGGCTCCGTGAAGAAGAGATAGATCAGCTGCAGGGTGGTTTCGAGGTCCTTGCCCGTGGTATTGCCGCTGATGCCGTGCTCGAGGCTGTTGATGTACGGGGAGACACGCAGCGTCTTTCCCGTGAGCATCTTGGACACCTGGGTGCCGGAGAAGCCGGCGACGCCGGTGTTGTTCAGGTACAGGCTGTAGATGTTCTCGTCGAGGGAGGCGATGTCCTCGGTCGGGATGAGGCTGCGGCCGCCGTCCTTGTACAGGTCGAAGAGGATCTGGTCCTTGGTGTAGTCGGTCGGGAGGAAGATGACCTTCACGCCGTTCTTGAGGGTCCATTCGGTGGCGTCATAGATGGTCTTTTTCGCCTTGCCGGACTTGGAGCCCTTGAGGATGGACGGATCCAGGAAGTCGGAGGCGATCTCCTCGCCTTCCATCGGCTTGATGTCGGAGGCCTTCACCTCGGCGATGGCGGCGAGGAGCTGCTCCTGGGTCGGGGTGGCGATGCCTTCCTTCTCGGGACCGGAATAGACCACGATGAAGTTTTGGTCGGGCATCAGCTGCGAGACGACCATGTTGAGGACCTGGGCGTTGATCTGGGCGAGCACCTGGCCGATGACCTGCTTCTCGGTCTCGGGCTCCATGAAGGGCTCCTTGTCGAAGAAGTGGCTGATGAGCGGGCTCACGAACTCGCTGTTGCGGCGGGTGGGGGCCTTCTTGATGTTATTGTCCAGGATGGTTTCGATCTGCTTCTTGGCGCGGTTCACCTCGTCGTCGTTCAGACCGAAGCGCTTCATGCGCTCAAGCTCGGTGTAGAAGGCCTTGAAGCCGGGAAGGATGTTGTCCTCCTTGAGGGCGACCTGGCCCGTCACGGCCTCGATGTCTTCATAGAGGAGGTCGCCGATGCTGAAGCCGCCGGCGAGGTACGGGCTGTCGGGCTTGGAGACGATGTCCGCGAAACGCTCCGACATCACCAGCTGGACCAGCACCTTGAGGAGGTCCTCCATCTGGCCCACGATGGTGGCGTTGTAGTCCTCGGGCGTGGCCTCGCTGTGCCAGATCATCTCGATGGACGGGTTCGTGGTCTCGGGATCGGTGATGACGCCCACATACGGCTCGGCATGGTCCGGGATGGAGAGATGCTCCTTCGGCTGCGGGTTCTCGCACTTGGGGATGACGGAGAAGATCTCCTGGATCTTGGCCTCGGTGCGGTACACGTCCACGTCGCCGACCACGATGACCGCCTGCATGTCCGGGTGGTACCAGGTCGCGTAGAAGTTGTGGAGGCTCTCCGGCTTGAAGGTCTCCAGGCTTTCCTGCTGGCCGATGAGGGTGCAGCGCTCCATCTTGGTTCCCTTGAAATAGATGGGAAGGGAGGCCTCCATCGTGCGCCACTGCGCGTTCCGGCGCTGGCGGCGCTCCTCGATGATGACGCCGCGCTCCTTGTCGATCTCCACGGGGTCGTTGTTGACGAAGTGCGCGTAGTCGCACAGGATCATCAGGCAGGTGTCCACGACGGTGGGACGCTCGACCGGGATGTTGTTGAGCATGTACTGGGTCTCCTCGAAGCCGGTGGAGGCGTTCACGTTCCGGCCGAATTCGGCGCCGATGGAACGGAGGTAGTCCAGGATGCCCTTGTCCGGGAAGTGTTTCGTCCCGTTGAAGCACATGTGCTCGAGGAAGTGCGCGAGGCCGTCCTGGTCAGGGGTTTCCTGGATGGCGCCCACGTTCGTGGCGAGATAGAATTCCGCCCGGCCCTTCGGGAGCTCGTTGTGGCGGATGTAGTAGGTGAGTCCGTTGTCCAGATGGCCCACGCGGACCGCCGGATCGTTGGGAAGGGCGGCCATCATTTGCTGCATGGCCTCTTCCTGGCTCTGCGCGGCGGCGGGAATGCCGGCGAAGAACGCAAACGCTGCAAGTACAATAATGAATCTCTTCATGTTTTTTACCGTTGGTTGATGCAAAGATAATGAGAATTTATTGAAAAACAATAATTATTCTTAAAATTTCAATAAATTTGTTTTTGTGGTTCGAAATCGCTTACTTTGTGGCAGATTATAAGGAATCCTTATCATGCTGGATGATTTCAGACTGCGCGTCTTCCTGATGGCGGCGGCCGAAGGGAGCTTCACCCGGGCCGCCCAGCACCTGGGCGTGTCCCAGCCGGCCGTGAGCCAGAACATCGCCGAACTGGAGAAGCAGGTGGGCGCCGTCCTCTTCGACCGGAAGCGGGGCGAAGTGACCCTGACGGCCGAAGGATACGTGTTCAAGGACTATGCGTCCAAGATCCTGCACTGGTACGACGCCACCGACGCGCTCTTCGGCAGCGCCGGCAAATTGACTGTGAACCGTCCCGTCCGCATCGCCACGACGGACTTCGTCGCGACCCATCTGCTGCCGGACCTGCTCCGGGACCTGCTGGCCGTGACGGCCGCCAGCTTCATTATCGATACTTATCCTGAGAGCGCCTTCCCCGAATCCATGGACGCGGACCTCTATTACTTCACCTCCGCGCGCGGGGACACGCTCAACTTCGACGCCGGCTCCATCGTGGGCACGGTCCAGGCCGCCCTGGTCACCGCCGGACAGGACTTCCCGGAAGAACCGCGCTATGCCGTCTGGGCCCCTTACCGCCCGCAGGTGAGCCCGGACATCTACGCCCGCTCCGTCCTCGTCTCCGACAGCCTCCCCGTCCTCCTGAACCTCATCCGCGCCAATGCGAACCTCGTGGGTGTCCTCCCTTCCCAGGCGGCCGGCACCCTCGTCCTCCATCCGGACCCTCTCCCTCACCTCCAGCAGGACCTCCACCTCCGCTTCTCCGACTCCTTCTCCCGCACCCCCATGGCCCAGTGGCTCTCTTCCAGGTTTTCGGAATAATCATTTCTGGGATCTTATGGCCGGAGGCATAGGTGTCCGGGGGACTCCGCTTCGCTCCGGCCCCTCCCATTGTCTCCTGCGTCCCCGCAAGCGGGAACTTGTATCCAACGGGCCCCTCCCCCTATACTTG
>ONEX01000032.1 GCA_900316955.1 uncultured Bacteroidales bacterium
TATCGAATACAAATATAGGAGGATTTCAGATTCGTTTGGCCAAGTGATGCGGTTTTCGGGTATAAGAAAAACATATCTCAGACACAAGAAAAACGATATGCTGAATAATTACATTCACTCCGTAATTCTTAAACGGCTGATATAAAGATGTTTACAAGAAATCTATTTTAGAATATTTCAAAATCGTGCAAAAATTGCTTCAGGAGGCGCATTTCCTCCAGAACATCGCCGTAATTCGGAATTACAAAAAATCGTTCAAAAACGGCCTCTGAAACATTTCTGAGGACTTTTTTGAAGTTTTTCATTCAATTTCCAGAGTTCGGAAAAATTTGGAAAATTTTGAACCGTATTTGAACCAAAGATTTGTAACTAATTGATTATCAAATAGTCTTGCTGACTGCATCGGGAAATAATCGGAAATTGACTTGGTGGTATCTTCTGCCATTTGGTAGAAACGTTTATTGCCCAAGGTATTCCTCAATCCGTTTTGTCGTTTCTGGTATAGAGGGACGCAAGTGTTCGCCAAAGTCCACGATGACGCCTTGTTTGTCAATAAGAATATAGAAAGGTATTCCTCTTCCCAAATGAAGAATGGGATCAAGACCGGCTCGCTGAGCGTCGGTCAAGTGAAAATTCTCTATCCCTTGGGCTACGGTGTTGATATCATCCGGCCCATTATCTATAAAGAAATTGACAATTCGCAATGGCCTTCCTTGAAACTTCTCGGCCAGGCTTAATAGATAGGGCAACTCTTGCCTGACGCCGGGGCACCATGTAGCTCCGATACAGATGAAGACCACCTTCCGTTCTTCTTGTTCAATCATAGAACGGAGTAATTTGACGCCTTCATTCTCTTTTACTGCGACTGTTTGTCCGTCACGGGGTTTATCTGCGTTAAGAATGGCATCGGACAGAGATCTGGGATTCTGCTGATATGCTTTTTTAAGTACGTATCTGTCCCTTATGGAAAGCTTTAATAAAGGGAATGTAACATTCTCATTGAAAATGTCAAAGGACTCTTCAAACCGATCGACATCATTAGCTTCCAGAAGTTGATTGTAGAAGTGGGAAACCATCATCTGGAAGAGCATATCATTCTTTGTGGCTTGCTTCAGGGTTCTGACTAACGAGGGATAGTCGCCAGCAAGTCGCCGAACTTCTTTCTGATCCAGAGAGCGAAGCTCCCACATACTGATATTTGAAGCAAGTTCAAAAAGATTGCTGTTCAGACAGTCTTTATCGAATAATGGTTCGGCTTCTTCCGTCTTGAAGAAGCCGGAAACTTCTTCTCCCTGGACCGACTTGTACATGAGAAGCCCTTGAATCAGGGCAGAATAATAATCGGCCTCAATTTCCTTACGGCAAAGGGAGATCAACTCTGGGCTAGGCCGTCTTTCTAAGACGAACTCGTCCAATCTGGCCAAATGTGATTCCAGCTTTTCCTTGGCAGCTTTTGCAAAAGCACCGGCATGTTCATAAGCACGGATATCATTCCCCTCCGAGTCCGTCTCATAACGCGAAAAACCGGGCCAATCTCCCTTTAGATAATAGGCTACGTGAAAGACATTGAATTTCTCATTATTCTCCGCGCCTTTACCCGAGTAATACACTTTACCCAAGTCAGCGAAATCCAGCTCAACATGGATCGAGTCGCCCGGGCAGATTACTAGATGGTCTATATATGGTGGCATTGAAATGGTTCTGGGAGCATATGGGACCAAGGAGAACGCAAACCTGTCCTCATAAATGGTTGATCTCTGTTTGTTGGAGACCCGGTCGAAAAAAGGTATTGTAATGCTGATCTCTTTTGTGTTCTGATATACTTCGTGGTGAGAAACATGACCTGTAATAACTGCCGACCTCGAATACTCCTTTTCATCCCCATCGACATGAGAGGTCTCGAAGACAAATGCGGACTCATCGATCTCCGTCCGCCGGCCGGCTTGTTGGCATGAAAGAACGAAACACAGGGAAATCAGTGACGAAAATCCCAGTAGAATAAACCTGCAGATCGACTTCATTTTTCACGAAACATTATTCGATGAACCATTTATCCATAGATATAATCCTGATACTTTTTCCCTTGTATTCAACGGAACCATCATGATTCCAAGTCATGAGCATAAGATTATCGCACTTCAATTCCTTTGATGCTTTAACAAGAGCATCGAGTTCCCTTTCGCGTGTCTTGGTCTTGGAGATATCATACGAAACCTGAATCAGAGAGGTAACTTTTCTCCCATCCCGAATCACAAAGTCGACTTCTTTGTCATTCGACGTTCGATAATAGAAGAGAGACTTCTTGAGGTCATATCCTCTCCGTAACAGTTCTATGAACACCATGTTTTCCAGTTGCCTTCCGTTATTGCTGGAAAGTTCGAATGATCGAGTATAGATGAGGCCATTATCTACGACATAAACCTTTCGGGGGGCCTTCTTCATCTCCTTCAGTTTGTTGTTGAATCGAGGGAGATAGAAGAATAGATACGGCTCGGCCAGATATCCACAGAATTTCTTGACCGTTGTCACACTACCTAATGACAGTTCTTCGGCGATCTCGTTATAACTGAGAGGATTGGAATAGTTGCTGATGAGATAATCGGCCAAGTCGTAAAGCTCTGTTATCTTACGTATCTTATGACGTTGGGCCACATCTTTCAGAATGATGGAGTCAAATAGTGCAGTAAGGTAAGCTTGTTCAATCTCCCGGTTCTTGACGATTTCAGGATACCCCCCTTTCTTTAGATAATCGTCCATCTCTATGAAGAGCTTTGCTTTCTCATCGGGCAATTCCGCATTGACCGGGACCTCTCTATATTTCAGGGTCTCTTCCATAGAAAAAGGAAGGATCTGGATTTCGACATATCGTCCTGTAAGAAGGGTGGATATCTCGCTGGAGAGTAGGTTGGCATTGGAACCAGTAATGACCAGGTTCACTCCACGACGATACAACTTAGACACCCATGCATCCCACGAGTCAAGATTCTGTATTTCATCGAGCAGCAGATACTCATAACCGGGGTAAACTTCTGCAAGCGCTTGCATAACCGCATCCTCATTGAAAGCACCCAGCAACTGGGTGTCATCAAAATTCAAATAGGCGTAGTTTTTCCCCGACAGAATCTGCAATGCATAAACAGATTTCCCTGCCCTTCGGGGACCGGTTATCAGTTTGATGACATTTGCCTCCAGATACGGTGCGACATCCTGAATGTGCTTCCTGGTATAGTACGGTCTTGATGCAAGGTCATCCCTTTCTGCTCGTTGCTTTAGGACAATGTTTTTCATCACTATCTTTCGTTAATTGCACAAAATTAACGAATTTTATCCATTACACAAACAAAAATGAGAAAACTGATCTGCATCGGGAAATAAGTTTCCACTGCGGCCATTCGGACACAACAATGCCTTGTTTTGTGCCCGAAACCTTCAAATGGCATCGGCAAGCTATCCCTCGTTGAGCTTGGACTCTATTTTGTTGAGGGTATCAAAGAAGCGCTGGGTGGCGACGGCTGGACCCATCAGCAGGATGCCGAAGACATTCCAGCCGAACATGTGCCACCAAGAGGTGTATGGCCCCTCAAGGCCCATGTCAATGGCTTTAGCCTTCAGTTCTTCCGCAATCCGGGACATCCAGACGAGCGGATAGATGAACGCCGTCGGGATCCCCAGCAGGTACGCGACCCAGTACCGCTGGGTCCTCCGGCCGAGAATCTCGTCGAGCTCCTCCTGCAGGCCGCCGAGCGGCATGTACAGCAGGAAGAACAGCCCGGCCGTGAAGAAATCGATGAAGCCGAGCCAGAACCCGGGTCTATGTGTGTGCTTGAACCTCATGGCCGTTCGGATCTATCGGATGAAATCCGGCTCACCGTAGCTATTTGGTGCGGATTCTCCACTCTCAATACAAAGATAATGATTCTTCCGGGATTCGCACGGACCCTTCCAATGTTGATGTCGAATGACAAGAGACCTGTTTACTTTTTCACGAAGTGCCGGTAATCGACCCCCCAGCCACCAACGGAGTACGTGGTCCCCTCCCTCTGCCATTCCATTTCCTCGGATGTCAGCTTCACGAGCTTGTAGGTGACGTTGCTAAAGTCCGACATCGACGGATTGATAGTGATGGTGCCTTTGCTGAACAGGTCGATGGCATATGTGCCGCCGTAGTCGTGCGATTCGCCGCTCAGGGCATCATACACGTGCATCTGATAATGATTGCTTCCGTCGAAGGTGTACTCCACGAAACCGTCCATTGCAAAGACCATGGGGTCGTATTGCTCGGACCAGGTCCCTTCCAACTTGTTCACGTCAATCTTCTTGCAACCGCTCAGCCCCGCCACCAGTAGCGCCGCGCAAATCAGGGTCTTCAGTTTCTTCATCGCTTTCGTTTTCTTATTAAACGCACGAACGTACGAAATCTTGCATCCGGATGCATTTCGCCGAAAAATGCGTAAATTTGAGGCATGGAATACCTGTCTAAGCAACGATACGACGAGATTGCCGCCGAGTTGAAGCATCTGATCTACGAGGTTTATCCCAAGGTGACGGACGACCTCGCGGAGGCCAGCGCCCAGGGGGACCGGAGCGATAATGCGGGATACCGTGAAGCGCGGCGGATCCAAGGGAAGACCATCAGCCGGATCCGTTTCCTGCAGAAGATCCTGGAGCATTCCCGCGTCATCGATCCCGACGTCCTTCCCAAGGACAGGGTCAGCCTGCTGAGCCGGGTGGAATTCACGAACCTCGCTACGAACATCCGGATGACATTCGAGATCGTCAGCCCCCACGAGATGGACCTTGAGGCCGGCAAGATCTCGCTGAAATCCCCGATTGGCGCCGCCTTGATAGGCAAGAAGGTCGGTGAGATCGCCGAGGCGCAGGTCCCCTCCGGAACCATGCGCCTGAGAATCGACAGCATCACGCTCGGACAATGAGGGATTTCGCGGCAATCGATTTCGAGACGGCCAACGAGTGGCCGAGCAGCGTATGCAGCGTGGGAATCGTGGTCGTAGGCGGCGGGGAGATCATGGACAGGTTCTACAGCCTGATCCATCCGGAGCCGGAGTACTACCAATGGTTCTGCCGGCAGGTCCATGGCCTGGGCCCGGAGGATACGGAGGATGCGCCGGTTTTTCCCGATGTCTGGGAGAAGATCGAACCGCTGATCGAGGGACTCCCCCTCGTCGCCCACAACGCCCGCTTCGACGAAGGCTGTCTCAGGCAGGTGTTCCGCGTGTACCGGATGGACTATCCGGACTATGCATTCTTCGACACCCTGTCAGCATCCAGGCGGCATTTTGGCCGCCTGCTCCCCAACCACCAGCTCCAGACCGTCGCCGCAGCCTGCGGCTACGACCTCATGAACCACCACCACGCCCTCGCCGATGCCGAGGCCTGCGCGTACATTGCGATGAAATTGCTCTGATACGCAGGGAGCGCCGATCTGAAGCGGGTATTACCGTACTGAAACCAGTTTCTCCAAAACCACCGGGCCCATCAAACCCGAAGGGGTGAGCGGCATGCCGGCGCGATAGAACGCCATGGTGGTGTAGGTCACTTTTTCCGCGCCGGGTTCGGCATCGCCGATCAGCCGGTTGGGCCAAGTATTGACCACTTTCACCGTGATGGTATTCTTGCCAGGCTTCAGTTTGCCGGTCCATTCCGCCTTGTAGGGGGCTTTCCAAAGGAAGCGTACGTGTTCTCCGTTCACGAAGACATCGGCCATCTGGCCCACCGCGCCGAGGTCGATGGACAGGCCGTCCACCTTCTCCTTTTTCCCGAGGGTGAAGGTGTTCGTATAGGTGGCGATGCCGGAGAAATACTTCACGGCAGGCTCGTCGGAGTCCGTATAGGAAGCAAGCTCCGCGAAAGTGCGGGGACCTTCCGGAGCGGCCAGGCCTTCGAAGGTGACCGTCCATGGGCCGTCCATCGACAACTCCCCTGCCCGAACCGGAGCCACATATGCAGGCTCGGGCTCTCCCTTCCGGTCGGACACCACAAAGAGGGCCTGATTGGCCTCCAGCCGCAGCCGGTGGCCGTCCAGCACGCCTCGGAGCGCCTCGCCCGTTTCCGGATCATAGACCTTCATGGGCCCTTCCGCGTCCCGCAGCGTCAATTCAGCCGTGACGGCCGCATCGCTGAAATTGCGGATCCAGTAGATCTCCCGGTCGCCGTCGTGCCGGTGAACGAATTTCAGCTTGGCGGGGGCCACATAGCGGAAATCCGGTTCCGTGCCTGTCGCCTTCAGGACATGGGCCAACTGTCCGGTATGGACATTCGGGCGTCCGGCCCGCCAGATATCGGCCACCAGCCGGTCGAACTCGGCGGCCTCGTCAAAGAGACCGGCGGGCTTCTCGGGAATGGTGCCGCAGATGACGGCGCCGGCCCGGGCCAGTGCGTCAAGTTTGCGCAAGACTTCCAGGGACATCACCTTGCAGTGCTCTCCCAGCACCAGTACCTTGTACTCCATGCCGGACGGAGTGACGATGGAGCCGTCCTTCACGGAAAGTAGGTTCTTCACCCCATAAGGATTGATGAAATCGAAGGAATACCCTTCCGGAATCGCAGGCAGTTCATGCCCATAGATACCGGCGATGTTCGTATCCTCGCCGTAATACCACAGGATATCAGCCACATAGCGACCCCGCTGGAGCATGTAGCAACTACGGGCTAGATAATCTGCCCAGTACCGGGCATAAGGAGCCCAGGTGTCGTGGCGGTTGAACCATTGGCCGAAAATCATCAGCCCCAGGCCGGGCTTGTGCGTATCGGACGGCTGATGGGCGCTCTCGTGGATGACGAAGCGGGTGATGCCGCTGTAGAGGGCCATGTCGGCCATGAACTTCAGGTTGCCGGGATAGTAGCTCCAGGCATTGCCGGAAAGGCCGGCGGCCGTGAAGGATTCCGCCGCGGCGATGTTCTGCCCATAGACATGGGCCACGGAGGCGGATTCGCGGATATCGGCCTGGGCCATTTCCAATGTCGATCCACCACCGGTGCCGGGAATCCAGAACGCGCTCATGGGCACGGCTGCGGTCATCTTGAGGTCCATGCCGTCGCCGACGTACACACGGCCGTTCTCATGGGACTCCGTATAACGGCCTTTCATGCCGTATTCGCGGACGATGTCGTTGATCCGGTCATAGTTGGCGGCGAACAGTTCGCCGAGAGTCTCGCGCCAGTCGAAGAGGAACTTCTCGGAGGCCTCGCTGCTCCGGACGATTTCGCCGGTAAGTACAGGAAGCCAAGGGATGAGGTCGTAGCCGCGCCGGGCCTTGAACTCCTGCGCTAACGTCTTGGTCCATGTCATCTGCTCGGCCTCGTAACTGTCCGTCAGGATATACTGGATGCCATGCTCCCCCACCATTCCGCCGGCAGCCGCCTTGTACATGTCCATGTACTGGCGGAAATAGTCCATCCAGGCCTCCTTGTCCAGCTTGTCCACCTCAAGACCGGTGGCCTCCGGCGGTGCCGGATGGTTCTGCTTGCCCGTCAGGGAAGCTCCGAACCGATATATGCGCCAATGTCCGGCCGGGACTTGCCAGGTCAGGACTCCGTCCTTGACAAAGGAGGTCAGGTCAACAGTTTCAAGGACCGGGGCATTGCTTTCGGGCGTGGGATTGTCCAGCAAGTCATGGGGCGCGGCAAATCCGGCCTTCTCCTCGGCGTGGTTCACCTTGGTCACGGTATGGAGCACCCACTCGTGGACAGGCGTGCTTTCAGGGACGGCGCCCCCGAAGCCCAGGGCAGCATAGAGCTGATTGCCCAGCGGATTGGCCACCAGAAGCCGAAAGAAGCGGGCGGTCGTCACTGGGATGTCGAAGGTCTGCTGCGCCACGGATCCCGACGGAATACGGCATACCTCCTGCCAAGAGATGCCGTCATCGCTGCATTCCAGGGAATTGCGGCACGTCGGCGCGGCCGCATCCCACTGGCTGCGGACATCTCCACCTGCCAGGGTGAGGGACCGGACCGTCACCGCCTCCGGGAACGCATATCGGATCCAGGAATGGGTGCCGGAAGGATTCTTGGGAAGCTCGGCGCCATCGGCCAAATCGCCGTTGGAGAGCATTTCCACGGTGAATTCGCCCCCGCTGGAAGTCACCTCGGCGCCCAGTTCGGAGAGCGATTTCTCCGCTTCCGGGATCCGGACGGCCACGACCGCCACGTCCTGATACCAGGGGTCGATTTTGGCACCGGCGGCCAGCGTCTCTTCCGAAACCGCATTCTGGAACTTGCCGATGGTCTTGAAAGGCTCCGGAAGGACGATAGACTGTGGTTTCCGAGCCTTGGGATTGCCCGTCACTTCCACAGTCCGCCAGGTGAGCTTCTTCATCGCATTTTCCGGCGTCACCCACGGCCCGCCTGTGGAACTCCAGCCCGGGGCCGAGGCGATGGCGAACTCCATGCCGAGGGAATCGGCATAATGGACCGCATAGCGGAAGGCGTCCTTCCAGCCGTCCTGCATATACGGCTTCCGCTCCACGATGGGCTGCATGCCCATCATCAGGTCGCCGCCGGCATCGAACTGCTGCACGCCGGCAATGCCGGTGGCTTTCATCCAGTCCAGGTCGGCCTTGATGCCTTCCCGGGTGATGTTCCCGTCCATCCAATGCCACCAGACCCGGATCCGCGCATCCTGCGGGGGATTCTTGAAACCTTCATATGGCTGCGCGGAGGCCGTTCCGGAAAAGAACAGCATTCCTGTCAGGGTGAGGGCCCATACTTCTGCTTTATTCATAGTTCAGTCCTGTTTCCCGTAAAGATACGCTTTTTTTCTCGCATCGAGCAGTCCGTCCGTTCAATCTTCCCGACGATTTGTTCAATCCTTTCCGGAAGGCTTTCGTACCTAATTTTAATGGATTATCTTTGTGACATGAACTTGAAAAACATCACCATCGCCCTGGCCGCTACCGTGTCTGTAGCCGCCTGCGCCCCCAAGTCCGACATGGACAAGTACATCGACAACCTGATGTCCCGGATGACCCTGGAACAGAAGATCGGCCAGTTGAACCTGCATTCCGCGCCGGGTTTCATCTCGGCCATCCGCGTGACGGAGGAGGACGAGAATGTCAAACTCCTGCGGGCGGGTCAGCTCGGCGGCCTGTATGGGACCGGCAACACGGAGTACATCCGCGACATCCAGAAGATTGCCCTGGAGTCCGGGGCGGGCATTCCGCTGATCATCGGCATGGACGTCATCCACGGCTTCCAGACGGTGTTCCCGGTACCGCTGGCCTTGTCCACGTCCTGGAACATGGACCTTGTGGAGAAGACGGCCCGGATTGCCGCGACGGAGGCGACTGCCGCCGGCATCAACTGGGTGTTCAGTCCGATGGTGGACA
This sequence comes from uncultured Bacteroidales bacterium, assembly GCA_900316955.1. Taxonomy (GTDB): domain Bacteria; phylum Bacteroidota; class Bacteroidia; order Bacteroidales; family UBA932; genus Cryptobacteroides. The sequence goes on from ONEX01000032.1 coordinate 9,345, forward strand.
TCTGCCGGGACGCCCGCTGGGGCCGGATTGTGGAAGGTGGCGGCGAGGACCCGTACCTGGGCGGCGAGATCGCGAAGGCCTATGTCCGCGGCTATCAGGGCACGGACGAGGTCTATGACGACCACGAGGTGATGGTGTGTGTGAAGCACTATGCGTTGTATGGCGGCGCCGAGGCCGGCCGGGACTACAATTCCGTGTTCCTGAGCCGCCAGGAGGCCTTGAACGGCTATATGCGGCCGTATCAGCAGGCGGCTTACGCAGGTGCTGCGAGCTATATGTCCTCGTTCAATGAGTTCGAGGGGATTCCGGCGTCGATGAACAAGTATTTGATGGACGACCTGCTCCGCAAGGAATGGGACTTCGACGGTTTCATCGTTTCCGACGCCACGGCCATTGCCGAGGAGGTGAACCACGGCATCGGCGACCTGCAGGAAGTGTCGGCCCGATCCCTCCAGGCCGGACTGGACATGGACATGAACTCCGACGGTTATGTGGGCACGCTCCAGAAGTCCCTGGCCGAAGGCCGCGTGACCGAGGCCGACATCGACAAGGCCTGCCGCCGCATCCTGGAGGCGAAATACAAGCTGGGTCTGTTCGAGAATCCGTTCAAGTACCTGGATTCAACTCGCTCAGTAAAAGAAATCTATACCCCGGAGCACCTTGCTTTCGCCCGCAAGGCTGCGCAGGAGTCCATGGTTCTCCTCAAGAACAACGGAGTCCTGCCGCTGTCCAAGAACCAGCGCATCGCCGTGGTGGGCCCGCTGGCCCAGGATGCCTCCGCTATGGCAGGGACCTGGTCCATGTCTGACCACAATGGCGAAAGCGTCACCCCGTATCAGGGCATCGCCGAGGTCGCCCCGGCATCCTATGCCGAAGGCAGCTGGCTCTTCAAGGACAAGGAACTGGAAGAATCCGTCCGCTTCGGCCTCTACAAGATCTTCATGCCGGGGTTCAAGGCGCCTGAGATTCACACCGTACCGCAAGAGCGGCTTATCGCCGAGGCGGTCGCCAAGGCCCGCAAGGCCGATGTGGTCGTCGCCTGTGTGGGCGAAATTGCCAATCTCAATGGCGAAGGCGCTTCCCGCACGGACATCTCCATTCCCGATGCCCAGAAAGAGCTTCTGAAGGCCTTGAAAGCCACCGGAAAGCCGGTCGTGATGGTCCTCGTGACCGGCCGTCCGCTCACGCTTACCTGGGAAGACGCCGAGATGGATGCCATCCTGAATGTCTGGAGCCCCGGTTCCGAAGGCGGTCATGCCCTTGCCGATGTCCTATTCGGCGACGTGAACCCGTCGGCGAAACTCACGACGTCCTTCCCCCGCAACGTGGGCCAGCTGCCGCTCTATTACAACCACAAGAACACCGGCCGCCCGCACCCGGACGACAAGCCGTACCAGAAGTTCGTCAGCTGTTACATCGACGAAATCAACGCCCCGCTGTATCCTTTCGGATACGGCCTCAGCTATACCACATACGCCTACTCCCCTGTCACTTTGAGCGCTTCGGAAATGCCCATGGACGGCTCCGTGACGGCCTCCGTGACCGTCACCAACACGGGATCCCGCGCCGGCGACGAAATCGTCCAGCTTTATATCCATGACGTTTACGCCACGTCCACCCGCCCGGTCAAGGAGCTCAAAGGCTTCCGGAAAGTGCATCTGGAACCCGGCGCATCGGCCCAGGTCGATTTCACGCTCACCCAAGAGGATCTTTCCTACTACAACCACGATCTCCAGTGGGTCTGCGAGCCCGGCGAC
>ONEX01000028.1 GCA_900316955.1 uncultured Bacteroidales bacterium
AGATAACTGGCTGGTTTGTAATGGGTTGATTCTTCCGACCAACTATGTGGACGTTGCCCGGTTCGAATCGATCTATGGCACCCACAACCGGTTCCGGGTGTTCTTGTCCAGCCCCAGGCAGCGGGAGGAGGCGATGCTGGCCAAGATGGCGGAGCAAAGGGGTGTCATGTTCGAGGACCAGGAGGCCCGGATCCTTTGCGGAGACACTTGCAAGCAAATGTTCGGAACCCGCGATCCGCGCCGGCTGGATGGGCCCGGCCGGATCCGGCTGGCCCAGCAGCTCCGGCGTCAATACAAGCTTACCTTCCGGCAGCTGGCCACCCTGGTCCGGCTCCCCGAGACGGAAGTCCGGGCCCATGTCCGCTGAGCGCCTCCGCCGCCAAACAGCCGCACAACAATCCCCCACTGAGCGCACCCAGCGTATTCCGCGGTGCGCCAGGGGCCGATTTCGGGCATCGGCGCACAGCGAACCCCGCTATGAGCTCGTAAAACGATGACCTGCGTGCGGCTGTTTGGCGAAACCCGGTCCCCAGGGCGAAAACCGCCCCCGGCGACCCCCAGACCCAAGGCGAAAATCGGACCCAGGCAAGAAAACGATCACCCCACCTCCCACCCGCCCCGCCGAAAACAAGAAAGCCCGGCATCGGGGCCGGGCGTAGAGGGGAGCGGAATACGAGGTTCGAACTCGCGACCTTCGGCTTGGGAAGCCAACGCTCTACCAACTGAGCTAATTCCGCGTGGGAAGACAAAGGTACGGATAGTTTCCGAAAAAACCAAGGGGATGCGACCGGATATTAAGATTTGAAAACAAATCATTGATTTTCGGTGACGATTTATTATCTTTGTTGGACTACAAACTACACAATTGATAATGGACGCACGTATTGAACTGAATCCCAACGAAGTGGTGGCGTTCCTGGGCAAGCTGCCGCAGGAGTTCACCCGGGCCGACATGATCGAGTTCATCTGCAAGAAGGGTATCCGGATGGTGGACTTCATGTATCCCGCCGAGGACGGGCGGGTGAAGACGCTGAACTTCACCGTGAACAATCTCGCATATGTGGAGACGATCCTGACCGAGGGCGAGCGGGTCGATGGTTCCAGCCTGTTCCCTTCCTTCATCGAGGCGGGCAACAGCGACCTGTATGTGATCCCGCGGTACCGGACCGCGTTCGTGGATCCTTTCAATGAGATTCCGACGCTGTGCTTCCTGTGCAGCTTCTTCACGAAGGACGGCGAGCCGTTCGACTGCGCCCCCTACATGACCCTGATGCGGGCGGAGGACGCGTTCTACCAGTCCACGGGCCTGACTTTCGAGGCGATGGGCGAGCTGGAGTACTATGTCATCACCGATGCCGATCCGCTCTTCCCGGCCACGGACCAGAAGGGTTACCACGAGTCCGAGCCGTTCGCGAAGCTGAACGATTTCCGCCGCGCGTGCATGGTCCATGTGGCCAAGACCGGCGGCCAGATCAAGTATGGGCACAGTGAGGTGGGCAACTTCACCCTCGAGGGGAAGATCTACGAGCAGAACGAGATCGAGTTCCTGCCGAACCCGGTGGAAACGGCCGCCGACCAGCTTCTGCTGGCGAAATGGGTCATCCGGAACCTCGCGTACCAGTGGGGGCTGGACGTGTCGTTCGCCCCGAAGATCACCGTGGGCAAGGCCGGCTCCGGCATGCACATCCACATGCGCCTGATGCAGGACGGCAAGAACGTCACCCTGGGCCCGGACGGCCGGCTCTCGGAGGTCGCCCGCCGCGCCATCGCCGGCCTGATGCTGATGGCCCCGTCCATCACCGCCTTCGGCAACAAGAACCCCACCTCGTACTTCCGCCTCGTCCCGCACCAGGAGGCGCCGACGAACGTGTGCTGGGGCGACTGCAACCGCTCCGCCCTCGTCCGCGTGCCGCTGGGATGGTCCTCCGGGGTGGACATGTGCACCCGGGCCAATCCGCACGAGAAGCCGGTTCCCGCCGACACCACCGACAAGCAGACCTTCGAGATGCGCAGTCCCGACTGTTCCGCCGACATCTACCAGCTCATGGCCGGCCTGTGCGTCGCCGCCCGCAAGGGCCTGGAGCTTCCTGTCGATGAGGCCCTGAAGATCGCGGCCGACAAGTATGTCGACATGGACATCCACAAGCGCGAGAACGCCGCCCGTCTCGCGACGCTCGACTCCCTCCCCACCTGCTGCGCGGAGTCCGCGGCCTGCCTGGAGCAGGCCCGCGCCGCCTACGAGGAAGCCGGCGTTTTCAAGCCCCGGATGATCGACGGAATCATCACCGCCCTCAAGAGCCACCACGACAAGCACCTCCACGCCGACGCCAAGAAGGACCCGGCGCTGATGCGGAAACTGGTGGACCAGTACTTCTACTGCGGCTAGCCGCGAAAGAAAGTCAGTCCTAATCTTTTGGCAAATAATACAATCCAGCCCCGTCAGGGTTGGATTTTTCAATTCTCATTTAGTCCAAAATTCACAGGCCCGACGCATCACTGCGTCGGGCCCGCTACTTAACCTAAACTTAAACTATGAAAAACTTCAGTACAAAGATACGAAAGTTTTTCTTTATAGCAAGTTAAATGTGACGAATCTTAGCATATTTCAATAGTAAAATTTTATCGCCAAATTCTTCAAATGCAATATCTGCCTTGATATCCGGCACTTCGCCCGATAGTTTTAGGACTTTTCCAACTCCAAAACGGTTGTGTTCGATCCGGTCGCCCACGTGGAAGCTGGACATGGGGTCCGGGGTGAATTCCGCATCCGGCACCTTGGGCGGCAACGGCCTGTTCAACAGGGCCTCCCGGCTAGTCACCCGCGGTGTCCCAACAGGACTAACCGTTCCGCCGGTCACAACCCTATTTGTCCGGACGGGCATCCCGTTCCTGTCATTCCGAGCGGCCACCGGCCGCGAAGGAATCTCTCTCCCCCCCCCGAACCTTCCGAACCGGAAGCCCGGATGATCGTCGTCATCGACCGAACGCTCCACCTGGAAGTCCTCCTTGCGCAGCGGATTCTGCAGGTACTGCGGCGCGATCTCGCGGAGGAAGCGGCTGGGGGCGTTGCTTTCGTGCTTGCCGTTGCGCATGCGCGTCTGGGCGAAGGTAAGCGCCACCGCCGACTTGGCGCGCGTGAGGGCTACGTAGAACAGGCGGCGCTCCTCCTCCAACTCCTGCTCCGTGAGCATCCAGCCGCCGGATGGGAACAGGTTCTCCTCCATGCCGGACACGAAGACGTACGGGAACTCCAGGCCCTTGGCGGAATGGGCCGTCATCAGGGCCACCTTGTTGGAGGTTTCGTCATCGGCCACGTCCACGCTGGACAGCAGCGAGATGTTCTCCAGGAAGGCCGGCAGGGTGACGAGCGGGAGCTCGGAATCGGGCACTTCCCCGTGCCCGTCCTCCAGCATCTCGTTGCGGTACTCCCCTTGCACCTCCTCCACGTAGCCCGCCACGCTGTCCAGGAGTTCCTGGACATTCGCGGCGCGGGCCTGCCCCTCGATGGAGTTGTCACTCTTATAGAAAATGTACAGCCCGGACTCGTTGGCGAGGGTTTTCGCCGCCTCGTACGCGTCCGTCTGCTCCAGCGTTTCCGCCACCTTGGCGATCATCGAGCAGAAGCCGCGGATCTTGCCGACGGCGGCGGCGCGGAGGCCGAAGGTCTCGAGGTCCTCCGCCCAGGCGGCGCCGTACAGCGAAGTTCCCTTCGCCTGCGCCGCCGCGGCGAGGGCGGCCAGCGACGTGTCGCCGATGCCCCGCGCCGGCTTGTTCACCGCTCGCTTGAACGACTCGTCGTCGTTCGTGTTCGCGGCCAGCTTGAAGTACGCCATCATGTCCTTGACCTCCGCCCGCTCGAAGAAGGAGTTCCCCGAGTAGATGATGTACGGGATGTTCCGCTTGCGGAGCTGCTCCTCCAGGGCACGGGACTGGGCGTTCGTGCGGTACAGGATGGCGAAATCCTCGTACTCGGCGTGGACTTCGTGCATGCGCTGCAGGATCGCGGAGGCGATGAGGGCCGCCTCCTCCTGCTCCGTATAGGCGCGCACGAGCCGGATTTTCTCCCCTTCCTCGCCCATGGACACACACTGCTTGGGGATGCGGCCTTCGTTATTGGCTATCAGGGTGTTAGCAGCGTTCACAATGTTCCGCGTGGACCGGTAGTTGCGCTCCAGGCGGAAGGTTTTCGCCTCCGGGAAGTCCTTCTTGAAGTTCAGGATGTTCTCGATCTTGGCGCCGCGGAAGGCGTAGATGGACTGGGAGTCGTCCCCCACCACGCACAGGTTCCGGTGCTGCGCCGCGAGCTTCTTGAGGATCAGGTACTGCGCGTAGTTCGTGTCCTGGTACTCGTCCACCATGATGGCGTCGAAGCGCTCGGAGATGGATGCCAGCGCGTCGGGGCTCTGCTTCAGCAGGATGTTCATGTACAGGAGGATGTCGTCGAAGTCCATCACCCCCGACTGCCGGCACAGCTGGCAGTAGGCCTGGTACACGCGGAAGATCTCCGGCTTCTTGTGCAGGCGGTCCTCCTCGCGGTAGCCTCCGGCGCCGTTCGCGTACGGCGTGGGCGTGACCAGGTCGTTCTTCGCCTTGGAGATGCGGGCGAGCACCTCCTTGGGCTTGTACATCTTGTCGTCCAGGCCCAGCCGCTTGAGGCAGTCCTTGATGGCGCTCACCGAATCGGCCGTGTCATAGATGGTGAAGGTAGGGGGAAAGCCGATGGCGTCGGCGAACTCCCGCAGGAAGCGGATGAAGACGGAATGGAAGGTGCCCATCCAGATGCGGCGGGCCTTGCGCTCCCCCACCATCTGGCCGATGCGCTCCTTCATCTCGCCGGCCGCTTTCTTGGTAAAGGTCAGGGCCAGGATCCGGGAGGGATCCGTCCCCTGTTCGATCATATAGGCGATTCTGGAAGTCAAGACGCGGGTCTTCCCGGAGCCTGCCCCCGCCACGATCAGCACCGGTCCTTCCACACATTCAACCGCTTGCCTCTGCTCCTTGTTCAAATCCTCGAGTATCGCGCTCATAGCTACCAAATCTTTTTACGAAAATAGCGAAAAAATGCGTAAATTCGCACATTATATTAAGTAAACACAAATTTACTGCAATAATGTCTAACCAGCTCGATTTGAAAAAGGGCCTCGACATCCCCGTGAAGGGTGCCGCCGCCCAGAAGGTCGCCAAGACGGTCAAACCGGGCGTCGTCGCTGTCAAACCCACTGATTTCAAGGGATTTCTTCCGAGACTGCTCGTGAAGGAAGGTGACCGCGTCCTCGCCGGCTCCCCCGTTCTCGCCGACAAGCAGAAGCCCCAGATCCTCGTCACCTCGCCCGTCAGCGGCACGGTGAAGAGCGTCGTCCGGGGTGACAAGCGCAAGCTGCTCGCCGTCCTCGTCGAAGCCGACGCCTCCCAGGAGTATGTCGATTTCGGCAAGAACGTCCCCGCCGATGCGGAAGCGGTGAAGGCGCTTCTCCTCAAGACCGGCCTCTGGAACGCCCTCATCCAGCGTCCCTACGGCATCCAGGCCGATCCCGACCTGCGCCCGAAGGCCATCTTCGTCTCCACGTTCAGCACCGCCCCGCTCGCGGCCGACACCGAGTTCACCCTCGGCAACCGGCTCGCGGACATCCAGGCCGGCGTGAACGCCCTCGGCAAGCTCACCGACGGCGGTGTCCATCTCACCGTGAACAAGGCCGTCTGGAACAGCAGCCCGTTCCACAAGGTGGAGAATGCCATCGTCCATTCCGTGAGCGGCAAGCACCCCGCCGGCAACGTGGGCGTGCAGATCAGCCACATCGCGCCCATCCAGAAGGGCGAGACCGTGTGGACGATGCCCGTCACGCTCCTCGCGGCCCTCGGCCACGTGATCAACACCGGCAAGCTGGACCTCACCCGCAAGGTGGCGGTCACCGGCCCGGTGGTCGCCGATCCCGCGTACGTCGTCGCCCTCCCGGGCACGCCCGTCCGCGAGCTCACCGACGTCCCGGCCGACGCCCGCGTCATCGGCGGTGACGTCCTTACCGGCGAGAACCTCGGCGCCGACGGCTTCCTCGGCTTCTTCCAGGACCAGCTCACCCTCCTGCACGAAGGCACGGAGCGCGAGTGGTTCGGCTGGGCGAAACCCTTCCGCCCGAAAGTCCACAGCTCCTCCTGGTGCTACTTCTCCTGGCTCACCCCGGGCAAGAAGTACGACATGGACACCAACCTCCACGGCGGCCCGCGCGCCTTCGTCGAGACCAAGTGCTTCGAGGACGTGACCCCGATGGACATCTTCCCCATCTACCTGATCAAGGCCTGCCTCGCGGGCGACATCGAGAAGATGGAGAAGTTCGGCATCTACGAGGTCCTGCCCGAAGACCTGGCCCTCTGCGACTACGTGGACCCTTCCAAGAACGACATCCAGGCCATGATCCAGCAGGGTATCGACCTGATGATTAAAGAAATGGCATAAGTTATGGCAGACGAAAAGAAACCCGGCCTCTTCGAAAAAGGCGGCAAGCTGTACTGGCTTCACTCTACCATCGATGCGTTCGACACCTTCCTCCGCGTCCCGGGCACGGTGACCGCGAAAGGCGCCCACGTCCGTGACGGCATCGACCTCAAGCGCGTCATGATCATGGTCGTCATCGCCCTCGTCCCGGCCGCCCTGTTCGGCATGTACAACGTGGGCCTGCAGACCTCCCTCACCTACGGTCTCGACTGGACCTTCTGGCACATGTTCTGGTACGGCCTCCTGCGGATGCTCCCGCTGTTCGTCGTATCCTATGTCGTGGGCCTTGCCATCGAGTTCGGCTCCTCCCAGATCCGCGGCGAGGAAGTGAACGAGGGCTACCTCGTCACCGGCTTCCTCATCCCGCTCATCGTCCCGGTGGACGTCCCCCTGTGGATGCTCGCCCTCGCCGTGGCCTTCTCCGTGATCTTCGTCAAGGAGGTCTTCGGCGGCACCGGCATGAACATCTGGAACCCGGCCCTCGTGGCCCGCGCCTTCCTGTTCTTCTCCTATCCTTCGTCCATGTCCGGCTCCTCCGTGTGGGTGTCCAAGACCTGGGTCTCCGCCCTCAAGGACGTCGATGCGGTCTCCGCGGCCACCCCGCTCGCGATCGCGCACGACGGCGGCTTCGACGCCGCGACCGGCGCCGTGGGCCAGTACTCCTTCATGGACATGTTCTACGGCTTCATCCCCGGCTCCACCGGTGAAACCAGCGTGATCGCCATCCTCCTCGGCGCCATCCTGCTCGTCTGGACGGGCGTGGCTTCCTGGAAGATCATGGTCTCCTCCATCGCCGGCGGCCTCCTCGTGGGCTGGCTCGGCCAGCTCGCCGGCGCCACCGCCGTCCCGTGCTACTACCAGCTGGTGATGGGCGGCTTCCTGTTCGGTTCCGTCTTCATGGCCACCGACCCGGTGACCGCGGCCCAGACCGAGACCGGCAAGTGGATCTACGGCTTCCTCGTCGGCGCCCTCGCCGTCGTGGTGCGCCTGTGGAACCCGGGCTACATGGAGGGCATGATGCTCGCCATCCTGTTCATGAACACGATGGCCCCGCTCATCGACCACTGCGTCGTCACGGCCCACGTGAACCGTCGCGCGAAGAAAGTGACAACCGCCTAAAGGAATCGCGCTATGAATACCAACAACAACGTCTATACTGTTATCTATACGACCCTCATCGTGGTCGTCGTAGCCGCGCTCCTGGCCTTCGTGTCCCAGTCCCTCAAGGGCAAGCAGGATGCGAACGAGAAGGCCGACACGATCTCCCAGATGCTCACGGCCGCCCAGTTCGGGACCAAGGCCGAGTTCCAGAAGGCCGGCAACGCCGCCGTCCTCGCCAAGTATGCCGAGGAGATCGGCCAGGCCTTCACCATTAATGTCAACGGCGAGAAAGTCCAGGACCTGGACCTCACCAAGGTGTACAGCCCGAAAGAGCTCAAGCGCCAGAACTACAACATCAAGGGCGGCGCCAACAAGACCGGCGAGCCCGAACTGCCCGTGTTCGTCTTCAAGAACGGCAAGACCGTGGTCCCCATCTACGGAGCCGGTCTGTGGGGTCCGGTCTGGGGCTACATCGCCTTCGAACAGGACCTGAAGACCATCGCCGGCGCCTATTTCGACCACGAGTCCGAGACCGCCGGCCTCGGCGCCAAGATCAAGGATGACCCCGCCTTCCAGGCCGAGTTCGTGGGCGAGCAGCCCGACTTCTCGCAGGCCAATGTCTTCGAGATCGTGAAGGGCGGCGCCCCGGCCGCTGACGGCAAGTCCCTGATGGACAACAAGATCGACGCCATCACCGGCGCGACGATGACCTCCCAGGGCCTGGATGCCGCCATCGACACCTGGCTCGGCGCCTATGCCAAGTACTTCCAGGCCGCCGCGCCCAAGCAGGATTGCTGCGGCGGGGAAGGTTGCGAAGGCGAAGGCGAGCACTGTGAAAACCAAGAAGCTACGGAGGAGTAAGCCATGAATGCAAAACTGAAAGAAACCATTCTCAACCCGATTTTCAAGGGTAATCCGATCACCGTCCTGGTGCTGGGCATCTGCTCTTCCCTCGCGGTGACCGTCACGATGAAGGGTGCGCTCGTCATGGCCCTCTCCGTCATCGTGGTCACGGGCATCTCCAGCCTGATCCTCTCCCTGCTGCGCAACACCATCCCGGGCCGCGTGCGTATCATCGTCCAGCTCGTGGTGGTCGCGATGATGGTGATCCTGGTGGACCAGATCCTCAAGAGCTTCGAAGCCACCTACGCCATCGACAAGCAGCTGTCCGTGTACATCGGCCTCATCATCACGAACTGCATCGTGATGGGCCGCATCGAGGCGTTCGCCCTGGGCAACAAGCCCTGGCCCTCCTTCCTCGACGGCGTGGCCAACGGGGCCGGCTACGGCCTGATCCTGATGATCGTCGCCTTCTTCCGGGAGCTTCTCGGAAGCGGCACCCTCTTCGGGATCGACATCCTGAACCGTTTCGGCTATGTCCCGAACAACCTCGTGATCCTGCCTCCGTTCGCCCTCATCCTCCTGGGATGCATCGTGTGGGTCCAGCGGAGCATCCAGAAAGACCTCCAGGAAAAATAACAGCGCCGCCCTATGGAATATCTCAGCTTATTCGTAAAGTCCATCTTCGTGGACAATATGATCTTCGCCTACTTCCTGGGAATGTGCTCATTCCTGGCGGTGTCGAAGAATGTGAAGACGGCTGCGGGCCTGGGTCTCGCCGTGATCGCCGTCCTTCTGATCACCCTTCCGGTCAACTATCTCCTCAACACCTATGTGCTGGCCCCCGACGCCCTCATCGAAGGGGTGGACCTGAGCTTCCTCAGCTTCATCGTCTTCATCGCGGTCATCGCCGCCATCGTGCAGATCGTGGAAATGGTCGTGGAGAAGTTCTCCCCGGAACTGTACTCCTCCCTCGGTATCTTCCTGCCGCTGATCGCGGTGAACTGCGCCATCCTGGGCGGTTCCCTGTTCATGCAGCAGAAGGACTTCCTGAACATCGGTGAAGCCGTCGTCTATTCCCTCGGTTCCGGTATCGGCTGGTTCCTCGCCATCGTCTCCCTCGCGGCGATCCGCGAGAAGATGGCCTACTCCAACGTGCCGCCGGCACTCAAGGGCCTGGGCATCACCTTCATCACGGTGGGTCTGATGGGCATCGCCTTCATGACCTTCATGGGCATTGCACTGTAATCCGGAGGAACGCGTTATGACAAATACCATTCTTTTCGCCATCCTCGTGATGTTCGTGGTCACGCTCATCCTCGTGGCCCTGCTCCTTTGGATCAAGAGCGCCCTCACCCCGTCCGGTTCCGTCAAGGTCTCCATCAACGGAGGCTCCAAGGAACTGGAGGTCACCCCCGGCGGCGACCTGATGCACACCCTCGCCGACCACGGCATCTTCCTCCCTTCCGCCTGCGGCGGCAAGGCCAACTGCGGACAGTGCAAACTGCAGGTCCTCGAAGGCGGCGGAACCATCCTCCCCACCGAGACCGGTTTCTTCTCCCGCAAGCAGATCAAGGACGGCTGGCGCCTCGGCTGCCAGGTCAAGGTCAAGGACAACCTCCAGATCGCCGTTCCGGAATCCGCCCTCAGCGTGAAGAAGCTCGAGTGCGAAGTCATCTCCAACGAGAACGTCGCGACCTTCATCAAGGAATTCACCGTCCGTCTCCCGGAAGGCGAGCACATCGACTTCAAGTCCGGCGAGTACATCCAGATCGACATTCCGGAGTACGAGGCCGATTTCTCCGACATGGGTGTCGCTCCCATCTATATGGGCGACTGGGAGAAGTACGGCATCACCTCCCTGAAGTTCAAGAACACGGTTCCCACGATCCGCGCCTACTCTATGGCCTCGTATCCGGCCGAGAAGGACGTCATCAAGCTGAACGTGCGTATCGCCACCCCTCCGTTCGACCGCACGCAGCCGAAGGGCGTGTTCAAGTTCGTCCCGGGCGTTCCTCCGGGAATCGCCTCCACCTATGTCTTCTCCCGCAAGAAAGGTGACAAGGTGATGATCAGCGGCCCTTACGGCGAGTTCCTCCTTCCGAAGGACGACCCGGACACCCAGGAATACATCTTCGTGGGCGGCGGCGCCGGCATGGCTCCTCTGCGCAGCCACATCATGCACCTGTTCAAGACCCTCAAGACCAAGAAGCCGGTCCGCTTCTTCTACGGCGCCCGCGCCCTCGTCGAGGCCTTCTACCTGGAGGACTTCGCCGAGATCGAGAAGGAGTTCCCGAACTTCCACTTCACCCTGGCCCTCGGCGTGAAGTACACCCCCGGCTTCGTCCACAACGTGATGTACGAGACCTACCTCAAGAACCACGAGGCTCCCGAGGACATCAAGTACTTCATGTGCGGCCCGCCCATGATGGTCAAGTGCGTGAACGAACTCCTCGACTCCCTGGGCGTTGCTCCCGAGAGCATCCTCTACGATAATTTTGGCGGTTAATCGCTCCGCGAACCCTTACAGAAAAACCCGACTCAATCGAGCCGGGTTTTTTATGTCATTCCGAGCGAAGCGAAGGAATCTCTACTCATGCAGGAACCGCATCATCATCAGGCGGATGCAGTCGGCGACGTGTTTCTGGGAGTCGGTGGCTTTTTCGAGGGTTTCCGCGAGATTCTTGTACTTGGTCATTTCGCGCATATCCTGCTCTTCGGCGAAGATGTAGCCGATGTATTCCTCGTAAGCGTCGTCCGCGGCGTGTTCCATCTCGGTCACGCGGTCGCAGAGGAGGGAGATGGCCGTGGCCTTGTCCCGGATGTGCCAGATCAGGGGGAGGAGCTCCTGCAGGGCGTGCGCCTCGCCGCGGATGAGCTGCGCGAGGTCCTGCAGCTGCTGGTCGATCTTGCGGGGCTTGTAGATCTGCACGGCCTTCGCGGCATCCTTGATGACGTCCAGGCTGTCGTCCATCGACATCGCGATGGTCGACAGGTCCGTGCGGCTCAGGGAACCCATCAAGCGCTCGGAGAGCTGCTCGCGGAACTCCTGCAGAAGGGCGTCGCCCTGCGTCTCGCAGGCCTTGATCTCCCGCTGGAGCATGTTCCACTGGACAGGGTCCACGTTGTCGAGCATCCGGACCAGCGTGTCGGAGCACTGGCACAGCAGCTCCGCCTGACGGGTGAAGAAGGGCGTCAGGTCACGTTTTCCGTCGAAAAGGTGCCGTAAAGTTCGTAAAAGATGCATAAAATTATTTTTTACGCTCGCATGTTTTTAATCCTCAGAGGATAAAAAACAGTGAAAGTGAATAAAAAACATAAAAAGTTTCAGGTCGGCGCCGTTTTTCCGAGCCGGACAGTCCGTTTCCCTTCGTAGTTTTGCAGCAACGAAAAGTTGTGCTGAACCATGTCAAAAGGCCGGATTCTGAAATACATTCCCTTACCTGTCTTATCCCGCATCGGGCGCCGTCGGTCTGCGGCAAAACCGGGTGCGTTCTGGCACCTGCCGGCCTTTTTGTTTCTCGCCTGTACGCCCCAGATGCTGCCGGATGAATCCGTCCCGGCGGCCCGGAAAACGCAAATATATATAAACGCAGCCGGAAAAGCAAGCCTTCAGGGCCTGGACCTGCTCTTTTTCCAGGACGGTCCCCTTTACCGCCTGGACGCCTACCAGCACCTGGACCGCGTTTCCGGCACCCGCGTGACGGGCACCTCGTCCGCGGCCGCCAGGAAGGTCGTCATCCTGTCCAACTACCCCAGGGACAGCTACGCGTGGAGCGGGATCCGGAGCCTCGGGTCCCTCACGGACCTTCCCTTCCGGCTCGCGGACGAGAACCCGGACGCGCCGATGCTGTACGGCGAGTCGGAGGCCGGGAAGATGGGCCAGGTCACCCTCCGGCCCATGCTCGCGCAGATCACCCTCCGCTCCATCGCCTGCGATTTCAGCGGCCGGGCGTACGCCGGGGAGAAGCTGCAGGACGTGCGCGCCTACCTGACCTACGCCTCGGAGGAGTGCCGGCCGTTCGCGCCGGAGGAGCCCCCGGCCGCCTGGCTGAATGCCGGCCGGCTGGACGAGGCGGGCACCGCGGCGCTCGCCCACCCCGAGGCCGTCCTGCGGACGCTCGCCGCATCCCTGGGCGGGCGCATCTACCCGTCGGCCGGGTTCTACTGCTACCCGAACCCGGCGGACGGCACCGACTTCGGCAGCCCCGTCACCCGCCTCGTCATCGAGGGAAAGCTCCGGGGCACGACCTACTACTATCCCATCGACCTGCCCGGCCTGGAGGCCGACGTGCAGTACCGGATGGACGTAACCCTCACACGGACCGGCACGACCGATCCGGACACCCCGGCCGTCTCCGGGTCCATCCGCCTGGAAAGCCAGGTCCTGGACTGGGACGGACGCGACTGGGAAGACATACATTACCGTTGATTGATGGAGGAGACAAGCGATGAGAAGAATCGGCATCCTGCGTGTGTTGTTGTTAAGCTTGGTGATAGGATGCAATAGTTGGAACAGGGAACCCGGGCGCGCCGGTACCGCGCTCGTCCTGGAGGCGGGAAGCGGGATGCCGACCCGGTCGTCCTTGCCGGACGACCGGCTTGTCTCCGATATCAATCTGTTGATCTACAACGGGGAAGGCCTGCTGGAAGAGCGGCGGTACCTCACGTCCCGGCAATTCACCGTCCAGGACGGGACCGTCTCCCTGAAGACCACCCTCCTGACCGGCGTCCCGTACGACATCTTCGTCGCCGCCAACCTCGGCTACGCCCTCCCGGCGCTCTCGCGCCAGGACGTGGAGTCCTACCGCTACTACATGGCCTATCCCGACGAATACAGCCGGGGCATGCCCATGAGCGGGCGGCTGGACGGCTACGTGAGCGAGGGCGAGACCGAGGTCCGGATCCCGCTCGTGCGGACGATGGCCCGGATCGACCTGGTCCTGGACCGGACGGAACTCCGCAGCGACGTCACCTTCCTGGTCACGTCCGTGACCGTCGGCAACGGCCCGTCGTCGGTGCGGCTCTTCGGAGACAGCAAGGCGGAAGGGGCCACGCAGGTGTTCTCGGGCGGATTCACGCTGGACGGCAGGCAGGTCCAGGCGCTGAACATCGACCAGTCCCCGGGCGTGAGCGGCCGCGTGAGCCTGTACCTCCCGGAAAACCTGCAGGGAGACCTGCTGGACACGGACGACGAGACCGAAAAGCAGTTCTCGGAGGGCCCCTACGGCCGGGTGTGCTCCTACCTCGAGATCCGGGGTTCCTACCACTCCGACACGTGGCACTCCCGCGCGGGCGAGCCGCTGATCTACCGCTTCTACCTGGGCGACGGGCCCGGCAACTTCGACGTGTTCCGCAACACGGCCTGCCAGGTGACGGTCCATCTGCAAGGGACCGGCCTGGACGAGGACAGCTGGCGCGTGGACAAGAGCCGGCTCATCCCGGAAACCCGCTTCGACCTCCACCCGGCCGCGTACAACGAATGCCGGAGCGGGGAGGATTTCCACCTCTGGTGTGACGTCTCCCCGCCCGACACCTGGTTCGAGATCGAGCCCGTCGCCTGGGACGACGACGACCGGGTGCACGACCTGTATTCCTTCGACATCGACCCGGACGGACACGGACTCACCATCCACACGCGGAAAGGCGGGTCCGTGATGGTCTATTTCAAGGCCGGGCCGCCCGTGAACCGGGACACCCTCGCCCTGCTGGTCATCGACCCGTAGAAGCGTTGGGAATGACGGAGAATTATCGTACATTTGTGTTGCGATGCCCTATTTCACCGTCATCATCCCCGCCTTCGACACGGCCCACTACGTGGACCGCTGCCTGCGGAGCCTGCAGGCCCAGACCTTCCGGGACTGGGAAGCCGTCTGCGCCGACGACGGCAGCATGGACGGCACAGGCGCGAAGATGGACCGGTTCGCGGCGGAAGACCCCCGCTTCCGGGTCCTCCATCTCCCGCACGCGGGCGTCTGCGTCGCCCGCAACGAGGCCATCCGGCAGGCGCAGGGACGGTACGTCGTCTGCCTGGACAGCGACGATTTCCTCCACCCGCAGATGCTGGAGATCTGCCACCGGCTGGCGGAAAGAGACGGTTCCGACGTCATCGCCTTCGATTATGACCACGCCTACCGCAACCGAATGATCCTCCGGCAGTTCCTGCATCTTCCGGAGCCCCGCCGCGTGTGTTTCAAGGACTTTGGGGACTTCGCGACGGTCGTCACGGAGGACATCTTCGACTGGGCCACGGAGTACAGCCGCCCCCGGCGGAAACTGGCCACGCGGCACTGCCAGTCCTGGCGGCGCGTGTACCGGAAAGAGGTCGCGGAAGGCATCCCCTTCCCCCCGGGCATCATGTACGGCGACTTCCCCTGGTGGAGCGCCGTGATGCTCCGCGTCCGGAAGGCGACGCTCACCGGCCTGCCGCTGTATTTCTACTATCCCAACCGGACCAGCTACGTATTCTCGTCCGCGAACGAGTACAAGGTGGAAAGCCTGCGGAAAGCCATCCGCGAGGCCGAAAAGACCTATGAGAATGTGGATCCCGGCATCCGGGAGCGCTGGGAGCGGGAATTCCTCCAGCCCTTTCAGGCGAAGCTCGCCAAGAAGGAGAAGCGCTTGCGGAAAAGATAGTGCAGGTAGCGGCCCCAGGCGCGCAAGGGGCTCGCCCCGAGGAACGCGCGCCGGTACTCCTCGCCATAAAGGCGGTCCAGATCGGCGGTCACGGCATCGGCCATCGCCGGATCAGCCGTCGAGAGCGCCTGCGCGACCGCCGGGCCAAGGCTGCCACCGTGCCGGGTGAAGGCCGATTTCTTCAGGAAAGGAAAGCCCTGCCTCGAGAGGCGTCCCACGGCATTGTAAATGGCCTTCCCGCGCAGTTCCCACAAGCCCGCATAAGAGGCTTGATGCGCCTCCAGCAGGCGTACAAGGCCGTTTTCATACTGGTTGCACACGTCTTCCTTCCGCCCGAGCGCCTCAACCCCGGTCAGGAATTCCGCGAACCAGGGAGCGCGGAAAACGGACGGTTTCAGGCCGATGAACCACGACTGCAGGTGCCGCCCGTGCCGGGAAGGATTGAGCACGAGCCCGAAGGCGTCCGTGCCCAGAGCCTCCATCCGCTGCAGGTACGGCTCCAGCGAGCACAGCGGCCCCACGACAGAGTCATTGACCAGATAGACGAAGTCATAGCCCGCCAGGTCCGCCTGCCGGAACGCCCGCTTGTACGAGCCGAAATCGTACTCGCCGTGGCGCGCGGCCTCGTAGGAGACCACCAGCGGGGCGAACTTTTCCGCCTCGCCGGTTTGCAGGTCGCAGTCCGTCGCCAGGACGATGTCGCCGAGGGCGCGCAGCGCCTCCAGGTAGCGGAGCGCCGCCTCCCCCACCACGCCCTGCGGGTCGTAGAAAGCGAACAGGAACAGGCGTTTCATCGGTACGGAGCCAGGATATGGTCGATCATGGAACCCGGAACGGGATCCGTCGCGGACGCGCCTTTGTAGGAGGTCTTCTGGAACAGGGCCTGGGAGCACACCTCGTGCAGGAGGGCTTCGTCATAGGGCTTGTCGCCGTAGTCGTGCCACAGGCGATGGATGGGATCCTGGTCCAGGGAGGGCATCTGCGCATACAGCTCCGCGGCGCGGGGATTGGCCGCCACCGTCTGCGAGAAGAGCAGCTGGTGGACGAAATAGTCCACGGTGGAGTCCTCGGCGGCCCAGTAGGCCCGCATCGCCTCCCGCCAGACCTGGAGGAGGTAGGAGCCCTTCGCGGCCCGGATGAAGCAGTTCTGGATGCCGGCATAGGCGCCGAGCCCCACTTCTCCGCCCTTGTACACGAAGAAATCGGCCTCCCAGAGCCATTCGGGCAAGGGAGCGTCCAGATACGAGGTGGCGTCCATCCAGACGCCGCCGTAGCGGTACAGGAGCTCCACCCGGCAGATGTCGGCGAAATGCGCCGCCCGCATCTTCCCCGTCTTCCAGAGCTGGACGACATGGTCGGACAGCGTGATCCAGTCGAAGACCGTCTTCCCGTCCAGGACCACGAGCTCCGCCCCGGCGTACCGGCGGATGCTGTCCAGGCAGCACCGGATCACCGGCGGCGCCTGGTCCAGTCCCTGCAGCCACAGCGTGAACACGCGGCGCGGCGCCGTGCGGTCCGGCCGGTCCTCCGGGACGGCTTCCGCGGCCTTCACATACGGCCGCAGGTACGCCTTCGAGGCCCGCCAGATCGCCCGCCCGCGCGCCTGCCGGCGCTGGAGGCGGGGCCGCCAGAGCGCGTTGAACACATGGCCGCCCAGGGCCACCCGGGTAAAGTACAGGAGACGTCTCATCGGAAATGGGTCAGGAGGAAAAGCTTGATGAGCGACTGCCGGAACTTGCCGATATGGTAGCCGGAGGTGATGGGGATGACGCGGACGGCCGGGGCCAGGAACGGATATTCCCGGAACAGGTCCCGGTTGTGCTGGAAGCCGGCCCAGGCCGCGCGGAGGAAGATCTCCTCCCGGAGGCCGGACACCGGCGAGGGGTCCTGCCCCTCGAAGTGGACGTACAGGTCCAGCAGGTTCCGGGCGGAGTTCACGCGCCGGATCTTCTGCGGCGCCCGCGTCGCGGAGGCGCTGACAGACCGGTCGTAGTGGTACAGGCCCTCCTTCAGATGGACGACCTTCCGGGCCTTGAACAGGATCTGCGAGCTGAAGACGATGTCCTCATGCATCGCGTATTTGGGGACGAAAACGCCGTCGTAGAGGCTCAGGAGGCAGAATTTGTTCCACACGTACCCATAGGCGTCATAGGTGTAGAGCCGGTGCCGGAAGAGGTCCGGATCGGCGCAGGAACTGTCTTTCTCGCGGTCCAGCTTGCTCCGGTTCGGATACTCCTTCCAGAAGTCGTACACGACGATGTCGGCCTCCGTTTCCTCCGCCTTCCGGACGAGTTTCTCCACGGCCGCGGGCTCCAGCCAGTCGTCGGAGTCCACGTGCAGGACATACTTCCCCGACGCGGCGTCCAGGCCGGTCTTGCGGGCGTGCGGGAGGCCGCCGTTCTCCTTGGAGATGATGCGGACGCGCGCCTGCAGGGCCGGATCCTGCTTCCCCAGGAGGTCGCGGAGGATCTCCACCGTGCGGTCCTTGCCGCCGTCGTCCACGAAGATGAACTCGATGTGGGGATAGGTCTGCGCGAATAGGCTGTCCGCGCAGCGGGCGATGTAGTTTTCCACGCCGTACATCGGCACGATGACGGAAACGAGGGGGGTATTCGAAGCGGTTTTCATAGTCCAAGGGTGGCAAAGCGGTCCGGAATCCGGACCACGAGTTTGAGACCGGCCATCGCCGGCTTGTTCCACGCGTACGGCGGCCGGCACACGGTCTGGAAGCGGCGGGCAAAGCGCGTCCACCGGTCGAAGTCCAGGGCTTTCTTCTCCGTGACGAGGCGGATCGTGCGGGCGCGCTTGTCCAGGTGGCGCTGCCACCCCTGCGCGCGCCGGTCCGCATCGGCGAAGCGATCCTGCAGCTGCTTCATGTCGAAGTAGCCAAAATGGAACAGGTATAAGTCTTTGATGATGTGTAGGTTATAGCCTTCCACGCGATGGAAGCCACTGCCCCAGCGGAGGGGCTTTCCCAGCACCGAAGCCTTCGTGTACCGGGTGCCCAGCTGCGCATAATGCCGCTGCTCCAGGAAGGGCCGGTCCCCGGTGATGTCCCCTTCCTCGCCCAGTTTCTGGCCCACGTCCAGGCCCAGGCCGGAAACGGCCGTGGGCACGTCCAGGCCTGACAGGAACTCCGCGAGCCCGACCCCGAGTTTGGGGTCCACGGCGAGCATCTCGTCGGCGTCCGTGCCGATGACGAGGTCGTACCCGGCCGCGAACAGTCGCGCAGCCTCGTCGGAGATGCGCTCGATGCGGCCCTTGTCGGCCCGGGCCACCTGCCCGCCGACGCGGTCGCAGGGGATCACATGGGCCTTCGGGCACCAGTCGGGAAGCGGCTGGTCGCGCCCGTCCAGGAGGATGTAGAGGTTCTCCTCCCCGAGCTGGCCGCCGTACCAGGCGGTCCATTTCCGGAGGTAGAACGCGTCGCCGCGCACCATCGTTATGGCCGCGATCCGTTTCATCCGCGCAAGTATTTGGCCGTGAATGTGTCACCCTTCGCCGCCAGGTCCTCCGGCGTGCCGGCGAAGACCACTTCGCCGCCCCGGTCGCCCGCGTCCGGACCCAGGTCGATCACCCAGTCCGCGCTGCGGATGACGTCCAGGTTGTGCTCCACCACGACCACGGAATGGCCGCGGGAAAGCAGGGCATCGAAAGCCTTCAGGAGCTTCTCCACGTCGTAGAAATGGAGGCCCGTCGTGGGCTCGTCGAACATGAACAGGATCTTGTCCTTGCGCGGCTTGTCGTCGTTCTTGCTCAGGCTCAGGAAGTAAGCGAGCTTGATGCGCTGGCTCTCGCCGCCCGACAGGGTGCTGGAGGGCTGGCCCAGCTTGATGTAGCCGAGGCCCACGTCCACGAGCGGCTGCAGCTGCCCGGCGATGGACTTGGCGATGTCCTCGGGCTGCGCGGAGAAGAAGGCGATGGCCTCCTCCACGCTCATGTTCAGGATGTCGTCGATGTTCTTGTCCTTGTACCGGACTTCCAGGATCTCCGGCTTGAAGCGCTTGCCGCCGCAGGACTCGCACACCATGGTGACATCGGCCATGAACTGCATGCCGATCTTCACGAAACCGTCGCCCTGGCATTCCGGGCAGCGGCCGCCTTCCTGGTTGAAGGAGAAGAAGGACGGGGTGAAGCCGTTGATCTTCGCGAACTGCTGGTCGCTCAGGAGCTTGCGAATGTCGTCATAGACCTTCAGGTAGGTGACGGCGTTGGAGCGGGAGCTCTTGCCGATGGGGTTCTGGTCCACGTACTCTACGCGGGTGACGCGGTCCAGGTTGCCGGACAGGCCCTTGAAGGTGCCGGGCAGGTCGCCGGTCTCGTTGATGCGGCGGTGCAGGGCCGGGAACAGGATGTCGCCGACGAGCGAGGACTTGCCGCTCCCGGACACGCCGGTGACGACCGTCAGCACGCCCAGCGGGAACTGCACGTCGATGTCCTTGAGGTTGTTCTGCATCGCCCCGTTCACGGTGATGGAGTACTGCCAAGGCCGCTTCGTGCGGACGTACGGCTTCCGTTCGCCGGTGAGGTACTGGAGGGTGAGCGAACGCTTCAGTTCCTCCGGGGTAAACTGCTCCACAACGCCCTGGAAGACCACTTCCCCACCATGGACGCCGGCTTTCGGGCCCATGTCGATGAGGAGGTCCGCCGCGCGGATAATCTCCGGGTCGTGCTCCACCACGACGACGGTGTTGCCGATGTCGCGGAGGCGCTTGAGGACCGCGATGAGGCGGTCGGTGTCGCGGGGGTGCAGGCCGATGGACGGCTCGTCCAGGATGTACATGGACCCGACCAGCGAGCTGCCGAGCGCGGTCACGAGGTTCACGCGCTGGCTTTCGCCGCCGGAGAGGGTGTTCATCGCGCGGCTCAGGGTGAGGTACCCGAGGCCCACGTCCTGGATGCAGTGCAGCCGGAAGACGATCTCGTCGATGCACTTGCCCGCGATGCCGCGCTCGTAGTCCGACAGCCGGACGGTGTCGAAGAACGCGAGGAGCTCGTCGATGGTCATCGACAGGAGCTCGTGGATGTTCTTCCCGCCCACGCGGACGTAAAGCGCCTCCTTCCGGAGCCGGCTGCCGCCGCAGGCGTGGCAGGTGGTCCGGCCGGAATAGCGGCTGAGCATGTATTTGTACTGGATCTTGTAGCGGTTCTGGTTGACCCACTCGAAGAACTCGTCGATGCCGACGATGGCGCTCTCGTCCATCACGCCGTTGCTCCGGGCGGTCCAGAGGGTCTTTTTCTGCGCTTCCGTGAGCTTGCAGTACGGGGTGAAGACGGGGATGTCGTACTTCTCCGCGTTCTTGACCACGAGGTCCTTGAACCAGCTCATCTTGTCGCCGCGCCAGCAGGCGACGGCGCCGTCGTAGATGGTCTTGGTCTTGTCCGGAACGACGAGGTCCTCACTGATACCGATGATCTTTCCCAGGCCGCCGCACGTGGGGCACGCCCCCAGCGGGCTGTTGAAGCTGAACAGGTACTCGTCCGGCTCGCGGAAAGTCATCCCGTCGAGCTCGAACCTGGAACAGTACGCCTTCCGCTTCCCGTCCAGCACGATGGACATATCCCCCTCCCCCTTGTCGAACGCCGTCTGCACGGAATCCAGCAGGCGCGTCCGGAGGTCATCCATGACGGTTGGTGAGCCTGTCGAACCACCGTCATGCCCGACGGTTGGTGAGCTTGTCGAACCACCGTCATTCCCGGCCTGACCGGGAATCTTCGCGCGGTCCACCAGCAAATGCAAGTCCTCCGGGTAGTGCCCGTCCATCTGCATCACGTCCTCGATGCGGAGGACCTCCTGGGTGCCCAGGTCGAAGAATCGGCCGTAGCCTTCCTCCTTGAGCTGGAGCATGAGCTCGACCTTGTCCTTGCGGTCCTTCCAGCGGATGTCGGAAAGGATGTAGACCGTGTGCGCCTCGCCGTCGAAGATGTCGCGGAGGACGTCCTGGACGGTATGGGCCTTCACTTCCAGCCCGCTCACGGGGGAATAGGTACGGCCGATGCGGGCGAAGAGGAGCCGCAGGAAGTCGTAGATTTCCGTGGTGGTGGCGACGGTGGAACGGGGGTTCCGGATGTTCACCTTCTGCTCGATGGCGATGGCCGGCGGGATGCCCTCGATCATCTCCACGTCGGGCTTGGACATGCGGCCCAGGAACTGGCGGGCGTAGGACGACAGGCTCTCGGCGAACCGGCGCTGGCCCTCGGCGAACAGCGTGTCGAACGCGAGGGACGACTTCCCGCTCCCGGAGATGCCCGTGACCACCACGAGCCGGTTCCGCGGGATCTCCACCGTTATGTCCTTGAGGTTGTTGACCTTCGCCCTTCGTATGATGATATTCCCTTCTGCTGGCATGTCCAAAAGATTAGCTTACAAAGTTACGGATTTTTTGCGTATTTTTGAGGCCGCAACGAGAAGTCCTATGACCCAAGACCTGTATTTCGCCGCCGGATGTTTCTGGGGCGCCCAAAAGTTTTTCGCCAAGGTGAAGGGCGTGACCTTCACCGAGGTGGGTTTCGCGAACGGTTTCACCGAGAACCCCACCTACAAGGAAGTGTACACGGACCAGACCGGCTACGCCGAAACGGTTCACCTCCAATACGATACGGACATCATCACGGAAGAGCGCCTGACGGAGCTGTTCCTCAAGGCCATCGACCCGCTCAGCCTCAACAAGCAGGGCGAGGACGAAGGCACCCGCTACCGCACCGGCGCCTACTTCGTGACCGAGGCGCAGGTCCCCGGCATCTCCGCCGCCCTGGACCGCTGCGCCGCCGCCCTCGGCCAGCCCCTCGCCGTGGAGCTCCTCCCCCTCCGGAACTTCTACCGCGCCGAGGAATACCACCAGGACTACCTCGAAAAGAACCCCACCGGCTACTGCCACCTCTCCCCCGCCATCTTCCGCATCGCCGAGGAGGCATAATCGGCCTATGTACCCCAATGAGGCCTCGTTTCGGATTCCGAAGAGGCCCGACCGGCCATGTACCCCGTAGGCCCTCCCGCCTATCCCCAGTGTCCTCCATCGGTACCACCAGCGACAATCGCCATCAAACGCCATGTACAAGTCTAGCTTGTACAACGAAATGTGGCTATGACACGGTTTCCCACGTACAAGTCTCCTGGAATAGGCGCTACAGTGGCTGAAAGGGCGGAGGCATGAACATAGAATCCTCCACACAAGCACATCGACTTGTACAAGCGAGACTTGTACAGGCATAGAATGAGGATAAGATAGGGGGCCTGGAACCCTCGAGTTCCATGTACACTGCCGATGTGTACAATGGTTTACTCTGTCAATCGGAACATTACTCTCCGTGCATCGGAGCATTGTCCAGCGGGGCATTTCGGAGGAATTCCGTATCTTTGCAACAAAGAAAGATTCGCCCATGTACCCCAAGTTCATCCTCGTTTCGGATTCCAAGAAGCCGCTCGTAGGCACGTTTGTCTATGGGATGGTGTGGAACCATAAGGACTTGTTCGAGGCCTATGAGAAGGCCCACGGTTATGTGAAGGTCCATGGTGGGGGCTGGTACGAGAAGGATGATGCGCGCAAGACGGTCACCCTGTACGGCGGGTCCGGGGACTACGGGGAGCCGCGTCTCCTGTTCCTGAACCGCATTCCGCGGGAATTGGAGGAATACTCGTTCTATTATACGCCCATCCACGGTCTGCCGGGGAACAAGCTGGACCTCACGGACGTGGAGTGGTTCTGAAGGCCGCCAGGCCGAAGTGCTACCAGGCCACCGGGCCGCGCTAGCGGACCTCCTTCCCGAACGGGAAGATGGAGTTGATCGCCATCCGGAAGTGGAGGATGCCGAAGGGGATGCCCACGATGGTGATGCAGAAGATGAGGCCGAAGATCGCGTGGATGATGGCGATCTCCCACCAGCCCAGCAGGATCCACAGCAGATTCATCACGATGGACAGGCAGCCCGGTTCGCCGGGCTTGTCCACGAGTTCGTGCCCGAAGGGCCACAGCGCGTAGCCGCCCAGCTTGAACAGCTGCACGCCGAACGGGATGCCGATGATCGTGATGCACATCAAGAGGCCCACGAGGAAATAGATGATGGCGACGAGGATGCCGCCGAGGATGAGCCAGAGAAGGTTGCCGATGGAGTTCATGGAAGGTCGAGGGTAAGCAGTTGGGAAAAGTCGTCGATGATGAAGTCCGCGCCGGCGGCGGCGAGGTCCGCGCGCGAGGCGTTGCCGTAGGTGACGCCGCAGGTGCGGGCGCCGGCGCCCCTGCCCATCGCGATGTCCACGGGCATGTCGCCCACGACGAGGGTCTCATCGGCCTGGAAACCCAGGTCCGCCATCGTCTTCAGGACAGGCTCGGGATGGGGTTTTGCGTGCGTGACGCTGTTCGCGCCCAGGATGTAGGTGATGTAGGGGGCCAGGCCCATCTCCTGCAGGAACTCTTTCAGGGAGCCATAGCTTCGGGATGACGCGATCGTGAGCACATACCCCCTGCCGCGAAGCGCCTCCAGCGTCTCCAGCACATGCGGGAACACCTTGGGCACCAGCAGCTTGCGGTTCTCCACGAAGATGGCGCGGTAGGTCTGGGCGCACAGGGCGACATCGGCCTGGGAAATCCCCGGGAACAGCTGCTCGAACCCCTTCTCCAGGGGCAGGCCGATGGTGGCGGCGATCGTCTCCTCGTCCCGCGCGGGATACCCCAGCTTCGCGAGCGTCTGCCGCATCGTCAGCACGATATTGGCCCTCGTGTCCCCGAGGGTCCCGTCGAAATCCAGGATGATGAGCTTGACCATGGGCCTACCCGAGAATCTGGCCGGCG
Organism: uncultured Bacteroidales bacterium; assembly: GCA_900316955.1. Classification (GTDB taxonomy): domain Bacteria; phylum Bacteroidota; class Bacteroidia; order Bacteroidales; family UBA932; genus Cryptobacteroides. The sequence goes on from ONEX01000028.1 coordinate 23,857, forward strand.
GCGTTCTTGGTGTCCACCTTCTCGATGATGCGCTCGAGGATGCCGTTCTCGTCGAAGATGAAGGTGCGGCGGAGGGTGCCCATGGTGGTCTTGCCGTACATCTTCTTCTCGCCCCAGGCGCCGAAGTCCTGCAGCATCTGCAGGGACGTGTCCGCGAGCAGCCGGAACGGGAGCTCATACTTCGCCCGGAAGCCGGCGTGCGACTTCGCGCTGTCCTTGCTCACGCCCACGACATTGTACCCCGCGGCCGTCAATTCCGCATAGTTGTCGCGGAAGGAGCACGCCTCGGCCGTGCAGCCGGACGTATTGTCCTTGGGATAGAAATAGACGATGGTCTTGCGGCCCTGGCCGATGAAATCCTCCGACCTCACGGCGTTCCCGTCCTGGTCCACGACCTCGAAGGACGGCATCTTGTCTCCGATTTTGAGCATAAGGTTCGAGATTAGTCCGTCTTCGCGGCGCCGGCCCAGATGACGCCGGCGAGGATGGCGGCGCAGCCGAGGGCGGCCAGCGGCGTCATCCGCTCGCCGAGGAACAGCGTGGCGGTAAGCAGCGTGAAGACGGGGTTGAGATAAACGTAATTGGTGGAACTGACGTTCCCGAGTTTGTCGATGACGAGGTTCCAGGCGATGAAACAGGCCAGGGAGGCCACGAGGCCCAGGAAGAGGAGATTGCCCCAGACCGGGAACGGCCGCAGGAGCTCCAGCGAGAAGCCGCGGTCGGAGCCGAACAGGAACGGAATGATGGTCAGGAGCCCGTAGAAGAAGACTTTCCGGGTGGCGGTGACCGTGCCGTAGCGGTTGGTCATTTCGCCCATGAACAGGCTGTAGAGGGCCCAGCAGAGGGCCGCGCCGATGGCGAGGAGGTCGCCGAGGGGCGACAGCCGGAGGCGGGAGCCCTCGAAGGCGACGAGCGCCATGCCGGCGAGCGCGAGGACGGTTCCGCCGATGAGCGGCCAGCCGAGGCGGACCTTCTCCAGCGAGGCGGCGAAGCGGCCGCGGCCGAAGCGGCGGTAGAGCAGCGTGAAGAGGGCCGTGAACAGCGGAGCGGAACAGACGAGGAACGAGACGTTGCTGGCCTGCGTATGGGCCAATGCCGTATTCTCCGTGAGGAAGTAGAAAGAGCCGCCGGTAATGCCCAGGAACAGGAACACGAGTTCCTCCTTCCATCCGTACCACAGCTTCCTGTCGCGCCCGGTCAGGAGAATGTACAGCCAAATCCCGGCATAGGCCAGGACGAACCGGATCCAGAAGATGTCGACCGGATGCAGGCCCGCGCCGATGAGGACCTTCGTGCACACGAAGGTCACGCCCCACACGAGCACGACGGCCAGCGCGAGCAGGTGGTACCGCAGCCTACTCTCCCCCATCGTACAGTTCCTTGAATCCGCGATACAGGTAGTCGGCCAGGTCCAGGCTGGCGTAGGCCTCCGCCGTGCGCTCCTCCGTGAGGAGGTCGCCGGCGCGGCCGTGGAGCCAGACGGCCAGGGCGGCGGCGTCGGGCGCGGCGTAGCCGCGCGCCAGGAGCCCGCCGAGGAGGCCCGTCAGGACGTCCCCGCTCCCGCCTTTCGCCAGGCCCGCGTTACCGGTCGTGTTGACTAGGCAGCCGCCGTCGGGCGTAAAGATACGCGTATGGTAGCCTTTCATCACGAGCGTGCAGCCGGCGGCGGCGCAAAGCGCCTGCACGCGGCGGTCACGCTCCTCGTCGCTGCCGAAAGGCAGCAGGCGCCGCAGTTCGCCGAGGTGCGGCGTAAGCACCGCGCCCGGCGGAAGGCAGGCCTGCCAGTCCGGCACTTCGGAGAGGAGGTTCAGCGCGTCGGCGTCCAGGACCGTCGGCACGCGCCGCTGCCGGGCCATGCCCAGCAGCAGAAGCAGCGCTTCCGCCGTCTCCGGCCGCCGCCCGAGCCCCGGCCCCACCGCGATCGCGGTGTACCGGTCCATCGGCACGGGCACGCGGCTGAACGCCTCGCCCGCCTCCTCCGACAGCATCGCCGAAGGGAACCGGCTTACCACGGCCTGCAGCGCCCGCGACGTGGAATGCAGCGTCACGAGACCGCATCCGGACCGGACCGCCGCCCCCGTCGCCAGCACCGCCGCGCCGGGCATCGTCTGGCACCCCGCTACGATGAGCAGGTGCCCGAAGTCGCCCTTGTGGCTCTCCTCGGCCCGCCGGAGCAGGCGTGGACGCAGGTATGCGGGATCGATCCAGGTCATCGGCAGGAAAGGACTAGTCGAGGTCCAGCAAAGCCTTCGCCTCCGGCGTCAGGTACGGGAGGATGTCGGCGTAGGGAACCGTGAATTCGGGCATGCCGGCGGCATAGGCCGCGATCTCATACTGCTGATAGGTGAAGACGAGCCCCTCCTCGGAAGGATACGGGGTCCACGCCGGGAAAGGAACGACACCGGTCTCCAGGAAGAGGTAGTTGTCCAGCTCTTCCTGGGTGATCTCCATGTCCTCATCGGAAAAATACTTCGTAAGCCCCTTGCGGAGCAGCGGCTGGATGGCGTCCAGGCTGGCCGGATCCAGCATCTTGTCCACCAGGACGCCGTCCTTCTTGTCGAAGGTCAGGCCGCCGCGGCCGGTCACGCCGCCGTGGGCCCCGCCCAGATAGACATAATCCTGGGAGAGGAACACGACGTACTTGTCCGTCTCGCGGTCCTTCAGGAGGTTGAACTCGTACTCCCAGCCGGGCATCTCGTCGAGGATCTCCTTCCGCTGGTCCTCGGTGAGGCCGTCGTTCTCCTCGATGCTCGCAACCCGCTCGTCATAATCTTCCTGCGCCTGCTTGCCGATGGATTCCAGCGCCTTGCCGCGGTAGTATTCCAGGAGGAGGTCCGTCTTGTCCGTACTGCCCTCATAGGCCGGGAACAGCCGCTCCTCCTCGTACGAGCCGATATGGCTGAGCTGCCCGTCCATCACGTCGACGAGCGACGCGCGGATGCGGTCCGCCGCGGCGCCCTGCCCGGCCACCGGCAGCTCCACCTTGATGGACAGGTCCGCATGGGCGAGGGAATCCTCATAGTTCACAGTCTCGGTTTGCAGGTCCTTCCCGCCGGAAGGACGGCACGCCACGGCCGCCAGGATGGCCAGCCCGATGGCGAAAATCTTTCTCATCGTTTTCATCGCTTGCATCATGCAAATGTTTGCAACCTCAAAGATAACAAAAACGAGCGGTTCGTCCTATCATTTATTTTTGTTAAATTTGAAGGACTTATCCAACAAGCTTATGAAACTGGCAGAAGCATTGAATCAGCGGGCGGACCTGCAGAAGCGGATCGCCCAACTGCGCGAAAGACTCGCCAACAACGTCAAGGTCCAGGAAGGCGACCAGCCCGCGGAGAAACCGGAGGACCTCTTCCAGGAGCTGGGCGGTTCCCTGAAGCAGCTGAAGGACCTGATCGTCAGCATCAACCGCACCAACCAGGAGACGGTGTGGGAAGGGAAGACATTGACGGAAATCATCGCGGAGAAGGATACCCTGTCCATGCACATCGCCGCCCTCCGCGCGGCCCTGGACGCCGCGAACGTCCGCAGCGACCGCTACTCCCGCAACGAGATCAAGTTCGTCCGCACCATCGACGTGAACGCCCTCCAGAAGCGGGTGGACGACCTCTCCCGCGACCTCCGGCAGCTGGATTCCCAGCTCCAGCAGGCGAACTGGACGACGGACCTGAAGTAGGTCGAACGGAAAAGAACAAAAGCCGGGGCAGGGCGGGCACACCTCCGGACGGGAGGTAAAAACGTCCACTCCACTTTAGGTGATCCGGGAAACGGAGCCGCTCCCAATGCAGTATCGTATGGCTCCGCACCGCGTACAGACGCACATTTCAAACCGCATTCCGCACTACCGCGTGCCGACTGCCCAGGCTGCCTCCCCCACTCCGGGGGAGGTTTTTTTTAATGTCGTCGAACCCCTTTCGGCGAGGCGGGAGTCATGATCATGCGCTCGTATTCCTCGCACAGGCGGCGCTTCGCCTGCTTGCTGCGTTCCTGCCAGGGGAAAAGGATGTCGAAGGCGTGCGTGTCGCCCGGGAAGACATCGACTCGGGCATCGACCCCGGCGGCCTGGAGGTTCCGGACGTAGGCGAGCGTCTCGTCATAGAACGGCTCCCCGTCCAGCACATAGGTATAGCAGGGAGGGAGCCCCGCATAGTCCGTCGCACGGGCAGGAGACGCATAGGCGGGCACATCGGCCTTGCCATAGAGCTCGCCCAGGTACTTGCGCCAGCCCTTGTGATTCCGCTTCGTGCCCCAGGTCAATCCCGGGTTATCGGCCGATGACGCCGTGTCCTCGCAGTCCAGCATCGGATAGAGCGGCAGCTGCAGCGCGACGGGCACCTCCCCCTTGTCGCGGGCATAGAGGCAGACCGCCGCCGTGAGTCCCCCGCCCGCGCTCTCGCCGCCGACAACGATTCGGGTCCGGTCGATGCCAAGCTCATCGGCATGCGCATACATCCACACCAGCGCCGCATAGCAATCTTCCAGGGCGGCCGGATACGGCGCCTCCCCCGCCAGCCGGTACTCCGGGCTGACCACCACCGCCCCATACCGCTCCGCCAGCATCTTCCCGCACGACACCAGCATCATATAATTCCCGCCCGTGATATATCCCCCGCCGTGTATCCACAGGATTCCCGGGACGCGTCCATCGGCACTTTTGGGCTCCAGCACCTTCACCTTCATCTCCCTTCCGCCCGTGTCGATCCCGACCGTCCTGAGCGCAAGCTCCCTCCCCTGCGCAAGCACAGGGAGAAAGGACAGCATGAGGATGGATAAGAGTCTGTGGTTCATTTTCAATCACAAAGATAGCAAAAAAGCCGCCGCTGTGGCGGCTCAAGTGTCGATGGTGGTCCATGAAGTGGGACACCGTCGGCGTTTTACCCCCATTATCGCTGATGGTGGTCCCGTGGATGGACCACCATCGGCACATCTCACACGATCATATCATCAACCGGATCCGCCCGTCGGCCTTGACGAAGGTTTCCGGATGGGCCATGATGACCGCGTAGACCTGCTTGTCGGAGACGGGCTTGCCATCGCGGCGCACATAGAGCCTGCGCGCGTTGATTTCGCGGGCGATCTGGTCCGTCTTCATGCCGTAGCCGGCTGAGGCGAGGAGATAGACGATGGCTTCGGGGAGGGACATGGCCTATGCTTTTTCACAAAGGTAGGAAGAAAAATGGATTGTTGTTGCCCGTGGCGTCGCTGCCGCAGGCTCCATGACAGCTTTCACTCTTTCTATATCGCAGGGCTTGCGCAGGTTCAAGATGTTTTCTATTTTTGTTAAAACGAATTGTGCTATGGAGATTCCGAGGGGTAACAGCCGGGAAGAGATTAAAACCCGGAAACAAATCATTAAAGACTTTTATGCAACCTGGATTGCCGAGCATCCAGAGAAGAAAGTGTATAACAAGTCATTGAAGGCAGATATTCACATAAAGTTTCTGTCCATCAATGAGACAGTGGGCCACGCTTCTGGGACATATGAATCCACTGAAGCTGTCTTACGTTTCACTGAAATACTGGAGAATGCCAAGGTTGTAAACCGCAAACCCAAAAAACAAGAAGACAAGAATCAGAAAATGTTTTCTGAAATTATCATTCTCCTATATGGGGCAGTCAAATTGACCATCGGAAGACAGAAGAACACAGGAGAATACATTCAGTACTGTATTACTGTGCCTGGTTCCAGAATGCACAAAAAATAAAAAGCCGCCTAGGCTGCGACTTTTCGATGGGGCTCGTATCAAGAACGACTTGAGAGGGTTGTCAACCCTTTCCGAATTCCCCGTGACGATTCCGATGCAAATGTAGACACTAAATACCAAATTTGCAAATATAGTTGTCCGCGGCGGCACTGCCGCAGGCTCAATGACAGCTTTCAGCGGCTCGCGTAGGCGGGAAGGCGCTTGACGTCGAACTCCTCCTTTTACAGTCCCGGCCAGCCGGGACTGTAACGTCCTCAAACAATGTTGAGAAAGCAGTCAGCATTCTTAACAATAGCGAAGATGAAAAACGGAGTCTCGATTGAGGCTCCGTTAACTGTCTTATCCATATTGTGCTTACTATCGATAGAAAGCCCAAGCTCGTTCGTCTTGCTTGAACTCTTTCTTCTTTTCATAGTAAATATAACCTTTCTTGTGGGTCTTCTCAACGAATTCGCCCACATTTTCCCTCGGTTTGCTTAAGGGCACTTCGCACTCTTTTACGTCATTGTCATGCCAATAGACTCTCATCCCCCCATCAATGACATTTACACCCATAAACAACGCATTGTAGAAATACGTGGATCGCTCATCAACTGTTTGAGTAAAAAGTAAACCAGGAATTGTCTTCACTTCCTCTACCCGGAAAGCGCGAATGAGCACGGATGCACGGTATTCCGGATTCTCTGGATGGCGGTTGTCTTCAAAAGTTATATCAACACCGGAAACATGCGTGTGCAGGCTGCCTATTGGGAAAGATGGCAGCGGATTCGGTTTCTTTTGAGGATTATCAGGATTTCGGTGATACACGATGTAATCTTTGACCACATTCCTTTCTTCATGATAATAGAATTCGACCGTGTGCAAATAAACACGTCTAATCACATTGCCAATGCCGTCCAAGACGACGAAATGACCGCCATAAAGCAATTTAGCTGCAATCTGCTTAAAAGGGGGAATTAGAGAATCCTCGCGTTCAGTTTTACCTTCTCCATGTGCTCCATCAAAACCAGAGAGATACTTGTTAAGACTCTCAGAGATGTCAATTGTATTGTTAGCCATATTGGGTGTGTTTTAAGCTTCTTCTAGTGTCACTGGCGCCGGGTCGACCTGGATGTTCCAGGTAACGCAATGCAGGGCCCCGCCGGCGTGGATGATGTCTTCACAGGGGCCGATGTATTCTATCTGCTTGTCCGGGAAGAGATCGATGAAAAGGGACTGTACATCACGGGACTCTGCAATTGGCAGCCACGGTACAAAGATACAATCTTTTACCTGCAAATAGTTCAAGAAGGCCCAGGAAAACTTGCTGATACGAGGGCCTTTGTAATGCAGTTCTTCTACTTTGAAGTGAGGAGCAAGAGCATCCAGCAGTCGCTTCCGAAGATATGGATCAGTGTCGATGTAGTTGTTCAGGAGAACACGCTCCCCTCCTATGTATCGGACCATACCATCCGCATGGCCAAATATCTCATAACGATCCCAAGGGATGATGACCAGTTCGGCAAAGAAAAGGTTTTCAAGGGCATTGACAAGCGCTTCCCGACTGTAATGAGGATTCTCTTTGAAGATCTTGTCTGTCATTATAACTTTGTCTCCACAAGGGACGACATTGCCGCCGTCCATGACGATATCCGTGGTGATGCAGTTCAGGCCAAGTTCCTTGCAGATTGCTTTGTACTGTGGGATATATCCCGAATAACCCTGAAGGTAATCCGGATTATACCGATACAAGAGAAAGAGATCCTTCTCCAATTGAATAGGCATATAATCCCGTGCCCAGATATACTTTGAACTCTCTGTCCTCGGCAGCCACTCAAATTCAATCCCCTTACCATGCAGGGCCTGGACAAGTTCCATCGAAACTGGCTGGTAATAACTGAAGCCTTTCGCCAGATAGACTTTATTGGTTTGATTGTCTTGAATCATATTACTTTGTCTTTGTATGTTTTTTCCATCCATGCTCTGCAGCAATTCTATCCAACTCGTCAGCTCTGTCCTTGTCAACCTTGGTACCGATGCCCTTCCTGTAGAAACGTGCCAGGTTGTGCTCGGCGCAGGCTCCAGCCCCGTTTTCTACAGCCTTGGAGACCCATTCAAACGCCTTCTCTTCGCAAAGAGGAACGCCATATCCATTTTCATAGCATAACCCAAGTTCATTCATGGCCATTTCGCCGCCTAAATCCGCGCCCATCAATGCCATAAGCACTCCTCGTTCTAGATTACGATACTTGCCCTCACGGAAGAGATAAATGTTAGCCAGATTACCCATAGCGTCCACATCCCCTCTTTTTGCCGCTTTCTCATACCAGTATACTGCCCAACGGAGGCTTTTCCGCAAACCGAGCCCCTGATCATAAGCAAAACCGATATTGTTCATTGCCCCAGAAGATCCCTGTTCAACCAGATTCCAAAGTACAGTCAGATGTGACGGATAATCTCGCTCCCCAAACCATCCAACAGACAAACCGTATGCGAGCGCATTTCCCGCGCGCCAACTCCCCATTTCAAATGCATCCTCCAAATAGTTCTTGCCCTCCAATGCCCTGCCCTCAGTAATTAGATCCATCGCCTCAGCATACATAACCTCCGCCGGACAGTCAGGGTTGAAGTCTTCAACCTTCCGAACTGGCGTAAGCATCGCGTGGGAGAAAACAGTAAATTCAATTTCTTGATCTATAATTGCTGGCTTTTTCATTATGTTAGCATTTAATTATTTAACAATCAATCACTTGCAAGTTTCGCCAGCAAAGATAGCCAGTTCGTCATGAACAGCCAAACAAAAAAAGTTAAAAAGTGTTAAAGGATAAAAAAGAGTTATTACGATTGATTGTGAATGACTGTATACGTAAAATTGTTCGTATATTTGAATCGGTCGATAAGACACAACACGACGAGCCATTCAGTTGGAGCAAAAGTCCCCGCCCGTGAAGGCTCACCTTCCGGTAATCTCGTGTTGCGCAGACTGGGGCAATCTTTTGAAGGTGACTAATAAGTGATTATTGGTCACCTTCCTTTTTTCCTCGCCGACTGTATCGCTTTTTCGAGAGAGTTCTGGTCAAAGCAATATTTACCTCCG
>ONEX01000027.1 GCA_900316955.1 uncultured Bacteroidales bacterium
ACTCTGGATTACATCGAGTATCTCCAAGTCAGTGATGGCTTGGAGACACTTGTGTCTATGGAAAGTAGACTGACGTTCAATATCCGTTGTGAAAGCGCCGTAAAATTCGGCGAGATACATCGGGATTTCACGGAAGCGGCCATCTTGCCGAGAATTCCTTTTCTTTTGACCCGCTACTTATTTGCCACTGAGGGGGTCACGATGAGAGCGGACGTAGGGGGTCACTTTGCAGCGGAATTTTCATCGGCGGCAATGGCGCAGACCAGGAAGGTCGCGGAGACCGGCTGGGGCCGGATCGAAGACACATACTCGGCGGTGAACATCAGGTCCGAGTACGCAATCGGCGAGATGAACATCCCCCGCTGGCGCAAGACCGCCGGCACCATCAAGGTCGACTACGACAAACGGGAAGCGGTCATTTCGCTGGACCGCAAGAAAGACAAGACCTTCGTCCTGATGACGGAAAGCCGCCCCTTCCGGACACGTGACGGCTGGACCTATGTGGAATACGAGGCCTTGGACAACAGGAACGCCGTTTGTCGTTTCTGGGTTTGCACCCACGAAAACGGCAGCCAGCGCGTGCTTATCCTATATCCTTACTACAGTCCCGATACCGTTTACGGCTACCGCCTGGCACCGGCCGAGTAGTACCGCTTACAGACAAAACGGGAAGACGCCTATCTCTGTGGGACCAGTTTGGCCTGGACCGGATCGGAGAGGAGGATGTCTTCCAGTTTTTTCGTGCTCCAGCGGACCTCGTCGACGGTGAACTCCGGCACGTTGTATGACTTGAACAGGCGCCGGTTCTGCTCCGGGTCGCGCTGCGGCATCAGGAAGGGCTTGCCGGCCCTGCCGTCTGCGCCGAAATGGGAAAGATACAGACGGGAATAGGACCCGTCGTCCCGTCGGGACGTAAAGACGATCCAGCGGGAATTCGAAGACCATGACTTGAAGCTCTCCGCCCGGGGGGAGTTGAGTTCGTCCAGGGGCCGCGTCCGGCCCGTCGCCAGGTCCGTCAGGTACAGGTCTCCGTCTTCGTGCCATACGTGGAAGGAGCCGTAACCGCCCACCCCGCTCAGCAGGTAGCGGCCGTCGGGGGAGGGGCGCGGCGTGACGGCGCTGAGGCTGTCGGCCGCGGCGTCGAAGACCATCCGGGGTTCCCCGAAACGGCGCGTGGCGGGATCGAAGTCAACGGCGCAGATGCTGTAGCGGATCCGGTCCGTGAGCAGGGTCGGGTCCGTCGAGGCGTCCGCGCCCCAGGAAGGCAGGTCGGAAGAGGCGTAGTACAGGGTCCTCCCGTCCGCGGACCAGTAGGGGAAGGTCTCGTAACGCAGGGAGTCGTGGACGATGTAGCTGACCTCGTCGCGGCCGACATCGTACAGGATCAGGTCCGAGGCGGAGTCGTACACCTCGATCTTCTGCCGGTCGGAACGGAAAAACACCTGGGAGGTGGTGTTGACCGAATAGGCGATCAGGGGTTCGGACGGATGCCAGGAAGGATACACGGCATTGGAAATCAGGTCCCCGGTCTTGAACGCCACCTTCTTCCCGCGGTCGCCCGTGACGACGACGGTCCCGCCCGCGGTGTGACGGGCGTGGAACTGGAAATTCTCCGTGCTGTAGTTCTGGAAGGAGTGGCAGTTGATGCACTGCTGCTCGACCCGCCCGCTGATGAGGCAGTTGTTGTACAGGTCCTTCTCCCGGAAGGAACCCAGGTCCCGCTGGCGCAGGACCAGGTCGCCGTAGTTGGAGTAGCCCGGCTCGATCAGCCGGTAGGTAACGTAGCGGTCCACGGGCTCCGCGACCGTCCAGCGGGTGTCCGGAAGGGCCAGCCACTTCCCGTCTCTCCGGACGAAGACCTGCACGGACAGCGCTTCAGCCCCGTCCAGCAGGCGCCGCCACTGCTTCTCCGGAATGCGGACTTCCGGGCCCCGGAGGACGACGGACGCGTCCGCGCCGGAAAGGACGGCCACGCAGGCGTCGCCCGGGTTGAGGACATTGAAGTTCAGGGGCGCGATGTTGCAGGGGATGACGATATCCGTGTAATCCGGATACAGCGCAGGCGCTTCCGCAGCCGGGGCGGCATCCTTCCAGCCGGCCGGCGTACAGCCGGCGGCCAGCAGCAGGGCCAGCAGGACGACGGTTCCGCAGTTTTTCATCGTTTCGTGTTGATGTCTATGAAATAGTAATAATACCAGTAGGTGCCTTCGTAGCGTGCCTGGAAGCGTTCCTTCGTCTTTTCCGAGCGGAGGTCCCCGGCGGCGTTCAGCGCGTTGCTGAACTGGCTGAACGTCCGCAGGACCTGCTGCCGGGACGACAACACGCCCACCAGCTCCCGCATCATGTCCAGGTCGCCGCTCTGGCTGGCAAAAAGGGCGGCGCCTTCCGCGAGGGCGGTGCCGACCGGTGCGTCCGGCAGGAGTTCGTGCCGGTTGAAGACGCAGTACAGGGTCCGCTCGGCATCCTTGCGGGTCAGGTAACAGGCCGCCTGCCATTCAAAGACGGACTCGTTCACGTATCCGGGGTCCGCAAACTGGGCCCAGAGCATCTCCTCCAGGGGTGCGACGGCGTCATATTTCGTCCAGGCGCCCTGTAGCAGGGGACGCAGGCGCTGGAATTCGGGGTCTTCGCCCATCAGCGCCGGATTGTCGAGGAAGGCGCGGTATCGGCGCACCCATTTCCCCTGGAACCAGTTGGCGTCCACCATGTCAAGGTATTTCCGGGCGAGATCGTATTCGCCGCTGAGCAGCGCCGTCTTCGCCTGGTACTTGTAGAAGTGGATATTCTTGCAGAAGGTGGAAGAGTATTCCATCGCCAGCCGGTCGCAGGGATTGGGCATGCCGCAGTAATACAGCACGGGCGCGGCGCAGATGTAGGAGATCGGGAAGACCGCCTTCGAGCGTAGCGGAGCGTCCCCGTCCGGATACCGGAACATCTCCTCCGTCAGGGTGCCTTTCCCGTAGAGGGCGATGTTGCGGTACAGGACATGGATCCGGTTGGGCGTCCGTTCCTTTTTTGCCAGCTTCAGGACCTGGTCCCAATCCTGCTGCGAGACGGCCCGCTCCATCCCGAGGACGGTACGGAAGCCGCTGTCCCAGTTGGAACCGGCGCCGACGGCCAGGACGGCCGCCAGGACGAGGGCTGGCACGGCGAATCTGCGCGCCTTCCGGAGGAAGCAGAGCGCGGCCATGGCGGCGAAGGCGAGGATCAGGGGAACCTGGCAGATGCCGTTCTCGACGAATTCCTTATACGGGAAGCCGGCGAAATACACGAAGTTCCGGTGGATCCTGGGGAAAACCCAGGGCAGTTCCCTGCAGAGCCAGGGGACGGCAGCGCCCAGTATGAGCGTAACCGCGAGTTCGATCAAGCCCAGTTTTCCCTCCCGGAGGGCGGTCAGCGCCATCAGGACGGCGGCGATCAGCGAGAAGGATCCGAACAGGGGATATCCGGCCAGCAGGACGAGGGCGGGGAACATCGGAGAGTAGCGCCGCCCCAGGAAACACTTCCGGTACACCAGGACCAGGCCGGCGGCGACGGTGTAGCCCAGCACCTGGGAGAACAGGAGCCCGTAGGTCTTGAACAGGTAGATGGAGTAGTCCAGCCTCGTGACGAACAGCAGCAGGAACAGGGCGGGCAAGGTGGCGAGCCAGGCGGCTTTCCCTTCCAGGCCGAACGCTTTCCCGGTATGCCAGGTCAGCAGGCACAGGCACAGGGCAAACAGGGCTGCCCCGAGCACGGGGAAATGGCAGAACTGCGTCAGGAAGGCGCCGACGAGCGCCAGGACGCCCCCGGGCTGTTCAAAGAAGGAGCGCATGTATTCCCCCTTCGGGCAGAAGAGGGAATACTGCTCTAGATGGTACAGCAGTCCGGTCTTGAACAGGACCAGGAACAGGAAGGCGAAAAGGCCGCTGAAGAGGATGTGTCTGCAGGACTTCAGCATGGCGACTTATTCCGTCCTGAGCCAGACGGCCATGTCGCCGGCTCCGCGGTGGTTCCACGCGTAGTAGGGGATCAGGGTCAGGGCGCCGTCGCCGACGCTGATCTCGTCGATCCCGTGCAGCTTCTCCGCATCGTGGCGGACGCTGAGCTGCGGGGCCGGTCCGAGAACCGCTTCCCGCACCTGCACGCCGGGGTTGTCGGGCCATTCCGCACAGTAGACGATGGGGCCCTTCTCGATGGCGAGCCGGCCCTCGTCGTCCTTCACGGCGGGATGCGCCTTGACGGTGCGGGCGGGCATGTCCATTACCAGTTCCACCCGGTCGCCGGCTTTCCACTTCCGGGAGATGCAGAAGTAACCTTCCTCCAGTGCGGCCTGCACTTCCGTACCGTTCACCAGGACCTTGTAGCCGGGCTGCAGGCCGTCAGCATAGGAATAGAGGTCGGACGGAAGGACTTCGTTCCGCACCCAGCCGGGGATGCGCAGCCTGAGCGTGAAGCCTTTGGCGGGCGCCTGGTCCACGGTGATCGCGACATCACCCTTCCAGGGATAGTCCGTATCCATGGTCAGGGCCACGCCGCCGCTCTTCAGCTTGTCGGACATCCGGTTGGCCATGTAGAGGTTGACGTACAGGTCGTCGCCCCGGACCGCGTACACGTAGCCCGCGACGGAAGGGATGAAGCGTGCGATGTTGGACGGGCAGCAGGCGCATCCGAACCAGTCCTGGCGCTGATGGCGGCCGTCGGACTCGAGCGGATTGGGGTAGAAGAACGTGCCGCCGTCGAGCGAGACGCCCGAGAGGACGCCGTTGTACAGGGTCCGCTCCAGCACGTCGTAATACTTCGACGAACCGTGGAGGAGGAACATCCGCCAGTTGGTATAGACGTTCCCGATGGCCGCGCAGGTCTCGCAGTACGAGGTCAGGTTGGGCAGTTCGTAGGCGTCGCCGAAGGCCTCGCCCTCCCGCCGGGCGCCGACGCCGCCGGTCAGGTAGATCTTCTTGCCGACCATGTTCTCCCATATCCGGTCGATGACGTCGATGTACTCCTTTTCGCCCGTGAGGGCGGCGATGTCGGCGATGCCGGAGTACATGTACTCGGCCCGGACGGCGTGGCCGACGGCCTCGGTCTGCTCCAGCACGGGCACGTCGGACTGCCGGTAGGCGTCCATGCCCTTCTCTCCTCGGCCGCGCATGTCGATGAAGAACTTCGCCTCGTCCAGGTACTTCCGGTCACCGGTCACGGTGTAGAGTTTGGCGAGGGCCATCTCGGCGATCTGGTGCCCGGGCACGCGGACCTGCTGCCCCTCTCCGGGACCGATCTCGCGGCAGACGCAGTCGGCGTACTTGATGGCGATGTCCAGGAAGTTGCGTTTCCCGGTGGCGCGGTAATGGGCTACGGCGCCCTCGATCAGGTGGCCGAGATCATACAGTTCGTGGCTGTCCTCGATCTGCACCCAGCGTTCCGCGCCCGACCATCTGTGGGGGTGCTCCGGATTCCGGGTGCGGGCGGTGTAGATGTAACCGTCGGGCTCCTGCGCCGCGGCCACGATGACCAGCACGCTGTCGATGTAGGCTTCCAGCTTCGGGTCCGGATAGGTCTGCAGGAGGTAGGAGGCGCCTTCGATGGTTTTGTACACGTCCGTGTCGTCGAACGGAAGCCCGCGGAGGACGAATCCGAGGTTCTCGTCGGAGTGCATCTGGAGGGCCGCTTCCTCGAAGTTGCGGTAGCGTCCCGTCTCTTCGCATTTCGAGAAGGCGAGCGGGATGGTCACTTCCCGCGAGGCCTTCAGGCGCTGGCCCCAGAACGGATCGGTGACCTGGACGGAGGTAAAGGGAACGGGGCGGTAGGGGTAGTCGTGCTCCGAAGGGCCGGAACAGGAAACCAGCGCGGTCTGCAGCTGGATCAGGCAGAGGGGGAGGGTGGTACGGAAATTCATATGAGTTGACATTTTTCTTTCAGTTGCGCGGTTAGGTCATACAGAAAGTTCCGGATGGCCCAGCCGTCCCGCTCGGACTCCTTTTGGGCGCGCCAGGCCTTGATGTGGGCGGTCGGGAGGTCCCACAGCGGGACCAGCTGGTTCCCTTCCAGCAGGTTGGCGCAGTATTCGGCTGCCTCGAGCAGGGCGTCGGTGGTGCCCGGCCGGGCCAGGTCCAGCGCCAGGGCGTCCCGGGCCTCTGCCAGGGCCTTCTCCACGTAATGCTCCATATTGGCGTTCTCCTTGATCATCGTCGGCAGGTTGCGGTTCCGGCTGATGCCCAGGAAAGCCGTGATAATGCCCGGGTCGCGGATGGTGCCGTCCGGGTAGAAGAAGCCGTGGATGGGGCCGAAGTGGCCGTGGATCATCAGTTCGAAAGCATAGAAGCCGGCGTGGTGTTCATAGCATTTGCCCAGCGCCAGTTCGTAGGGATTGCCGCGTCCCGTGCATCCGGTCTCGCTGTTCATCAGCGGTTTGCCGTATTTCCTAGCCACGGCCTCGGCGGTCTGCCAGCTGGCTTCCACCCGCGCTTCCGTGGGCAGGTAGTCGTGGAAGGTGATGATGTCCACCAGGTCGGCCGACGCCTCTTCCAGGTTGCGGGCGAACTGGACGCCCACGGTGATGGGGTTTTCCTTGTCCAGCTGCTTGACGAGTTCGCAGTAGTGCCGGACGAAGCGGAAGATCTCCGCCCGGTGGGCGAGATGCTCCTCTTCGCTGTCGCATTTGTCGTGATAGGCGTTGCAGGTAGGCTCGTTCATCACGTCCCAGCAGATGATGCCGTCCTCGCCCTTCATGAACTCGACGAGGCGCCTCACGTAGGCGTCCCCTTCGGTTTTCCAGAATTCCGGTTTCAGGATGGCGGGGTCCAGCGAGCATCCGTCCCAGATGATGGGCATCACGGAGATGCCCATGCTGTTGGCGATCCGGACGTAATTGCGGAAGGTCTCCAGATACTTTTCCGGATCCTGCTTGTAACGCCTGTAGTAGAGGCAGATGCGCGTACTGTTCATGCCGATCTGCTTCCCGTATCCCAGTTCCCTGCGGATGGTCGCCTCGTCCTGGCTCCACCCGAAATAGTGGTTGCCCCGGATGTGGCTGTAGTCTTTCAGCAGTCCGGCCCTTGCCGGAAGGAGCAGGGCTGTCAGCAGCAGCCCGGCCAGTGCCAGTCTTTTCATCGCCGGATGTGTTTATTTGACGGGCGTGAGCCGGTAGGCCACGACGTCGTGGGATTTCACGGTCACGTCGAAGGCGTTGATGACGAACTGCTCCCGCAGGATGCCCTTCCCTTTCACGAGGGTGGGGAAGACGGGCGCCTCAGGATTCCAGAGGTCCTTGACGGAGTAGTTGACGGAGCCGAAAGAGGTCCTGCGCTTGCTCACGGGGTCGTTGACCTCGAGGGCGGACCAGTCCACGGTCAGGGTGACGTCCTCTTCCGAGGTGTTCATGATGCAGAAGGCCCAGTCGCCGTCCACGAGGGGCTTGAACCAGTACTGGAGCCCGTCCTTGTTGATGGTACGGAGCCCCTGTACGCCCAGGGGATCCTGGTCCACGGCAATCATCTCCTTGTTCTTGATGATGGCGAGCGTCTCGTCGGTGATCTTGGTGAGGTCGTTGCCGAGGATGAGCGGGGCGGCCATCATGCACCAGATCGTGAAGTGGGCGCGGTCCTCGCTGTCCGTCATCTCATAATAGACGCCGTCCACCGTGATGCTGTTGCCGACTTCCAGCATGTCCGGGTCGTTCCAGTGGCCGGGGCCGGCGTACTGCCTCAGGGGCTCGTTCTTGTCGATGATCTCGAGCACGCTCTGGGGCTTCCAGCGGCGGCGTCCGTTTTCGTCATAGGACGTCTCCACGGGCAGGAAAGCGGGGCCGATGTCGCCCGTGGTCCGCCAGGAGTGGCCGATGTCCGCGGCCCATTCCCAGGGCTTGCTGATACCCCACTCGCAGATGCTGAAGAGGATGGGCCGTCCGGCCCGTCCCAGGGCGTTGCGCATCAGGGTGTAGGCGCCTTTCGGATTAACGTTGTTGGTGAAGCACCAGTCGTATTTCAGATAATCCACGCCCCAGTGGGCATAGGCGATGGCGTCCTGGTATTCGTGGCCGAGGCTGCCCGTGTAGCAGGCGCAGGTGAAGTTGCCGGCGTCGCTGTAGATGCCCAGTTTCAGGCCCCGCGCGTGCAGGTAGTCCGCGAGCGCCTTCATCCCGGAAGGGAACTTCACGGGGTCTTCGTGCACGAATCCGTTCTCGTCCCGCTCGCCGTGCCAGCCGTCATCCAGGTTCAGGTACACGTAGCCGGCGTCCACGAGGCCGAGCTGCACCATCGCATCGGCGGTGGCTTTGATCAGGTCTTCGTTGATGTCGGTCATGAAGCAGTTCCAGGAACTCCAGCCCATCTGCGGCGTGTCGGCGACGCCCGCCCATTTCGGGAAGTCGGCGGACAGGCGGCGCGGCTGTGCCAAGGAGACTTGCAGCGGCAGCAGCAGCGTTGCCAGGAAGATGCAGATCGTTGACAATCGTTTCATAGGGCGTTGGATTTTAATGTTTTACGGGAGTGAGCCGATAAACGGCGACGTCGTGGGAAGGCACGGTCACCTTCACGTTCTTACGGGCGGTGCTGATCGGACGGGCCTTGCTGTTCCAGAGGTCCCGGCCCACGTAGGTCGTGCCCGCGAAATCCGTTTTCCGGCCGCTGAGGCTGTCGTCCACTTCCAGGGCGGACCAGTCCAGGGTCACCTTGACGGGCTTCTCCCCGGCGTTCAGGATGCAGAAAGCCCAGTCGCCGTCCTTCAGGGGCTTGAACCAGTACTGCAGGTCGCCTTCTTTCCGGAGGCGGAGGCCCTGGATGCCGAGCGGATCCTGGTCGACCGCGATCAGTTCGCGGTTCTTGAGGATGGCGAGGGTCTCTTCAGAAATGTCGCGCAGGTCGTTGCCGAGGATGAGCGGGGCGGCCATCATGCACCACATCGTGAAGTGCGCCCGCTCCTCGCTGGGCGTCATGCTGTAGGTGATGCCGTCCACGGTGATCACGTTCCCGATTTCCAGCATGTCCGGATCGTTCCAGTGGCCGGGGCCTGCGTATTCGCGCAGGGGGGCGTTCTGTTCGATGATCTCCATCACGCTCTGCGGCTTCCAGTTTCTGCGGCCCTGTGCCGTATAGGAAACCGGCACCGGCAGGAACGCGGGGCCGATGTCGTGCGTGGTCCGCCAGGAGTGGCCTACGTCCGCGGCCCACTCCCAGGGCTTGCTGGTACCCCATTCGCAGATGCTGAAGACCATCGGCCGGCCGGCTTTCCGGATTGCGTTGCGCATCAGGGTGTAGGCGCCCTTGGCATCCAGGTTCGCCGTGTGGCACCAGTCGTATTTCAGATAGTCCACCTCCCACATCGCATAGATGAGGGCGTCCTGGTATTCGTGCCCGCGGCTACCGGTGCAGCCGTTGCAGGTGAAGTCGCCGGCGTCGCTGTAGATGCCGAACTTGAGCCCTTTGGAGTGGATGTAGGCGCCCAGTTCCTTCATGCCGGAGGGGAACTTCTCGGGATTCTCGGTCACGAAACCGTTCTCGTCCCGCTCGCCATGCCATCCATCGTCGACATTGACATAGACGTATCCGACATCGGCCAGTCCGAGGCTGACCAGGGCGTCGGCATTTTCCTTGATAATGTCTTCATTGATGTCTGTCATGAATTTGTTCCAGGAGCTCCAGCCCATCTGGGGCGTTTCGCAGACGCCTTCCCATTTCGGCAGGTCCGCCGTGGGGCGGGGACGCTGGGCCTGGGCCTCGCTCCCGAGCAGGAAGACGGATAGGAGGATCAAAAGGATGGATGGTCTTTTCATATCCGGATGTGGTTTTTCGTTAAATCAGGATAAGCCCTGTCCGGCAGGACTTATCCTGATGCTAAAAAATTGGTGCTTGAAGGCGTGTTTATCTGGCCCGGGTGCCGGCCGGCCTTCCGGTTGCCTCGCTGTCCAGCGGGAGGTTCGAGAAGACGGGGGTGGCGACGGCGGCTGCGTCGTAGCCGTCGGGATAGCCGAACACGGTGAAGTCAATGATTCCCAGCGGGTTCTCCTTCGGCCAGTCGGTAACGGTCAGGCGCACGAAGCGGCAGTTCACGGGCGCGAAGTCCTCGTAGATGGTGTCTTTCGAGACCCGGTTGCCGGTCTTGTCCAGCACGGTGACGTATTTCTCGCCGTCCTGGGAAACCTCGAGCTTGTACTTGTAGACGGGCAGGACCATCGGGCCGCCGAAGCGGCGCCTGCCTCCGGAGAACATCACGCGCATGCCGTCCACGGTGAAGTGCTGCACGACATCGAAGCGCGTGGCGGGGGAGAGCTCGACGGTGATGGACGGCTGCGCATCGTCCGCAGCCGGCATCCAGACGGTGCCGCTGTAGTTGTCCACCGCGAAGGCGGCGGGGAAGCCGTCCTGCTGGGAGGAGAACTTGGACAGCGCGTTCATCGCGTTGATCTTGTTGATGGTGACGGGGATGGACGCGGGCACGCCCTTCTTCGCCTCCACGCCGGGGGCCGGCTGGGGCGTGTCGGTGACGGTGCAGTACATCAGCCCGTCGGCATCGAACTCAACCTTGTCCATGCCGATGCGGCGGCCTCCCGGCGGGTTGGACAGCACGATGGTGTAGAACTGCCACCATTCGTCCTTATCCTTCACCTTCACGATGGAACCGTGCGCGGTGCCCGTCACGAGCCCCTCCGTCTTGCGGAGCAGCGGGTTGTTGGCGGCGTAGGTGTAGGGACCGAGCGGGGAAGTGGCGGTATAGTACCCTTCCGCATAGGTCTTCCACTGGGTGCCGGAGGC
The DNA here is from genome assembly GCA_900316955.1 of uncultured Bacteroidales bacterium. Lineage (GTDB taxonomy): Bacteria > Bacteroidota > Bacteroidia > Bacteroidales > UBA932 > Cryptobacteroides. The sequence goes on from ONEX01000027.1 coordinate 10,728, forward strand.
GGAATACTCGAGATAGTAGATGCCGTTGCGCTTGATGACCCACGGGCCCTCGATCCAGGCGACGCCGGGATACTCGTTCATCTCGCCGTAGCGCTCCCAGGCGTGCATCGGGTTGAACCCGAACAGGTGCGTGGGCTTCTCGGCGAAGCGCGTGAGGTCGTTGGGATCCAGCTTGACGCCATAGATGCCGCTGATGCCGCGGCCGGGCCAGAACAGGTACGGCTGGTTGTCGTCGTCGACGAAGATCTTGGTGTCGAAGCCGCCGTTCCAACCGTTCTCGATCGGACCGGTGTTCTTGAACAGGCCCAGGTCGGTGTAGGGACCGAGCGGGTTGTCGGCTACGAACACGTGGTCGCTGTTGCCGGTCAGGTAGAACTTGCCGTTGTACTTGACCAGGTCGGGGGCGACGGGAATGTGCTCCACGGCGTGGAACTCCCAGTTCAGCAGGTCGTCGGACACCCACATGCCGCCGCCGGAGCAGCACATGTAGTATTTGCCGCCTTCCTCAAGCACGGTGACGTCGCCACCGGCGTTGCCTCCCTGCCCGATGGGCATCGGGAGGGGATTGCAGTAGCGCTGGCCCCGGGCGGTGACGCAGAACGCCATCGCCAGGGTCATCGCGGAGATTACGAATGCTTTGAGTTTCATACAACAAATATAACAAATAATGTGTAGAACTACCAGCCCGGATGCTGAACCAGGTTCGGATTGGCCGTCAACTGGTTGTCGCCGTAAGGCAGGTTCCAGTATTTGTCGTCCCAGCCCTTGCCTTCGCCCTTGCTGAACTCGTTGTCGTCGATCCAGTATTCCGTCGTGCCGGGCTTGTAGCCGAAGAAGGTGTAGCGGTGCGTGCCGGCATTCGCCAGCACCTTGTCCGCGATCTTCCAGCGGATGATGTCGAACCAGCGCTCGTTCTCGCAGAAGAGCTCGGCGCGGCGCTCGTCGATGATGGACTGCATGTCCAGGGCGGCGAGCGGCGCCAGCTTGGACCTTTCGCGGACCTGGTTAAGCGCGGCGAGGCCGGACTTGTCGGAGTCGCCGTTCGCCAGGAACTGGGCCTCGGCATACATCAGCAGCACCTCGGCGTAGCGGATGATGGGGTTGTTGGCGCGGGAGTAGAAGTTGCCGCCGGTGTCGCTGTACAGGTCGTCGTTGTACATCAGGCAGGTGGCGTTCCAGTAACCGACGCAGTTCGGGTAGGCCGCACCCGGCTTGATGCCCTTGTCGGCGCCGTTGTACTCCATCTCCATCAGCTGGTCATAGGAGAGCAGCTTGGCGTTGAAGCGGGGATTGGTCTCTCCGTCGTGTTCCTTCATGAAATCGACGAATTCCTTGGTGGGGTTGCAGAAGGCCCAGCCGTAGCCCATGAATCCCTTCGGGATGAACATGTTGTCCGCACGGAAGCTCCTCCAGGTCTGCCGGTTGTCGTTCTGCAGGCTCTTGTCGGCCCCGGTCTCCGCGCAGCAGCGCTCGAAGATGTATTCCTCGCAGAAGTCCGCCTTCACGCGGAAGAGGTCCGCCACATCGGGGATCAGGCCGTAGAGGCCGGAGTTGATGACCGACTTGAGCGGGGCGATCGCCTTCTGGACGTAGGCGTTGTCGTTGTACTGGGTGCCGTACCAGAGGGCGGCCTTGGCATAGAAGGCCAGGGCGGCGCCGGATGTGGCGCGGCCGCCGATCTTGGCCTGCTGGCCCTTGACGGGCACGGCGGGAAGCGCCTTGGCGGCATCGTCGAAGTTCTCGAGGATCCAGTCGATCATCTCCTTGGGATCGCCGTTCGGCGCGAGCATGTCCTCAGCCGTGTAGATGTGGTCGGCGAAGGGCGGGTTGTGCCAGACGCGCATGGCCTCGAAGAGGTTGAGGGCGCGGAGGAACTTGGCTTCCGCCTTGACCCGGTTGATCTCGGCGTCGTTGGAATCCGGAATCTTGTCGATGATCAGGTTGCACTGGTAGATGCACACATAGAGGGACTGATAGAGGCTGTATCCCCTCCACGGGCCGTGGAACAGCCAGTCGCTGGGCTGGCAGGTCAGCTCGTCGGCGTTGCGGTAGCGGTTGGCGTTGTCGGAGTAGGTGCCGCCGCCGCAGTCCATGTCGTCGGAAATGATCTCGAAGAAGTTCTGCTTCTGGACTTCCTCGGGGCCGCCGAAGTAAGTGTTGTAGGCCTGCGCGATCAGTTTGTCCGCATCGTCGGACGTGGCATTCGTGTAGAATGTGTTGAAATCGTTCGCGCCCTTGCGGGGGTTCTCCAATTCCTTTTCACAGGAACTGAAGGCGATGGCGAGCAGGCAGGCCGAAGCAAGGTATAATGCTTTTTTCATATCTCTAATATCAGTTAAGTAACGGGATTAGAAGGAAAGATTGACGCCGAACACCAGTTTCTTCGAGATCGGATAATGTCCGGTATCCACGGCCAGACCGCTGGCCTGGGCGACGTAAAGTCCGGTTTCGGGATCGAGTCCGGGGTACTTCGTGAAGGTGAACCAGTCGTCCAGGGACACATACACGCGCATGCTGCTCAGGAATATCTTGGAAGCGATGTTCCTCGGCAGGGTGTAACCCAGCTGGATCTGCTTGATCTTGAAGAAGTCGGCGTTGAACATGCGGTCGGTGGAGCACAGGATCTTGGAGTCGTTTGTCGGCTTCGGGTGCTTGTAACCGGAAGAGGACGGGCTCTGCCAGGCGTTGGTGTAGAACTCCTTGAGCGTGTTGGCGGTGGTGACGTCGGCGCGGGTCATCGCGAAGAGGCGCTGGACGCCGGCGGCGCCGGTACCGTTGAGGATGAAGTCGAAGCCCTTCCAGGCCAGGTTGACGGTCAGGCCGTACGTGAGGTCCGGCATACCCTTGCCGGCGCAGATGCGGTCGTTGTCGTTGATGGCGGGGTTGTCGTCACGGTTCTCGTAAATCGCCTCACCCGTCTGCTGGTCCACGCCGGTCACGTTGTAGAGGCGGAGATACCACAGCGGGTAGCCTTCCTCGAAGTAGGTGACAGGCTCGGCGGTGTGGATCTGGTAGCCGTTGGTACGGCCGACCTGGAGGCCCTTGGTGACCTTGTTGTGCAGGGTGGCGAGGTTGCCGGAGATGCTGTACGAGAAGTCGCCGGCGGTGTCTTTCCAGCCGAGTTCGATCTCAGTACCGTGGTTGTTGACCATACCGGCATTGATGTAGGTGGTCGTGGAGCCGGTGTTGGCCGGAGCGGTGGTGCTGGTGATCAGGTTGTCGGTGTCCTTGTTGTACCAGTCGATGGTGAGGGTGAGCCGATCCTTGAAGAAGTGCATGTCCACGCCGAGGTCGAGCTGGCGGGAGGTCTCCCACTTGATCTTCGGGTTCGGGAGCACGCCGGACGGGCCGACGCCGACGGTACGGCCGCCGCCGTCGGTGAAGTTGTAACCGTTGCGGTTGTTCGCGGCGAGCACGTCGCTGTACTGGTACGCACCCATGGCGTTGACGTTACCGTTCAGACCCCAGGAAGCGCGGAACTTCAGGAAGGTGAGGCCGATGGCGTCCTTGACGCCGGCCATGAAGCGCTCGTTGGACACGGTCCAGCCGGCGGACACGGAAGGGAAGTAGCCCCAGCGGTTGGACGGGTCGAGCTTGGAGGTGTCGTAGGCGTCCGCACGGAAGTTGACCTGGAGCATGTAGCGGTTGTCATAGGACCAGCCCAGACGTCCGTAGTAGGACATGTTGGCCGTCCAGGACGGCACGCCGCCGACGCTCATGCGGGAGTCGTTGGTGCTGTAGTCGAGGTAGCGGTAGTTGGGCGCCGTGTCGGTCAGGACGTAGGCGGTGCCCGTCACGAAGTTGGAACTGGTCTTCTGGAAGGAGAAGCCGGCCATCGCCGTGAGGCTGTGTTTCCGGATGGTCTTGTTGTAGTTGGCGAAGTTCTCCCACTGATAGAAGAGGTTGTTCCGGGAAGTGCCTGTGATCGACATGTCCTGGAAACCGACGTCGCTGATACGGTACGGATAGTTGTAGGTGCCCACGTTGGTGTAGCCGGCACGGTAGCCGAAGCGGGAGGTGAAGACCAGGCCCTTGAGCGGGGTGATGTTCACGTAGGTGCTTCCGCGGAGGCTGAAGGAATCGTTGTCGGTGTCGGCGCGGTCGCGCATCACGGCCGGATGGTAGATTAGGCTGCCGGCGGCCTGGGAGGAGATGCCGTAGATGTTCCCGTTGGGGTCGCGGGGCATGTCGAGGCCGGCGTCCAGCTTGTTCTGGATGTCCTGCGGAAGGTTGTTCATGTCGTAGGTCCAGGGGACGATCGGGTCGAACATCAGCATGGCGCCCAGCGTGGAGTTGTTGAGGCTCGCAGCCTCGGATACGCTGCGGCTGCGGGAGTGCTGCAGGGTGTTGTTGGTGCCGACGGTCAGCCAGTCGTTGATCTTGTACTCGGCGTTGATCTGGCCGGAGAGACGCTTGAGGATATCCTTGTCGCCGGTGATGATACCGTTGTCATCCACGTAGGTCAGGGCCACGTAGATGTTGCCGCGGTCGTTGGCGGCCTGGGCGCCGACGGTGTGGCGGAAGGTCTGGCCCTTCTCGAGCATGTAGTCCGGCCAGTAGGTGTCGGTCTTGCCGTCCCAGAAGTTGCGGGAGTTGTTGCCCATCAGTTCCTGGAACTCGACATAGGTCTTCGCATCCATCAGGTCGGGCAGGTGCGAGGCGGTCTGGGTGGAGCTCATGAAGTTGTAGAACACCCGGCCCCGGCCGGGCGTGCCCTTGCCGGACTTCGTCGTCACGAGGATGACGCCGTTACCGGCCTCGATGCCGTAGATGGCGGCGGAGGCGGCGTCCTTGAGGACTTCGATGGAGGCGATGTTGTCCGGGTCGAGGTAGTCGATGTCACTGACCTTCAGGCCGTCCACGATCATGAGCGGGGTGGTCTTCGAGTTGGAGGAATAGCCGCGGATCTGGATGCTGGCTTCGGAACCGGGGGCGCCGGAGGCGTTCACGATCTGGACGCCCGCCGCCTTGCCCTGGAGGGCCTGGACGGGAGACACGGCCGAGCGGTTGGACATGTCGCTGTCCTTGATGGATGCGACGGCGCCGGTGAGGTCGCTCTTCTTCTGCACGCCGTAGCCGATGACCACGGTCTCTTCCAGCATTTCGGTGTCTTCCTCGAGCACGATGTTGAACACCGTCTGGCTGCCGATGGCGAAGGTCCGGCTCTTGTACCCGATGCTCTCCACGGTGATGGACGCTCCGGCGGGAACGCTCAGCGAGAAGGCACCGTTCATGTCGGTAGCAGCGCCGATCCGGGTATTGCCGACCACCATCACGGCCGCGCCGATGACGGGCTGGTTCTGGGTGTCGGTGACGGTGCCGCTGATGGTACGGTTCTGGGCAAGGGAGACTCCGATGCTCAGGAAGCAGAACAGCAAGGCCAGACAGGCCTTGGATGTTTGCAAGAGTAGTTTTTTCCTCATAGTACAGACTAAAAGTTATTAAAAGTGTAGTGTCGTTGCGGTTATCGGTTGGAAAGGTACCCTTTAATAATACGCGGGTATGAAAAGAAATGACAAAAGAGTATAAAATTCTGATGCGGATGCAAATCGTCGCAGATTCTGAACGCGCCGTACTAATCCGCCGCCGGTGCCAGGCGCCGGAACACGGGGATCATCTCCAGTGTCACGGGGCATTCGACGGTCTGTCCCCCGGCGTAGCGGGTGCCGTCCCGGAAGTCTTCCCAGCCGGCTTCGTTTTCCGGCAGGTATACCTCCCAGCTGGTCACGCCGGGACGGGTGACGGGGCACACCAGATACTCGGGTCCGAACATGTATTCGCAGTCCTGCTGCAACGCCCGTTCGTCGTCCGGGAAGTCGAAGACCAGGGGGCGCATCATCGTGTAGCCCTCTTCCGAAACCTTCCTGGCGCAGTCCAGGATGTAGGGCATCAGTTCGTAGCGGAGCCGGATGCAGTCGGTGTAGATCCTCTCGGTCTCGGGGCTGTAGTTCCAGGGCTCGGTGCGGCTGGACATCCCGTGGACCCGCATGAAGGGCAGGAAGACGGCGGTCTCGATCCAGCGGAGCATCCGCTCCTGGTAGGCCGGGTCGGTGTACTGGTCCATCGGACGGTTGAATCCCCCCGCGTCATAGGTCCACCAGGGCAATCCGGTGGCCACCTGGCCGAGTCCGCCGGTAATCTGGCGCCGGAAGGTAAGCCAGTCGTTGCCCACGTCGCCGGACCAGGTGATGACCCCGTAGCGTTGCGACCCGGCGAAGGCGCTGCGCGTCAGGACCATGGGCATATGGTCCGGGTCCCGCTGCCGGAAGCCTTCGTACATCGCCCGGTTGACCACGAGCGGATAGACGTTGCGGTAGACTTCGCCCGGAATGGTGTTGCCCGCTACCCGGCGGTGCAGCAGTTCGTAGTCGTTGTCCGGCTCGGTGGCGTCGAACCACCAGGCGTCGATGCCCAGGTCCACCATGCTCTTCCGGAAGTGTTCCCAGTAGAAGCGGGCGGCGGCGGGATTGAAGTAATCCACCCATTCCGTTCCCGGAATGAAATACCCCTTCGCCGCCAGCGTGTCGCCCAGGGCGGTCCCCAGTTCGACCCGGGACCAGACGGAGATCATGAATTTCAGCCCCAGGTCGTGGAGTTCGCGGACCATCCCCGCGGGATCGGGGTACTTCGCCTGGTCGAACACCATGGAATTCCAGCCCGTGTCGCCCCACCATTTCCAGTCCTGGACGATGACGCTCACCGGGATGTTCCGGTCCACGAAACCGCGCGCGTTTTCCAGCAGTTCGGCCTGCGTGTCATACCGCTCGCGGCACTGGATGAAGCCGAACGCCCAGTCGGGCATGGCCGGGACCGGGCCCGTGAGGGTCCGGTAGGTGGCGATGACCCGGTCGGCGTTGCCGGCGAAGACGGCGTAGTCCAGGTTCTGGGCCACGGGAGACTGGAAGGTGGTGGTGGTGTCCACGGCGCGCCAGTACAGGCGGACCGTCGGGTCCGTCGATCCCTGCACCCGTACCTGATGCGTCCCGGCCGTCAGTTCGGCGAAGGCGGATACGGTCGGCACCCAGCTGTTCAGGTCTTCGTAGAGAAGTTCCCCGTCCAGCCAGATGCGGTGCCCGCCGCGGGCGGGATGGTCGCCCACATCCAGGTGCAGGCAGTATCTGCCGCCCTGCTCCACCGAAAGTTCGCCGCCATAGGTGGCCGGGGGGGGCATCCGGCGGGTTCCCGGTGCCGGGACGGCGGCGGGTTCCGGCGGCAGCGCCTCCAGGGTCGTGGCATACGATGCCGGGTTGAAGTCCGTCCGGCCGTAGTTGTGCCAGAGGATGCCGTAGCCTTTGCTGGAGAGGATCATCGGGGAGACGATCTGGGTGTTGTTCTGGGTGAGCCGGCGCGTCAGGCCCATGATGTCCAGCTGCCCGTCCTGGAACTGGCCCGTCCCGAACAGATGGTCGCCGTCCTGCATGATGAAACCCTGCCGGGCGAGGTAGGTGGGTTCGTCGCGGATGGGTTCCGGCTGGGGCAGCGCCGCCCCGTTCGTGCTCTTGGCGGGGATGGGCGTACCCTCGATCACCGATTTTTCCAGCAGCCGGCTACCCGGCTTTTCCCGGACGAGCAGGTTCCCGTCCCGGTCATAGTACAGCAGGGACTCCGTCTGCCGGTCGTACCGGACCCGGAGTTCCTTGAGCTGCAAGGTGACGCCCTGGGCGTCTTTCTTCACGGAAAACCGGGGCTGTGCCGTTTTTTCCGTGAAAACCAGTTCTTCCACGTCGTGCGTGGGCGCACCCTCCATCCGGACGCGGACGGCGTTGTCCGCAAGCGGGGAGAGGACCAGCGTTCCCGCCGACGTGCCGATACTCACGTCGGTCCGGCAGCCCAGCAGGAGCTGCGCGGCCGACAGAAGAAGCAGGAATCTTTTCATGGTTATCAGTCGTTGGAATGGATGAATTCGGAGGGAGTCATGCCGAACTGCTGCTGGAAGTGCTTGGTGAAATACGACGGGGAGGTGTATCCGACCAGGTAGGCGACCTCGCTGATCCGGTATTTCCGTTCGGCCAGGAGTTCGGCGGCTTTCTTCAGGCGGCAGATGCGGATGTACTCGAGGGTGCTCAGGCCGGTGTTCGCGCGGACCTTTGTGGCGAGCGTCTGGCGGGTGACGGACATCATCGCGGCGAGCTGGGGCGTGGTCATCTCCGTTTCGGAGATGTGTTCCAGGATGACGCCGTGCAGCTTTTCCATGAACTCCCGCTCGATGGTGCTGATGGAGGCGAAGTTGTAGTGGACGAGCGGGTTGTTGTTGAACTGCTCGTTGCGGATCTCCCGGTTCTTGAGCAGGTTGCCGACCGTGGCCTTCAGGACTTCCATCTTGAAAGGTTTCTCGATGTAACTGTCCACGCCCGCCTTCAGGGACCGCAGATGCGTCTCCACGCCGATGGCGGCCGTCAGGAGGATGACGAGGATGTGGCTGTAGGCGATGTCGTTCTTGATGAGGTTGCAGAGTTCGCAGCCGTCCATCACCGGCATCATGATGTCGCTGATGACCATGTCGATGTTCCCGCGCTTGACGATCTCGAAAGCCTCCTGGCCGTTGGACGCGGTGACGATGGAGTACGCCTGCGAGAGTTCGTCGCGGATCAGGTTGCGGAGTTCCTGGTTGTCTTCCACGACGAGCAGGCGCTGCCGGCCGTCGGCGGGCGCCGGCGTCTCTTCCGTTCCGGCAGGCTGTGGCTCCGGCTGCGACGGCGCGGCGGAATCCTTCCAGGCGGGCTCGGTGAGGGGCAGGACGAAGACGAAGGAGTTGTAGTGCTTCTCCCGCGTGTCCAGGTAGAGCAGCCCGTTGTGAAGTTCCGCGAGCGTGCGGGAGTAGGTCAGTCCGAGCCCGGATCCGGAACTGGCGATGGTCCGGCTCTGGTAGAATGCGTTGAAGATGAGTTCCGACTCCTCTTCCGGGATCCGCGGGCCGTCGCTGTCGATCCGGAAGACCGCCTTCCCGTTGTCCTCGGCCAGGCTGCAGCGGATGAGGGACTGCCCGTACTTGATGGCGTTCGAGAGGAGGTTGCTGACGATGCAGTCCACGGCGTTGCGGTCGCAGCTGACACGGATGGGGGTGTCGGGAAGGCTGGCGGTCAGCCGGAGGCCTTTCTGCTCCGCCGCGGTTTTGAAACTCTCCAGGGTGTCGCCGACGAGCCGGCAGAGGTCCTCGTCGTTCTTCAGGATATAGGAAGTATTGTTCTGGACCCGGCGGAAGTTCAGCAGTTCGTTGCACAGCTCGACCAGCCGGTTCGAGTTGTTCTTCAAGGACTTGAGCTCGTCCTGGCAGTCCGGTGCCGTTCCCTTGCCGAGGACCTTGTCCACCAGGATCGCGATCAGCGAAACGGGCGTCCGGATTTCGTGGGTGATGTTGGCCATGAAATCCATCTTGTCCTGGAACGCTTCTTTCTGCCGCTGGGCCTCGTGCAGTTCTTCTTTCCTGCGGGCCTGTTCGTCCCGCGACCTGATGAAAGCGGCCAGGGCGTACCAGATCCCGGCCAGCGCCAGGATGAGGTAGAGGATCTTGGCCAGGACGGAGCGGTACCACGGGGCGGTGATCACGATCCTGCGGTGGCTCTCGGCCTGCTCGCCGGTCGTTCCTGCGATCCGGACGCCGAAGTCATAGACGCCGGGCCGGAGGGCCATGTAGGACACGTGGTTGGCGGCGGTGACCACCGTGTTGGAGAAGTGGCGTTTCTTCAGGGTGCACTCGTATTGCAGGGCGTTCGGGTTGTCGTAGATCATCGACGAGTAGGAGACGGTAAGCACCGGAGCGTCCAGTTGCTTGACCTTGATGGACTGGGAATTGATGACGGATTTTCCCTCTTCCGGCTGGGGCTGGCGCACGTCCAGGGTCCCGGTCGTTACATTGTTGATGATCAGGGACTTGTTCTCGAAAAGGTGGAGGAATCCTTCCGGATGGATGGAGACGAGCCCGTCCCGGGTGCCCAGGAAAACCGTTCCGTCTTCGGACCGGGCGGCGGCGCCGTTCCCGTACAGGCTGCCCACCACCTTGTCCGCCTGGAGGAATGTCCCGAGCACGGTCATCTCCGCCAGGTCCATGCAGGCCACGCCGTCCACGGTGGATACCCAGAGCCGTCCGGCGCCGTCCTCGACGGCCGCCGAGACCTTGTCGGAAGGCAGCCCGTCCTCTTCGCCGAAGCGGCGGATGTCCTGCAGCGTGCCGTCCTGCGAAGCCAGCATGCGGTAGAGGCCGCCGCCGGAGGTCCCGACCCAGAGGACGCCGCCCTCGCCCCGGCTCAGGCAGCTGATGGCGTCGGAGGTCATGACTTCGTTGGTTTCCGTGGCCGCGACCATCCGGAAGTCGCCCGTTTCCGGATCGTACAGGCCCAGGCCGCGGGCATAGAGGCCCATCCAGATGCGGCCGTTTCCATCTTCCAGCATGCAGTTGAGTACCCGGCCGTCCAGCGCCGCGATTTCCTGGACGGCGTCCGTCCCGGCCGCGATGCGGTAGAGTCCGCCGCGCAGGCCCACGTATCGGTCGCCGTTCCGGCAGTTCACGAAGGACATGCACTCGTCGTTCGGGAAGTGGAAGCGCTTGACGGGCTTGCCGGTAGCGGTATCGATGACGAGCAGGCCGTCTCCGAAGATGGAGACCCACAGGCGGTTTCCGATCCGGTCGATGGAGGAGATGACCGTTCCTCCGCGGATGTCTGCCAGGGCAGTGAAGTCCTGGAACGACTCCCTGCGGGGGTCGAAACGGTTGATCCGGCCTTCTTCGCTGCCCAGCCACAGCCTTCCGTCGGCGTCGAAGCACAGCGAGCGGATGGAACGGCCGCTCATCTGCGGACCGTACAGGTCGCGGGTGTAGCGGTTGTAAAAGCCCCGGTAGTTCATCCAGCAGCAGACGCCTTCATTATAGGTTCCAGCCCAGACGTTGCCTGCCGTGTCGGAGAACAGGCAGCGGACGAAGATGCCGTTCATGTAATACTCCCGGGTCAGCCCGGAAATCTGGTTCTCGATCTCGTGCGTGCTGATGTTGTAGACAAGCAGCCCGGACCGGGTCCCGATCCAGAATTCGCCGGCGCGGACCATCAGGCAGGTGATTTCGGAAACGTATTCGGACGTGCTGGTGGAGAGCACCGTTTCTTCCGTGCCGGTGTAGGCGTCGATCGTCACGACCTTTTTCGTGCTGGTGTACGCAAGCACCGTTCCCTGGCGGACGTGTTCTACCAGTTCGTAGCGGACTGGCGTCCCGTCCGGGCCGGTCCCGGCGTGTTTCAGCAGGCTGACGCCCTGCGTCCGGCGCTCCATGAAGTAAATGTCGCCGTCGCGGGTGGTGAAGACCAGGTCGCCGTTCTCGAGCAGGCAGGAATTCCTGGGGGAGAAGGCGTTCCCCGAAACGGCTTTCTGCAGCCGTCCGTCCCGGGCGTACATCCAGATGCCGTTGTAGGAGGTAAGCCAGATCTCGCCGTCCGCCCCGGTGTCGATGTCGCGGACCGATTCCTTCTTCAATTCCGGAATCTCGGTAAATTCGCCGGAATAGACGTCGTAATAGCCGGTACCGGCGGAGGTGGCGATCCATACGCGGCCATCCGGATCGGCGGCGATGGCCTGCGTGGTGGTGGAGCAGGCTTCCTGGTACCGCTCGTTGCGGAAAGGGGTGAATTTATTGCCGGTATAGAAATACACCCCGCCGTTCGCCGCGAGCCAGATCCGGCCGAACGGATCCTGGCAACCGTTCGTGATGTTGAAATCCGTGAGGCCGTCCGTATCCGTATAGCGGGTAAAGAAGGGATGGGTAGCCGCACCGGAGACATAGCAGGACAGCAGCAGGAGGCAGATCGACGGGATAATCCTTCTCATAGATGACTTGTTCTTTCATACAAGTATAAGATTTTTTAAGGCAAGTTATCCCCGCCATTCCATTTTTTGATAGTCTTTCCGCGTTTTATTATACCAAAAGGCCGCAACCGGATTCCGGCTGCGGCCTTTTGACCGAATCTGCGGGCGCGTTACTGCACCAGCGCTACGATCTCGCCCTTGGCCACCTTCTTGCCATGCGGGGCGGTGACGGCGACGATCTGGCCGTCCGTGGCGGCGAGGAGTTCCTCCATACCGTACCAGGCCTGCACGTAGCCGCAAGGCTTGCCGGCCGCGACCTTCGTGCCGACGGCGGGGGCGGTGGAAGGACCGTCCACGTCCACCTGCCAGAGCATCTGGCCGGCGACGGGCGCCTGTACGGGCGTGGCCTTGGGATACTTGGCCAGCAGGGCGCCCAGGTCGAACTCGGGCATCTCCACGACGGCGCGCTTCACCACGATCGGGGCGCCCGCCTTCTCACGGAAGGCCTCGAGGTCCTTGTTGAAACGCTCCTTGGCGATGCCGCTCCTATAGTCGAGGTACTGGCGCTCGAACATGGCCATGTTGAAGAGCTCTTCGTCGTCCTGGCCGCAGTCCCAGCCCTTTTCCTTCATCATCTCGCGATACTTCGGGAGTTCGTCGGGATACATGTCCTGCGGGTTGCCGGTATAGAATTCCATTCCCTTCTCCTTGGCGATCTGGACGATTTCCGGGGCGAGTTCGCCGGGGAGCTTGCCCATCTTGCCGAGGATCATTCCCCAGGTGTCCTTGTCGATGGTGGAGAAGCGCGGTTTGTTCTGCGCCATCGCGAGCAGGTTCATCAGCGCGGTGTTCTTCACGTACTGGCTGAACGGGGTCACTAGGGGCGGATAGCCCAGGCGCGGCCACACGTACTCCACTTCGTTGAACAGCTGGACCATCAGGGAGTCGAGGCTGCTCTCCGGCTTGCCGTTGGCGCGCTCGGAGGCGTTGATCGCGGCCTTGAAGCCGGTCAGGTCCGACATCATCTCCTTTCACTTCGCAAAGTTCTGTCACCCGGACATCCCGGCAAGGTCCGCTTCGCTCTCCACCTTGCCTTGCCGATGTCCTGAAGGGTGACGTATGACCAGCTACGTAAAAAAGATGTTTCACCATCAAACCGTAGCATTATGAAGAAGCAAGCACACTACACACCCGACACCCCGATCAAAGCATCGGCCCAGGCAGCAGGCTACCTGCGCGAAGACTTCCGTGACCTCGATCACGAGGAGTCCTGGATCCTCCTCCTGAATGGAGCCCACCTTCCGCTAGCAAAGAAGATGATTACCGTCGGAACTATCAAGTCGACCCAGATCGACCACCGGCGCATCATCAAGGAAGCGCTCCTCTGCAACGCAACCGCGATCATCCTCTTCCACAACCACCCGAGCGGGAATCCCGCCCCGAGTGCCTCTGACATGAACGAGACGAACAAGCTCAAGGAGGCTTGCGACATCTTCGATATCTCGCTTCTCGACCACATCATCCTTGCGGATACATCCTACTACTCCTTCGCAGAAGAAACCCAAAACAAGTTTTAAGTCATGAAAACTCTTAACTTCAAAAACACAGAAGTGAAACTCTCCTTCGACAGCTACCGTAACAACGGTACCCTGGCCGTCCTGATGAACACAGTTCCGGACGAGGAGCTCTTTGCTGTCATCACTGTCAACCTCGGCAGCCTTCTCCAGACTGACCGTCTGGCGTTCGTCGACGAGAACAACCTGCCCGGCATCGGAGCTTGGCTGAAGAAGAAC
>ONEX01000031.1 GCA_900316955.1 uncultured Bacteroidales bacterium
GGCGCGGCGAGTGCGCGGGGTACGGGCGCGAGCGCGGCGCCCATCTACAGGTACAAGATCGAAGTGTCCATGGACGGCAAAGACTGGCGCACCGCCCTGGACCAATCGGCCAACCAAGTGCCCCGGAACGTGCTCTTCGACGAAATCGCCCCCGTCGAATGCCGCTACGTCCGCCTCACCCTGCTCGACTGGCCCAAATCCGGCCCCCTGAGCATCCTCGACTTCTCCGTCTTCGGCCGCGCCACCGGCTCCTCCCCCTCCCAAGTCCCCGTCCCCACCCCGCTGGTGATGCGGTAGCGTAGGGCCGGTGGCCTGGAGGGGTGGATAGCAAAGCGGCCGGAGGGGTGGCAGCACCCCATGCCGCAGCCTATTTCGTAACTACCTGATAACCAGTTCTATAGGATAATAACAACGGCAAGGGGTCTATTAAAAGATACCTCTTGCCGTTTAGCATAACGTAACCTATTAAATATCAATCACTTAAAAGAAAGAAAACGTCAAGGGATTGTATCGTCCTGAGAAAAGTTAACACACTGGTCCCGTCCTGAGATAGGTTGACGGGTCTGCAGGATAGATTATTGTAAAGTGCTGTAGATCAAACAACTAGCAACAGCCCATCTGCAGACCCGTACTATTTTCGGTGGGTCTGCAGGGCGTTCAAGCATAGCTATTTGAGAATCAGTGACTTACAAATAGTCTTTCTGCAGACCCCACCTGCACCGGAGGGAGCGGGGCGGCTGGGCGGCCCTTCGACGGGCTCAGGGACCGCCGGCGGGCCTGTAGGCGGGGTTGGGCGGCCCTTCGACGGGCTCAGGGACCGCAGGCGGGAGATTCCGGGCCGGTGGTTCGACAAGCTCACCATCCGGCCCGGGCGGCCCTTCGACGGGCTCAGGGACCGCCATTGGGGGATTCCGGGCCGGTGGTTCGACAAGCTCACCATCCGGCCCGGGCGGCCCTTCGACAGGCTCAGGGACCGCCATTGGGGGCTCAGGGACCACAATTGGGGCTCAGGGGCGGGGCTAGGCGGCCCTTCGACAGGCTCAGGGACCGCCCTTAGGGGCGGGTTTGGCCGGAGCCGGTGATGAGCCACTTGTAGGTGGTCAAGGCCTCCAGGCCCATGGGGCCGCGGGCGCCGAGCTTCTGGGTGCTGATGCCGATTTCGGCGCCGAGGCCGAACTGGGCGCCGTCGGTGAAGCTGGTGGGGGCGTTGACGTAGACGCAGGCGGCGTCCACGCCGGCCTGGAAGGCCGCGGCCGCCGCCGGGTCGTCCGTCACGATGCTCTCACTGTGGCCGGAGCCGTAGCGGGCGATGTGGTCCATGGCTTCCTGGAGGCTGTCCACCGTGCGGATGGCCAGCTTGTAGTCCATGAACTCGGTGCCGAAGCTGTCGGGGGTGGCGGGGTTCAGCAGCGGATAGATGCCTTTCAGCGCGGCGAAGGCGCGTTCGTCCGCATAGATGGTCACGTTCTTCGCCGCCAGGGGCGCGCAGAGGGCCGGGAGGTCCTGGAGGCGCGCGCTGTGGACGATGAGGCAGTCGAGGGCGTTGCAGACGCTCACGCGGCGCGTTTTCGCATTGAAGACGATGGCTTTGCCCATCTCCAGGTCGCCCGCCGCGTCGAAGTACGTGTTCACCACGCCGGCGCCGGTCTCGATGCAGGGGATGCGGGCGT
Source organism: uncultured Bacteroidales bacterium (assembly GCA_900316955.1). Classification (GTDB taxonomy): domain Bacteria; phylum Bacteroidota; class Bacteroidia; order Bacteroidales; family UBA932; genus Cryptobacteroides. Next base: position 1,671 of record ONEX01000031.1, read on the forward strand.
TGTCGCGGACGAAGTCGATGAGCCGGCGGCCGCCGCGCGGGATGACCACGTCCACGTAGCCCACCGCGTTGAGCAGGGCGCTGGCCGCCTCGTGCGTCGCGGGCAGCAGGGTCGCGGCCGCCGGGGCGACGCCCCGGGCCGCCAGCACCCGCTGCACGACCGCCACGGCGGCGCGGTTGGACGCGTCCGCGTCCTTCCCGCCCTTCAGCACGCACGCGTTCCCGCTCTTGAAACAGAGCGAGAACACGTCCAGCGTGACGTTCGGGCGCGCCTCATAGATCACGCCGATCACCCCGAAAGGCACGGCGACCTTCCGCAGCTGGAGCCCGTTCGGGAGGACGCGGTCCAGCAGGACGCGGCCCAGCGGCGACGGAAGCGAAGCGACGTTCCGCATGTCGGCCGCGATGGCGTCGATGCGCGCGTCCGTCAGCATCAGCCGGTCGTAGAGCGGCGAGGCCGGGTCCATGCGGGCCAGATCCTCCGCATTGGCCCGGAGCAGTTCCTCCTTGGAGGACACGAGTTCGTCGGCGACGGCGCGCAGCACGTCGTTCCGGAAATCGTCGGAAAGGCCGGCGATGCACTTGCCCGCCTGCCTGGCCTGGATGAATAACGCTTCCATAAAACTACAGCAAACTCAGATAATCGTAATGCACCAGCGGCCGGCAGTCGTGCTGGCCGATCACTTCCTTCGCCTGGGCGGCGCTGTACGCGCTCCGCCCCACGGCGAACTGCGTTCCGGAAGGGTCCAGGATGCCGATGATATCGCCCTCCTCGAAGTCCCCTTCCACCGCGACGACGCCCACCGGCAGCAGGCTCACCGCCTGCTCGCCGCAGAGCGCCTCGCGCGCAGCCGCATTGACGGTAACCGTCCCCTTGGCGAAGCCGCTGCTGTGGGCAATCCATTTCTTCACGCTCGAAACCCCGCCCGCGACCGGGACAAACTCCGTGCAGACGGTGCCCGGAACGCTGAAATACAGGTCCCGGACGATGCCCTCGCGCTTTCCGTTGGCAATGAGGACGCGGATCCCCTCCTCCGCGGCGTGCGTAGCGATCGCGTACTTCGACCGCATCCCGCCGCGGCCGAAGCCGCTCTTCTGCGCGCCGATCCCGCCGCTGATGTCCTCGCCGGGCAGCACCTTCGCGATGACCTTGGAAGCCGGATCGGACGGCGGCCCGTCGTAGATTCCGTCCACATTGGACAGGATCATCAGCGTGTCGGCGTCCATCATCGACGCCACCAGGCCGGAGAGTTCGTCATTGTCCGTGAACATCAGCTCGGTGACGCTCACGGTATCGTTTTCGTTGATGACCGGAACCACGTCGTGGGCCAGCATCACTTCCATGCAGGCCCGCTGGTTCAGGTATTCCCGGCGCGTGGAGAAGCTCTCCTTCATCGTAAGCACCTGGCCGATGGTCGTGCCCCAGTCCTGGAACAGCCTGCAGTACAGGCCGATCAGCTGCACCTGGCCCACGGCGGAGTACAGCTGCCGCTGCTCCACCGGGTCCAGCTTCAGCGCCGCTCCCCCGCGTCCCAGCCGGCTGCGCCCGCACGCCACGGCGCCGCTGGACACCAGCAGCACCTGGGCGCCGTCGGCGCGGATGGCCTGGACCTGATCCACGAGGGACGAGATCCGCGTCACATCCAGCGTGCCGTCCGGCCGCGTCAGGACATTCGACCCGATCTTGATGACAATCCTTTTCATTTGACAGAAGCTTTGAGACCGCGGATGACGGCCTCGGTGAAACCGGCCTCCTCCATCGCCTTGAGGCCCTTGAGCGTGAGGCCGCCCGGCGTGCACACCTTGACGATCTCCGCCTCGGGATCGGCCCCTTCCTTGGTCATCAGGCCGATGGCGCCGATCATCGTCTGGCACACGACCGGGACCGCCTCGGCGGGGTCGAAGCCCATCTCGACGCCGCCCCGCGCCGCATCCAGGACATAGCGCATGGCGTAGGCGATGCCGCAGGAAGCCACGGCCGTGGCCGCGGACATCATCCCATAGTCGATGACCATGGACGAGCCCATCGTGTCGAAGAGGCCCTTCACGACGGAAACGGCCTTCTCATCGGCATGGACCGGCGTGATGAAAGTCATGCTCTGGAGCACGTCGATGGCCGTATTCGGGATCACGAGGAAGGACTGGGGGGCCACCCCGGCCGCATCGGCCCCGAGCCACTCGGAGAGCTGCCCGGGCGAGATGCCGGCCGCCACGCAGACAAACACCTGCGAAGCGTAGTCCAAGGCCGGAGCGAGGCCCTTGACGACCTGCTCCACGAGCCAGGGCTTGACGACGACGAACACGACATCGGCACCTGCGACGGCCGCCTGATTGTCAGGCGTCGTCCTGTATCCCCGCTCGGAAAAACCCTGGAGCACGGCCTCCGAAATGTCGCTGACGGTGACGTCAGCCGCCCGGACCGTACCCGCCTTGACGAGCCCCCGGGCAATGGCGCCGCCCATATTGCCGGCACCCACTACCGCAATTCTCATGACTACTAACTAACAATTTTCACAAATATAAGAAAATATTTTAATTATAGATACGGACGGCGCCCGCAGGGAATGCGGGCGCCGACACCAACCAATCAAAAAATCAAGTTCGCCTTATGACGGCTCTGCTTTATTTATCGTAAGGGAGGTCTCCGTCGACAAAGAGATAGTTGTCCGTATCTTCGAAGCCCTTGTTCTGCGTGAGCATGCCTTCCTGAAGGCCGATCTGCTCCTGCGGGATCATCCAGAAACCGCGGGTGAGCGCATACCGCTGGGCGAAGGACCGTCCCGGAAGCTCCTGATAGGTCGAAGGCTTGCCCTTGAACTCGAGGTAACCGCCATCCTGGTTCCGCTGGATGATCTCACCGGCCGTTTCGGGATACCAGCGACGAAGGTCGTTGAAACGCATGCCTTCCGTCGCGAACTCGTAACGGCGCTCCTTCTGGAGACGTTCGAGGGTGTAGCCACTGTACGGGGCCAGGCCCGCGCGGGCGCGGAGGCGGTTCATGCCGGTCGTGGTCTCCTTGAGCTCGTCCAGCATCAGCAGCACGTCGGCGAAGCGGATGTAGATCGCGTCGTTCTTGTTGCCGCTCTTGGCGCTGTTGGAGATGGCTCCGTTCACAATGTTGAAGAAGTTCTTCATCAGGCTCGTCTTGGCGCCGTCGGAATAGGCGGCCATGGCCTGGTACTTCTTGGTATAGAAGAGCGTACGCTCGATCTCCTTGGAGTCGTGACCCTTGAAGTTGGGGAGTTCCACATAGGCATCCCCATACCAGGGATAAACCTGCCGGATCTTCGCTTCGTTGGTCGTCAGGATGGTACCGTAGAAACGCTTGTCGGTGGGGCCGTAATCCGGATCCTCGAACCACTCCTTCACGAAATTGGGGTTCACGGACGCGTTGCCGTTGCCACCGGCGGAGTAAGGATAGCTGTCCTTGTTCGGGGTCTGGGCGGAATTACGGAAGCCCAGCCACTCGGCGAGCCGGTTGTAACCGTTGCCAGTGTAGGAGAAATGGACGCCCCAGACGGTCTCCTTGCTGTGGTTGCCCACCCAGTGCAGATTCTCCCGGCTGGCCCAGGTGTCGAAGTCAGTCTCATACTTGAAACCGCTGGACCACTCGTTGGAGTACATCCAGATCTCGCGCTGGTCGTCCTCCAGGTCGAACTTGGAGACGCTGGTGTTCGCGCATTCCTCCAGCCAGGAGATCACCTGGGACTTGGTGATGCCGAGCATGTCGGATTTCTTGTAGAAGCCCGTGTAGAACAGCCACACACGGCCCATCAGCGCCTCGGCGGCATATTTGGTGGCACGGCCGGCCAGGTTGTTGTCCCGGGAATAGCCGTACTTCGCGGGGATCAGCTCGATAGCCTTGACGAGGTCGTCGCCGATCGCCTTGTAGATCTCGTCCACCGTAGCCTTGGGCATGTTCTCCACCTCGGTGGAAAGCGTCAGCGGGAAGCATTCATACCGCTCGGCCATTTCCCAGAGCCAGAAAGCGCGCATGAAGTGCGCCTGGCCCAGGAACCAGTTCTTGTTGTCACCCGTGAAGAGGTCGTCATCCATGGCGGAGATGGCCTCCAGCGCGAAGTTGCAACGGAAAATACCATTGTAGTAGCTCTTCCACGGGGAGTTGTCCTCGTCCATGGACGGGGCGAGCAGACGGTCCGCCGCGGTCGTTTCCTTGGAGCTCGTGGAGCCGCCGCCGTACAGGTCGTCACTGGCGATCATGCGCCGGAACAGGTTGATCCGGAAGATACTGCCGCCGTACAGGGAATGCATCGTGGAGTAGGCCGAGTTGACCAGCTGCTCCGCGTCCTTCTCCGTCTGGGGGAAGGAGGAGGTATCGGCTTTCTGATAGTTCTTCGTGTCCAGCAGGCTGTCGATCTTGTCGCAGCTGGCAACCGCGAAGATACAGGCAATCAGGATGTATACAATCTTTTTCATATGCTTTCGGGATTAGAATTTGATGCTGACGCCGGCCATATAGACCTTAGGAGAAGGATAGAAACCGGTGTCGATACCGGAAGACCAGCTGTAACCGGGGGCGCCGGTACCGACTTCCGGATCCATGCCGTCATAACCGGTGAAAGTGAAGAGGTTCTGTCCCGTCACGAAGACGCGGAGCATCTGGAAAGGAAGGCGCTTGAACACCTGCTTGAAGTCGTAACCCAGGGTGATGTTGCGGATCTTGACGTAATCGGCGTCCTGGATGAAGATGTCGCTGTTGTAGCTGTTGCACTTGAAGTTGTTGTGCGAACCGGAGGAGAAACGCGGGAACTTGTTGGTGGAGCCTTCGCCGGTCCAGTAGCGGGCGGCCAGGTTGTTGGTGAAGTTCTGCAGGTCCTGGAGAGCGAACTGGCGGTAGCTCTGCATCACCTGCTGACCGAAAGCGCCGGAACCGTTGATGCTGAAGTCGGCGCCCTTCCACTGCAGGCTGATGCTGAAGCCCATCGTGACGTCCGGGTGCGGGTTGCCGATCTCGACGCAGTCCTTCTCGTCGTACTTGTCGTCGCCGTTCTGGTTGATCCAGATGACGTCACCCGGCTGGGCGCTCTCGTAGCCGTTCATGAAGAGATAGCCCTTCTTGTTGTACTCGTCGATCTGGGCCTGGTTCTGGAAGATACCCTCGCTGGCCATACCCAGGAAGTAGCCGATCGGCTTGCCGGGCTCGGCGCGGAAGCCGTCTTCCTTCGCCACGTTCTCGGAAATGATCTTCTTCTCACCGTGGATCATGCCATCGGCGTTGTTGATGTACAGGACCCGGTTCTTGTTGTAGGAACCGTTCAGGCCCACGCTGTAGCGGAGGTCGCCCACCTTGTCGTTCCAGGTGAAGCTGAGCTCCACGCCGGAGTTGCGCACGGCACCACCGTTGATGGAAGCGGCGTTCGCGCCGAGGATACCCATGGACGGAGGAGTCACCAGCCAGTCCTTGGTGTCTTTCTGGTACCAGTCGAAGATGACGCCCAGGCGGCTGCGGAAATAGCGGGAATCGAAGCCGACGGCCAGCTGCTGGGAAGTCTCCCAGGAGAGTTTGGAGTTCGGAATCTTGTCGGGATAGGCGGCCGTGACCGGGTTCGTCTGCTCATAGGAGAAGTCATACTGGCCACCCAGCGAGATCGTACCGGTGTACTGGAAATTCTCGATGCGGCAGTTACCGTTCTGGCCCCAGCTTCCGCGGATCTTGAAGAAGCTCAGCCAATCCTTCGCGAACGCCATCCAGGGCTCGGAGGAAACCACCCAACCGGCGGAGATGGACGGGAAGACGCCCCAGCGGTGGCCCTTCGCGAAGTTGGAGGAACCGTCGGAACGGACGATGGCCGTCAGCAGATACTTATCCTTGTAGCTGTAATTGACACGGCCGAAGAAGGAGAGAAGGTCGTTGTAAGGGATGGTGTTGCCACCGCCCATGCTGGCGTGCTCGTCGCTCGTGAGCGCGCCCTCGACCGAACCGAGGTTGGCGGAATCCCAGGTTCCGAACTTGGTGTTGGAACGGGAACCGTTGAGGTTCATGCCCCAGCCCGTCGCCTCGATGGAGGTACCGGCGAGGGCCTCGATGGTATGGGCCTGGGCAAAGGTCTTGCGGTAGTTGGCGGTCAGTTCCCAGGTCCAGTTGGTGGACACGCGGGAGCTCTGGCTCACGACGTCATAATCCTTGAAGTCGGAAGCCGTGAGCTGATAGACGGGCGTATAATCGCGGGAGAAATTGGTGTTCGCGCGGAAACCGAAGGCGGTACGGAAGCGGAGTTCACGGATGGGGCTCACTTCCAGATAGACGTTACCCTGCACGCGGACACCCTTGCCCTGGCTCTCCTTGAGGGAATTCTCCTCCAGCGGGTTCTTCTCGTTGTCGCGGGCATCCCAGTTGTCCCGAAGCTGCTTCTTATAGGTGTAGATGGTACCGTCCAGGTCGTAGGCGGGAAGGAGCGGGGTCTTGGTCAGGAGGTTGGAGACATCGCTGCCACGGCCGCTGGTGCTCATGCCGCGGGAACTCGTGATGGAGAATGTCACATTCTCACCGATCTTGATGATGTCGCGGTTGTTCTTCTTGAGGACGGTGAAGTCCGTGTTCGCACGCACGGTCGTTCTATCATAATAGGTCACCTTGGGCACACCCAGGGTACCTTCCTGGTAGGACTTGGAGAAGCTGAAGGAATAACGGACCGCGTCGCCGCCGCCGTTCACGCCCACCACAAGGTTCTTGGTCGGGGCGTTCTTGTTGATGGACTCGGTGAACCAGTCGGTACCGTTCCACTTTCCTTCGCGGATCCACTGCATCTGGACGGGCATCGTCTCTTCGATGTTGTCGAACTCCGTGAGGCCGGCGCGCTTGACAAAATCCAGATACTCGGAAGCAGTGACACCGTGGACACCGTTCGTGTTCGGCTGCTGGAAACCCGTGTAGGCGTCGAAGGAGACGGTCGCCTTCTTCTCGCCGATCTTGCCCTGGCGGGTGGTCACGAGGACAACGCCGTTCGCCGCGCGGGCGCCGTAGATGGCCGCGGAGGCCGCATCCTTCAGGATGTCGATGGACTCGATGTCAGCGGGGTTCAGGTCGTCGAGGTTGCCGCCGGCGACACCGTCGATGACGATGAGCGGGCTGGCGGAACCGGTGGTGCCGATACCACGGACCGTGATGCTGTAGCCGGCACCCGGCACACCACTGGCCTGGACGATGTTCACACCCGGGACGGAGCTGTACAGGGCGCCGAGCGCGTTGGTCGTGCTCTGCTTCTGGATCTCGTCACCAGTAATGTTAATCGTCGCGCCCGTGAGGAGACGCTTCTTCTGCGTACCGTAACCGATGACGACCGTCTCATCGAGGAATTCGGTGTCTTCCTGGAGCACGACATCGATGGTCGTACGTCCATTCAACTGTTCTTCCTGCGTGGCGAAACCGACACAGGAGAACGAAAGCGTGGAATTGGCCGGAACGGTGATGGAGTAGTTACCGTTCGCGTCCGTGAGGCTGCCCACCGTGTTGTTACCGTTGAGCATGACGGTGACACCGATGATCGGTTCACCATTCGAGTCTGCCACTTTTCCCTTCACGGTGACATTCTGGGCGAAAGAATTCGCACCGAAAAGCATCACCATTCCTAAAAGGAAAAGGCAGCGGAAAGCTTTGGTTAGTTTCATATATCAGTGTTTAGTTGGTTGTTTGTTTTGGTCGTTTTGACAAAAATACATATCTTTGCCCGTAGCCATAGTGGAAAAAATATAATAAATGGTGGATAAAATTTTCAGACAGGTGGATTTTATTCTGGCGGCGTGCATTGCGCTGTTCCTGCCCGGCAGGCTCAGCGCCCAGACGGAGGCCGAGGATTACATGGTTGTGAACCGCCTCACCCGTGAAGACGGGCTCCCGGACCAGGATATCAACGGCATCTACTTCGACAACCAGGGATACGCCTGGATCGGCACCTTCGGCGGCGGCCTCGTCCGCTACGACGGCGACTCCGTCCTCCCCTTCTCCAGCAAGACGGGCGCCTCCACCATCGGCGACATCGTCCGCCAATGCCGCGAGGACGACTACGGCCGGCTCTGGATCCCGGGCGCGAGCCTCGAAGTGATGGACATGAAAACCCTCACCCCGCTGGGGGACCTGCCCGGGATGAGCAAAGCCTGGCGCCGCGCGCATGCACCGCAGGCGATGCGAAGCGACGACAAGGGCGGCATCTGGTTCACCTCCCGCGACCAGCTCTTCCGCATCGGCTTCGCTGACAACGGCAAGCGCATTGTGGTGGATTCCCTGCAGTGTGACGTCGCGAACGACAACCTGATGCCCAAGGCCGGCGACGTGGAGCAGGACGGCTCCGTATGGATCACCCTCGGCGGCCATTTTTATAAGGTAAGGCCCATCGAGGGCAAAGGCCTCACCAAGTCCGAAATCCTCCCCGACCTGTTCATCGGCGAGAACAACCGCGCGACCGCCTTCCAGCGCTCCGGCAACGAAGTATGGATCGGGACCATGAACGGGCTGTACCGCGTGGACCTCAACTCCGGCGAGAAAACCTGCTTCCAGCATTCCGACGCGGATCCGCACTCCCTCCCCAACAACGAGATCACCGGCCTGTGCCTGACGGAGGACAACGAGATCGTCATCGGCACCCTGGGCGGCGTGAGCATCTACAATCCCGCCCGGCATTCGTTCGACACCTACAGCTCCCGGGCCAATGACTACGGGAACCAGATCCTCCCGGGCGAGATCGTGCGGAGCATCGCCACCCGCGGCCGGCAGATCTGGGTGGGCCTGGAAGCGGAAGGGCTCGTCATCCTGCAGAAAAAGAGCCTGAAACTCACGAACATCTCCCGCATCGAGACCACCTCCTCCCCTATCCCGACGACGCCCATACGCGCGTTATATATCGACAGTCAAGACCATCTGTGGCTGGCGGCGACGGGATTCGGCGTGTGTCGGCAAGTGGGCGACTTGAAGTTCCGGAACTACAACCCGGAGAACTCCGCGCTTGCGGGCAATACCATCACGGCCTTTTGCGAGGACGGCCAGGGAAGGCTCTGGATGGGCACCGTGGACGGACACCTTAATTATATCAATCTGAACAGCCCGGACGTCGTCCGCGTCCCGGAAGGGTCCCAGTCGGAAATCGCCCGGAACATCAACGTCATCCTCGGGATGGTGTACGATCCGGTCAATGAGTACATCTGGCTGGTGGCCCGCAACGCGCTGTGTTACTACGACTTGCGGCGGTCCGCGTTCGCGGAGTTCAGTCCCCGGATTCCCGGCTGCCTGGGCGCCTGCCGCATGGATGACAAGCTGTGGGTGAGCAGCATCGAGGGGCTCCGCGTGATTGACCTAAAATCGTTGGAATTCAGGACGATAGCAGGATTTCCGATGTCCATGGCCCTCGTCCGGGACGGCGACAGCATCTGGGCTGGAACCTACGGGAGCGGCCTCTACCGGCTGGACAACTGCCAGGCCGAAGAGCCCGAAATCACCGTCTATTCCGAGGAGAACGGCCTCTGCGACGACCAGATCAACGGCCTCCTGCTGGACGGCATGTACCTCTGGATCACGACCGAGAACGGCCTCTCCCGGCTGGACACGCAGACGGGCGAGCTCACGAGCTACAGCCGGAACGATGGGCTCAAGTCCATGTCCTTCTGCGAGAACAGCGTCGCCAAGGGCCGCGAAGGGACCATCTATATTGGACAGAAAGAGGGCGGCTTCAGCATCCTGCGGTCCAGCTACGTGTCCAACGAGCTCGGAAACCAGCCCGCCGTCGTGATCTCCGGCTATTATTCCAAGGACGAGTTCCACAACCTCGCCTCCTCCGACACCATCGTCAAAGGCGAGAAAGACAACGACTTCACGCTCAAGTTCGCGGACCTCTCCTACGGCACGCGCTCGGATATTGTCTATGAGAGCCGCATTTCGCCCCTGGAAAAGACCTGGGCACCCATTTTCGGGCACGACACGCACGTCAAATTCGGCCACATCCCCGGCGGCAAATACAAGATCCAGATCAGGGCTGTCGACAAGAAAGGCAACGTCCTCTCCCAGGCCGAAAAGGCCCTGGTCGTCATCCCCGTGGTGTACAACCGCTGGTGGTTTAGGTTGTTGGCCTTCCTGCTGTTAGGCTCTTTGGTGTACCTGTTTGTGAGGTGGTACACGCGGTCCATCAGTCGGAAGAAAGACCTGCTGCAGCAGGAAGTCGATAGGCAGACGAAGGAGCTGAAGCAGCAAAAAGAAGAGCTGGAAAGGAAGGCAGAGGCCCTCGCAGAGCAGAACGCCTTGCTCCAGAAGCAAAACGAGATGATCGCGAGCCATAACACCCTGCTGGCCAGCACCGCTTCGGCGCGCGAATCCGACTTCTCTGCGCAGTTGCTGGAGGCTATTCAGAAACTCTACAAGGATCCCGAGCTGGATGTCTATAAGCTCGCCGATGCACTGAGCATGAACCGCAACACCCTGAACGAGAAGATCCAAGAAGGCTTTGGGCTGTCCATTGCGCAGTTCATTAGGACGTACCGACTGAACGTGGCGAAAGAGATGCTCAGCAACGGCACCAACACCGACATGACCGTCTCCGAAATCGCCTACGAAGTGGGATTTAACGATCCGAAGTACTTCACCCGCTGCTTCGCCAAAGAATTCGGCGCCACCCCGTCGGAGATGCAGAAGAAAGGCTAGCTTCTACTCGTCATTCCCGGCCTCCCCTGCGTCATTCCCGGCTTGACTAGCGCCTCATTCCGCGCCTCTCTTTCCTCATTCCGGGCTTGACCCGGAATCTCCTTGTCGTCATTCCCGGCTTGACCGGGAATCTCCTTTATCGTCATTCCGGCCTCCCTTCCTCATTCCGGGCTTGACCCGGAATCTCCCGACCATAACGAAAGTCGCAGCAACTGACCGCTACTAACACGGAAGTTACTGCGACTTGCATATAATGACATGTCACTTACGTGTATTTGCTCGGAGGCTTATGTAAAGGTTAGGATGCAAAGTTAACCCCGCTTTCGCGGGGCTTCAAGGGTACTTTGTCGGAGGCTTACAGTTGAACGAAAGATCCTCTCTCTGGGCCAATCCCGGCTGCATCTTCGTCCCGATACTTCTTCTTCCAGCGATAGTATTGGTGATGGGGCACGCCAATCTCATCCATACGGGCCTCAAGGCTCATCTTATGCTCTGCGCAATAATGGTCGATCTCCAGGATCTGTTCTCTCGTAAGCATCGCTTTCCCTTTTTTTGCAAAAGTAGCGAGGATCTCTCCCCGCTACAAGATGCAGTTCTTCGGATGCTTACGCTAGGGACTATCGCGAAACAGTCGAAACTTTATAACAAATTGATTGTTAATGTGTTCGAAATTTCTTATCTTTGATATAGGGTAAAAGAATTCCCCCGA
>ONEX01000026.1 GCA_900316955.1 uncultured Bacteroidales bacterium
GAATAGCTATTATTTATTACCCCCGTAGGGGCACCTTTCCTACTATGTACAAAAAAGAAGGTGACCAATCAGTCAACTGACTTTTTAGTCACCTTCTTCGTCTAGTAGCAGAGGCATGACTCGAACATCTATCTTTGGGTGATAATCTATCATAATGAAAAAAAGAAGCCGCTCCACCCAATCCATTCTCGGGCGGAAACTTTGACGGCTTTTACTTCCGGCTCATAGATTCAGTGCGCACAACACATTCCCGAAACGAGTGGAGAATGACTACCCGACAATCCGCGCTGTTATCATGAGCCGATGAATGTTTTCGAGGATGCAGGTGTTGGGACGGCGGCTAAGATTCAACTTGACGACTTTCAGGCCATTTCGAGGCCTTTCCGATACTCTTTGCAGGTGCTTGTATAGGTCCAGTTGCGGGACCTATACAAGCGAAAACACCCCTTAAATGCCCGTACCGGTCCCGTTCATGGACCTGTACGAGCACCTTTGTCATACTTGTGAGAGAATCTCGCCAAAGTGATTATTGGCAATTTCTTTGAAATATTGCCAAAATCGTTTATCTTTGTTCCAACACATAAATATGGAGTACAAGTGCATCATAACACCCAGGATGAGGGCCGTGGCGGATACGTTGACGGAGGCTTTTGTGGGCATGGACCATTGCATCACGGATGCAGGACGGAATCTGATCGTGGAGGTTCCCAAGAGTATGTGCGACGCGGTCAGGACCGCCCTGAAGCAACGCTTTCAGGATGTCGCGCTGATCCGGAACGCCTATCCGATGATGGAGGATCTGCACGACTTCATCTTGGTGAAGCCTCTCATTTCCGAATCCCCGGTCTTTCAAAATGATGGCGTCAGCGTTCCGGACTTGGAGAAGCGCCTGGTGGACTATGACGCAGACAAAGAGTACGCCGCCCTGACAGACCAGGACATCCAGCGAGAATTCCAACGGGCTTTTGAACTGTATCCCGTCAATACCTCCCGGCTGCTCCGGTATGCCGGCAGAAAGGGGAAGAAGGAAGAAATCCGCAGCCGGCTGGATCGAATCGACCAGGACCGGATTGCCACGGTCCGTGCCATTCAAGACTATTTCCGGCAGGAACCTGTGGAACGTGCCTGGATTTTCGGTTCCTTCTCGAGAATGGAGGAAAGGCCGGACAGTGATGTCGATATTCTCGTCGACCTGGACACTTCCTCCCCCATCGGGCTTCTGCAGTATGCAGGAATGATCAACCGGCTGGAAGCCTTGCTGGGCCGCAAGGTCGACCTGGTGGCAAAGGATAGCGTCAAACCCTTTGCACGGGAGCGTGTCAACCGCGAAAAAGTCCTCGTCTATGAGAGAACCTGAACGCGACTACGGACGGCTGCAAGACATCATCCGTATGCGGCACGTCCTCGTGCATGGCTATGCAACCATTCTACCGGAACTGCTTTGGCATACTGCCCTGGTGGATGTCCCCCTCCTCAAAGAACAGATCGAAGTAATCATGAGTGGAGAGCATTCCAAAACATAAACTGAAGGACGAGCCATTCTTGGATTATTGCTGCGATGTGCGTACTTTTGTGAGACACAGCAGCATTGCCTTATGAAACAGCACAGATTCCTCCCCGCCATCCTTCTCCTCGCCGCCGCGCTGATGTTCGCGGTCGCTGGCCATTCCGCAACCCCTCGTTCAACCAAGGGGGCCCTTATCCAGTTGCAGGCCGATGGGACCATCTCCGAGGCCACGGGCTGCCTGGACGATTTCGTGGGCAAGGGCCAGTATGTCCTGGTCGATTTCTGGGCCTCGTGGTGCGGCCCCTGCCGCGAAGAGACCCCGTTCGTGGTGAAAGCGTACAACGACTACAAGGACAAAGGCCTCGTCGTCATCGGCATCGCGGTCCGGGACCAGAAGCCCAATACGCAGAAGGCGATGGCCAATATGGGCATCTACTACCCGCAGCTGCTTGATCCCACTATCGCGCTCGCCAGGGAATTCGGCGTGTCGACCATCCCGCACCTGTTCCTGTTCGACCCTGACGGCAAGATCGTCCAGCAGGACATGCGCGGCGAGGGCATCGACGCCCTCCTGCGGACGGTGTTCAAATAGACGGGGTTATTGCTGTCTCGCCTTTCAAGACAGGGAAAGCGGGATTGGGGATATGGGACTCGTCCATGATCGCCTGGAGGTCCGCCAGGATGTCGGGACAGGCGGCTGACAGGTCGTTGGTCTCGCCGGGATCGTCAGCCAGATTGTACAGTTCGTACACCGGGTTGTCCGTGCGGATGTTCAGGTGGACCAGTTTCCAGTCGCCCTTGCGGACCGCCTGGCGGCCGCCCAGTTCCTGGAATTCAAAGTACAGGCTTTCGTGCTCCTTTTGGCCTTTGCGGCCTTCCAGCAGCGGCAGGATGCTGAAACCGTCCAGTCCTTCGCCGTCGGTCTTGGAACCGGCCAGCTCCCGGAATGTGGGCATCAGGTCCCAGAACGTGCACATAAAGTCGGATTCAGTGCCGGGCTTCACGTGCCCTTCCCACGAAACGATCATGGGCACACGAACGCCACCTTCGTACACATCCCGCTTGTAGCCCCTCCAGGGACCGTTCGAGTCGAAGAAGTCGGGGTCGGCGCCGCCTTCCTTGTGTGGACCGTTGTCGCTGCTGAAGATGATGACGGTGTTGTCATAGACGCCCAGATCCTTCAAGTGCTGCACGATTTCACCCACGTACCTGTCCAGGCGCACAACCATGGCGGCAAAGGCCGCGTGCGGGGTCTCCTGGGAGCAGTAGCCGCCCTTCCGGAAGTATGGGCCGTCGTCAATTCCCTGGTAAGGCGTCTCGGGGTACTTGCCACGGAAGCCCTCGATGATGTCGTCCTCCGGGACAATCAACTCCGCGTGAGGGATGGTCGTAGGATACCAGAGGAAGAACGGCTCTCCGCCCGCAACGGCCTGGTCCATGAACGCGAGGGCCTTGGAATGGATCAGGTCCGGGGCGTAGTCCCCTTGTCCATAAGGCATATCCGTAGCCAGTTCCACCCGTTTCCCGTTGTCCCACAGGTGGTCCGGATAGTAGCTGTGCGCCAGGAGCTGGCAGTTGTAGCCGTAGAACGTATCGACCCCCTGCAGGTTCGGGTCGCCGGTCGTGCCCACGAATCCCAGGCCCCATTTGCCGAAGGCGCCGGTCGTGTACCCGGCCTCCTTCAGGTCCTTGAAAAAGGTATGCGCGTCAGCCGGGAGCGGGAATTGCCCTTCCGGGTCCAGTTCCATATTGCCCCGGATGGCGGTATGGCCGCTGTGGGTGCCGGTGATCAGGCAGGAACGGGAGGGCGCGCTCACCGTCGTGCCGGAGTAGCACTGGGTGAACCGCATTCCCCGGCTGGCCAGGGCGTCGATGTTCGGCGTCTGGAACCGCTGCTGTCCATAGCAGCTCAAGTCTCCCCAGCCCAGGTCGTCCGCGAGGATGAACACCACGTTGGGACGCTGGGCGGGGCTTTGTGCCTGCTGCGCGCAAGAGCCTGCGGCAAGGGCCGCAGCCCCCGTCAGCATCAGTTTGCCGGAAAGAAGTCTCTTATCCATCCCGTAAGATCAGGTTAACCGGATTCTCATTTTACAAATTTATATAAAAAAGTTCCATAAAATTTGGTTTATAATGTAAACTTGTTTATATTTGCATCGGAATCCGGACGGACTGCGCAGCCGCAACGGACTCCGCAAACCAGTTAAATCCTTGATACAATGGAACAGAACAACGAAATGAGCGCTCAGCAGAGCCTTCAGATCATCACGGAAACCTTCAACAAGAGCCGCAAGGGCATCCTTCGCAACAGCGCCAAGTACTTCCTTCTCTGGGGTGCGCTGCTTACCGCTCTCTCCCTGGTCATCTACCTGCTTTGGAATCTGACCGGAAAGCCGCAGTGGAACTTCCTGTGGTTCGCCATGCCGGTCATCGGCTATCCCCTCGCCGCGCTGATGGGCAAGTATGACGTGGCTGTCCCGCAGAACGAGGTCAGCAAGATGCTCTCCGGCGTGTGGCGCGTCTTCGGCGTTTTCGCCGTCACGCTCAGCGTCCTCGCCATCTTCCTGGTGCCGATGAACGTTTCTCTCATCATCGTCATCATCCTGGGCCTCGCGGAATGCATGTCCGGCGTCCTGCTGAAGAACTGGCCCATCATCGTCTGCGGTTTCCTCCTGGGCGTTTGCGGCGCCGTCGTCGCCATGCTGGTCAAGAGCGAGGCGCAGCTGCTGATCTTCACCCTGGGCGGCATCCTCCTGCTCGTCACCGGCGCCATCATGAAACTTCAGAACAGGTAAGCCATGTTTCCCAAATTGGATCCGCTCCTACATTCGGAGCTCAGGCTGGCGGTGATGTCCATCCTGGCCGGGGTGGACGAGGCCGACTTCACCTACTTGAAGAACCAGACAGGCGCGACGTCCGGGAACCTCAGCGTGCAGATCGACAAACTGACCGCCGCCGGTTACATCACGGTGGAGAAAGGCTTCAAGGGCAAGATGCCCCGCACCACCTGCAAAATCACCCCGGCGGGCCAGGAGGCCTTCAGAGGTTATGTCAATGCCTTGCAAGAATACCTTTCTTCCGGTAAATGACCTTTCGAGCTCGAGCGGAAATAGCCTTCCCGGCTATTTCCGCTTAGGTACACGTTTGGACAGGCCGATGGAGCCCGTGGGGCAAATGAGGTAGCAGAGATGGCAGCCGACGCACTTGGATCCCACGATGTGGGGCTGCCGGTCTTCGCCGAAGGTGATGGCCTGGTGGCCGCCGTCCCGGCAGGAAATGTAGCAGCGGCCGCAGCCGATGCAGGTGTCGCGGTTGATGACCGGGTAAACGACCGTCGTGCGGTCCAGTTCTGAAGCCCGGACGAACAGCGGAAGCGCTTCGCCCACCAGGTCCCCCAGCCGGGAAACGCCCCGGGAGGCCAGATAGTTCTGCATTCCGTCAATGAGGTCGTCGATGATCCGGTAGCCATACTGCATTACGGCCGTGCATACCTGCACGTTCTGGCAGCCTAGCTGGATGAAATCCAGCGCGTCGTGCCAGGTGGAGATTCCGCCGATGCCGGACAGCTGCAGACCGGGCATGATGGGGTTGCCCGCCATCTCCAGGATGAACCGCAGGGCGATGGGCTTGACCGCCGAGCCGGAGTAGCCGGAAACGATGCGCTTGCCGTTCACATCGGCCCCCATCGTCACGGACTTGATGGTGTTGATGGCGGAGATGCCGTCGGCCCCGGCGAAATGGGCGGAAAGGGCGAACTGGGTCATCGACGCGACATTCGGCGTCATCTTGGGAATGACGGGGATGCGGACGGACCGTTTGACATAGGCGGTATAGAAGGTGACGAGCTCCGGATTCTGGCCCACGTCGCTGCCCATACCGGCGAGGCGCATCTGCGGGCAGGAGAAATTCAGCTCCACGGCATCGACGCCGGCCTCCTCGGCCATCTTCGCAAGCTCGATCCACTGCTCCTCCGTCTGTCCCATAATGGAGGCGACGATGATCTTGGAGGGATAGTTCTGCTTGAGCCGCTTGAGGATGTCGAAGTCCATCTCCACGGGATTCTCCGACAGCTGCTCCATGTTGCGGAAGCCAGCGAAACTGCTGTCGGCCCGTTTCACGGCGTCGAAGCGGGGAGAAACCTCCTGGATGTCCTGCAGGCAGATGGTCTTGTAGAACACGCCCGCCCAGCCCGCTTCCAGGGCCGCGGCCACCATCTCATAGTTCGTGCAGACGGCGGAAGAGGCCAGGAAGAAGGGATTCTCGCAGTGCAGGCCGCAGAAGTCGACTTCCAGGGAGGGAAGCTCCGTCTCCGGCGCGGGTGCCGGCAGCGACTTGGCGATCTCCCGCAGGCGTACGGGCCGGTCGTAGTGGATGCAGGCCTTCTCGGCGGCCTCCAGGTCCGCCTCGCTGATGGCGGCGAACAGGCGGGCTCCCAGGACTTGGTTGTCAAAACGGACGGCCCGGACGGCCCGGGCGGGATCGCCCTGGCGGACGGCGGCGGTACAAGGGGCGTTTTCGCAAAGCAGGCACCGGACGGCTTCCTGCTTGAGATGGAGCTGGTTCATGGGCATGGAAAATACTTGTTTTCACAAATATAGGGATTTTGGCGAAAATGCGTAATTTTGTAAGAAAGAGTTGCAAGACTATGTTCAGACGTTTCTTCACGGCCCTGGCGGCCTTCACGCTCGCCCTGCCGGCCTTCGCCCAGGGGCCCGACCCCGATTTCCACATCTATCTTTGCTTCGGACAGTCCAATATGGAGGCCGGGGCCCGGCCCGCCCCGCAGGACGAGGGCTTCAACGACCCGCGCTTCCAGTTCATGGCGGCGGTCGACATGCCCCGCTACGGACGGGAGAAGGGCCATTGGTACACGGCCACGCCGCCCATCTGCCGGGAAGGCAACAACCTGGGCCCGGTCGATTTCTTCGGCCGCAAGATGATCGAAAACCTGCCGCCGAACATCCGCGTGGGCGTCATCAACGTGTCCGTCGCGGGCGCCAAGCTGGAGCTCTGGGACAAGGATGCGTACAAGGAGTACATCGACAATGAACGCGACTGGATGAAGGCCATCGTCGCGCAGTACGGCGGCAGCCCTTACCACCGCCTGCTGGAAATCGCGCGCATCGCCCAGAAGGACGGCGTGATCAAGGGCATGTTGCTGCACCAGGGCGAGTCCAATCCGGACGACCCCGCCTGGCCCGGCCGCGTGAAGAAGATCCATGACGACCTCTGCGCCGAACTGGGCCTCAACCCCGACGACATCCCGCTCCTCGCCGGCGAACTGAAGTATGCCGAGGTGGACGGCGTCTGCGCCGCCTTCAACGACGTCGTGCTGCCGCACCTGCCGGAAGTGATGCCGAACGCCCACGTCATCTCCGCCCTGGGCTGCGAGAGCACGGGCGACCAGTTCCATTTCAGCACCGAAGGCATGCGATTGATGGGCTACCGGATGGCCGAGAAGATGCTCCAGCTCGAAGGCTGGAAGAAGCCCGAGAAGCGCACCCTGGCCCTGCACCCGGACAAGCTCGGCATCCAGGTCAGCCCCACCCTCGCCGGCATCTTCTTCGAGGACATCAACCAGAGCGTCGATGGCGGCATCTGCGCCCAGCTCATCCAGAACAACTCTTTCCAGGCCTACAACGTTCCGGAGGCTCCGGGGGCCGATGAATTCTCCCAGTGCGACACCATCTTCTTCGGATGGACGGTGGTCCGGAAGGACGGCGCCGTGGGCAGCGCCCGTGCCGTGGCCGACAAGCCGCTGGTCCCGAAGCTCAAGCGCTGGTACGACTTCGACCCGGACGACAAATACGACGACGAGCTCCGTTACGCCCAGTACAGCGTGCGCTTCGACATCCAGGATCCCGGCGAGGGCTTCGGCATCGCCGCCAACGGCTACGGCATCTCCGAATACAAGCGCGGCCCGGGACAGCTCTATTCCAACAACACGCAGACGGCGTCCATTCCCGTCAAGGAAGGCGTGAGCTATGACCTGGGCCTGTACCTGCTGGCTAACAAGTACCGGGGAACCGTCTCGGTCTATCTGGAGGACAAGGACGGGAACATCAATTCCAACGTGGTCTCCATCACCCGGCCGGCCAAGAACTGGACGAAGTACACCGGCACGCTGAAGGCGGAGCGCTCCGTGGACAGCCGGCTGGTCATCGTGGGCGACGCGAAGGGCACCTTCTGGCTCGATTTCGTCACCCTGGTGCCGGAAGCGTCCGAGCTCTGGAAGGGCGGCCAGTATGGGCCTTTCCGCAAGGACCTCCTGGAGGCGCTGGAAGCCCTGCATCCGACCTTCATGCGCTTCCCCGGCGGCTGCGCCTCCGAGGGGACCAACTACTTCGGACAGGTGTTCTGGAAGAATTCCATCGGCCCGCGCGAGGAGCGGGTGGGCTTCCGCAACCACTGGGCCTACTGGACCTCGCAGTACATCGGTTTCTATGAGTACCTGCTCATGGCGGAGGGCCTCGGCGCCACGCCGCTGCCGGTGTTGAACAACGGTGTCACCTGCCAGTTCGCCGGCCACCAGTACATCGCGCCGCTCGACACGAAGGCCGACCGCGACCGCTTCTACAACATCTTCGTCAAGGATGCGCTCGACTTCATCGAGTTCTGCAACGGCGGGACCGACACTGAATGGGGCGCCAGGCGGGCTCAGATGGGCCATCCGGCCCCGTTCAACCTCAAGTACCTGGGCATCGGCAACGAGAACCAGGGACCCGAGTTCTGGGAGCGCTTCGACATCATGTACAAGGCCATCAAGGCCGCCCATCCGGAGATTACGATCGTCTCCACCGCCGGCGCCGCCGACGCGGGCCGCGAGTTCGACGCCAATATGTCGGAAATCGACGCGAAATACCCCGACACCATCGTGGACGAGCACTATTACAAGGGCGACGACTGGTTCTACACCCACGGCGACCGCTATGAGCCGGGCAAGGTGCGCGGCAAGGACGGCAACACCTATGACCGGTCGAAGCCCACGCGCGTGTTCGTCGGCGAGTTCGCGAACAACCGCGCCAACAACGCCTACTCCTCCGCGATGGCCGAGGCGGCCTACTGGCTCAGCCTGGAGCGCAATTCCGACATGGTCGTGATGGCGGCCTACGCCCCGCTCTTCTGCAAGAAGGGATTCAACAAATGGAACTCGAACCTGATCTGGTTCGACAACCGCGGGATGTGGCGCAGCTGCAACTACTGGTACCAGCAGCTCTTCTCCGTGGCGGGAGACCGCGCCTTCGCGATGTCGCCGGCGATGAACGGGGACGCCGCAGACGAGCGCATCTACAGCTCCCCCACCATTGACACGAAGACGGGCGAGATCTTCATCAAAATGGTCAATGCCGAGGCGGTGGACAAGGTTTTCACTGTCCAGACCGGAACGGGCCTGACTTATGAGGCCACGCTGGAGTTCGTCTCCTCGCACGACACGTCCATCAAGAACCAGGGTGACCAGAACTACTACTCCAGTCACCCGGACTACGCGGCGCCAACCGCGGTCAACGGCCCCGGCGCCGCCGAACGCCCGGGCCTCCGCGAAATGGCCTTCCGCTTCGGCCGCCGGGTCAAATACAACGAGCCCGTCGTCCCTCACACCAAGGCCCTGGGCGCCGTGAAGGGCAGTTTCGACTTCACCCTCCCGGAGAACGCCATCGCCGTCCTGCGGCTGAAGCCTGTCCGGTAGCGCGATATCTTTTTTGCTTTTTTTCTTGGATTTTGGAAAATCATCCGTATCTTTGCGGTGTATTAATGTGCTAATACACGAATAAACGATAAAAGGTATGAAAACCAGAGTCCTCTCCCTTCTGCTGCTGGCGGCCACGCTGGCCACCGTTTCCTGCAGCCCGAAGTACTACGCCAACCGGAACCGCGTTCCTGACGAGATGCCCGACGGGGGCAGCTACACCGAGCGGGTCGTGCCCGTGGTCACCAAGATCGCCCCGGACGGGCAGGTGACGCTCCGCTTCTATGACAGCATGCCGAATGTCGCCTACATCTCGGCGGCGGACTTCCAGTCCATCGTCCTGCCCGGCTCCACGATGACCGTCACGCACACTGGCGCGGGCCAGTACACCCTGACCAACGCCGATGCGACGGCGACTGTCAATATCAACGACGACGTGTTCGTGACCGACGGGTTCGAGGCATTTACGAACCAGATGGGCCTCCTGCAGCCCGGCATGGCCAATGTCTATTATGACGGCATGCCGTTCGTCCGCTACAAGAGCGTCGCCTACCTCCCGCTCAAGGCGACCACGACGCTCGATATGGGTGCCTACGGCATCGACCTCCACGCCGACGGCAAGGGTGCGGTCTATTTCCCCTTCGCCACGCTCGCGGACATGTACACGGACCTCTACTACCACCACGCCGGCTTCAACGGCGAGAAGGTGGTGGCCAACCTGTCGGTCAACGAAGTCGAGCTCTCGGAAATCGACCCCGACTACAACAAGCCCCTCGTGGCCCGGACCACCCGTCCGGCCGACCTGGCGGACTTCAACTACAAGGAGCTGTGCTTCGCGATGGACCATTTCTATGGCTACCCCGGCCGGATCAAGTACAATGATGCCCTCAAGGCCAAGGGCCTGGACAAGGTCCTCGAAGAGGATATCGAATGCGGGCCTTCCATCAAGAAACTCCTGCTCTCGGAGAAACTCTCCGATTACCTGGTTGGCATGATGGGCCTGACGGGCGTCTATTTCGACGGTCACACGGCCATGGCCATTACCTCGGCCCTCGGAAAGACCACGGACCATCCTGAATTATTCCAGGAATACCA
This sequence comes from uncultured Bacteroidales bacterium, assembly GCA_900316955.1. Lineage (GTDB taxonomy): Bacteria > Bacteroidota > Bacteroidia > Bacteroidales > UBA932 > Cryptobacteroides. Next base: position 10,287 of record ONEX01000026.1, read on the forward strand.
GGCAGGCTTGATGGCGCACCAGGACGTCCTGGCCCTGGTCATGGGCGCGATTGCGTCCATGCAGACGATGGTGGCGGACGGACAGGCTGTCGAGGCGCTGCGCCCGAAAGTCTATGGCGAGGGCGTGACTTACGTCAAGAAGGGCGATACGGCCGTCTGCGTGTTCGATTCGTTCAACGAGCGGAATGAGCAGGCCTGGAAGGATTATTATGCCGGCAAAGGCCCGATGCCCACGGTCGAAAACGCGCCGAAAGACGACATAGTCATCTTCCTGGACGCCCTGAAGAAGGCCGCAGCCGATCCCGAGGTGAAGAACTTCGTCATCGACATCACCGCCAATGGCGGCGGCTCCGCGGACATCGTCCTGGCAATGACCTCCCTCATCCTGGACAAGAGCTATATCAGCCAGGACAACAGTCTCACCGGCCAGCGGTCGATCGTGGAGTATGAGGTGGACCGCAACTTCAACGGCGTGTTCGACGCGGCGGACAAGGACGTCCGCTACGACCTCAACTTCGCCGTCCTTACGTCCGGCATGTCCTTCTCCTGCGGCAACCTGTTCCCGTCCATCCTCAAGGACAACGGCGTTCCCGTGCTGGGCGCGACCTCCGGCGGCGGCGCCTGCGCCATCCAGGCGATGTGCACGGCCGACGGCTTCTGCTTCCAGATTTCCTCCTTCCGCGCCCGGCTGAACACGCTGGACGGCGACAACATCGACGGCGGCGTCACCCCCGACATCCCGATCGACAACGACGGGAAGGTCGAGGTGAAGCTCTCCGAGGAGAACTCCCTGATGGTCAAGGATTACTCGAAGTATTTCGACATCGACTACCTGCGCTCCCTGCTGGAGAGCAAGTAATCCCCCTCCTTTTCCGGTTTACCTCCGCATCGCCTCGTTCAGGCCGGTGCGGAGGTTTTCGATGACCGCTTCGGAACTGTAGGTAGCGCCGGAGACGGCGTCGAGGGGCATTTTAGCGGCTTCGCTCACTTTCCTGCCCACGACGGCCTTCAGGAGGCCACCTTTGATGACTCGTTCGAAATAGCTCGGCGACTCGGTGTTCGGGAGCGCCTCGACGGAGGCAACCACCCCGCCCACGACCTTGATGACCAGGGGCGTGGGACCGTCATAGCCGATGACGTCCTTGCAGAGCTCGGTGGTGTTGATGACCAGGGTGTCGGCCGGCGCCTTCACGCCGGTGCGCGGGCCGCCGGCGCGTCCGGCCAGGCCCGCGGAGAGGAAGAGGGCGGCAAAAGCCGCCAGGAACAGGATCCGTTTCATATTCTTCATAGTTCAGGTCCAAACCATTACCGGAAAAGCATCGGGGCGAACTGGTGCAGGGAGCGGCGCCAGGTGAGCCATTCGTGGCCCGTACCCGGGGATTCGTAATAGAAATGCTTGACGCCCAGCTTGTCCAGGGAGAGGTGCAGGTCGCGGATACCGGCGTACATTTGCGCGGGTTCGTCCGTACCGATGCTGATGTACAGCAGATGATAATCGTCGTTCAGGGACTGCGGATACATTTCGGCGTCGCAGCGGTCGCCCGGGCCGCGGCCGGAGCCGCTGAAACCGCCGATCCAACCGAACAGTTCCGGATGATCGAGGCCGATGGTATAAGCCTGGAAACCGCCCAGCGACAGGCCGCAAATGGCGCGGTGGTCACGGTCTGTGAGCGTGCGGAAACGGGCGTCGAAGGTCGGGACGGTCTCCTCTATGGTCACCTTTTCGAAGGCGTCGAAATTGAACAGGTTGAAGCCGCCCGCGGGTTGGGCGCCGGCGAGCGTCGCCACTGCATGCTCGCAGACGATGATCATCGGCTCGCAAGCCCCTTCCGCGATGAGGTTGTCCATGATGTCGCGCATCATGCCCTGGGTTGCCCAGCCGGTCTCATCCTCGCCGGCCCCGTGCATCAGGTACAGCACCGGGAAGCGGCGCGCCGGCTCGGACGCGTACTGCGGCGGCAGATAAACATAGCAGGTGCGCTCCGCCCCGGTGAGCGCGGAATTGTATTTCTCAATGCGGATCTCGCCGTGCGGGACGTCCTTCTCCAGGTAATAGTCCACCCCCGCCTCGGGGATCTCGATGCCGCTGGACCAGAAGCCCGAGCCGAAGAACAGCCGGCTGTTCGGGTCCGAGACCCGCTTCCCGTCCACATTCAGCGTGTAATAGTGGAAACCGGGCACGAGGGGATCGGACTTGGCTTCCCAGATTCCGTCTGCACCCTTTACCATCGGATAGTTCTTGCCGCCCACGTTCACGGTGACCGCCTGGGCCTCCGGAAAGTCGTTGCGGAAAACGGCCGAGAGGTCCGGATAGACCATCGGGTAGGCCTTCCCGGGCAGGTTCGTTGTTGCAGGCGTCGGTTCGGTGAGGACGCCGACCGTCTCCTTTTCGATGAGATACGACCGCAGGCGCGCAATCTCCTCCGGGGTGAGCGGATCCACGCTGGCGGAATGCCGGGTGGTCGCCCAGTTGTACACGAGCTGGTGGATGTCCGTCACTTCGAGCCATCCGAACTTACGCAGATGCTGGACGGCCTCATACAGGATATGCGTCTCCTTCCCGTCGTCGCGGAAATTCCGCAGGCGGGTGTTCGGCCCGGCGAAGGTCGTAATCTCATAATCCTTGGACATGTCGCTCTCGGACACGCCCAGGAGCGCTTCAATCAGGAAACCCAGGGTCCCGGTGCGGTCCGCGCCGCCGGCGCAGTGGAAATACACCGCCCGGCCTTCGCCGAGATAGCCGATGATGGCCCGGATCGCCTGCTGGTAGAGTTCCTGCGTATTACCGGTGCCGCGACCGAGGTTCTTCTCCACGGGAAACTTGATATATTCCACGCCTTCCACGACCGGGCCCACATTCGCTTCGCTCTCCTTGATGCCGCGGAGGTCCAGGTCGACGGAAATGCCCAGGTCATCCTTGAAGATCTCCTTGGCGCGGTCCGTTGTCCGGCGACTGCTGAGCGCGGCGCCCCGGAACAACTTGCCATAGGCGATGTGCCCGCCATCGGCTTTCCAGCCGCCCAGGTCACGCATGTTCGATGCGACGCCGGCAATCATGCGCAGCGGGCCGACGGGCGTGAAGGAGGCCGACGTCAGGACCTTTCCTTCGCCGTCCAGCACCTTGTAGAAATACTTCACCCCCGGTACCAGGTTATAAATCTTGGCCTCTTCCGCCTCGAACGGGACCTCGGTCGCCGCCTCGAAAAGCGGGGAACGGGACACTAGCACCTTTACGGCATTGCCTTCCTTCCAGGAGACCGTCACCGGCTTCGGCCGGTCCGTCGCGTGCAGGTTCTTCCGGTATTCCCGGGCGTAGGAAACGGTGTACGCGGTGTCGGCGGTATAATCCACTTCCTCCAGGAACCGCCAGGTTCCGTCATTGACCATACCGATTTTGACCTCCTGCGCGGCGGCGCAGACAGTCAGGGCCGCGAGGGCGGCCAGGAGCAGGAGTCTTCTTTTCATGCCAAGGGTTGTTTTCATATCACAATTCCTCCCCGCTGTTCAGGCGGGTAAGGAAAGCACGGGTGTCGTCGAGCGTCTTGGGAAGGGAGTGGGACTTGAGCCAGGCGTCCAACTCGTCCTTGCGGGCGGGGAAGCGCTTCCGGAGGCTGCGCTTGTTGATGGCGGTGACGTTGCCGGCCTGATACAGGAAACAGGACTCGGATACGTTGTAGGGATAGCTCTTGGACGACTGGAGGGTGTACATCATTCCGTCGGACTGGAGCGACCCCACTTCCCGGATGGCGCTGGTGCGGGATTGGATGCCATAGGCGCCCGTCTTGACGTCGCGGAGGATCTCCACGTTGCGCCGGTAGGCCAACGTCAAGTCGTCGGTGATGGGATACAGCCGGTAGAAGACGCCGTCGATGCGGACGAAGACAATGTCGTCGATAACCACCCGGTTGATGTTGTCGGCCTTGGAAGAGAGCTCCTTATCCTTGTCCATGAACCGCAGCGTCTGGTCCACCGCGCAGATGTTCAGCTCTCCCTGCGCGGGGCCCTGGTCGGAGAAATAGACCATCCCCTGCCGGAATTCCGGCAGCAGGTAGAAGACGTCCGCGGGGATGTCGCCCTGGGCCTCCTGGCCGAAGGCCGCTCCGCCCGCAAGCAAAAGGACCAGCAGCAGAACTATCTTTTTCATACCCACAAATATAGGGTTTTTCCGCAAAATTGCCGATATTTGTATAAATGCTGACCACCATGAAACAGATGCTTCTCTCCCTGGCGGGCCTGCTCGCGGCCGCCGCCCTCTTTGCCCAGAACAGTTTTGTCCACGAACAGTCCGACGGGTACGTCTGGCCCGAGGACCCGGCCGTCCTCGAGAAGCTGGACCAGTGGCAGGACCTCAAGTTCGGCGTCCTGATGCATTGGGGCCTGTACAGCGTCCCCGGCATCGTGGAGTCCTGGAACCTATGCAACGAGGACTGGGTCGTCCGGCCGGAAGGCACCACCTATGAGGGTTACAAGCAGTGGTACTGGGGGCTGTCCAAGGTTTTCAACCCGGTCAACTTCAACCCGGAGCAGTGGGCCGACGTGTTCGAGGACGCGGGCATGAAGTACATGATCTTCACGACCAAGCACCACGACGGCTTCTGCATGTTCGACACCGAGTACACGGACTTTTCCGTGGCCAAGGCCGGTCCTTTTGCCGACAATCCCCGCAAGGACATCGCCAAGTACGTCTTTGACGCCTTCCGCCCGAAGGGCTTCATGATCGGCGCCTACTTCTCCAAGCCCGACTGGCACTGCGAGTGGTTCTGGAACCCCTATTATGCCACCGCGCGCCGCGGCATCAACTACTCGGTGGAGCTGCATCCCGACTGGTGGCAGAACTACGTGGACTTCACGAAGAACCAGCTCACGGAGCTCACCGGCGGCCGCTACGGCCAGTTGGACATCCTCTGGTTGGACGGCGGCTGGATCACCGGTGACCAGGTGGGCCTGAACGAGGTCCTGCCCGAGGCCCGGAAGGTGAGCCCCGGCCTCATCTGCGTGGACCGAACCATCCAGGGCCCGAACGAGAACTACCAGACTCCGGAACAGTCCGTCCCGAAGACGCAGCTCAAGCATCCCTGGGAGTCCTGCATGACCCTCGGCACCGACTGGGGATGGACCCCGAACCCGCGCTTCAAGACCGCCCGCCGGGTAATCGGCACCCTCGCGGAAATCACCGCCAAGGGCGGCTGCCTCGCGCTCGGCGTGGGCCCGACCCCGGACGGCGTCATCGAGGACAAGGCCATCGTCATCCTGCAGGAAATCGGCGCCTGGCTGCGCCGCTGCGGCGAGGCCATCTACAACACCCGCATCACGGACAACTACAATGACGGAAACACCTGGTTCAACGCGTCCAAGGACGGAAAGACGCTCTATGCCATCTATGCCCTCCCCGATGGCGAGAACCTCCCGGCTGAACTCACCTGGACCGGTAACCTCCCGAAGGGAAAGGTAACCGTCCTCAACAACGGCAAGAAAGTCAAAGCCATCGTCAAGGACGGTAAAGTGACGGTCAAGCTCCCGAAGGGGCTGGCTAACGAACCCGTTGCGCTGAAGTTCAGTCTTTAGCCTTCGCGTGTCCGCTCGGGACTCAATGATCCTCAAGCGGCATTGTCTTCATCTTCTGAACGAAATCTTCCGGGGTGCAGATTTGCATCATGGAAGAATTGTGCCTATTCAACAGTTTTCGGTCAGAGGTGATGAAATAATCACATCGGGCATTGTATGCGTGGTAATACTGCAATTCGTCTTCAAAATCCGGCGCTCCGGAAAGCAGTGCGTCCTGCAGGTCAAAAGCATTCAGCGACTCCAAATTGACATAATTCTTGATTTGAAGGATCCTGTCACGAAAAAGGCTCTGCGTCCTGAGGTCACGACGGAAAGCGTATGCGGCATCCACGACACTCTGGACAGTAATGACCCCCTCCAACTTGAAATTACGGATTTCCTGGAATATTCGGATGGAATATTCCGTAGCGGGCCGTTCCGCCACGGACAACACGTCGATAAGGACATTTGTGTCCAAAAAAACCTTAATAGTCAACATATTTTTTCCAGAGATATTCCAACTTGGGATCAGCGGCGAACTCTTCGTCTGTAGGACGTTTTAACTCCAGGCAGCGCAATTGCCGTATTTCATCGGAAATGGGAGTATCCCACGAAAAGGATGGCTGCTTCGGCCGCAAGGCTTGCTCCACCGCATCCTCCACCCATTTGTTTAAAGAAACATTTCTCTTCTGAGCCTCCCATTTCATCCGTTCCAGCAGTTCTGGCGGTAAGCGGAAGGCCGTTTGTATGCGCGTTGTCGAGCCCATTATGATAACACTTTTTGCAAATATATAACATTATTCGCAACAAAGCAAAAAAACGAACACTCAGAGTTTCACCTCCACCATGCAGGGGAAGGAGTAGGAGAGGTCGTTGCGGGTGTAGAGGGTTTTCTTGCGGAGCGCGTCGGAAGGAGTAAGCTTTCCCTCGAAGAGGGTCTTGCCCTTGTGGACGACCTTGACGGGCTTGCTGAGGTCCACCATCTTCTCGTTCAGGTAGATCCGGACGGAGGAATAGTCGCAATCGCCGATGGTGACGGTATTTCCGTCGATATCGGCATAGAGGACGCTGCCCTTCTTGGCTTCCTTGACCGGAACGCCCAGCCAGTAGAAGAATTCCTTGTTGACATCACCCTGGACCCAGACCACCTTGTTCGGATAGGGGTTGCGGGTGTATTTCGCCATCCACGGAACGGCAGCGGCGTCCTTGCCATCCATCCAGTGCCCTTTCCCGGCCACGATATGGCCCTCGTGTACGTAGCCTTCCGGGTCTTCCGCCTGCAGGGCGTCCAGCTTGCCGATATACTCGGCGCAGACCTTGTTGCGGTCATAGGCCGAATCTTCGGCCCCGCACCAGATCATGAACGGAAGGTTCCGAAGGGACTCCAGGCGCACGCCGTTCGGGTGGCCGGCCATCATCGAGGCGGCGGCCCAGTGGTCCGCCATCCGCGGCGCCACCTGCCACACGCCGTCGCCGCCGGCGGAGTAGCCCATCAGGTACACCTTGTCCGGATTCACGTCCAGGAACACCACGGCCAGCTGGATGATCTGCTCATAGAAGCCGTCCGATTCAGGACGGAAGTGAAGGTCCCATGTATCCGTAATGGCCCGGGGGCACAGGTACACGCCCTCGGACGGAGTATAGAGCTGTTTCTGGTTCTCCCACTGCCCGTCGTTCTCCGAAGGGTCGGTCTGGCCGCCGCCGTGCAGGGAGATGTACAGGGAGCGCCCGCCAGCCGGTTTGCTGCCGAAGACTTTCCACCAGATGGGCATCTCGTACCGGCCGATCTGGAGTACATGGTCCTGGTAGGCATACGCCAAGGCCGTGTGGACGGAATCCCGCCACTGGCCCTCGAGGGTGCTCAGGTCGGGATTGTAATCGTCCGCCGGATTCCCGTCGACCTCCGCCCCGCAGGCGCAGGACAGCGTCAGGGCAGAAATCAAGGACAGGGCGAATAAGGTAGGGAAACGTTTCATAGCTTTCGTCTGCTTGTCTCGGTCAATGAATCGGGCGGCCCTGAAGAGGCCGCCCGAAATCATGGGAACCGTTTTGGATTATTTCAGTTCCTTCGCCCAGAAGAGCTTGTAGTAAGCAGAATCGTTGTCCACCTTGGACGCGGCTTCCGTGTAGTTCGCCTTGTTGTTGTTGAACTCGGTGTTCGGATACTTGACGCGCTGAGGGATGGTCTTGTAGCCGTTGTTGTCGGCACCATCCGTCGGATAATACAGGGCAGGATAGCCCGTACGACGGATGTCGGTCCAGGCCTGGGTGGCCTGCAGGATGCCGAAATGGATCCACTTCTGGGTCATGATGGCCTCGAGCTTGTTGCTGTAAGCGGCCCAGACGGCGGAAGCATAGTCGGCGATGGCGCTGTCGGAAGGATAATCCTTGGCCTGGAAATCATCCTGCTGTTCGGTAAAACCGGCCCAGGCGGAGGAGACACTCTCGATGTTGGACTTGTAGTAAGCCTTGATGGAATACTCGACGCCCTTCTTGAAAGCATCCTCGGCGCTGCCGCTCACGCCATAGGCCTGACGGGCTTCGGCGAGAAGGAACCAAGCCTCGGCGGCGGAGAAAATCGGGCTCACCATGAAGTTGTTGGCCGTGAAGGTCTTGGCGTTCAAGCGGGCATAATAACGGGTTGCCTCGGTATTGTGGGTGGAGCCGGAGCGGACGTTCTGCTGGTTGTCGGTCTCACGGGTGCTGCGGCCGAAGTATTCACCGGCGGAATAGGCCGTGTCGTCCTTGTCAGCATCGGCGGCCGGCGTGTAGTCGGTCTTGGTCGGGACATAGATGACCGGGAGACGCGGGTCGTTGGAACCCGTGATCTGCATCGCGTCGATGAGGGCCTGGCTGGCCGTGTTGTTGATGTCCTTGAAACCGTCACGGAAGTTCTCATAATACTTGAACCCGTCGTTGTCGGCCTTGACCCCCACGCTGTTGTCCAGGTCGCTGACCAGCAGGCGGCCGGCCGCCTTGGCGGCGAAGTTCTTGCCGACGGAAACCAGGTCGCCCTGAGCGGACACATGGACGGCGAGACGGAGGAGCAGGGAGTTGCAGTAACGCTGCCACTTCTCCAGATCGCCACCGCAGATGAAATCCTGCTTTTCGAGCTTGGACTTGGTGTTCGCGGAGATGCTGCCGTTCAGGGATCCGATCTCGGAGTAGAGGGCGTCCAGACGCTCCATCATGGTGTTGTAGAGGTCCTTGTCGTCATCATAGGTCGCATAAGAGGCGGCCAGGTCGCCGGAGAGGCCCAGATAGCAGGCGGTAGAATAAGGAACCGGGCCCCAGAGGTCCACGAGCTGGGAGAGATGGTCGATCACGAACACCTCGGCAAGGTCCAGGAAAATCTTGTCCTCGGCCTGGTCCGCAGGATCTTCGCTCTGGTAGAGGTTATCGAGCACGCGGAAGTTGCGAAGGATATCGTAGAAGTTGTTCCAACGGTCGTTGGCATAGCCGTCATTGATATAATAGACGGTGCCGCTGTTGTTGGAGAAGCCGATCGTCTGGGCATACTTGCCGAAGTTGTAGTCCCAGGTATACATTCTCCAGTAGGAGTTGAACGTATTCTGGTTGCCGGCGATGAAAGCGCCCGTCATGAGCTTGTCGCAGGTCGCCGTGCTGGTCTTGGACGGATCGGGATAGAGTTCGCCGAACAAACCGTCGGAGCAGGAAGACGCCATAGATACGACAGCCGCAAGGGCGATAAGAGAAGCAAATATCTTTTTCATTGTCTTATCCATTATTAGAAGTTGGCACGCAGGGAGATACCGAAGGTCCGGGAAGTGGAGGTGGAACCGCCGATGCAGACCTGGTTGGTCCAGGTGGTACCATCGGTGGCCTCGGCGTCGAAGATCGGGAGGTTCTTGTAGATGAAGAACGGATTGCGGGCGAATGCGGAGATCCTCAGGTTGTTGCAATGGATCTTGCGGGTGAGGGATTCAGGAACCGCATAGGTGAGGGTGAGCTCGCGGCACTTCAGGTAGGTGTTCTTGAAGATGGAACCGGAATAGAAGCGGGAACCGCCGGTACCCCAGCCATACTGACGCTCGAGAGCCATTTCCTGGCTGACCATCTTGGTGTTGGGCTTTCCGTCCTCGGTGACGCCCTCGAGGATGACACCGTCGTGACGGACCGCCTCGCCGTTGGGGCCGAGGGCTCCGGTGAACGGCACGCAGTTGCTGTCACCGTCCAGATAGTAGGACTGACCGCCGAGGGACTCGTTACGGTTGGGCAGGGACTCGACGATGGCGCCGGTGTGCATGTAGTACTGGTACGGCATGTTGAACACGTCGCCGCCGATCTGATAGCTGAAATTCGCGTCGAAGCTCACGCGCTTGTAGGCCACGTTGAAGGCAAAACCGCCCACGAGGTCCGGCATGGCGTTACCGACCTTGACAGGTTCGTCGCTGCGGGCATAGTAGCCGTTGGAGGCAACGATCTTGTTGCCCTTGTCGTCGTACTTGTAGTCGAAGGAATAGATGTCACCCATCTTCTCTCCCGGGATGGAATAGAGATAGACGGCGCCGTTATCCCAGCGGGCATGCTCGAGCTTGTCCACGCCGTCGGCGAGCTTGACGACCTTGTTGGCGTTCCAGGCGGCATTGCCGCTGATGTCCACGCGCCAGTCGCGGTTTTCGACGATCGTCGCATAAGCGGCGACCTCGATACCCTGGTTGGACAGTTCACCCACATTCATGAGGATGGAAGAGCCTCCGGCGGAGCGGGCGACCGTCGTCTCGAGGATCTGATCGATGATGCGCTTGCGATAGTACGTGATTTCGAGGCCGATGCGGTTGTTCAGGAACTTGTTGTCCAGACCGAACTCGAGTTCGTGCGTGGTTTCCGGACGGATGGACTCGTTGCCCAGGGAAGCGCCGAGCTGGTTGTACACAAAACCGGAAGCGGAATTCTGGCTGTAGGCGACGGCGGCCTTGTAGATTTCAGGAGCGAGACCCACGACACCATAGGAGGCACGGAACTTTCCGTAATCATACCAGGACGGTTTGTCGAACAGGTCGGAATAGATGATGGATCCGTTCACGGAAGGATACCAGAAGGAGTTGTGGCCGGGGGCAAGGGTGGAAGTCTTCTCATTGCGGATCGTGCCTTCCAGGAAGAGGAAGTTGCCGTAGGAGAGACCGGCGGTGGCATAGACGGCCTGCTTGAGGAGGTCGCTGGTGGACATGCCGCCGTTCTTGGGGCCGGAAGATGCGTTGATATGGAACCAGTTCTCGACGGTGAGACCGCCGCTGGTGCTGGCGTTCTTGATAAGGGAAGACTCCCGACGGGCGGAATAACCCACGTTGGCGTCGAGGGAGAGCTTGTCGGTCAGGTCCTTCTGGAAGTTGAGCAGGACGTCACCGTAGATGGTCTGATAAGTGTTGTTCGTCACGCGGTAATAACCGCCGTAGCCGCTGTAAACCTGGGCCGTCTCCTGATGCTCCTTGAGCTCGATGTCCTGGGAGGTCCAGTCGGTGGCGATGTTGCCCTTGAGGGTGAGACCGGGGATGATCTGCCAGGTAGGGGTCACGCTGCCGATGAGGCGCTGGTTGGTCTCGAACTGCTCACGGCCGAGGATGTTCCAGAAATACTCGCTGATCAGGGACGGGACACCCGGGGAATACTCCCAGCCTTCGGCGGGATTCTCGTGGGAAGAGCTCGTGTACTCGCGGTTCCGGTAACCGGCCGCGGTCATGGTGTGCTCACGATAGTAGGCGATGTCCTCGAAGGAACCGACCATACCGGTAAAGTTCGTAACCAGACGGGAGATACGGTAAGGACGGTTCTTGACCTTCTGGTTCATGTAGCTCAAGGAATAGCCGAGGTTCAGGCCCTTGGCGATGTTCTGCACGCCGGACACCTGGAAATTGTGCTTTCCGAGGTGGGAATTGTACTGGTTGGGCGTGTTGTCCATGAAGGTGTAGGAGAAACGGGCGTTGCCGCTCTCGCCGCCGGTGGTGATGGCCACGTTGTACTGCTGGGTGAGACCGGTACGGAAGATGTTCTTGTACGGATTGTCCGTCACCGCACTGTACTTCATCATGCCGGAAGGAGTATAGATGTCCTTGCCGTCATATTCGGGACCGTAGTAATAGTATCCGCCGCCGTCATTGGCCATACCCTGGAAGGATCGGACAGTATTTCCGTTGCGGTCCTTGTAGCTGGTCGTAAAACCGAAAGTCGGAGAGCTGGGATCGTTGTCCACATCGTAGTAGCTCCAATACTGATAGGCGTCGCCAGGACCGAAGATGGTCTGCATCTTGGGCATGTAGGCGACGGCATCGGCATACACGGAAGCGTTGAAGTCCACATGGGTGCCGGCGTTCTTCTTGCCCTTCTTCATGGTGATGAGGACAACGCCGTTCGCGCCTTCGGAACCATACAGGGAAGTGGCGGAAGCGCCTTTCAGGATGGAGAGGTTCTCGATATCCTCGACGTTGATGTCGGCGAGACCGTTGGTCTCCATGCGCTGCTGATCCCAGTAGCCCTTGTTGTTCACGTCTCCGTTACGGATCGGAACGCCGTCCACGATGATGAGCGGCTGGTTGGTACCGGTAATGGAGGAGAGACCGCGGACGTTGATGGAGATAGCGCCGGTGGCGCCGCCCGGGGCCGTGGTCACGCGGACGCCGGCGGCCTTACCGTACAGGGCGGAACCCAGGGTCGGAGAGACCGTGTTGTTGAGGCTCTCGGCGGAGATGGTGCTCACGGCATAGCCGAGCTTCTTCTCGTCCTTGCGGATACCGAGGGCGGTGACGACAGTGCCTTCCAGCATTTCGGAGTCCTCGTCGAGGACGACATTCAGGTTGCCGCCGTTCCAGGTCAGGACCTGGGAAGCATAGCCGATGCAGGAGAACTCGATCTTGTCTCCCACCTTGGCATTGGTGAGGGTGTAGGAACCGTCCATGTCGGCAATCGTGCCGTTGTGGGTTCCCTGCACAAACACGGAAGCGCCGACAACACCGTTACCGGCGGCATCCTTCACAGTTCCCTTGACGGTCGTCTGCGCATAGGACATCAGTCCGGTTGCGAGCAGCGCGGCCACGAGGGAAAGTCTGATAAACAGATTCTTCATGTGCGTTGGTTTTGTAGGTTAATGGTTGGTAAAAAAAAAGTTAAGTCTTGGTTTTCTTTCCTTTTTATAGTCATACGCGCCAAACTTCCAAAACGATAGGAAAGTGGCTGATTTCCATGTCGAATTGGCGGTTTTGGCGCGTACACGGTCACAAAGATACAATTTTTAATTGGATTTGAACGATTTTTTATAATTTTTGAATTAAAAATTCAGTCGGCTGCTGACCACGAATTCGGGCGACCCTTCCGGGCCGCCCGATTTTTATGCGTATGTCCAGGGAGACTAATACTTGTGCTTCGTCTCCTCCAGCTCGTCCGCGGTGATCTTGTGCCTGTCCATCGCCCGCCAGGCAAAGACGATGTACGTCACGACGAACGGGATGAGGAGCGAGACCCAGGACATCACTTGCAGCGTGAAATAGCTGGAGGAACTGTTCCGGATGGTCAAGGAACTCTGGAGGTCCGTGATGGAAGGATAGTAAGGTGTGTTGTTGAAACCGGCCACGAAGAAGATGGCCATGACCACGAGGACCGTGCCCGGCGCCGCGAACCAGAAGCCGTCCTGCTCGTGGGAGAATCCGCCCCGGATGAGGCCGATGAGGACCAGGACGATGCCCCCGAGCAGCATGCCCAGCACGGCGGGCATGGCCAGGAAGTTCGCGAAATACTTGCCGCGTTCCATCACCACGACGCCGTCGGCCCCGACCGCAAAGCCCTTGCGGAACAGCAGGAGGACCACCCAGGCCACCAGCAGGGCCACGAACGGGAAGAAGACGCGCTGGATCGCCTCGTACATTTCTTTCCGGACACCGGTGTCATCGACCCGGCTCAGGAGGTACAGGGCGCCCAGCAGGTAGGCCAGGGCGAACACGGTCAGACCCAGGATCACCGCATGGGGCTGCGCCAGGGCTTCCAGCCCGTGCCAGGCGCTTTCCCAGGTGCTGATGACCGGCGCGGAAGGGTCCGCGATGGCGGCCTTGTCCACGGTGAAGCGGGAGCCGGTGAAGAAAGTGCCCACGGCCGTGCCCACCAGGAACGGGGCCAGGATGCCGTTGGCCATCAGAGCGATCCGGAAGCCCTTCATGCCCAGCAGGTTTTCCTTCTTGGCGTAGAACTCGTAGGAGACCGCCTGGAAGACGAAGGTCACCAGCAGGAGCACCCACACCCAGTAGGCGCCGCCGAAGCTGGTGCTGTAGAACAGCGGGAAGGAGGCGAAGAACGCCCCGCCGAAGGTCACGAGCGTGGTGAAGGTCAGTTCCCACTTGCGGCCTGTCGCATTCAGGATCATCCGCTTCTGGGCGTCGTCCAGCTTCTTGTTCACGAGGTGGATATTGGCGCCCTGGACGAACATCAGGGCCACGAGCAGACCGGCCAGCAGGGAGATGAGGATCCACCAGTAGTTTTGCAGGAATTCGTACGTCATGGCTTAACTCTCCTTGATTTGCGGTCCTTTCCGGATGGCGCGCAGCATGATGCGGATCTCGATCACCAGGAAGAGGGCGAAGATGGCGAGGAACAGGAAGAAGGTCGTCTTCACGGCCGTCGGACTGAGGCTGGAGATGGCGACGTTCACGGGCAGGAGGCCCTGGATGGTCCAGGGCTGGCGGCCCACCTCGGCGACGATCCAGCCGCACTGCCCGCAGACGATCACGAGCGGGATGCAGGCCAGGGCGGCCCAATAGAACCAGTTCTTGTTCTCCAGCGTATCGCGCCAGGCGAAGATGAGCGCCAGGAGCAGCATCAGGGCCATGAGCATGCCCAGGCCGATCATCAGGCGGAAGGCCCAGAACACCACCGGAACGGGCGGAACCACGTCTTCCGCCTTCTCCAGGTGGCCGTAGCCCATGTACTGGACGTTCTCGTCCAGGATGGCCCGGGCCGCTTCGGCGGCCAGCGGGTTGGTGTCCTTGAGCTTCCGGTAGGCGGCGAGGGCGTCCAGCGCCTGGCGGCCGCGCTCCATCTTCTCCTCGACGGAAGGAACGACGTTCCCTTCATTGTCCGTATAGCCGTTCAGGATGTCGTTGATGCCGGGGACCACCCCGTCCAGGTCGTGCGTGGCGAGGATGGACAGTATCCCGGGAACCTCGACGCCCGGAATGATGGAGAAGGGGGCGCGGGGACCGCCGTTCTCGAGACCCTCGGCCGCCGCCAGCTTCATGGGCTGGTACTTGGCCGCATGGACCCCGGAGGAATCGCCGGACAGCATCACGGCGCCGGTGCCGACGAGGCCCACGATCGCGCCGATGAGCATGCTTTTCCGGGCGAACTTGCGCTCCCGGTTCCTCAGGAGGTACCAGCCGCTCACCGCGACGACGAACACGCCGCCGGTGACCCAGCCGCTGGAGACGCTGTGGAAGAACTTGGAGACGGCCACGGGATTCGTGACCACCTCCCAGAAGGCCTGGGCCGATGCCATCTCGCTGCGGACGGTGTCAGGGTTGAAGGTCGTGCCCACGGGGTTCTGCATCCAGCCGTTCGCGACGAGGATCCAGTAGGCGGAGATGGTGGCGCCGATGCCGGTAAGCCAGGTGGACAGCAGGTGGAACCGCTTGGAAACCTTGTTCCAGCCGAAGAACATCACGGCGAAGAAGGTCGCCTCCATGAAGAAGGCCAGGATGCCTTCGATGGCGAGCGGTGCGCCGAACATGTCGCCCACGAACCAGGAGTAGTTGCTCCAGTTCGTGCCGAACTCGAATTCCAGGATGATGCCCGTGGCAATGCCCACGGCAAAATTGATGGCGAAGATCTTCATCCAGAACTGGGCGGTCTTACGCCAGAAGTCGTCTTTCTTGACGACATACAGGGTCTCCATGATGGCCATGACCAGCGACAGGCCCAGCGTCAGCGGGACGAAGAGCCAATGGTAGGCAGCGGTCATGGCAAACTGGAGTCGGGACCAGAGGACTGTTTCCATGTTTGCTCCTTTAGGTTATAAGTTTCAGTGTTCTTGCGGTTTCGGGTGAGGTTCTCCCCCACGGTCTCGCTCTTCTCGGCGTCGGTCTTCCCGGCCAGGGCGGGCCGGAAGAAGAAGACGCGCAGGATCGCGAACAGGATGAAGAACTTCAGCACGACGAGCCAGATGAGCGGACGGCCCCAGGTCTGGTTGCGGAAACCATCCCGGTAGAAAAGCCAAACTTTTTTAGCCCATCCCACCATCTTTTCGCCGTTTCCCACAAATATAGCAATATTTTTCCCGATTTTTTATTATCTTGCCCCCAACACGAAAAACTGTGAACCGATGAACAAACTCCTGCGAAAACTCACCGACATCTCCAAGATCACCCGGCGTGCCGCCTTCTCCGACATGGAGCAGCAGATCAAGAAATACAAGTACGGCTCCGACGCCTTCATGCAGATCCTGGAAAGCCGCTATTCCTGCCACGCCTTCACCCACCATCCCGTTTCCGAGTCCAAGCTGCAGATGATCCTGGACGCCGGCCGGATGGCCCCGTCGGCAGCGAACAAGCAGCCCGCCCGCATCTGGGTCGTCCGCAGCGAGGAAGCCCTCGCCAAGCTGCACCAGGTGCATCCCTGCTACGGCGCGCCGGTCGTCCTCATCGTCGGCTGCCGGAACGAAGAAGCCTGGGTGCGCCCGTACGACGGCATCAACGCCGCGAAGACGGACGCCGCCGTCGTCCTCACGCACCTGATGCTCACCGCGACGGACGTGGGCCTGGCGAACATGTGGATCTGGGATTTCGACCCGAGCAAGATCCGCGAAGTCCTCCCCGAGACCCGGGAGCACGGTATCTACGGACTCCTCGCCATCGGCCATCCCGCCGCCGGCGAAGGCAGGCCCACGGAACTCCACGACCAGCGCAAGCCCCTCGAGGACCTGGTCATCGAACTGTAATCCCTTGAAACGGATCGAAGTCGTCGCGGCCTTCATCCTCCAGGAGGGCCGCGTCTTTGCCACCCAGCGGGGCTACGGGCCCTGGAAGGACTGGTGGGAATTCCCCGGCGGGAAGATGGAGCCCGGCGAGAGCCGGGAGGACGCCCTGCGCCGGGAAATCGCCGAGGAGCTGTCCTGCGCCATCACCGTGGGCGAGCTCCTGGACACGGTGGAATGGGACTATCCCGAGTTCCACCTCACGATGCATTGCTTCCTGTGCACGCTGGACGGGGAGGCGCCGCACCTGAATGAACATGAAGCGGCGCGCTGGCTCTCCGCCGGCGAGCTGCGCTCCGTGAACTGGCTCCCGGCCGACTACGGCCTGCTGCCGAAACTCGCCGAACACCTATGAGAGTCGTCATCCAACGCGTCCTGGAGGCCTCCGTGTCCATTTCCGGCACGGTGACGGCCGCCATCGGCCCGGGCCTCCTCGTGCTCCTGGGCATCGGCTATGAGGACGGGGCCGAAGACATCGACTGGCTCGTGAAGAAGGTCGCCGCCCTGCGCATCTTCGACGATGCGGACGGGGTGATGAACGTCGACGTGCGCGACGCCGGCGGCGACGTCCTCGTCGTCAGCTAGTTCACCCTGCTGGCCTCCACGAAGAAGGGCAACCGGCCGGCCTACATCCGCGCCGCGCGGCCCGAAGTGGCCATTCCCCTGTACGAGCGCTTCTGCGCCGCCCTGTCGGAGGCGCTGGGCAAGCCGGTCCCGACCGGCACCTTCGGCGCCGACATGCAGGTCGCCCTGGTCAATGACGGCCCCGTGACGATCTGCATCGACACGAAGAACAAGGAATAACTATCTCCCCAGTATCAGACGCACTCCCCCGACCGCCAGCAGCGTCTGCGCGGCCAGGTAGGTGAACATGACCACGAAATGGCGGAGGGCGAAGGTCATCACGCCAAACATGCCCATGGCGATGCAGGCGTCGGAGAAGGTGAAGAGGAGGGCGCCTGCGAGGAGGATCCACCAGGTGGCGCGGCTGCCGCGGGGCATGCGGAGCACGCCCGCGAGGGCGCTGAAGATGAGCAGCATCAGCACGAATCCATAGACCGTCATCGGCCAGAACAGCGCACCTTCGATGCCGATGGCCTTCACCAGACCCAGCACGATGGCGGCCATCGCGAAGACCGAGATGGCCCACTGCCACACGGTCAGGCCCTTCCAGGACTGCCCGCCGAGCAGGGACATATAGAAGATGTGGCCGACCAGGAAGGCGGCGATGCCGCCTGCGAAGAACGGGAAGCCGTCCGGAATGAGGAGGACGTCGCCCGCGCAGCCGAAAAGCTGCGCCGCGACGAGGAGGCCGACCGGCCGGATGTCGGGCGCGTCCCGGCCGAGCAGGTAGGCCAGCGTGGTGGCGGAAAGCAGCGGCAGGAGGGCCGGCTTCACGACTTCGGACAGGTTCGTCCCCAGGATGCAACCGATGAGATTCAGGGCGCAAGCGATCAGGAAAAAGGTGCAGGGAATGCACCAGACGGCGTTCTTACGCATTTCTTTTCAAGTTTAAGTGTTGCAAGTTAGCCATTCCCCGCGAATATTGCAACCCGGTTGCACGCGGGGCGCCGTACCTTTGCCTTCGGAAAATGAACTGAACTATGATACACGAAGACCATCATCATCATCACGAAGAAGCCTGCGAGCACTGCCATGGGCACGAGCATCACGAGCACCATGGACACGAGCACGAGCATGAGCACCACCACGAAGAGGGTGGCGTGAAGGAAAGCATCCTTAAGATCGCGCTTGCTACCGTGCTGCTCGTCGCGGCGGTCATCATCGAAAAGAAAACAGACTGGCCGGTATGGGCCTATCTCCTCGTTTATCTGGTCCCCTACCTGATCGTCGGCTGGGAAACGCTGGCCGAGGCGGCCGAGGCGCTGGTGCACGGCGAGGCTCTGGACGAGGATTTCCTGATGAGCGTGGCGACGCTGGGCGCGCTCGCCATCGGCTTCCTGCCGGGCGCCGCGACGCAGTTCCCCGAGGCGGTGTTCGTGATGCTGTTCTTCCAGGTGGGAGAGCTCTTCGAGGGCATCGCGGAAGGCCGCAGCCGGAAATCGATCGCGCACCTGATGGACATCCGGCCGGATACGGCCCATGTGGAAAGGGACGGCGGTGTCGTGACGGTCGCCCCCGAGACCGTCGGGCGGGGCGAAGTCATCGTCATCCAGCCCGGCGAGAAGGTGCCCATGGACGGAATCGTCCTGGACGGCCGCTCGAACCTGGACACGGTCGCCCTGACGGGCGAGAGCGTGCCCCGGAGCATCGGCCCGGACGATGAAGTCCTGTCGGGCTGCGTGAACCTGTCGGGCGTGCTCCGCGTCCGCGTGACGAAGGCGTTCGGCGAGTCCACGGCCTCGAAGATCCTGGACCTCGTGGAGAACGCCGCGGAGCGCAAGTCCCGCAGCGAGAGCTTCATCACGAAGTTCGCGAAGGTCTATACGCCCATCGTCGTGGGCCTGGCCGTCCTTCTGGCCGTCGTTCCGTCGCTGCTGACGGGCGAATGGGCCACGTGGATCTACCGGGCGCTGATGTTCCTGGTGGTGTCCTGCCCGTGCGCCCTCGTCATCTCCGTGCCGCTCACGTTCTTCGGCGGCATTGGCGGGGCCTCCCGCAAGGGCATCCTCGTGAAGGGCGCCAACTTCCTGGACACGCTCAGCCGCGTGAAGACCGTGGTCTTCGACAAGACCGGCACGCTCACGGAAGGCGTCTTCGAAGTGACGGCCGTGCATCCCGAACTCATCGACGAAAAGGAACTGCTGCACCTCGCGGCCCATGTGGAGCGCCACTCCACGCACCCCATCGCCGCCGCGCTGCGCCTCGCCTACCCCGACGAGCAGGACGACTGCTCCGTCACCGACATCCATGAGACCGCCGGGCACGGGGTCGTCGCGACGGTCAACGGGAAGCGCGTGGCCGTGGGCAATGAAAAGCTCATGGGCCTGGAAGGCGCGGCCTCGCATCCCTGCGAACTCAAGGGCACGGTCATCCACGTGTCCATCGACGGGGTCTATGCCGGGCACATCGTCATCTCCGACCGGGTGAAGGCCGACGCGGCGGAGGCCGTAGCCGCCCTGCATCGCGCCGGCGTCCGCCGGACCGTGATGCTCACGGGCGACGAGGCGGACATCGCCGCCGCCGTCGCCGCCGCCGTCGGCGTGGACACCTTCCACGCCGGCCTCCTCCCCGCCGACAAAGTCGCCCACGTGGAGGCTCTGCTGGGCGACCGGTCCCTGAGCCTGCCGAAGGGCCGGTCGACAGAAACCGCCGGCGCGGTCGCCTTCGTGGGCGACGGCATCAACGACGCCCCGGTCCTCGCCCGCGCGGACCTCGGCATCGCGATGGGCGCCCTCGGCTCCGACGCCGCCATCGAGGCCGCCGACGTTGTCCTGATGGATGACAAGCCCTCGAAGGTCGCCGAGGCCGTCCGAATCGCCCGCCGCACCCTCCGCATCGCCCGCGAGAACATGATCTTCGCCATCGGCGTGAAGGTGCTCGTCCTCCTGCTCGCCGCCCTCGGCCTCGCCACCCTCTGGATGGCCGTCTTCGCCGACGTCGGCGTCACCGTCCTCGCCGTCCTCAACGCCATGCGCGCGCTGAAGGTGTGAGTGTTAGGACCACCTTGTAGATGGATCCTTCCCTAGGGTCCTCTCCCCCGTCAGCCCTAATGCCTCCCCGCCCCGACCGGGTGCCCCTGCTGATGCCACTCCCCTCCCGTTCCCCCAACCCGTTCAGCACGGCTGGGGGAACGTTTTTGTAGGTTTCCGTGCCCCCACGCGTGCTCCAGCACGGCAGAGGGAACGTTTGGGGCCCTTTTCGTGCCTCGCCGCGTGCTCACTCTTTATACTTCTTCGACTTAAGCGCCTGAGAAATGATGCGGGCGGGAATGAATACGGCTTGCGACAAGGTGACTGCATCCAACCTGTATTTCCTGCTCAGCCGAACGGCCAAGGCACAACGGGCGTCGTTGGAGAGTTCGGACAGTTTTCGGCCCTCCATCATCAGCTCTTGCTTGACGATGTCTTTTGCCTCCCCCACCGAAAACGTTATTTCCTCCCCCAGCTGGTCGGCGATTTCGACAAATGCTTCGTAATCCTTCACGAGGCGGGTCTCAAATTCCTTCGCCGCCGGAAACACCTTATACAAAACGTCCATGTCCACGAAGCTTTGCGGCAATACCATTCCCAATCCCGGGTGAATCAAGCGGTCGGGAGGGATGGACACGTGCGTCTGAAACATCTTTCTGAGCGTCCGCACGGACAAGTCGCCAGCCCGGACCGTCTCGAACAGGCGGGGAAGATCGGAATAGAATGCCATGGACGAGCCGAACAAGTATCCGCCCGGTCGGATATTCAATACTTCGGAAGCGTTCCGCGCGATGTAAATGCCATTGTTTCGCATCTGATCCTCATCCCCGACAGGAATCAATTTGAAATCATAATCCGCCGGAAGCGGAGGATGTCCATCCGCCACCAACCGTCTGTTGATTCGGCTTCTCACATAGTCGAATACAGCCACGCAATGCTCCCCCCGCCCTGAAAGGAGCAGGTGGACATGACTTCGCATCACCTCATAGAAGTGCACTTTCACGGGAAACAGCAGGTCCAGCAGGGATATCGTGTTGACCACATACACATATTCCGCTTCGTCGTGGCAGATCGTCCCTTTCTTTCCATCCGTTGATAGATGATAATAGCCCTTCTTCCAGGATTTATACTCGGCTCTTCTTTTCTGTCTTTTATCCATTTCGATCTTATTCTTTCCCCTGCTCCTAGCAGGGATTGTTCTTGTCAAAGTGCGTCACAGCACGGCTGTGGGAACGTTTTTGTAGGTTTCCGTGCCCCCACGCGTGCTCCTGCACGGCAGAGGGAACGTTTCAGGGCTTTTTCGTGCCCCGGCATGTGCTTGGGGGCTCGCCATCGCTTACTGAGGATTACGGGCCGCCCGAAGGGGTGCCCTCGACGGCGGCGAGGGTGGCGATGGAGATGCGGGCGGTGGTGAAGGGGCGCAGAGCGGCGTAGCAGGCGTACAAGGTGGCGCCGGTCGTGAATGTGTCGTCCACGAGGAGGATGTGGCGGGCCGATGCGAGGACTTCGGCGGGCGATTCCCGGTCTGGCCGGGAATGACGGGTATCATCCTGCCCGGACGGTTCGCCTTCGTCATGGCCGACTTTGATCGTCCATCTGGGGGAACGGAAGGAGAAAATGTGGGACAAACGGCTGATAATCCGCGCCCTGGGAGAGAAGCGTTCGGGGACCTGAAAGGCGGAGGCGACGTTCCGGGCCTTCTGGTCCACGGAGACGCGGGTCTGGGTGCGGGTGCGGCGGGCCCGGACGAGGAGGTCCGTCCGGACCTCGGGGAGATTCCGGGGCAAGCCCGGAATGACGGTCGAAGGGGCGCCCGGAATGACGGTCGAAGGGGCGCCGGAAGAGGCGGTGGGGGTGCCCCCTTCGTCATGGCCGGCTACGACCGGCCATCTTTCGGACGCGCCCGGAGGGGCGGGGGCGACACGGAAGGCGTCGGCCAGGGCGCGGGCGAGGATTTCGGCCTGGTTGTAGCCGCGGGAGCGGAGGCGGGTCCAGTGGAGGGGGACGGGGATGACCAGGTCGATGTCCGCGAAGTGCGGGGCGGTGGCGAGGCGGCGGCCGAGGAGGGCGCCGTAGTGCCGCCCGGCGGCCAGGTCGCCCTGGTACTTCAAGGCGCGCGGGATCGACCGGTAGGCGCCCTTGTAATAGAGCAGGGCGGCCGCGTAGGCATAGTCCATGGGCTCGGTCCCGCGGTGGCGCTCCAGGACCGCGTTGAAGCGGTCCGCGAGCGGGTTGTGCGGCGCGAGCCAGAAGCGCGTGTAGGGCACGTCGGCCGCGCACGAGAGGCACAGATGCCGCTCGCGCATGCCCAGCCTGCGTCCGCAGGCCAGGCACGCCCGCGGCATGAACAAATCGCCGAGGGCGATTACAAAGTCAATCATCCGCATCGTTCCATAGATTCTTCGTCGGATTGTCATTTTACTGAACGCGCGCTCCCGGCCTTTTCTGGCACGGCTGAGGGAACGTTTGGGGCACTATTCGTGCCCCGGCGCGTGCTTTAACCCATCACCTCGCCCGAGGGCTTGGTCACGGTGCCCGAGCGAAGGCGAGGCGCCCACCTCCCACCCGGGGTGGGGTCCCAAAGATAGGCCACACAAACAAAAAACAACACGGGTTGTGAATAACTCGTGTTGTTTCAATATGTATTTTATGTGTTTCTTACGCTCGGAGGGAACGGGCCGGGGCCCAAGGCTTACTCCCCGTAGATGTACAGGTGCTGCTCGGGGGTGAGGGTGTCGATGGTGATGCCTTCGGAGTCGAGCTTGCGGAAGGCGACTTCGCGGTCGATTTCCGCCGGGACGTTGTTCAGCTTCTGCGGGAGGGCGTCCCGGTGCTGGACAAGGTAGCGGGCGCTGAGCGCCTGGATGGCGAAGGACATGTCCATAATTTCGGCCGGGTGGCCGTCGCCGGCGGCGAGGTTCACGAGCCGGCCCTCGCCCAGGATGTAGACCGTCCGGCCGCTCTCCAGGGTGAAGGCTTCGATGTTCTGCCGGGCCTCGTGCTTGGATACGGCGTTCGCGCGCAGCCAGGCCACGTCCACTTCCACGTCGAAGTGGCCGGCGTTGCAGCAGATGGCACCGTCCTTCATCGTCAGCAGGTGGTCCGGCGTGATCACGTCCTTGCAGCCGGTCGCGGTGACGAAAAGGTCGCCCAGCGGGGCGGCGTCGGCCATCTTCATCACGCGGAAGCCGTCCATCGCGGCCTCGAGGGCCTTGACCGGGTCCACTTCCGTGACGATGACGCGGGCGCCGAGGCCTTTCGCGCGGAGGGCGATGCCCTTGCCGCACAGGCCGTAGCCCGCGACCACGACATCCTTCCCCGCCACGATGAGGTTCGTGGTGCGGTTGATGCCGTTCCACACGCTCTGGCCGGTGCCGTAGCGGTTGTCGAACAGGTGCTTGCAGTCCGCGTCGTTCACGAGCATCATCGGGAACCGGAGGATGCCGGCGCGGTCCATCGCCTTGAGGCGCAGGATGCCGGTGGTCGTCTCCTCGCAGCCGCCGATCACGTTCGGGATCAGCTCCGGGAACTCCTTGTGCATCAGCGTCACCAGGTCACCGCCATCGTCGATGATGATGTTCGGGCCCACCTCCAGCACGCGGCGGAGGTCCTCCTCGTACTCGTCCATCGTGGCGCCGTGGACGGCGAACACGTTCAGCCCTGCATGGACCAGAGCGGCCGCCACGTCGTCCTGCGTGGAGAGCGGGTTGCAGCCCGTGGCGTACATGTCGGCGCCGCCGGCGGCCAGGCACAGGCACAGGCGCGCCGTCTTCGCCTCCATATGGACGCTCAGGGCGACCTTCATGCCGGCAAAGGGCTTCGTTTCGATGAAATCCTTCTCGATGCCCGCGAGCAGGGGCATGTGGTCCCGGACCCACTGGATCTTCAGCGCGCCGCTCTCCCACAGGTTGATGTCTCGGATGTGACTGGACATAAGCGTTTTGTTTCAAGGCTGCAAAGTTACCGAATTCCGGAGTATTTTCCTATCTTTGCAGTCCATTTACTAAAACGCTGAACTTATGGGTATGTTAGACGGAAAGGTGGCCCTCATCACCGGCGCCGCGCGCGGCATCGGCAAGGCCATCGCACTGAAATTCGCGCAGGAAGGCGCCGACGTGGCCTTCACGGACCTCGTCATCAACGAAGCGGCGGAGGAGACCATCTCCGAAATCGCCGCCTATGGACATAAAGTAAAGGGCTACGCCTCCAACGCGGCCAACTTCGACGAGACGCACGCCGTCGTCGAGGAAATCCTCAAGGAATTCGGACACATCGATATCCTGGTCAACAACGCCGGCATCACCAAGGACGGCCTCGTCCTGAGGATGAGCGAGGCGCAGTGGGACGCGGTCATCGCCGTGAACCTCAAGAGCGCCTTCAACTTCATCCACGCCGTGATTCCGTCGATGGCCCGCCAGAAGGGCGGCTCCATCATCAACATGGCCTCCATCGCGGGCCAGATGGGCAATCCCGGCCAGATCAACTACGCCTCCTCCAAAGCCGGCCTGATCGCCATGGCGAAGACCGTCGCCAAGGAAATGGGCTCCCGCGGCATCCGCGCCAACGCCATCGCCCCGGGCTTCATCGTCTCCGAAATGACCAACGCCCTCCCCGAGGCTGTCCGCGAGGAATACATCAAGAGCATTCCGCTCAAGCGCGGCGGCACCGTCGAGGAAATCGCCAACACCGCCCTCTACCTGGGCTCCGACCTCTCGTCCTATGTGACCGGTCAGGTCATCGCCGTCAACGGCGGCCTCTACTGCTAAAAAGAAGGTGACTAATAAGTGATTATTGGTCACCTTCCTTTTTTCCTCGCCGACTGTATCGCTTTTTCGAGAGAGTTCTGGTCAAAGCAATATTTAC
>ONEX01000024.1 GCA_900316955.1 uncultured Bacteroidales bacterium
GCGGCGCATTTCAGGTAAGGCGTCCACGGCAGTCCAAAGGCGAGCCTCCAAAGCGGAACGCTCCTCCGCTTCGTCATCAGAGATGGGACCGTCCAGGTCACTAGGCAAAGGCTCGGTCTTTCCAGTTTTCCGCAGCGAATCGATACTGCGGTTCCGGACAGCAGAATACAACCATGCCCTGGCGTTGGCCACCGGATTCTCCTGTCGCCAAAGTGCCGTAAAGCTTTCCTGGACCACATCCTCCACCGCATCCGGATCGCCCAGATAGTGGAGCGCATATAGGCACAAGGGGCGATAATACGTCCGGAAAAGGATCTCTATTTCCTTTGTCTGCAGCATCAATTGCAAAGTTACGTATTATTTTCATTCCGGAAATCGGGCAATTCTGCAACTGTCTTGTCCTGAAAAAAGTTTACAAATCGTCGGCAAACAGTTTCATTTTGCGATTCTGAAAAAAGTCTTTACCTTTGCATCGAGATCATAATCCGTGATACGGATGGGTAATCGGGTTGTGCAAAAGTCCCCGCCCGCGAGGCCCTCGCTTTTGAAGTAATTCCGCCACGTCGTCTTGGGGCACATCTAGCAGGAGGTCATTCGGCCTCCTGCTTTATTTTACCCGTATCGATGGCCGTGATGCAATACTGTATTTTCGTCTTATCGCTTCTTCTTACCCCTACCGTCATCTTGACCCGACCGACTCCGGTGCAGACATATTCCATGATCAGCATCCGTTCAAAAGAACGCTGGTTCTTGGTATTCTGTTTGGAAGGGACGGTTTTGACCAACCAGGCATTGGTTAAAATCGCATCAAGCTGGAGCACCGTCAATGTCGACAAATAGGTCAATGAGGCCTGTGCCGCCGTCTCATCGAGCGATACCGCGCGGATATTGATATCATCCCTCAACGCGATATTGTACTTCTTCTGCTCCGGGTTTTTCCGTTTCCATCCCGTGTAGAACGCATAAATGAGATCTTGAGTTTATTGCATCTTCCCCACCACGCCGGCCTTCACTTTGAAGAAATTGTTCGGGGAGTCTTCGAGAAGGCGGTATTCACCGTGGTTGCCCCAGGGGGCGGGGCGGTCGGAGATGGCCATGTCCTCGCCCGTGTCGTTGGAAACGTAGGGCTTGACGGCGGTTTGCCAGGCACGGATGCGGGAAACTGACTGCCTGTAACTGAAGAGGCCGCCATCCTGGCAGAGCTGCTGGAGATACTGCTTGTACTTGGTCTTCCAAGCGCTGTTTTTCAGAATCTTCGTCATCAACGGGTTCTTGTCCGAGCCCCATTTGTAGGGGTCCTGGCGGCCGGCGTCACTCTGAATGCCGCAGGAGAGGGTGGTGCCGAGGGTGTTGTCGTAGTCGTAGGGGATGAACCAGACCTTGTAGTCGTCGCCCGGGCCGATGTACAGGTAATAGTTGTTGGTGTTGTTCCAGTAGTCGTCCCACATCCCCACGGCCACATTGACGGCGTAGGTCTTGAGGAAAAGGTCCACGTCCATGTGGGCGCCGATCCAGGTGTCGAAGGCGGCCCCGTCCAGGGTCTTCACGTGGTGGATGAAGTCCTTCAGGCGGGCTTTCGCGGCGGGGAAATCCTCCGCCTTCCCAGTCTTCAGTTCATAGGTGAAGGAGGAGCGGTTGTCGTCCAGGCCCATGCTGGCGTTCTCATCGGCCAAAGACGCGGACCAGAAGCACTTCCACAGGTCGCCGTCCTTGCCTCCGAACTGGTCCAGGCGGGCGCGGAGATAGTTCTTGTCGATGTGCTCGAGCATCCCGTACACCCCGTAATAGACCTCCTTTTCGTCGCCGACCTTGAGCCAGAGACGGGCGTATACGTCATGGACGGCGGTCCAGACGCCGAAGCGGCGGAACAGGTCGTAGCAGTAGATTTCGCGGACGTACGCGGGGTCGTCCTTGAACCACTTGAGGTCCACCCGGCGGACACCCTTGACCGTATGCTCCGGGTCCTCGTGGTTCCGGTGGAGATTCAGGCCGAAATGGACGTGCCGATACTTCCCGCCCTCGTACGGTCGCCGGCGGGACGTGTTGCCTTTCAGGCGCAACCCCGCCTCCCCGATTTTCGTGACCTCGCTCCCTTTCCGGTATTCCACGTCGCAGACGACGAACTCCCGGGTGTCGTGGTCCTTGTCGTAGGCGGCGAGCAGTGCGTTCCACTGCTCCTTGGTGACGGAAATGTGGATTTCAGGGATGACCGACGCGTCGAAGACGTAGCCGATGGCCGCGGCCCAGTTCACATCGTCGGGATCATCCTTCACCGGGCCGGTATCGCCCTCCTCCGGATCCCCCGTATGGATGATGGGGAAAACCTTCTCCTTCCCGCAGGAAAGAATCCCGAGGAAAGCCGTGAGTATGAGCAGGAAGCGTTTCATGTTCCGGGGGACAAAGATAAATATTAATTGTTCTTTTCGGCCAAATGACGTATCTTTACGCTGATAATTCCTAGAACCTATACGATATGATGAAACGCTCCAACTTCTTCGCACTCGCCTGCCTTTGTTTCCTTATGCTGTCCTGCGGCAGCCAGCCCACGACTTCTTCCCCTTCCGATTTTGTCGATGGTGTATCGACGGCCCTCGAAAACGGCGGAGAGGTGGACCTGACCGCTTTTGAATGGACCCGGGAGCCGGCCGCCTTTTCCATCGACGGCCAGACGCTGACGGTCACCACGGCCCCGCACACGGACCTCTGGCAGCGGACCTACTATCATTTCCGCAATGACAACGCCCCGGTCTTCCAGATCCAGACGAAGGAGCAGTATTTCAGTTTCGTCGTGAAAACCGATTTCACCCAAAGCCACCAGCGCTTCGACCAGTGCGGCATCGTGATGTACCTGGACAGCGAGAATTGGCTCAAGGGCTCCGTGGAGTTCGAGAACGAAGCGTTCCAGCACCTGGGCAGCGTCGCCACCAACAACGGCTGGTCCGACTGGGCCACGACGGCCATTCCGGCCGATGTCAAGACGATGTGGTACCGCTTCTCCAGAAGGGCCGACGACTACTGCATCGAGTGCTCGACCGACGGGGTCGAATTCAGCCAGATGCGCATCTGCCATATGTACGCGGGCGCCGACGCCATCCGCTTCGGCGTCTATGCCTGCTCCCCGGAAGAGTCCTCCTTCACGGCCATATTCACGGATATGAAGATCACCGAATGTATGTGGAAGGCCCACGACGGCCAGCAACCGGATCAGGAATAGGATCGCTGCTTTCTTGACAAAAGAGTAGCCGTATGAAAAAGCTTCTGGCATTGTTGACTCTCGCCCTCAGTGCCTGCCATCCCCGGGCGGAGCAACTCCGGACGGGCGACCTGCTGTTCGTCGGCTCGTCGCAGGGGGCCGGGTCGATGGACGAGGCCATCGTCGCGGCCACGGGAGACCTGACGCACGTCGCCATCATCCAGGTGGCCCCGGACGGAACGCCCTGGGTCATCGACGCGACGCCCCAAAGGGGTGTGGGCCGATCCCCGCTGGACTCCCTGCTTCAGGCCAATCCGGGCGCGGCCTTTCAGGTCAAGCGCCTCAAGGACACAACCAGCGTGTCCCGATTCGTCGGAAACGCCCTCCGCTGGGTCGGGAAGCCCTACGATCTCGCTTTCCTGCCCGACAATGATGCCTACTACTGTTCGGAACTGGTCCGTGACGCCTACCGCCGTCCCGACGGAACCTATCTTTTCGACGCCGCGCCGATGAACTTTCTCGCTCCCGACGGCTCCCTGCCACCGTATTGGAAAGAGCTCTTCGAGCGCCTTGAAATGCCCGTCCCGCAGGGCGTTCCGGGCACGAATCCCCAGGATATGTCCCGGTCTCCGCTTCTTGAAGACGTTCCGCTGGTCCTGGCGGTGTCCGCCCCGCCGGTCCGGCTGGCGGGCGGCCGGCTCTTCCTCCACGGAGAGCCTTTCCTCATCCTGGGCGGCGAGCTGGCGAATTCCAGCGCCTCCAGCGCGGCCTATATGGACGGCCGCGACACTTGGCAGACCCTCCGGGAGGCGGGCTTGAATACGGTCCTCGCGCCGGTGTACTGGGAATTGCTGGAACCGACGGAGGGACAGTTCGACTTCTCGACGGTGGATTACCTGCTCGCATCTGCCCGGGCCCACGACCTGCATCTGGTCCTGCTCTGGTTCGGAACCTGGAAGAACAGTATGTCCTGCTACGTGCCCGCCTGGGTGAAGCAGGACTTCGGAAACAGGTTCACGCTGGCGGAAAACAGCGACGGAACCCACCCCGAAATCCTGTCCGCCTTCGACCGGGAAGCGCTGAAGGCCGATTGCCGCGCTTTCGCCGCCCTGATGCGCCACCTCCGGGAAAAGGACGGCGACACGGGGACGGTCCTGATGGTCCAAGTGGAGAACGAGATCGGCTTCCTGGGCGATGCCCGGGAGCACGGAACGGAGGCGGAAAAGGCCTGGGAAATGGGGAAGGAGCGGGACGAAGAGCGCTTCCAGGCCGCCGCATACGCCCGCTATGCCGAGGCGGTCGCCCGGGCGGGCAAGCAGGAATACGCCCTGCCGATGTTTGTCAATGCGGCCTTGAATTCCCGGGGGCGCAAGCCGGGAGAGTATCCCTCCGCCGGTCCGTTGGACCACCTGATGGACATCTGGAAGGCGGAGGCCCCGTCCATCGACCTCGTGTGCCCCGACATCTACGACCCGGGGTTCCCGGACTGGGTGGCGCGGTACCATCGGCCTGAAAACCCGCTTTTCATCCCGGAAATCCGCCAGGAACCCGCCAACGCCGCCCGCGTCTTCTATGTCCTGGGCCGGCACGCCGCCCTGGGCTTCTCTCCGTTCTCCATCGACAACAGTTGGGAAAGCACGGCCGATGCGTACCGCACGCTGGCCCCCTGGCTGCCTCTCATCGCACAGAAGCAGGCCGAAGGGAAGGCCTACGGCGTCCTGCTGGATGCCGCCCATCCGGAAGAAGAGGTCACCATCGGCAACACGGTCTTCACCTGCCGGCACGACGGGACCATCTCCTGGTGCCCCGTACACGGGAATCCTTCCGCCTGGGGCGAAGGGGCTTTCCTCATCCTGGACCTGGGCGAGGACGAATTCCTGTTCCTCGGCACCGGCTGCGTCGCGACCCTGCGCCCCGCGGACGGAAAAGGCCGCGTGGGCATCCTGTCCATCGACGAATATGACGGGCTCCAGCCCCTGCGCCGGCTCAACGGCGACGAAGACCACCAAGGCCGCCACCTGCGCATCCCCTACGGCGAAACGGGCGTACAGCGGCTGAAGGTTTACCGGATGGGCGACTGAACCGGGTCCACCGGGACTTCAAGCGCCAGACGCGGATTCTTGCTGGTGAGCCAAAAGATTGTTATCTTTGAATATGAAACACTTGTTCTCGATTCTTTGCGCCGTGGCCGCGCTGGCGGCCGGCTGCGCCAGTGCGCCGTCTGATCCCCTGATTGTCCGGACGAAGGCCGGACTGGTCAAAGGCATTGAAGAGGAAGGCACGCTGGCCTTCAAGGGGATTCCTTATGCCACGGTGGAGCGGTTCATGCCGCCGAAGCCCGTTGCGAAATGGGACACCGTGATGGTCTGCGACCATTTCGGTCCGCAGGTGATGCAGGGGAACGGCCGGCGCGAGATGCCGGAGAGCATGATGTCGGAGAAGAACTCCTGCGTGCTGAATGTATGGACCACGGACACCAAGGCCTCCAAGCCCGTGATGCTGTGGATCCACGGGGGCGGGTTCGATTCGGGCTCGGCCGCCGGGAATCCCGGGATGGGCCTGGCCAAGCAGGACGTGGTGGTCGTGAGCCTCAACCATCGGCTGAACATCCTCGGTTTCCTGGACCTGTCCACCTTCGGGGAAAAATACAAGCACTCCGGGATGGTGGGGATGCTGGACATCGTCCAGGCGCTGGAATGGATCCGGGACAATATCAAGGCCTTCGGCGGCGACCCGTCCAATGTCACCATCTTCGGCGAGTCCGGCGGGGGCGGCAAGGTGGGCACCCTGATGTGCATGCCGGCCGCCCGGGGGCTCTTCCACAAGGCCATCATTATGAGCGGCACCATCCTGAATGTCAATACCAAGGCGATGACCGAGGAACTCGGCCGCGCCGTCGTGGCGGAGCTGGGCATCGGCGCGGCCGAGCTGGACAAGCTGGCCGACGTGCCGTACGGCGAGCTCGTGGCGGCCGGCCAGCGGGCGATGGCCGCCAGCATCGGCACCCGGACACCGGGTACGCCGATGATGTGGGGCTTCGGCCCCGCGCCGGACGGGGAAGTGCTGCTCCAACAGCCCTTCCAGCCCGGTTTCGCGGACATCTCCTCGGACATCCCGCTGATGATCGGCACCACCTTCAACGAGCTCCAGCGCCGGGCCTACGGCACGGAGATGACGCTGGAAGAGGCCAAGCAGCGGCTGGTCCCCACCTTCGGCGACCGGGTGGAAGAATACGTCGCGGCCTTCGCCGAGGCGTGGCCGGACTACACCCCGCAGGACCTCCTGTCCATCGACATGATGTTCCGTCCCAAGACCCTGATCACCGTCGATGCCGTCGCAAAGGCCCGCAAGGCCCCCACCTACCTGTATCTGTTCACCTGGAAATCCCCGGCGGACCAGGGTTCGGTGCACGGATATGAACTGAACTTCTGCTTCAATACGCCCAACCTCCACGGGCGCATCCTTCCCGAGCCGTCCGAGGCCGACTGGAAGCTGGCGGAGAATATGAGCCGCAGCTGGGCGAACTTCGCCGCGACCGGGGATCCCAATGTCGAGGGCCTGCCGGCCTGGCAGCCCTACACGCCCGAGAACGGCGCGTGCTTCATCTTCGACTACGACTGCCGCGTCCGCAACAACTTCGACCGGCCGCTGCAGGGCATCCTGAACGACTGCTGCTTCCGGCAGCTGGACGAGTTCAACCGCCGCGCCGGCCGGTAATCATCGGACCTCCACCTGGGCGAAATAGACGTCGCGGAGGTCCTTGACGACCGGCTTTCCCTTGAGGGTGCAGACGCCCTCAAGCGGAAGGTCGCGGCAGGAAGAGCCGATGCGGAAGGCGTACTCCCCCGGGGAGACGGTCCAGCCGGCGTCGGAATGCCAGGCCAACTGGTCCGCGCCCACGGTAAAGGTCACCGTGCGGCGCTCGCCGGGCGCCAGAGACACCCGCTGGAAGCCCTTGAGTTGCAGCGGCTTGAGCGGCTGACCGGCCTTCGGAGAGGCGTAGAGCTGGACAACCTCGTCGCCCTTCACGCTTCCGGTATTGGTCACTTGGCAGCTCACTTGGATGAGACCATTCTTGGTCTTGGCCTCGGGCTGCACGCGGATGTCACTATAGGCGAAGGTCGTGTAGGACAGACCGAAGCCAAAAGGATACAGTTCGCGGCCCGCGTCCGCGCCGGTGTTGTAACAGTACGGCTCCGTGGTCTCGCTGGCGGGCATCGTCATACAAAGCTTGCCGGAAGGATTGACCGCCCCGATGAGGATGTCGCTCACAGCGTTGCCGCCTTCCTCGCCGGGGTAGAACGCCTGCAGGATGGCGGCGCAGCCGTCGGCGATGTCGGCGATCATTTCCGGACGGCCGCTGAACATCACGAGCACGACCGGCTTGCCGGTGGCGATGAGGGCCTTCACGAAGGCCTCCTGGTCGCCGGGCAGCCGGATGCCGGCCCGCCGACGGTTCTCGCCGCACAAGTAGACGTTCTCGCCCATCGCGGCGACGATGACGTCGCTGCGGGCGGCCACCTTGACTGCGTCATCCCAGTTGGTGTAATCATCTGATTCCAACTTCCTTACATTGAGAGCCCGCACGCGCTGGTCTCCGCCCTCGGAGAGGCCCATATCGGCCAGGGTGCTCCAGTCGACGCCCCGGGAATACTCGACCTTGCCGTCATATTTCTTCCGGAAACAGTCCAGGAAGGTGGGGATGTACAGGTCGCCCGGGTCCACGTCCTTGCGGAAGAAGAACAGCTGCATCGACGGGAAAGTGTAGTCTCCCAGCATACTCCAGACGGAATTGGCATTCGGGCCGACGACGGCGACGTTCTTGCCGGAAGCCAGCGGGAGCACGCCGTCGTTCTTGAGCAGGACCACGGACTCCGCAGCCAGGTCGTAGGCCGTCTGGCGGCTTTCGGCCGGATCCAGGTCCATCGGGCCCTCCTTGAAGTAGACGGGGTCGGGGTCGAGCAGGCCGCAGCGGGCTTTGACCGTCAGGGCGCGCTTGACCGCACGCTCGAACGCGGCCTCGCTCACGCGGCCTTCCGCCAACAGCTCGGGAAGGTACCGGTAGGAGGTATTGGAATTGAATTCCAGGTCGTTGCCCGTGTTGATGGCGTCGATGGCGCACTGCTTCAGGAACTCCGGGCTGCGGTCGCGGCTCCCCTGCTGCACGGCGCCGTAGTCGCTGACGACAATGCCGTCGTAACCCAGATAATCCCGGAGGATGACGTTGAGGAGGGTGTCGCTGCAGACGGCGTACTGCGTGCGGAACTTGTCGTAGCAGGTCATGATGCTGCGGCTGCCCGCCTCCCGGATGATGGCTTCGTGCGGGAAGAGGACTTCCTCATAGATTTCCTTCTCCGGCAGGGAAGAGCCGCCGCCGTAGCCCAGGAAGTGCTTGGTGGTGGCGGTCACGCCCTCTCGGAAACCCTCGGCTTGAAGGCCCTTGACGAAGGCGGTGCCCATGGTGGCGGTGAGATACCCGTCCTCGCCGTAGGACTCCTCCACGCGGGACCAGTGGGCGCTGCGGATGATGTCCACCATCGGCGACAGGGCGAACTGCTCGCCCAGGTCGCGCATCGAGCGGGCGGTCTGCCGCATCTTCACGGACAGCAGCGCGGGGTCCCAGGTGCAGGCGACGGCCATCTGCTGGGGATAGGCCGTGGCGCCCTTGGCGGTCACGCCCGTGATGCACTCGTCGTGGATGACGGCCGGGATGCCGGCGGGCGTATGGTTGACCAT
Organism: uncultured Bacteroidales bacterium; assembly: GCA_900316955.1. Lineage (GTDB taxonomy): Bacteria > Bacteroidota > Bacteroidia > Bacteroidales > UBA932 > Cryptobacteroides. Next base: position 8,930 of record ONEX01000024.1, read on the forward strand.
ATAATCCTGGATGTCGGCGATGAGCTTGCGGAGCTCGTCGGCATTCAGGCTCTGGGAGCTGGACAGCTGGCAGATATGGCCGGCGCCGTAAGGAATCACTTCCTTGCACTTCTCGAGGGAGAAGACGCCGTCCACCATCAGCTCGCTCGGGTAGATTCCGAAGAGCTGCGCCGCGCGGTCCTCCACGGAGAGACGGTCATACACGGCGTTCACGAGCGCCTCATACTGCTTGTCCGGATTGGGGGCCGGCTTGGTGGAACAGGCCACGGCCAGCAGGAGCGTCAGCGACAGGAAGAAGAGCTTTTTCATGGATGACAGATTTTAATCGTTACTGCCGACGCGGCAGGGGCTTCCCCATCGCGGAGGCGTCCTGGGCGCCGTCCTCGCTGAGGTCGAAGACCATGAAATCGGGCGATTCCGGCGTATAGGCTTTCCAGCCCAGGCCGGGGTCACCCGTCTTGGCGAAGTTGGTCCAGCAGGAGACCACGTGCTCGGCGAGGTCATAATCGGCCTGGGTGAAGGGCCGGTCGCTGTGTTCCAGCGACTTGAACATGAACCAGAGTTCGGAGGAATGGAATGCGCCCTTCATGTCGTGGGAGCCCGCCTCGTCGTCCGGCAGGGCGTGGGCGAACTGATAGGCGTAGACGGGCTTGCCGGCGGCATTGCGGAGGTCGCAGAAGCGGCGGATCCCCTCTTCCGGATCGCCCATGTCGTCGCGCGTGTAGCCGATCATGTAGGGAATGTCCTTGATCCGGCCTTCCCGGGCCGCCGCATCGAAACTTTCCGCGGACACGTAACCGTCCACGACCGGCCTCGCGGCCAGCCGGAACGGAGTGCCGGTCTCGGCGGCATAGCGGTCCGCCAGCGTGAAGATGGCCTCGGTAGAGGCGGCACGCATCTTCTCCAGGGTATCATAGCCGGCCCAGTCGAACAGTTCCTTCGTGGCATTGCCGATCAAGGCCAGCGAGGCCGCGGGCTGCGCGGGGGCGGGCGCGCCGGCCGGCGCCGCGTTCACGCCGCCGCCGCTCTGGATGATCGCCTTCTTGACCAGGTTGCCGGTGAGCGGCGAGGAGACGAGCGCCTTGACGCTGCCGGCGCCGGCGCTCTGGCCCAGGATCGTGATGTTGTCCGGGTCGCCGCCGAACGCGGCGATGTTGGCATGGACCCATTTGAGCGCGGCGATCTGGTCCAGGAGGCCGTAGTTGCCGGAAACCTGATGGGGGCTCTCCGCCGTCAGCAGGGGATGGACCAGGAAGCCGAAGATGCCGAGCCGGTAGTTGATGGTGACCAGGACGACGCCCTTCTCGGCCCAGACCTTGCCGTCGAATTCGGGCTCGTAGCCCCAGCCGCCGGTGTAGGCCCCGCCGTGGATCCACATCGCCACCGGGAGCTTCTTGTCCGGCTTGCCCGGGGCCGGGGTCCAGACATTCAAGTACAGGCAGTCCTCGCTGAATTCCGGGTCCTCCCAGTAGAATTCACTGGTCCAGGGGTTGCTGGAATCGTGCTTGGCCTGCACGGCGCCCGGGCCGAAGGTATCGGCCACCTTCACCCCCTCCCAGGGGATGACGGGCTGCGGCTCCTTCCAGCGCAGGTCCCCGACGGGCGGGGCGGCGAAAGGGATTCCCCGGTAGACATAGACCCCTTTCGCGGAAGATTCGACTCCCTGGATCTGTCCACCTTCGATTTCAAGGACGGGATTGTCCGGGCTGCAGCACACCAGCGCGAGGGCCGTGAGGACGGCCGGAAGAAGTGATTGAAGGCGCATAATATCAGGCAATTGACAGGTTATTCCTCGTAAAGATAGGAACATTGGCCGATTAAAACAACAGGAGGCACCCTCCCGGATGCCTCCTGCCCATTTTAAACCAATAATATCTAACCAATCAAAGCGGTCAAGGAACGATGATCTGCTTGCCCAGCACCAGCTTGTCGCCGGAGTCGTCGACCGTCCAGTACTGCGGCTTGCGCGGGCCGTTGCCCTCCACGTGGTGCACCACATACCGGAGTTCGCCCTCGAAGGTGCGGAACAGCATGCCGTGACCGGAGTTGTTCGCGAGGAACGGTTCGGGCTCCTGGACCCAAGGGCCGGAGATCTTGCCGGACTCGGAGTAGCACACGGCCTGGAGGTAGCGCTCCTTGCCCCAGGTGCTCCAGAGCATGCCCAGCTTGCCCGTCTGCGTGCGGAACATCTGCGGACCGTCGGTCACCCAGCCGGGCATCTTGAGGCCGAAGGTGGCCTCGCCCAGGCCGTTCATCTCGCCGCAGCAAGGGAGCTCGCTGGCGCGGAACATCGTGACCGGGTGCTCGGAGATGGTCTTGGTCAGGTCCTTGGACAGCTCGATGTAGTCCATCGTGCCGTCGATGATCTGGGTCCACTCGTGGACGAAGATCATGTAGATGTGACCGTCCTCTTCGTACAGGGTGCCGTCGATGCAGTCCCAGTCATGCGGCTGGTAGTCGTAGCCGGGCGTGACGGAGAAGGGCACGAACGGACCCTCGGGATTGTCCGCGCGGAGCAGATAGGTCTGGTTGTGGGGCACGTTGTAGCGGCGCGGGACCTGCTGGATGAGGTCGCTGTGGTCGCTCCAGGTGCCGGCGTAGTAATAGTAGTCGCCGATCTTGTGGATCTCAGCCGCGGCGGCGAAGCCCGCCTTCTCGCACCAGGTGCCGGTCAGGTCGATGACATTGTAGGGGCCCTCCCACATCACCAGGTCCTTGCTGCGGTACTGACGGCCGCCGGAGCTCGTGAGGTAGTAGGTCTTGGTGACCGGATCCGGATAGATGAACGGGTCGCTCATCGACAGGTCGTTGAAATGGACCGTGCGGATCTTGTTCATCTCTTCCCGCATCCGACGCATGCGCTCGGCCATGCCGGTGGTGTCGCGGGGGGCGCCGGTGGCCATGCCACCGAAGTTCTTCTGACCGGGATCCGCAAGCGGAGCCTGCTCGCCGGGTTCAATCTTGACCGGTTCGGCTTCCACCGGAGCCGGGGCGTTGTTGCCGCAGGACGCCAGCGCGAGGGCGGCGAGGGCGATAAGAGATAAATTCTTGATTTTCATATCGTTAAATTGTTATGTTCGCTATTACCAGCCGGGATTCTGCTTGAGGTTGGGGTTGGCGGTAATCTGCTCGAACGGGAACGGGAGCAGATTGTACTTGTCCTGCCAGCCCTTGCCGGGGCCCTCTTCCACGACGACGTTCCACTCCGTGGTGCCCGGCTTGTAGCCGAGGAACTTGTATAGCTTCTTGCCCTTGTTCGCCAGCACCGTAGGAGCATCGCCCCAGCGGACCAGGTCGAAGAAGCGCTCCTGCTCACAGAAGAGTTCGGCGCGGCGCTCGTCCTTGATGTCCTGATAGGTCATGGAGGCAAGCTCGGGGATCTGGGCGCGGCGACGCACTTCGTTCAGGGCCTTCAGGCCGCTCTTGTCGGCGTCATTGTCCACGAGGAACTTGGCCTCGGCGTACATCAGCAGCACTTCCGCATAGCGGAGCATGGGGGTATTGGCCTTATACCACTTCCAGAAGGGCGGGCTCGTGCCCTCGTAAGCCTCGCTGAGCCATCCAAGGCCGCGGAAGGTGAAATAACCGGCATTGTGGTAGATCACCTGGTTCGGCTTCATGCCCGGCGTTACGCCAGGGGCGTAATCCATGGCCAGCACCTGCTCGTAGGTATGGATCGTGGACTTGAAGCGCGGCTTCTCGACACCGCCTTCATGGGCCGCCAGGAATTCGCCGAACTCCTTGGACACGGCGTTCCAGCCCCAGCCGCCGAAGAAATCCTTCGGGAGAGCGAGACCGCTGGGCCAGCCGGTCCACGTGTGTCGCAGGTCGTTCGACGGGTCGCCGGGGAAACCGTCATTGTCACCGGAATTGTGCTCGAAGAGGTATTCCTCACAGAAGTCGCCCGCCTGACGCTCGATGATGAACATGTCGGGGACCAGGCCGTAGAGTCCGGAGTCGATCACGGTCTTGAGGTCCTTGACCGCCTCGGCCAGCACTTCCTTGTCGTTGAACTTCTGTCCGTACCAGAGGCCCACCTTGCCCCGATAGGCAAGCGCCGCGTGCTTGGAGATACGGCCTCCGAAGGCGGCCTGCTGGCCCTTTCCGCCGATGGCGGGGAGCTGCTCGGCGGCTTCCTTCATCTGGGCGAGGATCCACTTGATAGAGTCCTCGGTCGGGTTGTTGGACTGGTTGTACTCGTCCTGCGAGAGCAGATGGTCGGGAAGCGGCGGGGTACCCCACCAGCGGACCGCGTCGAACATCGCCAGCGCGCGGAGGAAGTTGGCTTCCGCCTTGACGCGGTTGATGCGGGCGTCGTTCGTCTCCGGAATCTTCTCCAGGATCAGGTTGCAGTGGTACATGACGCTGTAGACGCCCTTATAGACAATCTTCGGGGCGAAGTCGGCGGAGGTGACGTTGTAGCTGCCGGCCTCCTGGTACTGGTTCGTGGCATCCGAGAAGGAGCCGCCGCCCGGATAGTGGTCGTCGTCGAGGCAATTCAGAAAGAGGATCTTTTCGATGCCGTTGACGCAGGTCACGTCACGGCCGCCCCAGTACAGATGGTAAACGCTGCCGATCAGGGCCTCCGCGTCTTCCGCGGTTGCATTCGTGTAGAAATCCTCGGTGGACAGGACGCTCTTCTGAGGGATGTCGAGGTTCTTCTCACAGGAGCCGGCCGCCAGGACAAGCGCAGCGATCGAAAGGGCTGTATATATTCTTTTCATGACTGTACAGTATTAGAAGGAAACATTGACACCAAAGACCAGTTTCTTGGAAATCGGGTAAGAACCGTAATCGACGCCCAGACCGGAGGCGGAGGAGCCGGCATGGCTGGTCTCCGGATCGAGGCCCGGATACTTCGTGAACGTGAACCAGTCATCCAGGGAGACATAGGCGCGGAGGGAGCTCATCGCGATCTTCTTGACGATCCTGCGCGGCAGGGTGTACCCCAGCTGGATCTGCTTGATCTTGAAGAAGGAGGCGTCGTAGACACGCATGTTGGAGCAACGGTAGAACTTGTCGCTGCTGTCCGGTTTCGGATACTTGTAACCGGTAGAGGAAGCGTTCTGCCAGGCGTCCTTATAGAAAATCCGGAGCGTATTCTGCTGCAGCGCGTCGGCGCGGGTCACCGCGTAGAGCAGTTCGGCGCCCTGGGAACCGGCGCCCAGCACCAGCAGGTCGAATCCCTTCCAGCCCATGTTTAGCGTAACACCGTACGTGAAATCAGGAATACCGCTGCCGGCGAAATCCCGGTCGTCCGGCGTAATCGCGTTGTCGTTGTTGAAATCCTTGTACACGGCGGCGCCGGTCTTCGGATCGATATGGTCCACCATGAAGGTGCGCAGGTACCACAGCGGGTAGCCTTCCTCGAAGTAGGTCACGTCATAGGAGCTCCAGATCTTCTGGCCCGGGACGCGGTCCTTGGAGGTGCCCTTCACGACCTTGTTGTGGACCGTGGAGAGGTTTCCGCTGATGCCGTAGTTGAAATCGCCGATGGTGTCTTTCCAGCCCAGTTCGAACTCCGTACCGTGGTTGTTCACGAGACCGGCGTTGACATAGACCGTCTCAGCTCCCGTGTTGGCCGGAGCCGTCGTGCTGGTGAGCAGGTCGTGCGTATTCTTGTTGTACCAGTCCACGGAGAAGGTGAGCCGCTCGCTGAACATGCGCAGGTCCAGACCCACATCCACCTGGCGGGAGGTTTCCCACTTGATGTTCGGGTTCGGCAGGACCTTGGAAGGACGCACGCCCACGATGAACGTGCCGTTCAGGTTGTAACCATAGTTTTTATTGGTCTCCAGGGAGGAAGCGTACTGATAGGCGCCCAGGGCATTGACGTTACCGTTCACACCCCAGGAAGCGCGCAGCTTGAGGAAGGAAAGGTTCATCGCCTCCTTGACGCCCTGCATGAAGGGCTCGTTGCTGACGGTCCAACCGGCGGAGACGGACGGGAAGTAGCCCCAGCGGTGGTTCTTGTCCAGCTTGGAGCTGTCGTAGGCGTCGGCGCGGAAGTTGGCCTGGACGAAGTACCTGTTCGCATAGGACCAGCCGAGACGGCCGAAGTAGGACATGTTGGCCCGGACCTCGGGCTGTCCGCCGATCGACATGTTCGCGTTGTTCACGGCATTGTCGAGGTAGCGGAAATTCGGGTCGTCGCTGGAGAGGACGTAGGCGGTGCCGCGGAGATTGTCCGTGTTGGTCTGCTGGTAGGACATACCCGCCATCGCCGTGAGCTCATGCTTGCCGAACGCCTTGGTGTAGTTGGCGAAGTTCTCCCACTGATAGTACAGGCGGTCGTTCGTCGAGCCCGAGATGGACATGGCCTGGTTGGTCTTCGAGCTGATGTACACCTCGTGGTTGTAGGTGTTGGTGTGGCTGTAACCGCCCTGGAAGCCGAAGCGGGAGGTGATGACCAGCCCCGGGACCGGGGTGAAATTCGCATAGGCGGTACCCCGCGTGCGGAAGCTCTGTGTCTCGGTGTCCGAGCGGTCCAGGATGGCCTGCGGGTGCCACATGTAGCTCGTCTCGTTGAACGCGGAAATACCATAGACATGACCGTTGGGATCGCGAGGGATCCTGTCGTTGATCATCGCCTGCACGCGGGTAGGGATGGCGTTGTCGTCATAGATGTACGGCGTGGTAGGATCGTGGACGAACATGGCGCCCATGACGGACTCGGAGATGGAAGAGCTCTCGGAAACGGCCCGGCGCAGGCTCCGGTCGATGGTGGCGTTCACGCCGACGGTCAGCCAGTCCTTGACCTTGTATTCCGCATTGATCTGGCCGACAAGACGCTGGAAGATATCCTTGTCGCCTTTGACGATACCATTATTATCGGTATAGGACAGGGACGTGTAGAACTTGGCCCGGTCGTTGCCGCCTTCCACGCCCACGGTGTGACGGTTCTGGTGGCCGGTTTCGAGCATGTAGTCCGTCCACTTGGTGTCGGTCTTGCCGTCGTAGCCGAAACTGTCCTGGGTCGCAGCGCCGGCGAGCATCATGTAGTCCATGTACTCCTTCGCGTTCATCATCTCGGGCAGATGCGCGACATTCTGGATGGAGTGCTGGAAGTTGTAGAAGACGCGGCCGGAACCCTTCTGGCCCGACTTCGTCGTCACGAGCACGACACCGTTACCGGCTTCGACACCATAGATGGCGGCGGAGGCGGCGTCCTTCAGGATTTCGATGGAGGCGATGGACTCCGGATCCAGGTAGCTGATGTCATTGACCTTGAGGCCGTCCACGATCATCAGCGGAGAGGTCCTCGAGTTCGAGGAATAACCACGGATCTGGATGGAGGAAGCCGCACCCGGAGCACCGGAAGCGTTCACGATCTGGACGCCGGCCGCCTTGCCCTGGAGGGCCTGGGCGACGTCGGTCGCGGTGCGGTTCTCGAGGTCGGACTCCTTCACGGAAGCGATGGCGCCCGTGACGTCGCTCTTGCGCTGGACGCCGTAACCGATGACGACGGTCTCTTCCAGGAATTCCGTGTCTTCCGCCAGGACGACGTCGATGACGGAACGTCCGGCACGCGCGACCGTCTGCGTCGCATAACCGACACAGGAGTAGATGAGGGAGGCGTTGGACGGAACACTGATTGAATAGTTTCCACCCAAATCCGTTTGCGTACCAACAGTCTGGTTACCGCTGAGCATGACCGTGGCACCGATGACAGGCTCGCCACGCGAATCTGTGACTTTTCCCTTGACCGTGACGTTCTGGGCGAAGGTTTCCGCCCCGGAAACGATCAACAGCCCCGCGAGGAAAAGGCAGCGAATGGTGTTGAAGACTTTCATAAAAGTGAAGTTATTAGAAATGAGTTGTTGTTTTTTTATGGTCAGTATTGCTCGTTTTTGCAAATTTAGCCATCTTTGCCGTGGGTATTGTGGATAAAAAATAATATATGGTAGATAAATTAATAAAGCAGGTGGATTTTTTAATTGCATTTTTTATCTGCCTGTTCCTGCTCCCCGGAAGGCTCCTTGCCGAAACGGAGGCGGAAGACTATCTCGTCGTCCGGCAGCTGACCCGGCAGAGCGGGCTTCCGGACCAGGACGTCAACCGGATCTACTTCGACAGCAAGGGCTACGCCTGGATCAGCACCTTCGGCGGAGGACTGGTCCGGTACGACGGCGACTCCTTCGTCAAGTTCGCGACCAAGACCGATCCGGCGTTCGTCAACGACTTCGTCAACCAGAGCTGCGAAGACGGCTACGGCCGGTTATGGGTCCCCACGGCGGGCGGCATGAACATCCTGGACCTGAAGACGCTTTCCTGGGTGGACTCGCTCCCCGGCATGTCCCGCGCGTGGCGGTACTCCCATTCTCCGGGAGACATGAACCGGGACGCCAACGGAGGCCTGTGGTTCGTGTCGGACGATGTCCTGTACCGCGTGTCCTTCGCCGACGAGGGGAGCCGATGCGTGATCGATTCCCTGCAGTGCAATGTCTCGAACGCCAGCCTCATGTCCCGGATCGACGATGTGGACCAGGACGGCTCCGCGTGGATTTCCCTGAACGGCCGCCTCTATAAGGTCCGGCCCATCGCGGACAAGGGGCTGTCCCTGTCGGAGATCCTGCCGGGCATCGACATCGGGGAGGACAACAAGGCGACCGCCTACCTGCGCGCCGGGAACGATGTCTGGATCGGGACGCTGAAAGGCCTGTACCGGGTGAATGTCTCCTCCGGTAGATTTACCCGCTTCCTCCATTCCGAATCGGACCGGCATTCCCTCCCGAACGACGAAATCACCGGACTCTGCCTTTCTCCGGAAGGGGAAGTCCTCGTCGGCTCCCTGGGCGGCGTCAGCATCTACAATGCCGCCGACCAGCTGTTCGACACCTACGGTTCCCATCCCAATGATTACGGAAACGCCCTCCTCCCGGGAGAGATGGTGCGAAGCATCGTCACCCGGGACCGGCAGATCTGGGTCGGCCTAGAAGCGGAAGGCCTGGCCATCCTCCAGCGGAAGCCGCTTCCGGTCACCAATCTTTCCCGCCTGGAGACCACTTCCACCCCCATCCCCTCGACGCCGGTCCGGGCCATGCTGATCGACAGTCAGGGCGGCCTGTGGCTCGCGGCCACCGGCTATGGCCTGTGCCGGCAGGTCGGGAACCTGGTCTTCCGCAACTACAACACGAACAACTCCGCGCTCTCCGACAACCAGATCACCGCCTTCTGCGAGGACGGACAGGGCCGGATCTGGATGGGCACCGTCGACGGGCACCTGAACTACATCCACCTATCCGGATCCGATGCCATCCATTCCCCGGAAGGGCATACGTCGGAAGCGGCCCGGAGCATCGACGTCGTCTTCGGGATGATTTACGACCCCGTCAACGACTATGTCTGGGTTTCCGCCCACAACGGGCTGTATATCTATGACCTGAGGAAGTCTTCCTATTCCCGGTATCAGGGAAAGACGGTCTCCTGCTTCGGAATGTGCATCGTCTCGGACCGGTTATGGGTCAGCAGCATCGACGGCCTGGAAGCCATCGACCTGAAGACGCTGGAATCCCGGCTGGTGGACCGGATGCCGCCCTGCATGTCGCTGGTCGCAGACGGAGACGTCCTCTGGGCCGGAACTTACGGGAATGGCCTGTACCGGCTGGACAACCTCCTGTCCGAGAAGCCCGGCCTCACGGTCCTTTCGGAAGAGGACGGGCTGGCAGACAGCCAGATCACGGGCCTCCTGCTGGACGGGACCTACCTGTGGATCACCACGGAGAACGGCCTTTCGCGCCTGGACACACAGCTGGGGGAAATGACCGCTTACGGCCTGCAGGACGGACTCAAGTCCATGGCCTTCTGCGAGAACAGCGCGATGAAAGGCGCCGGCGGAACCATCTATTTCGGGCAGAAGGAGGGACTGAGCATCCTTCGGTCCAGCCATGTCCAACCGGAATACGGAAACAAGCCGGAAGTCGTCATCTCCGGGTACTGGTCCAACGGAACCTTCCACAGCCTCGCGTTCGAGGACACCGTCAGCAAGGACGAAATGGATCTCGATTTCACCTTGAAATTCTCCGACCTGTCCTTCTCCCCCCGGGCGGACAACCACTACGAAACCCGGATCCTGCCGCTGGACAAGGCGTGGAGGCCCGTCTTCGAGAACGACACCCACATCAAATTCGGACACATCCCGGGCGGGAAATTCAAGATCCAGATCCGGGCCGTAGACAAGAACGGGAATGTCCTGTCCCAGGACGAGAAGACGCTGGACGTCATCCCCGTCGTGTACAACCGGTGGTGGTTCCGTCTGATCGCCCTGCTGCTCATCGCCCTCGTCGCATACGGGCTCGTACGCTGGTATACGCGCTCCCTCAAGCGGAAAAAGGACCTGCTGCAGCAGGAGGTGGACCGGCAGACGAAAGAGCTGAAGGAAAAGAAAGAGGAACTGGAGCGGAAGGCGGACGAGCTCTCGGAACAGAACGCCCTCCTGCAAAAGCAGAACGAGATGATCGCCCGCCACAACACCTTGCTGTCCACGACGATCTCGAGCAAGGAGGCCGATTTCTCCGCCAAGCTGCTGGACGCCATCCAGAAACTGTACAAGGATCCGGACCTCGACGTCCATACCCTGGCCGAGGCGATGGACACGAACCGCAGCGTGCTGAACGAGAAGATCCAGAATGCGCTCGGCATGACCACCGCGCAGTTCATCCGGACCTACCGCCTGAACGTGGCGAAGGAGATGATCTGCAACGGGACGAACAAGGACATGAACATCTCCGAAATCGCCTACGAGGTCGGATTCAACGATCCGAAGTACTTCACCCGGTGCTTCACCAAGGAATTCGACGCCACGCCTTCCGACATGTTCAAGGAACACAATTGAGAATCTGTCCGAAAAAAAACTATCTTTGTACCTGGAACGGAAATAAATACGACTCGATATGTCACCTCTGCTTGATTTGTCTCTCCGCGTGCTCGCGGCCGCCTTCGCGGGCGCAGTCATCGGCTACGAACGGGAAATCCGCGCCAAGGGCGCCGGCATGCGCACGCACGTGCTCGTCGCACTGGGCTCCGCGCTGTTCATGATCGTTTCGCAGTTCGGCTTCGATGGAGCCCCCCGGTTCGATGCGGCCCGTGTCGCGGCCGGCGTGGTGGGCGGCCTCGGTTTCCTCGGCGGCGGCATCATCATGAAGACCAAGAACCACGTATCCGGCCTCACCACGGCCGCCGGCCTGTGGGTGACCGGCTCGCTGGGCCTGGCCGTGGGCTGCGGCATGTACGCGCTGAGCGGCATCTGCCTGGTCCTGGTGCTGGTGTGCCTGGAGGTTCTGAACTCGAACAGCATCAAGTTCGGGGACCGCGAAATCAGCGCCGTATTCTCCTCGCCGGACCAGGAAGCCATCAAGGAAGCCCTCACCAGCCTGGGACGCCGCGTCAAGGACTACTCGCTCTCCAAGCAGGAGAACGGCTACAAACTCGAAGCCGTCCTGCATGTACCCAAGAAGGAATACGGGGTGAATCTCATCAACACACTTTCTTCCATCCCCGGCGTGCAGCTGGAAAGTTTCGACTGATTTCCTATTCCTGGAACGAATACCCGAAACCGGGACGGGTCACGATGCAGTCCGCGTAGGGGCCGATCTTCTTGCGGATGCGGGTGATGTTCACGTCCACGGTGCGGGCCGTCACGATGACGTCGTCGGGCCAGACCGCCGACAGGAGTTCCTCGCGGGAGAATACCTTGCCGCGGTTCTCCAGGAACAGTTTCAAGAGTTCATACTCGGTCTTGGTGAAGGAAACGACCGCTCCGTCCACACTGATCTCCTTGGCGTCGGTGTCCATCTGGATGCCGCGGTAGCGGATGCCGTTGCGGATGGCGCCCAGGCGGGCCTCCACGACATTAATGATGTAGTCGCCGGTCTTCTCGCATTCGCTGAAAAGGTCCACGAACACGGTGCCCTTGTCGTAATCGTACTTGCGGGCGTCCAGGTTCTCGATGTTCTGGCGCTTGAGCGTGTTGCGGCAGGCATTGATCTGGCGTTCCAGGTCCTCGGAAACGCCGATCCCGAAGTCTTCCTTGTGCCCGGACAGGACGGTGTTCATCCGGATGAGCGCCTCTTCCACGAGCGAGAACATGCGCCGGATGCCTTCGTCCATTTCCGGCGTGAACTCGATCTTCGTCGCCCGCTTGCGGCGCAGGATGCGGGCCAGGTTGAAGCAGCTGTCGCCCACGGACTCGAGCTCCCCGATCTGGCGGAGCATCGCGCGGATCTTTTCCTTCGTGTCGTCGGACAGATGGGCCTCGCCGACGGCGCTCAGGTACCGGCCGATCTCGTTCTCCATCCGATCGCTGCCCTCCTCTCCCTTGCGGATGCGCTCGAAGAGCCTGCCGAAGGCCTGCTCGTCCTCCGTCGCGTACATTTCCCGCACCTGCTCGAACATCCGCTGCGTGTTCTTGCCGAACACCGCAATCTCCTTCTGCGCCTGCAGGACGGAGATTTCCGGGGTGTTCATGATACCGACCCGGATGTACTGCAGCCGGAACGCGTCCTCGTCTTCCACCTTCTTGGGCTTGATGAGAAAGCACACCAGCTTCTCGATCTGCGGGATGAACCAGATCAGGATGGCCGTGTTGATCACGTTGAAGCACGTATGGAACGTCGCCAGGGCGAAGGAAAGCTGGGTGGGACTCTGCTCGGAGGCGTTGGGGTCCAGGCCCACGATGCCGCACACCATCCGCACGAACGGGAAGAACAGGATGAGCACCCAGATTACGCCGAACACGTTGAACACCAAGTGCGCCATCGCCGTCCGCCGCGCCTGCGTGTTCGCGCTCAAGGCGGCCAGGTTCGCGGTCACGGTCGTGCCGATGTTCTCGCCCATCACCAAGGCGATGCCCTGGAAGATGGAAATCGCCCCGGTCGCGCACAGGACCATCGTGATGGCCATCAGCGCCGCCGAACTCTGCACCAGAGCCGTCAGGATCGTGCCGATGAGCAGGAACAGCAGGATCGTCCCGTAGTTCGTCTTGAAACTCGCGAAGAAAGCCACCACCTCCGGCTTGCTCGCGAGGTCCATCTCCACACCTGTCTGCTTGAGCATCCCCAGGGCGAACAGCAGGAAGGAAAGGCCGAAGAGGAAATCGCCGAAATAGCGGTGCTTGCCGATCTGGATCAGGATGATGCCGATGAGGAAGGCCGGCCACACGACATTGACCACGTTGAAGGAGAAGCCCGCCGACATGATCCACGCGCTCATCGTCGTGCCGATGTTCGCGCCCATGATGATCGAGATGGCCTGGGCCAGGGTGAGCAGCGCCGCGTTCACGAAGGACACCGTCATCACGGTCGTCGCCGCCGAAGACTGGACCGCGACGGTCACCAGCGCGCCGGTCGCCACGCCGGTGAACCGGTTCGTGGTCATGGCGCCGAGGAGGTGCCGCAGCTGCGGGCCCGCCATCTTCTGGAGAGCCTCGCTCATCATCTTCATTCCGAATATCAGGAGGGCGATCGAGCCCAGGAGCTTCAAGACAATCAGCATGTGCGTCGTATTATGGTACAAAGATACACCCGGCGGCCGTTTCCCTCAAGGGAAAAAAGCAATTGTAACAGAATTTTAATGCCCTTTCCGGGGTTTGTAACCGCCTGGAAATCTCTTTTTGCTATCTTGCGGAAATCCCTGAAAGTATGAAAAAGATGCTTCTCCTCACCTTAGTTTCCCTCCTTCTGCTGCTCACCGGATGCGCCCTCGGCCTCAATCAGGCGCCGAAAGCGGTCCGCCAGGCCTTCGATTCCCAGTTCCCCGGCGCCAGCCACGTGGAATGGGAAAAAGTCCTGTCCACCTATAAGGCGGAGTTCTACCACGACGGACACGAGAAAGAAGCCCAGTTCGACAAGGACGGGACCTGGAAGCGCACCAAGACGGAGCTCACCTTCCTCGACATTCCCGCCCCGGTGATGAAGGCCGCCCAGGAATACTGCGACTGGGAAATCGACGACATCCGCCTGTTCGAACAGGCGGACGGCGTCCCCGCCTACTACCAGATCGAATACGACCGGGAGCATTCGGACCGCGAGAAGCAGCTCCTCCTGTTCCCGGACGGGACCCTTTTCACCGGAATCTGATTCCTAATAGCGGACCGCCCCGGTCAGGCGGCGGAATTCTTCGCGGGCCCGGGCGATCTGGACCCGGTAGCGGAAGCTGGTCTGCAAGCGGGCGTAGCCGATGCAGGCGGCCGTGGCGCTGGCGTCCACGTCGCTCTGCCAGTGGCAGCCCGCGATGACGCGGCTCTCGCCGGAGACGAAGGCGCGGGCGAACAGCGCCTCGGCCGCGTCCGGATTGATCTCGGAAAGCACCAGCGCGGCGCTCCAGGCTCGGATCGTGTGGCCGGAAGGATAGGAGCCCTCCGTCGCCAGCCAGGCGTCATCCTGCGGGAAGATGGACTCTTCCTTGAAACGGGCGTAGGGCCGCATGCGGAAGTAATGGGCCTTGGGCCGGAAGCGGATCTGCTCGATGGTGGACACACCGTTGACGAACGCGCGGTAGATCTCCGGCGTCCTTTCCGGGGAGATTTCCATCCCGAAAGGCACGCTGTAGATGGTCCGCAGGGTGTCCAGGTCCCAGACGGCGTCCAATTTGGCGATAGCGAGCCGCTCCGGATCCAGCCGCTGCGTCTTCCCCCACATATACCGCATGATATCGTGCGTGAAGGCCTCGCCGATGGTATCGGGCGGGGCCGGCAGGCATTGGACCAGGTCCGGGAGCTCCTCCTCGGCCAGGTACAGTTCGACAGCCGGCTGGGCCTGGAGGACAAGCGCGCCGAAAAACAGCGCGGCAAGGGCGGGAATCAACGATTTCATCTTATGCGTCAGGGTTGTTTTTATGCTTGGGTTCCATATGGACGATGATGTGCGACTGCGCGCCGAAACGGTCCTTGAAGCGGCGCTCCACCTCCGAGGCCTTCTCGTGGGCCTCCGAGAGCGGCAGGGAGCCGTCCAGGCGGATATGGACCTCGGCGGCGATGCGGTTGCCGATGCGGCGGGTGCGCAGGTTGTGGGGGTCCTCCACGCCGGGCACGCTGCGGATGATGGCCAGCATTTCCTGTTCCATATCCGCCGGCAGCGAACTGTCGGTGAGCTCGCCGAAGCTAGGGCCGAGCAGGTCCCAAGCCACCTTGACCAGCATCGCGCCCACGACGATGGACGCCAGCGGGTCCAGCACGGTCCAGCGGCTGCCCAGCAGGATGGCCCCGCCGATGCCGATGGCCGTGCCCACGGAGCTCAGCGCATCCGACCGGTGGTGCCACGCATTGGCCTCCAATGCCTTGGAATCCAGATGCTTCCCCTTGATACGGGTATATTGGAACAGGAGCTCTTTCGCGACGATGGAGCCGAGGGCGGCCCAGAGGGCGATCTTGCCGGGGGCCGGCAGGTCCTCGCCCTGCAGCCAGCGCGCCAGCTTGCCGGCCCCGGACACCACGATGCCCACGGCCGCCGCGGCCAGCGCCAGCCCGATAAACAGCGTCGCCAGCGTCTCGTACTTGCCGTGCCCGTAATCGTGGTCCTCGTCCTGCGGGCGGGCGCTCACGCGCACGAACACCAGCACGACGATGTCCGTCACGAAATCCGACAGCGAATGCACGGCATCCGAGATCATCGCCGCCGAATGCCCCACGAGGCCGGCCATGGCCTTCAGCCCGACCAGCAGGAGGTTCACGACGCTTCCCGTCAGGGTTACCCGCGCTATCTCATCTTCGCGTTTCATAACGCAAAGATACGGAAAACCTGCGGGAAAGTGTCCGCCTGAAACCGATTATTGCGGCTACATATAGGAGTGCATCCCGCCCAGCAGGAGGTTCACGCCGAAGTAAGTGACGAGAACGCACACGAAGGCGAAAATCGTGTACCCGTGGAAGAAATTGGGGTTCCGGAAGGGCTTCAGCGCGCCGCCGTGCAGGGTGAAGGCGTACACCAGCATCGTGATCAGCGCCCAGGTCTCCTTCGGGTCCCAGGCCCAGTAGCTGCCCCAGGAAATATTGGCCCACACGGCCCCCAGGAAGGTGCCGAAGGTCAGCAGGAACACCGCCGGATACAACACCACCAGGCTCACGTCCCGCAGGCTTTCCTTCGCCTCGCGGGAAGGAACGGCCAGGCCCATGATGCCGTTGAAGGCGACGAGGCCGAACAGCGTGTAGGACATCATCATCGACACGACGTGGATGGACAGCAGGGGCGACCGCAGCACCGGCATCAGCGGCATGATTTGCGGGCTCACGCTCTCCCGGCTCGCCAGCAGCATCGTGAAGCCAGCCAGCAGGAAGCCGAGCGGCTCGATCAGCGGGAACCGCCTGTACAGCAGCAGGATAGCCAGCGTGGAGAACCACGCCATCAGCATCATCACATTGTATCGGCCCACATAAGGACCCGTCCCTGAGATATACCACCGCAGGCCGATGACCAGCGTCAGGTACAACCACATCAGGAGCGCGATGACGGCGCTGCCGTGCAGCACCCAGGCCGGGAACTTCCGCTTCTTGCTGATGAGCACGGCCCCCAGGACGAACAGCACGATGCCCAGCGTCAGGCACAGCATGAACTGCACCTTCGGGCGCGCGATGGCCATATACAGCTCATTGGCCTGCACTTTCGCCTTCGACGTGAGCATAAAATCAGGCGTGCTCGCCTCTTTCCGGGGCATACCCATCCCCTCCGGCATGGACTGGGCCGATGCCGGGGCGGGCGCGAGCGCGAAGAGCGCCACCGCCGCCGTCATCGTCGCGACCCGCCGGAGCGCCTTCCGGAACGCCGTGTCCTTCTCGAAGAAGAACCCGATCATGGACAGGAGCAGCAGGAGATAGCCTGCGTAGGTGATGCCCACGCCCCAGGGGTCATGGCTCACAGCGAGGATGCTGCCCAGTCCATCTTCGTCATAATCAGCCTGATAGAAGCGGTAACCGTGGTACTTGGCGATGTTGTTCATCGAGATCCGGACAGCATTTCCTTCGGGGAGAAAGGTGATGTCGGACCGGTAGTCGAGCGGACGCCGGGTGCCCTCGTAATAGTCGATGGCGAACGCCTCCAGTCGGATGCTGAAGGGCAGCTTCGCCGGCGTCTCGTCGTCCAGTTCATAGTCCGCGGTGGTCTCTCCTTCGCGCAGGTGGATGCTGCCGCTCGTGCCGAAGAGGAACGTGACCAACGCCCCGGCCAGGATGACCACCAGGCCGATGTGAAGGCCCATGGTCCACAACCGCTTGGGCGTCCCCTCCATGACCAGGTAAATCAGCCCGGCAATGGCCGCGACGGCCCACAGGAGGATGAACAGCGGGCTGTGGTAGAACCACTGGAACGCCACCGGCGTCCCGTGCAGCCGTTCGACGACGGTGGCGGCCATCATCATCGCGATGAGGACCGCCGCCGCCCCGAAGGCCAAATACTTGCAAGTTCGTTTCATGCAGTCAAAAGTAGTTGATTGAACGGCAAATATACGAAAAAACCGCGACAGCCCGTCAGATGGCGTCGATGAACTTCACCACCGCCTCGCGGTCTTCCTTGGACAGGTGATAGAACTGTTCGGCGGACTTGTACCCGTCGCTGTTCTTGGAATAGGCGTGCCACATGATGGCCTCCACGACATTCCGGGCCCGGCAGTCGTGCAGCCGGTCGGAGGCGCCGGTGTTCACGCCGGAGAGCCCGCGGCCCCACAGCGGCGTGGTGCGGCACCAGGTGCCGTGGATGTCGTTCTTCATATACAGGCGGTGCTGGATGAAGTCGGAGTACGGCCAGATCTTCTGGTTCGCATAGCGCGGCAGCGGCTTCCCTTCGTTCATCGCCGGAGACCAGTAGTTGTCCTCCTTCGTCTCCCAGGACGGCTTGTGGCAGGCCGCGCAGCCCATCTTGCTGAACAGTTCCTTGCCCCGCTGGACATCCTTGTCGTGCAGGTTACGGGCGCGCGGGATGGAAAGGCCGCGGTGCCAGACCATGAAGTCATAGAAGTCGTCTGCCGCCATCTCCGGCTCGAAGTTGTGGTAGGGGTTGTCGAACTGGTTCGTGGACGGGCTCAGGAGCGCGAGGACCGCCTCGGAGATCTCCGCATCGGTCACGGTGCCGTCCTTGTCCACATCGACATAATAGGGAGAGGCCTCCCCCTCTTTCCGGATGGCCTGGATGACGGACGGGGTTTCCGACATCTTCCGCGCCCAGGCGACGGTGGTGTACAGGTACGGACGGTCCGGACGGGACACGTTGGTGATGTTCCAGATGGCGTTGGCACCGGCGCCGTCCTGCAGGGTGCCGCGGGTCATCGCGTAGGTGAAGCGCTTGACGGGTTTGTAATCCCCCCGGGCGACGAAGGTCCCGTCGGCGAGATAGCCGTCGCCCAGGGAACCCTTCTGCCAGTTGCCGTAGAAGGCCGAGGCCGCAAAGTCGTTGGCGCCCTTGTCCCAGAACGCCGGATTCAGCTCCACATAGGGGGCCTCGGCGCGGTACTGCTCCCGGATAGCGTCCTCCGGAATCGCGTCGATGAGGCCGACGCCGATGACGCCGATGGTGGATTCCAGGCGGAAGCCCATTGTCAGCCCCTTCTCGGCCGCCGTGTCATACGGGTTCGGGTTGGTGTTGAAAGCCGACTTGTCGATGGTCAGCTCGGGATACTGGAGCGAATAGGTCTCCCCGTCCGGGAACTGCATCGGCAGGCCGCTCTCCATTGCGGAAACCGGGATCCAGCTCAGGTGGATGCCCTTTTCGTCGATGGGCGGGAGGAAGGGCTCGGCTGCCATCGTCTGGGGCATGCCGGTCACTTCGGACACGTAGGCGCCGTCGTTGCTGCCGGGTTCGTTGGCATAATAGACCACCAGCAGGTAGCCGTTGCCGAAGGCGCGGGAGGTATTGGCCTCATACACGCCCTGCCATTTCCCGTGCCCATAGGCGGGGTGGCAGTCCAGGCAGGATTTCCGCACGGAGGCCGGTCCCAGGCCCCGGAACGGGGCGGTATTGAGCGTCACATTGCGCTCGAAGAACATCTCGCCGTGGTTGAAGGCGTTCTCCAGGCCCTGCTGGACGACGGCGGGCGCCTCGTCCTCGTAGCAGCCTTCCGTCACATTATCGGTCGTTCCCAGCCGGCCGCCGGGATACCATTCGTCGGCCGTGAAATTCCCGACCGCCTGGCCTACATATTTCGCATCGGACTCGTGGACGGGCACGTCGTTTCCGTGCACGCAAGCCGTCACGGAGAAAACCGTGGCGGCCAGCGTCAGAAGAAGTTTCGAAGATGCACACATAGGCCTACAGTTTGGCAATCCAGTCCGCCGCTTCGTTCAGGAGGGCGTCCAGGGCATTGATCTTCACGATGGCGGTCTCGGCGACAGCGGCCGTCGGATCGTCCACGAAAGCCTTGCCGCTGGCCAGGCAGGCGTCCAGGGAGGCCACGGCATCCTTCAGGGCCGACTCCAGGGAAGAAGCCTTCGCCCAGCCGTTGTCCTTCACGAACTGCATGATGGACGCGCTCGCGGCCTTGTCCAGACCCTGCCCGCCGTACAGGCTGTACTGGATGGACAGGATGTTGTCCTTGAAATCCTGATAGGACTTCTTGGAGTAGGGCGACTCGATATAGTCCGGATCGTAATCCTTGCTGTTCACATAGTGCGCCGTGCCGATCTTGGTGTTGGCCACCTCGTTGCAGATGTTGGAGCAACCGGCGACCAGGATGCTGGAAACGGCCTCGGGCCAGCTCCGGTAGGTGCTGCCGGCGTTCCCGGTCCGGAGCAGGTTCTCGCCGTAGGTCAGGCCGCTGTCCATCACGGTGTTCAGTTCCAGTTCATCCTCCACCAGCGCGATGCGGTCAGCCGGGCAGTCCGGATCCCACGCGGCCTGGAGCTCGAAGCAATAGTTCCGAAGGTCCTCGGCCACGGCAGTGGCGAAAATCACTTCACTTTTGCCGGAGACGCTGCGGCCGGCGAAAGCCTCGTCATCTTCCACTCCGCTGAGCGCAGCGGCCGTCCGGTTCTTGCCGTCCCGGAAGATGATGAACTCGATGCCGTGGAAGCCCAGGGAAGCCGCGCCCACCTCGTCCACGGCGCCGGCGCCTTCCTCGTCCAGGTCGGCGATCGTTTCCGCATTGGAGAGGCTCTTCGCGAGCTTGTCCTTGTCCAGCGGCCAGGAGTCGATGTGCGGGTCGATGCCATAGGCCGTCGCCGCGCCGTACAGGAAGGCCTCGCTCTGCTCCCACCACTTGCGGGCGGAGAGGAAGGTCGCGCAGATCCGGTCGATGTCGGCCTGGGTGTACGTGTCTTTCTTCTTCAGGTCGGCAAGCTGGTTGTAGAGGGTCTCCGTCTCGTCGGCCAGGTTGTCATAGATCTTGTAGATGACGCCGGGGACATAGCCCTCGACGGCCGCCTTGAGGGCCTTCTCCTGCGCCGTCAGGCCGGCGTCCGCCTTCGGGTCCTTGTTGCAGGAGAGGAGCGTCGCGGCCGCAACGGCCAGGACGCCGATCAGTTTGAATGCTTTCATATCGCTCATTGTTTAAGTTGTTAACGCTTGAAGAATGCCATATAGCAGATGCCCAGGCTCACCGACGGTTCGGGATTGTACCCCGCCTTCATGAAGCGGTGCGAATACTCCGCCTTCACGGCGATCTGCGGAATCGGGAAATAGTTGAAGCCTACGGCAATGCGGTTCTTCACCGTCCATTCGGCCGGTTCCTCGCCCGCATCGGAGATGAAGGGATTGTAATACTCGTACCGGCCGAAGACGAAGAGCTGCTGCTCCCCCTGGCGGAACCAGGGCAGGATGTCGTAACCCGCCTCGCAGCCAAACGCCATCGCGCCCTTGCCCACGGCGGATTTCTTGTACGGGGCGTTGTTGGCGGAACGGTTGCGCTTCATGTAGCTGATCATCGCCGCATCGCCCACATAGCCGTAATCGGCATTGCCGCGGGCGATGAAGCGGCGGCCCTTGTACTCGAAGTCGAAGGCGCCTACGGCGGTCCGTCCCACAACGCCCGCATAGCGGGACGTCTCGGCGATTACCTCGTAGGGATAGGTATTGTTGAACGCGCGTCCGTAGAATCCGCTCAGGGAAAGGCGCAGGTTCTGCACGGAATAGTTGTCGACGCGGGCGACAAAGCCCAGCTGGTTGGCCGCCTTGAACTCGAAGGGTGAGCCGGCGCCATTCTTGATGAAGTTCTCCGTGTTGAACAGGTAAGCGTCCAGGCCGGCGATGACCTGGGCCTCGTACCGCCAATGGGCGGTCCGGCCCCACAGGCTGATTCCCGTGTCGTGCCAGGTGGAGGGAAGGATCGTGCTCTCGCCTTCCGGACGATAGACGGTGAAGAAGTTCAGCGGTTCGTGGGCGTTGTTCAAGCCGCCCACGGGGACGACCATATGGCCGATGCGCACATTGAATTCCGGCCGGAAGCTTTTCTGGATCCAGAACTGCTCCAGCTCCACTTCCCCGCCTTTCTCCACCTCGGTCTCCCACTCGCCGGCTTCCTCGAATTCCTTCTCGG
The DNA here is from genome assembly GCA_900316955.1 of uncultured Bacteroidales bacterium. Lineage (GTDB taxonomy): Bacteria > Bacteroidota > Bacteroidia > Bacteroidales > UBA932 > Cryptobacteroides. The sequence goes on from ONEX01000024.1 coordinate 30,380, forward strand.
AAGCGGCGCCGGTCCCGGTGTGCTCGAACTCGATTTCCGTCTGCATGGACCATCCCTTCCCGAAGTCGTATCCCAGGTAGATGACGGCGTGGGGGACGTCGAAACGGCCGTGCTGCTCGCCCTGGTGCGATGCCGCGGAAGAATAGCGGTAAACGTTGTCACTATAGAAATTGCGGCTCAGGGCGACTTCGCCGTAGCCGCCTACCGTCAGGCGCTGCGCCGCGGCCGGAAGAAGCGCCGCGAGGCTGGCGAAAAGGATGATGAAGAATCTTTTCATGGCATCTCTGTTTTCGGCAGGCAAAGTTACGCCCCCGCCGAAAACGGCACAATCCCCATTTTTTGGGATTTTTTCGGCCACGGTTTTTATGGACAACGGATTATAATTCGTATATTCGCCGTATGATGAAGAAATTAGCGCTCTTTCTGCTGGCGGCGGCCTGGGCCGTGGCCGGCCAGGCCCAGGACCGGCTGTATGCCGACGAGTTCCCCCTCGGGGATGTGAAACTGCTGGACGGCCCCCTGCAGCGGGCCCGGGACCTCAACGTCCGGACCTTGCTGCAGTATGACTGCGACCGGCTCCTGGCCCCTTACCGGATCCAGGCCGGGCTGGAGCCCCGGAAGAAGGCCTATCCCAACTGGGACGGCCTGGACGGCCATGTGGGCGGTCACTACCTGGCCGCGATGGCGATGAACGCCGCGACGGGCAACGAGGAGTGCCGCCGCCGGATGGAGTACATGCTCGCCGAGCTGCAGGAATGCGCCGATGCCAACGTGAAGAACCACCCGGAATGGGGCAAGGGCTACGTGGGCGGCATGCCCGACAGCGAAAACATCTGGAGCAAGTTCAAGAAGGGCGATTTCAGCGTGTATTCCCGCGCCTGGGCCCCGTTCTACAACCTGCACAAGATGTACGCGGGCCTGCGCGACGCGTGGCTGTACTGCGGCAACGAGCAGGCGAAAAACCTGTTCCTGGGCTTCTGCGACTGGGCCATCGACCTGACGGCCGGCCTCAGCGACGCCCAGATGGAGCAGATGATGGGCAACGAGCACGGCGGCATGAACGAGGTCCTGGCCGACGGCTACGCGATCTCCGGCGATCCCAAGTACCTCGCCGTCGCCCGCCGGTTCTCCCACCGGATGCTGCTGAACCCGATGTCGCAGCGGGTGGACAACCTGGACAACCTGCACGCCAACACACAGGTCCCGAAGGCCGTCGGCTTCGCGCGGATCGCGGAACTCGGCGGGGACGAGACCTACAACGACGCCGCGGAGTTCTTCTGGGACGTCGTCACGGGCGAGCGCTCGCTGGCCTTCGGCGGCAACAGCCGGCGCGAGCACTTCCCCAGCAAGGAGGCCTGCACGGACTTCATCAATGACATCGACGGCCCCGAGTCCTGCAACACCTTCAACATGCTGCGGCTCACGGAAGCGCTCCACCGCCGCAACCCGGACGCCCGCTACGCCGATTTCTACGAGCTGGCGACCTTCAACCACATCCTCTCCACCCAGCATCCCGAGCATGGCGGGTACGTGTACTTCACCCCGGCCCGCCCGCGCCACTACCGCAACTATTCCGCCCCGAACGAGGCGATGTGGTGCTGCGTGGGCACCGGCATGGAGAACCACGGCAAATACGGCCAGTTCATCTATACGCACAAGGGCAACGCCCTGTTCGTGAACCTCTTCGTATCCTCGGAGCTGAACTGGCGCGAAAAAGGCGTCACGCTGCGCCAGGAGACCGGTTTCCCGTACGGCGAGACGAGCCGGATCACGGTCGCGGCCGGCAAGGGAACCTTCCCCGTGCTCGTCCGCTACCCGAGCTGGGTGAAGCCCGGCGCGTTCAAGGTCCAGGTCAACGGCCAGCCTGTCGAGGTCATCACCGGCCCCGGCAGCTACGTCACCATCGACCGGAAATGGAAGAAGGGCGACGTCATCGACGTCACCTTCCCGATGCACACCAGCGTGAAATACCTCCCGAACGTGCCCAAGTACGTGGCCCTGATGCACGGCCCCATCCTGCTGGGCATGAAGACCGGCACGGAGGACCTCGCGCACCTGATCGCCGACGACAGCCGCTTCGGCCAGTACGCCAGCGGCGCGAAACTCCCGCTGGACGGCGCTCCCATCCTCATCGACGACCACATCGACCGGATCGCCGAGCACCTGAAGCCCGTCGCGGGCAAGCCCCTGCACTACACCCTGGACGTGAAGATGGAAAATCCCATCCGGAACGAGCTCCAGCCCTTCTTCGAGATCCATGACGCCCGCTACATGATGTACTGGCTCACGCTGTCGGAGCAAGGCTACAAGGACTATCTGGAAGGCCTGGCCCGCGCCGAGAAGGAGCGCCAGGAGCTGGAAGCCCGCACCATCGACAAGGTCCAGCCCGGCGAGCAGCAGCCCGAGACCGACCACAAGATGGAAACGAACGGCTCCTCCACGGGCAACACCAACGACGTCTTCTTCCGCGACGCCCGCAACGGCCGCTTCTTCAGCTATCTGATGAAGACGGACGGCCGCACGGACCTCTCCCTCCGCCTGCAGTTCTGGGGCGTGGGCGAGTGGAAGACGCACGAGTTCGACATCTTTGTGGACGAGGAACTGCTCACCAGCGTGAACAACACCGGCAAGTACCGCATCTCAGAGTTCAAGTACGAAACCTTCCCCATTCCCGCGTCCATGCTGGAAGGCAAGGAGCAGGTCCGGGTGAAGTTCGTGGCGAAGCCGGGCAAGCAGGTCGGCGAGATCTACGGCGTCCGGCTGGTGGCTCCTCAGAAGTGAGGTGAGCGCACCGGGACGTCGGCCTTGGCGCCGGACAGGGTGCGGACCTCGTACGAGGTGATGCGGCCGTCGGCCCAGTCGAAGTCCACGACGTAGCCGCCGCGGGCGCGCAGGCCGCGGACGGAGCCTTCCGTCCAGGCGGCGGGCAGCGCCGGGAGCAGCACGATCGCGTCCTCGTGGCTCTGCAGCAGCATTTCCGCGATGCCGGCCGTCACGCCGAAGTTGCCGTCGATCTGGAACGGCGGGTGCGCATCGAAGAGGTTCGGATAGGTATTCCGCTGGAACAGGTTCTTGATGATGAGGAAGGCGTGGTCGCCGTCCTGCATCCGCGCCCAGAAGTTCGTTTTCCAACCCAGGCTCCAGCCCGTGGCCCGGTCGCCGCGCTGGATCAGCGTGGTGCGCGCGGCCTCGAACAGCTCGGGCGTGCGCGTCGGGGTGATCTGATCGGAAGGATACAGGCCGTAGAGGTGCGAGATGTGGCGGTGCTGGTCGTTCGGGTCGTCCCCGTCCTCGATCCACTCCTGCAGCTGGCCGTACTGGCCCACCGCCATCGGCGGCAGTTTCGCGAGCGTCTCCTGCAGCTTCGCGCGGTAATCGGCCTCATCCAGACCTAAGATCTCGGACGCCTGCAAGGTGCTGGTGAGGGCGTCGCGGACAATCTGCGTGTCCATCGTGCAGCCGGCCGTGATCGGGGATTTCTTGCCCATGGGCCCGTGCTCCGGGCTCACGGAAGGGACGACCACGAGGTAGCCGTTCCGGGGGTCCGTCTGCAGGTAATCCAGATAGAAGTCCGCGGTTCCCTTGATGACCGGGTACCACTCCCGGAGGAAGGCCTCATCCTTGGAGAAAAGATAATGAGTCCACAGGTGGGTCGCCAGCCAGGCGCCGCCGTTGGGGTACATCCCCCAGAAAGCGCCGTCCACGGGACCCGCAATGCGCCAAAGGTCCGTGTTGTGGTGCGCCATCCAGCCGTCGCAGCCGTACATCTGCCGCGCCGTGACCGCGCCGGTCTCCGACAGGTCCTTGATCATCCCGAAGAAGGGAACCAGCGTCTCGTCGAGGCCGCACACGTCGGCGGGCCAGTAGTTCATCTGGGCGTTGATGTTGATCGTGTACTTGCTGTCCCACGGGGCCATCACCTCGTCGTTCCAGATGCCCTGGAGGTTCGCCGGCTGGCCGCCGGGCTGGGAGGAGCTGATCAGCAGATAGCGGCCGTAATTGAAGATCAGGGCCACCATGCCCATGTCGTCGCTGTCCTGGAAAGCCTCCTTGCGCTTATTCGTCGGAAGGGCCGCGTTCGCGCCGGAGTGCAGCTTGAGGGAGCAGCGGCCGTACTGCTCGCCGTAGGCGGCCTCGTGCCGCGCGAGGAGCTTCTTGTAGGAGAGCTTCGCGGCGGCCGCCAGGCCGGCCTTCGCGGCGGCGGATTCGTCGCCGGAAATGTCGTGGTAATTGACGTAATTCGTCGCGGCGTTCACCAGTAGGGTCACGTGTGTCGCGCCGAAAATGGTCAGCTGCTTGTCCTCCGCGGCCACTTTCCCGTCACTGATGACCTGCGTGCGGCACTCGGCCGTGAGCCCGCCGGGAATGCCCTCGTGCTCCACGCCCTTGATGCGCGTCACGAGCGTTTTCCCTTCTGTCGCAACCTCGAAGGGGAATTTGCAATCCTGCGTGAGGGAGAAGGTCAATGCGCCCTTCTTGCTGGCGTCCAGCCGGATGACGAGGACGCGGTCGCGCAGCGAGGCGAACGCGCTCCGCGTGTAGCGGACGCCGTCCGCCGTGAAGCCGACCCCCGCGACGGCGCGGGTCAGGTCCAGGTCGCGGCAGTAGTCGTCGACCTCCTCCGGCATGTTCTCGAAATGCATCCGGAGGCTGCCCAGCGTGAGGAACCGCTGGCCGTGCGGGCCGGGAATGAACTCTTTGTTAATCAGCGCTTCCGCTTCCTCCTCGCGGCCGGCGTAGATGAGCTGGCGGACCTCGTCGAGGTGCTCGAGCGACGTCTTGCTGTTGTTATCGTGCGGGGAACCGCTCCAGAAGGAAGATTCGTTCAGCTGGATGGTCTCGTCGGTGATGCCGCCGAACACCATCGCGGCCATCTGGCCGTTGCCCAGGGGCAGGGCTTCCAGCCACCGCCCGGCCGGGGCGTCATACCACAGGCGTTCCTGGTCTCCGGCCACCTGGGCCGGCTTCGCGCAAGCCATCATCGCGATCGCGATGGAAAAAAGGGAAAAGAGTTTCTTCATAACGGGTCCGTTGTTTGTCTCCGGATACAAATGTAATGATTTCCAAAGACATCGGCAACGACCCGCCTCACTTCGTCCGCATCGACCGGATCAGGTACAGGATGGGGAAGATTTCCAGACGGCCGATGAGCATCTCGGTCATGCCGGTGGCCTTGAGGACGGGCGGGAAAGCCGCGAAGTTGGACATCGACCCCACCTCGCCGAAACCGGGGCCGACATTGCCGATACAGGCGACCGAGGCCGTGACGCCCGTGGTGAAATCCAGGCCGAAGGACAGGTTGACGGCGGCGAAGACCACGACGATGAGCAGGTAGCAGAAGATGTAGCTGTAGGCGTCGTTCACCAGCTCGTCCGAGCGCATCCGCCCATCGACCCGGACCGCCTGGACCCGGTGCGGGCTCACGGTGAGGCCGACTTTCCGGTAGATGCCCTTGGCGGCCAGGATGGCGCGGTCGATCTTGATGCCGCCCGAGGTGGAGCCGGAACAGCCGCAGATGAGCGAGCAGATGATGAGGATCGACATGCTGAGCGGGGGCCACAGCGTGGTGTCCTGCGTGGCGAAACCGGTGGTCGTGGAGATGGAGGCGACCTGGAAAGAGGCGTCCCGGAGCGCCTCCCCGAAGGAATCATAATCGGCGTTGACCATCAGGTCGACCGTCACCAGGACGATGGCCAGGACCACCAGCGACAGGAACACCTTGATGGTCTCGGACTTCCAGATGTACTTCGGACGACCTTTGAGGAAGGCCAGGAACAGGATGCCGAAATGGATGCCGGCGGCGAGCATCGCGAAGGTCAGGACCACCTCGGCGGCCGGATTGGCATAGAAGGCGATGCTGGTGTTCCGGGTGCAGAATCCGCAGGTGCTGCAGGCCGACATCGCGTTGGTGGCCGCGTCGAACCAGGGCATGCCCGTCAGTTTCAGCGCGAAGAAAGTCACCAGCGTCAAGGCGATGTAAGTCAGGAACATCCGGTTGGCGAAGCTGGTGCTCCGCTCGCCGGCGAAGGGCTCGCGGGCCACGGTGGAGATTTCCGCCCCGGACAGGGTCGATTTGTCCGCGCCCGCGGTGATCATCGAGAACAGCGTGACGATGCCCACGCCGCCCACCCAGGCCGTCGAGATGCGCCAGAACTGCAGGCCGCGCGGGAGGGCCTCGATGTCGTTCAGGATGGAGGCCCCGGTGGTCGTGAAGCCCGAGATGCTTTCGAAGAGGGCGTTGATGGGCGTGAACTCGCGGCCGTAGAACAGGAAAGGAAGCATTCCGAACAGGCAGCCCATGAGCCAGGCGCCGACGACGATGCTGTTTCCTTCCTGGAACGTCAGGTTGTGGCGGCCTCTCCGGACGAAGAGAATGGGATACCCGCCGACAATGGCCGTCAGGAAGGCGGAAAACAGCAAAGGGATCCAACTCTGGTCGCCCGGAGTCAGGCACGCGATGACCCCCGACACGGCCATCAGGGCCGCGACGAGGAGCAAGGAAACGCCGATATACCATGTGATTACCTTCCAATTCATTGCCTTTCGGATTCCGGGGACAAAGTTATGGCCCGGCATTGCATTTATCAATACAATTATTTTTATCTTTGCATTGATAAAATCAATCAAGCGGAACGATGACCCTCCAGCAGCTGCGCTATATCATCGCCATCGACGACCACCGGCACTTCGGGAAAGCGGCCGAGGCCTGCGGCCTCACGCAGTCCACCCTGAGCCTGATGGTCAAGAAACTGGAAGAGGAGTTGGACGTGCGCATCTTCGACCGGGACGCGCACCCGGTGACCCCGACGGCCGTCGGGCGCAAGATCATCGACCGGGCGAAAGTGGTGCTGTACAATGCGGAACAGCTGGTCGAAATGACCCGGTCGGAGAAAGAGGCGCTCTCCGGACCGCTCAAGATCGCCCTCATCTCCTCGGTCGCGCCGACGCTGGTCCCCGGTCTGTTCAAGTACATCGGAGAACGGTACCCGGCCATCGACCTGCAGACCGAGGAAATGCTCTCGGACACCGTCAAGGACAAACTCCGGAAGGCCGAAGTGGACATGGGCATCCTGGTCGGCCCGGTCCGGGAGCCCAACCTGCTGGAAATCCCGCTCTATTACGAGCGCTTTCTCGCCTATGTGTCCCCCGACAATCCCGCCTACGCCCAGGAGCAGATCCAAGCCTCGTTCCTGCGCACCCAGCCCATCTGGATCATCCGCGACGGTCTGCGGCAATTAGTTCCCCAGGACGTCAAGGAGGGAAGTTTCACTTACGAACGTTTCTTCGAGGGCGGACGCGTGGGCATCTTGATCCAGATCGTCAACGAGAACGGCGGCATCACGTTCATCCCGGAAACGCACGCCCGTATGATTCTTTACAGCCAGCAGCACTGCATCCGCCCCGTCGTCAACCCCGTCCCGGGCCGGACCGTCTCCCTGGTCATCCGCAGCGACTACATCCACGAGGCGAAACTGAACGCCGTCGCGGATGCCATCAAGCAGGTCATCCCCGGCGAGATGCTGGACAACGTTCTCCGGAAAGGACGCCTGACCTTGTAAACACTTAAAAACAAAGGATATGAGATTACGTTCGATTCTCTTCTCCCTGGCCGTCGCGGCGGTGACCGCCGCGTGCGCGCCCCAGGCGGCGCCCCTGAAGACTTGCATCTTCCCGGGCGACTACCCCGATCCGACCATCCTGCGGGATGGGAATGACTTCTACATGACGCATTCGTCGTTCACCTATTTCCCGGCCCTGCTCGTCTGGCATTCCACGGATCTCGTCCACTGGGAGCCCATTGCCCGGGCCGTGGAGGACGGCGACTATTCCATCTTCGCCCCGGACATCTGCAAGGTGGACGGGAAGTTCTACATCTACTACCCCACGAGCAAGGGCGAGAACTATGTCGTCACGGCGGACCGGCCCGAAGGCCCCTGGTCCGCGCCGGTGAAGCTGGACGTGGGCGGTATCGACCCGGGCCATGTCGTGGCGGAGGACGGAAACCGTTACCTGTACACGAACAACGGCTTCGTGACGCCCCTGACGCCCGACGGCCTGGCCGCGGCGGGACGCCCGAAGAAGGTCTATGACGGATGGCCCTTCCCTGAGGAGTGGGAAACGGAAGGCTTCTGGCTGGAATCCCCGAAGCTTTTCAAGCGGGGCGACTGGTTCTACCTCGTGACCGCGGAAGGCGGCACCGCCGGCCCGCCCACGAGCCACATGGTCGTCGTCGCCCGCAGCAAATCCGCCCTCGGCCCCTGGGAGAACAGCCCCCACAATCCACTGGTGCACACGTATTCCGCCGATGAATTCTGGTGGTCCAAGGGCCACGGCACCCTCATCGACGATGCCGCCGGCAACTGGTACGTGGTCTATCACGCCTACCGGAACAACTACCACACGCTGGGCCGGAGCACCATCATCGAGAGCGTGGAATGGACGGCCGACGGCTGGCCCGTCCTCGTGGAAAAGGACGGCGCGAAATGGGAGCAGAACGGCCTGCAGGGCGATTATTCCTATCTGCGCGACTACGACAATCCGCTCCTGTGGGCAAAGTGGCATGCCGGGTTCGACGACGGTACGCTCATGACCACGACGGCCGTGGACGAATCCTATGAAATCACCGCCAAGTTCTCCGTCCCTGAAGGCGGAAAGGCGGGCCTGTACCTGTTCTACAATGAAGAGGCGTATTTCGGAGAGGCGGGAGAAAGCCCGGAACTGGCCGTGCGCATCCGGAACGAACGCAACACGGCCAGCGTCTGGGTCAAGGCCGACGACGGAGACTGGGTCCTTGCGCAGGAAGGCATAGACGTCTCCGGGTACCACCACAACAACTTCAAGGGCTTCTTCGCCCTCCGCCCCGCCTACCTGCTGCGCGGCGGCGCAAAACTGCTGGAATTCAAATACAAGCCGTTATGAAAAGACTCGTTTATCTCCTCCTTATGACCCTCGCGGCCTGCGGTCCTGCCAAGGACGTCGAAGTCGGCCCCTACACCGTCTCCGTCATCGGCAAGAACGTGTACCACATCCAGGATTACAACCACGAGAACCCGGCTGGCGAGGAATTCGACGCCGAGGGGAAACTCACCCACTTCAACAACTGCTCGGACATCTACCTGATCGTGGGCCAGCAGGAAGCGCTCCTGATCGACCTGTCCAATCCCATCGACTGGGCCGACAACGCCGCGGAGTCGCTGCGGGCGCTGGTCGCCGAGCGCGTGGCGGGCAAGCCGCTCACGATCGCTTTCACCCACAACCACGGCGACCACACGGGCATGCTGCCGGCCTTCCTGGAGGAGGATGTCCGTTTCGCGCTCCCGGAACGCGACTTCCGGCGCCTGGCGGAACGGTTCCCGGCGGACAAGTATCGCTTCATCAACGAGGGTGAAGTCTTCGACCTGGGCGGTTATCAGGTGGAGGCCATCGCCGTTCCAGGCCATACGGACGGATCGACGGTCTATCTTCTGAAGGGCCAGGACCTGCTGTTCACGGGCGACGCCATCGGCTCCGGCCACGGGGTCTGGATCTTCAATGAGAATGGATTCAACCAGTATGTGTCCGCGGTGCCGCACCTGATCGCGGCGCTGGAGGAGCGAGGTGTGAACCCCGATAAACTCAAAGACTATGGCGGCCATTATTGGCAGAAAGACTGGCTGAATCTCCCGAAAGGCCGCGAACTGGGCATGGATTACATCTGTGACATGAAGGCGGTGCTGGACGAGATGGAGGCCGGCAAGGCGGCGACGGAACCGTCGAACCTGGGCCGTCCGAACCTGGACACCTACTTCCGCCACGGACTGGCCATCGTGACCTGGAACGCCGCCGGCGCGGAGAAATATGCCCATCAGTACGCAGAATCCTTCGTCTACCGCGATGCGGACATCGTTTTCCGCCAGATCGACGAGCATACCTGGGAAGGCAACGGCCACCTCGTGTACAACGAGTCCGTCTATGTGGTCGAAGGGAACGACAAGGCCCTGGTGATTGACGCGGGCACGTCGATGCCGCACCTGGACAAGGCCGTCAAGGCCCTGACCGACAAGCCGGTCATGCTCGCGGTCACGCATGGCCACGGCGACCACGTGGGCGGTGCGGTCTGCTTCCCGGAGGTCTGGATCCATCCGGCCGACACGGCCCTGATCAGCGGCGGCCGCCGCGCCTACCTGGGGACGGTCCATTACCTCGCCGACGGCGAGGTCATCGACCTGGGAGGCCGGCAGATCGAGGTGCTCCACACGCCGGGCCATACCTCCGGCTCCGTCACGTTCTTCGACAAGGAGCATCACTACGGCTTCAGCGGCGACGCCTTCGGTTCCACGAACCTGCTGCTGTTCGCCGGCCCGTTCAGCACGCTCATCGAGACCACTTCCCGCACGGCGGACTACATGCAGAAGAACGGCATCACGAAGCTCTATCCCGGTCATTATCACGGCGATAACCCGGAGACGCTCCAGCGCGTACTGGACGAGAAGAAGATGTCGGAAGAGGTCCTGAAAGGAAAGCGGAAGGGCACCCAGGACCCGTCCGCCAGCAACGGCCTCAACAGCTACCTCTACGATTACGGCGTATATATCCGCTATAACGACCCTGAAGCACTCAAATAACAGCCATGGTCCCTACTGCAAATCTCATCATCATGGCGGTAAACGCCCTCCTGGGTTTCGCCATCCCCGTGTTCCTGTGTTGGTGGGCGGTGAAAAAGCACCAAGCCAAGCTGTCCACAATTCTCATCGGCGCCGGTACCTTCGTCGTCTTCGCGCTGGTGCTGGAGTCGATTGTCCACCAAATCGTCCTCAAGGGCCCGAGCGGGGCGGTCATCCAGGGGAAAACCCTGTACTACGCCCTCTACGGCGGCCTGATGGCCGGCCTCTTCGAGGAAACGGGGCGCTTCCTGGCCATGAAGTTCCTCCTCAAGAAGGAGCCCACGGAGACCAAGCCGGGCGTTTCCTACGGCCTCGGCCACGGCGGCGTGGAAATGGCCATCATCTTCGGCCTGTCGATGATTTCCACCCTTACGATGGCCATCATGGTCAATCTCGGACAGACGGACACCCTGCTCTCCTCGGCACCCGCCGAAGCGAAGGACCAGCTGACGGCCACCTTCGAGCAGCTCCAGACCACCGGCGCAGGCACCTACCTCCTCGGCCTCTGGGAGCGGTTCTCCGCGATTACCCTGCACGTGGGCCTGTCCATCCTCGTCTGGGCGGCTGTCCGCAAGGGCGGGAAATGGCTCTGGCTCTTCCCCGCGGCCATCCTGCTGCACGCCCTGGTGGACGGCCTGGCCGTCATCCTGTCCAAGTCCGCCGGGATGGTCACGGTGGAACTGATCATCATGGCCCTGGCCATCGCCGTCGCCGCCCTCGCCTGGCTTGTCGCCCGAAGGGCGTTCCCGAAAGAAGAAGTGCTCGTATAGGTCCACTCTCTGGACCCATACTGCCTTTTCCTGATTTCGGTTGACTCGTTTGATAGATTATTACTGGTATAAGTTGACTTATCGTTGTTATTACTGATATAAGTTTACTTTCCGAGTCTC
>ONEX01000009.1 GCA_900316955.1 uncultured Bacteroidales bacterium
CAACATCGATGACATCTTCTTCCTCAAGGATTTTTCCGGCGAAGACGATACGCCTTTGAAAGATGCCCTTGAGGCGCTTCCTTGCGTGAGACGGATCGGTAGAAGTTCTGGAGTGCCCGGCAGTATTAATATGGGCCAGTATAGCACCACCCGGGATGGACAGGACATCCTTTACAAACTGATCAGGATGGACAGTACCGCATTTTCGATGTTCGGATTTGAGATTTTGGAGGACTTCCATGTGCAACAATTCAACAGTGTATGGTTCTCGGACAAGAGTTTTACCGCTACCGGTTTCGACTCTGACTATCACGACATCAGCGGCACGCTGAGCAGACGGACGAAGGGCTGCGAACAAGTTGCCGGCGTTTTCAAATCTTTCCCGACCAACAACGCCAATATGGGAGAAGAAGACTTAGCCATCGTTTCGCTGATGCGTTCTGAGGACATTCCTTTCGCCGGATTGGTCATAGAAACCACCCCGGACCGGAAAGCGGCGAAAGCGCAGATCATGGAAGCTTTCGATAACTACATCAAGGATAAGCAGGTTAAAGACAACTTGGCCTTCTGGGTTGACGAGAATATTGCTGAGGCCTGGAAACCGGCTCGCAACAATATGAGGCTGGTGGAGATTTTTATGCTCCTGTCCATTGTCATCGCCTTGCTGGGCCTGGTGGCCATGAGCACCTATTATGCCGATGAAAAGTCCCGCGACATCGCCGTCCGGAAGGTGTTTGGAGGAACGATAGAAACGGAAGCGGGCCGCACGATCCGTGAATACATGATTCTGGTGGGGATAGCTTGCGTCATCGGCATTCCAATCGCCGTCTATGCGGCCCAGGAATACCTCAAGGACTTCATTTACCGGCTCGAGGGCTACTGGTGGGTCTTTGTCGTGGCCGTGCTGCTTACAGTAGCCATGGCCTTCGCTTCCGTCCTCTGGCAAACCCTCAAGGCCGCCCGGACCAATCCGGCGGTGGAGTTGAAGAAAGAATAGCATGAAAAGTTACCTCAAATTCCTCTCCCGCAACAAGTTGTACACTGCCATCGAGGCGGTGGGTCTGATTGTGAGCCTGGCGTTCGTGATCATCATCTTCTGTTATACTTGGCAGCAGTTGTCCATCACGAGAGAGGCTCGGGATTACAAGCGCCTTTATGCCCTGACCAGCGGGCGGCAGGATTACCTGTATGCTTGGCCGGGTGAAATGGCTGTCATCCAGGACCGTGTCCCGGATATTGAGGCGGCGGGAAGGGTAAATATGTACGGTTCGGCCGCCATATACAATGGCCAGCGGGTTCCGGGCACTCCCGACATCTTTGAAATTGACCCGGAGATCTTCGAGTTTCTGCCCCACACCTTCCTTTCCGGGGACGAGCAGGTCTTGCATGACAGGAATCAGGTTCTTTTGGGGGAATCGTTCGCCAAAATGATCTCGCCGGATATGGATCCGGTCGGCAAGGCGATCATTCTCTCGAATCGGGGGGACACTTGCGTGGTCGGAGGAATCGTCCGCTCACCGGAACGTTCGATTCTGAAAGAGGGGGACATTTATAAAGCTTTCAAAGAACCCGACGCGCCCTCCGCTTCGAAGTTTATCAATCCGGTGGACTTGGTACTGTTCCGTTTGCGGGAGGGTGCCGACCATGCGTCGGTCAGGGCGCTTGTCGATACGGTGGTGACCCGGGAATTCTCGAAGATGTTCACGGACAATAAACCGGAGTGCTCGATGAGCATGCCGTTCCAGGATCTGTATTTCTTTGAGTCGGGAAGTCTCTTGAAGCATGGCAACAAGACGCTGGTCTATGTGCTGGTTGCCGTCGGCATTCTCCTGTTCGCTTCGGCGCTCTTCAATTATATTAACCTCAGCGTCGCCCTGGCCGGAAAACGCGCCAAGGAGATGGCCATCCGAGCAACGCTTGGGGAATCCAAAGGCCGGATCCGGGGACGTTATATCTCGGAGTCCATCCTTTTCGTAACGGTTTGCCTCTTGCTGGCCTTCCTGCTGGCCAAGGCCTTGGAGCCGGTTTTCAACCGGTACATGGCCGGTGATGTCGGGCTTGAAGTGTCCCTTTCTCGGTTGTACCTGGGCGCTTATGCTTTGCTGGCCGTTCTAATCGGCCTGATTTCCGGCCTGATTCCCGCGTGGATGACCTCCCGCTTCAATCCGATGGCGATCATCAAGGGGGAGCAGCGCCGGCAGACCAAGACGGTCTTGTCCAGGGTCTTCATCATCATCCAGAACGTGATAACCATAGTGCTGATTGCCCTCGCCCTGGTGATGGAACTCCAATACCATCATCTGGTAAACATGCCCCTGGGAGCGAATGTCGACGGATTGTATTACATCTCCAGCGGAACCGTAGGGAAAGACGTTCTCTCTGAAAAGCCTTATGTCGACAAGCTCGGCACCAGCAACGGCTATCCCGGCAGCCCGCAGATAAATCTTACGACGACCGTCGATGGGCAGAAAGTGCTCATCGGCCTGCTCCAATGCGATGAGGATGCTTTCGGGATGTTCGGTTTCGAAATCGTGAAGGATTTTGGCGCCCCGATGCGGAACTCCTTGTGGCTCACCGAATCGGCCGCCAGGGTCTTATCCCTGGATGAGGAGAATCCCGCCATGCCGACTATCCTCAACTTCGTCGTTGGCGATTCGCATATCGGAGGAATCATTAAGGACTATGCCGTCAAAGGTCCCTCCGAGGTGGACGGCAACCAAATCGGCATCGTGTCTGTGGAGGAGCTGGAAGGCAACTCGACGGTTGTCTTGAAACTGAACCGCTTCGATGCCGATGTCCGGGCCGAACTGAAGGAAATCGGACGCCAGGAGAGCTTACGGTTCACGGGGCGTGAAGACTATGGGGAGAATTATTACGGACCCATCCAGGAATTGATTGGGAAAAGCATGGAATCGACCCGAAACTTCATCAGCCTGATCGAGCTCTTCATGCTTCTGGCGACCCTCATTTCCCTGCTGGGCCTGGTCGCGATGAGCGCCTATTATACCGGGATGCAGACCCGGAACATCGCCATCCGCAAGGTCTTCGGCGGCACTGTCACCTCAGAAACGGGACGTTCGGTGCGCGAATACATGATCTTGGTCGGCATCGCCGTCCTGATTGGCATTCCTATTGCTATCTTCCTGTCCGAACGGTATTTACGCCAGTTCTGGTACCGGATCGATGGCTACGGCTGGGTGTTCGTCATCGGGGCCCTCATCGCCCTGGCCATTTCCTTCCTGGCCGTCCTCTGGCAGACCCTCAAGGCCGCGAAGACGAATCCTGCGGTGGAACTGAAAAAAGAATAAGATGCTATTTGATATCCCAACCCAACCGTTTGGCGAGATCCTTGGCAAAAGCCAGGTCCTTGGCCGGGATGTTCAGTTTGAGCTCCTCCCGCGCTCCATAGCACGGAGTATCTGGCTCCCTGAGCATCTGCGGCTTTGTCTGATCCGCCCCGTATCCCTGCACCAGAGAGCCCGGTGTTACGCTCGGATGCTTCACAGCTTCGCTGAGTGTACGCTTCACAAAAGCATTGATCGTGATGCCGGCCTCTGCGGCCATGTTGGCGATGTCCCGATGGGTATCGGGGGCGATGCGGATGTTGAAGGAGCCCGAGTAACTCTTTTGTGGCTTCCGGTTGTGTTCTTCGCAAAAGACAAGATAGTCTTCCACCGCTTCATGGAAGGACTGCGTGAGTTCTTCCACCGTCTTGCCTTCGTAGCTGACAAGGCCGTCTATGCCGAGGATCTCGCCAAAGAGAACCCCGTCATCTTCACTGTAATCGATTGAGCCTATGTACCCTTTGTATTTAAGCGTTTTCATCGTCTTTCTTAATCAGTTCATCGAACGTGAAGTCCGATGGAACCTTCCTGAATCGCTCTATCAATTTGTCTTTTGTACTCATGTGTAAATGTAACTAATTTTTAGTTGCAAACCAAGAATAGCATGAAAAGTTACCTCAAATTCCTCTCCCGCAACAAGTTGTACACTGCCATCGAGGCGGTGGGGCTGATTGTGAGCCTGGCATTCGTGATTCTGATTGGCACTTCGATCCGGGACCAGCTCGGTATCGTGAAGAGCGTGCACGGGCACGAGCGGCTGTACTTGGCCGGTCCAAATGGGACTGGCGGGGAGTACAGCGTCCAGGAGGCACTTGCCTCGATCCCGCAGATTGAGCAGATGGCCGCTTTCACGGTTCTCCAGGGGATGCTGCAGATTGGCGGTGACAATCGGAACGTAAGCTTCGGTCTGATGGATCCAGCCTTGCTTCAGCTGATTCCTCTGGCGGTGGAGGGCGGAGCGGCCGATCCTTTTGCCGGCGGTGAGGGACTCGCCATCACGGCATCGGCCGCCCGCCGCTTCTTCCCGGACCGCGACCCGGTAGGTCAGACGGTGGGGTATCTGGAGGGGGCCGGCAGCACGCCAGTGCCGGCCACGATCACGGCCGTACTGGAGGATCCCTCCTACACGATCTTGGGGGATTTCGATTTCGCGGTCAGCCTGCAGTCCCGCCTGAGCCCGCTTGCGACCGAGGTGCGCGAGTCGGACCTGTGGAACCGGGGCTTTGGCATGACCGCCCTGCTGTTCGCCCGCTTGTATCCGGGAGCCGAGGCGGATGACGCTGAGATGTGCAAGCTGATTGCAGAAGAGACGGCCCTGAACCGTAGCGATTTGGACGCGCCGATGCTCATCCCTTATGATGAAGTCTATCTGTCCGGGCAGGGTTATGCCGCCCTTCGCCAAGGTAAGAAGGTATATCTGTCTGTGCTGGTGGCACTTGTCATACTTCTGTTAATCTCTGCATTGCTGAGCTATGTCAACCTGAGCTTGGCCGTAACGGGAGACCGTGCCAAGGAGATGGCTACGCGCCGGCTGGTCGGCGAGGACCGTGGCAAGGTCCTGCGTCGCGTCCTGGGAGAGTCGCTCGTCTTTACACTGGCCTGCTATGTGCTTGCCATCGTGCTGGCGGCTTGGATTGCGCCCGGGTTGGACAGTATCCGGCCCACGGGGCTGAACGTGCCGTTCCACCTGCGGTTAGACGGTGGCTTCTGGCTGCTCTCGGCCGGCCTGGTGCTGCTGTTGGGCCTGCTCTCCGGCTTAGCTCCGGCTGTCGCCTGCGCTTCCTACCGCCCGTTGGATGTGGTGTCCGGCAAGATCCGACGGAAGCGCAAGATGGTTTTCGGCAATCTTTGCATCGTCCTGCAGGGCGTGCTGGCCGTAGTTCTGATTGTGATGGCCATTACAATGGATCGCCAGTTGCGTTTCATACTGAAAGCGGACCTGGGGGCGGACCTCCAGGAGAATCTGTATTATTTTTCATCGCCGGTCGTGATGGGTGGTGACGCGATGCTGCCGCTCGCACGCCAGATCAGCTCCTCGCCACTGGTGGAGGAAATCGGGTACACTTCAGGTTATCCGACTTTTATTCAGTTGATAACCAGCGGTAAACACGAAGACTTGCTAAAGATCAGTTGTGATGCGGTCGCTTTTGAAATGCTGGGCTTCCGCGTGGCAGAAAGATTCGCGCAGGTGGAAGGTTCCGTGATGCTTTCTCGGTCGGCCGCCAATGCCCATGGCATCACGCGGGAGAACGCTTCTCCTGCAGCGGTTTATTGGGGCTACGAGAACAACCCGGAGGATTACCCTTCGGTGGTCGGAGGGATTGTGGAGGATTTCCGGACCGAGCCGGTCAACAGCTCGCGGCATCGGGAAGGGGTTCCGATTGTCGAAGTCAGCTCGGCAGGGGTCCCGCCGAAATACATCGGTGCATTCTTGATCCGGACGGGCCCGGACCACCGCGCCTTCGAGGAGTGGTTCCGCCCGATGGTGAATGCATGGCACAAGGAGGAAACCGGCATGTCGGATGTGTTCAATCTCAAGAGGGCGCATAATGGCTATATCGAAGACCTGATTGCCGCCGACCATGAAGACATGCGGCGCTATGTGCGCCTCGTGGAGGTTTTTTGCCTGATCTCGGTCCTGCTGGCGCTGCTGGCGCTTGTGGCGATGAGTTCCCACTATGCTGACGCCAATGCCAAGAGTATAGCCATCCGGAAAGTCTTCGGCGGCACGATCGGGACGGAAACTCGCAGGGGAGTATGGACCTATATGCTTTGGATAGGAATCTCGCTGTTGATCGCCATCCCGTTGGCCGTGCTGGTTTGCGAACGCTTCCTGCAGAACTATGCCGAACACATTACGGGTTATTGGTGGATCTTCGTCGCTGCCGCCCTGTTGACCATCCTGCTATCGCTCGCCTCCGTCCTCTGGCAAACCCTCAAGGCTGCCCGGACGAATCCGGCCATTGAACTGAAAAAAGAATAAAGAGATTCCCGGTCAAGCCCGGAATGACGATAGTCGTTACTTGCCAATGTGCTGTTGGAAACCAATCTTGGGCCTGGGCTCATTCTTCTTCTCTTCAAGACGGGAGGAAAGCTCAGCTATGGCCAGGTATAGGTTATCGATTTCTTGCCGCACGTCTTCTGATAGGTCGTTGACGGCACCGAGATTCTCTTCCTGCTGGAGTTGCAGCAGATCGACTTTTGCCCTGAGTTCGTTCAATTCGGCAGAGACTGTCGCACTTGCGAGAAGATACTGCCTTACTTGGACGAAGGCCCGCATGATAGAGATGTTCACGGCTATGGAAATATCACTTTTCAGGACTCCGGAGAGCATGGCTACACCTTGCTCGGTAAAGGCAAAAGGTGGTGCAGACACGTTTCTGTTTGATGCGGTCACAAATTGTGACCGGTTGTTTAGGACTTCCTCGGCGGTCAATTGGAACATGAAATCTGGTGGAAATCTCTTGATGTTCCTTTTCACTGCCTGGTTCAATACCTTCGTTTCGACTTGGTACAGTTTCGCCAGATCCGAATCCAGCATCACCTTCTGCCCGCGGATCTCGTAAATCAGATTTTGGATTAAAACAATCTCGTCGCTCATATCGCACGCACAATTTAGAACTGTTACAAAGATAATCAATAACAGATTCCGGGTCAAGCCCGGAATGACGAAAAAGAAAAGCCCGGAATGACGAAAATATGAAAAGCTATCTTAAATTTCTCTCCCGCAACAAGTTGTACACCGCCATCGAGGCGGTGGGGCTGATTGTGAGCCTGGCATTCGTGCTGCTCACGGGACACTATGTCTGGAAGCAGAGGCAGATGACGAGAAATGTTCCGGACTACAAGGACGTCTATACTTTCTACAGGACTACGAGCGGACAGTCCGGCATCGGCCAGTCGTGGGGATTTGCCTATCAAGCCCGGGAAAGCGTTCCGGAAGTGGAGAAAGCCGCCATGTTCTGGAAAGCGATTTCCCAGAATGAGGAAACCATCGACTTGAACGGCAGGAAGTATCACGTCAAGAGTTTTATGGTGGGCGGGGACTTTTTCGACATTTTCCCGGTCGATTTCGAGAGCGGCGGCCCGGAAGTGATGTCGGATATATCGAACGTGATTGTCAGCCGGTCTTTCGCCAACCGGCTGGGAGGGGAGGCGAACGCCATCGGAAGCGTAATCGATGACCGATATACGGTCGCCGCCATCATCAAGGAATCGCCCAACCCCATTTTCGGGGACGTGGATGTCATCTATAACATCGAGAACCTTACCAACCGGAAGAATGCGCCGTTCAGGCTGGATGTCATTCCTTTTGTCAAAGTCAGGAAAGGGACGGACCGGGACGCGCTAGAAGTGAAAGCGGACACGCTGGTCGCCAGGGCCTTCGACGCGTTCGGAGGAAGGGCTTTCCTGGAAGACAGCGGTTTGGTCCGCTATGACGAGGTCTGGTTTTCACCGGCCAACAATCAGTCTCTCAAAAGAGGAAGCCGGACCTACACGGGCATCATTCTGCTCGTCACCATCATTATCCTGCTGTCGGCCATATTCAACTTTATCAACCTGAACGTTGCCCTCTCCGGGAAACGCACCAAGGAGATGGCGACCCGGAAAATACTTGGGGCCGGGAACGAGTCCCTGTTTGCCGGTCGACTTTTGGAATCGCTCGCCTTCACCTCGGTTTGCTTTCTGTTGGCGGTCGTCCTGGCCGAAACGCTTACTCCCTGGTTCAACCGTATTGCGGGGGGAGACGGCGTTCCCGTCAAGGTCTTGTTTTCTCCTGGGTGGATTGGAATCTATGTCTTGTTCATGGTCCTGGTATCCTTGATCCAGGGCTATCTCCCCGCATGGATCGGCACCCGGATGCCGGCGATTTCGGTCGTGAAGGGGGAGTTCCGGTCCAAGAGAAAACACGTGTTCAGCAAGGTGTTCATCGTCTTGCAGCAGGTGTTCTCCATCGTCCTTCTGGCACTCGCCATCGTCCTGGGCCTTCAGACGTCCCATATGCTGCACAGACCGCTGGGAGCCGATATCGAAGGGGATTTCTATGTGCAGCTTCAGGATGATGTTCTGCAGACCCTGTTCGCAGAGAAAGCCCGTTCTTTGTCCTGCGTGGGCAGGATCGGTCATACTACCTATTTCCCCGGCATGGCCGAGGACATGATCGCGGAAGACAAGGAAAAAGGGTTGATCCGTCTGGCTGTGCTCAATTGCGACCGCACGGCTTTCGAGATTTTCGGTTTCCAGGTGGTGGAGAAATATGAGGAGCCGGAGAACGGGACTGTTTGGATTTCGAGACCGGAGATGACGCGTTTCGGCGTTGACCGGAATACGGAGAATCTTCGGTATCACTATGTTTGGGGCAATTCAATCGGGGGAATCGTGGAAGATTTCGCACCAAACGACGTGATGAACTATGACCCCAGCGTTGGAAGCTATATCGTCATCGGGCCCTCCGAAGAGCAGTACGGTCTGCTGATTGAAACGGTTGGAGATCGGCGTCAAGCCAAAAAGGAATTGAAGTCACTCTATGCGGAACTCAGTATGGAGATGAATGGAATCGAGGACAAACCTTACATGTTCGGTTTCATCACGGACATCCTATCGGAGCGTCTGGCGAAAGTGAAGGAACAATTGTCCCTAGTCCGGATTTTCATGATTCTCAGTCTGTTATTATCCATTCTCGGACTGATTGCCATGAGCAGCTACTATGCGGACGAGAGTTCCAAAGACATCGCCGTCCGGAAGGTTTTCGGGAGTACGATAGAGCAGGAACTCTGGAAAACGGTGATGGAATACCTCGTTTTGCTGGGCTTGGCGGCCATCATCGCCATCCCCATTTCAATCCGGCTGGCTTCCCGGCTTCTGGAGCAGTACGCCTACCGGATCTCCGGTTACGGTTGGGTGTTCGTCGTGACCGTCCTCATTGCCACGATGGTCGCTTTTCTTTCCATCCTCTGGCAGACCTTGAAGGCC
This sequence comes from uncultured Bacteroidales bacterium, assembly GCA_900316955.1. Taxonomy (GTDB): domain Bacteria; phylum Bacteroidota; class Bacteroidia; order Bacteroidales; family UBA932; genus Cryptobacteroides. The sequence goes on from ONEX01000009.1 coordinate 9,318, forward strand.
GCCCGGACGAATCCGGCGGAGGAACTGAAAAAAGAATAAGCCAAGTATTTATGAACCATTCATCAACACCTCGATTCCGCAAGCGGATGAGTGCCGCGATCGGCCTTTTGGGGCTCGTCATCTCCTTCTCGGTGTTCATCATCCTGATGGCCCAGGTGTGGTATGACGTGAGCTTTGACCGCAGCTGGCCGGGCAGCAGCCGGATTTACACATTCGAGCGGCCGCAGAGCTACCTGGGTAATCCGGATCCATACCAGGCCACGTTCAACCGCCCGCAGATCCAGACGCTGCGGGAGGCTTCCCCCGGCGTAGAGGCGGTGGGAACGCTCGGAGAGACCCACTTGTTTGATCCCCAGACGAATGAGCCTCTGCGGGATCTGCCGACCGGAATGATCGATACGGATTTCCTGCGGGTGTTCCCGCCCGAGATCATCGCCGGGACGACGGACGGCTTCGACCGTCCCGATGCCCTGATCCTGACGGAAACGGCGGCCCGGCGGCTCTTCGGCGGGCCCGGGCCGGCCGTCGGACAGCAGGTGATGCGGATGGGTATGAACCGGCCGGAACCCGCTACGGTCGTAGGTGTGTGCCGGGATCTCCCCGTGAACAGTGTGCTGGCCATTTTCGGTGCGTTCGCGCAAATCGGAGACCGGTACGCAACGGACAACAACCCCAATTATGAGGGTCTCCGCGCTTTCCTCCTGCTGGGGAAAGGCGTTTCGCCGAAGGAGATCACCCCGGTGCTGGCGACTGCTTTCGAGAAGAATCTGGTCCTTTGGGAAGACGAAGACACGGTGCCGGACATCCGCGAGCGGACGCGCAAGGAGTCCCGGCTCGTACGGTTGCACGACGTACATTATAACCCGTTCCGGAGCGGCACGGGCAACCGGACCCGCGACGCCGTCCTCACGACCATCGCACTGATTTTCCTGCTGGTCGGTCTGCTGAATGTCTTCAACCTGTCAATGGCCGGGCTTCCTTTCCGCATCAAAGACGGCTGCATCCGGATGATCTTTGGGGCCGGGAAAGAGGTCTTGCTCAGGCGGGACCTGGTGAATGCCGTCCTCCTGTGTCTGTTTTCTTTCGCGCTGGCCATCGTGGTACTCCTGATCGTGGGGACATCGCCGCTCGCTTCGTTCCTGAGCGTCCCGCTGCGGCCGGGCACCCTGATGCCTGTGCTGGCTTTCTGCCTGGCCGTCGCCCTGACCGGCTCATTCCTGGCAGCATACATCCCGTCGCGCTATGGTGCTTCCTTCGCGCCGGGGACCGTCCTGAAGGGGCGGATCAGCCTGTCGGGACGGGGGAAGGAGTTCCGGACGGGGACGCTGGCCTTCCAGTATCTCCTGTCATACGTATTCGTCGCCGTGGGCATGATGATCGGAGTGCAGAACCGCTTCGTGTCCGACTTTGACCTGGGGTTCCAAACCCGGGATATCGTCTATGCCTATATGGGCGTGGAAACGTCCGGGAAGTTCGAGGCCGTGCGGGAGGAACTGCTGAAGAATCCGGATATCACGGACGTGACGTTCTCCAACGTCCCCCTGCTGGACAATGCGCCGCGTGAGCAGGTCAGGGAAGTAGCGGGCGAGACCGTACGCTTCGTCGGCCTGGATGTGACGGCGGATTTCCTGGACTTTTTCGGATTCAAACTCGTTGGCGGGCGTGGTCTCACGGAGGAAGACGGGCAGCGCCCGACGGGGAGCTTCGTCGTGAACGAAGCGTTTGTGCGGGCGTACCCCGGGGCCTCTGTCGGAGCGCCGATGAAAGGCATCCGGGTGGGGAATCCTGGCACGGATGGCCAGATTGTCGGCGTGGTGAAGGACTTCCATTTCCAGGACCTCAAACATCCGGTTGAGCCCTTCGCTTTTTACTGCTCCGGAGAGCAGAGCGCCCCCGGCAATGTAATGCCGCGGTATTTCCGCGTGGCTGTAAAGACTATCTCCGGCCGGGCCGGGGCGGTGGCGGGCAGCCTGCCGGCCCGCCTGGAGGCTTTCTCGAGCGGCGACGGCGGCGCCCGGTGCGAAGTGCTTACTGAGACGGCCCACAATTTCTATCGCGGCAATGAGCGCGAGAGCGGGTTGGTGAAGATCTCCTCCATCCTCTCCCTGCTGCTTGCGCTGCTCGGTATCTTCGGGCTCATCTACCTGGAAGTGGAGACGATACGCAAGAGTCTCGCCATCCGGAAGCTGCTGGGGGCCACGACACCTGAGCTGATGTGGGCCTTGCTGCGTAAGTATATCCTCCTAGGCACGATGGTCTTTGCGGCCTCGATTCCGCTGAGCGTATGGATCATCGGCCGGTGGCGGGAGCAGTTTGCGGCGCAGGCTCCGGTGCCCGCATGGGTTTTCCCGCTGGCTTGGGTGCTTGTCCTAGGGATGACCGTGGCGGTCATCTCGACGATGTCTCTGACCATCGCCCGTACCAACCCCGCAGTGGAATTGAAAAAAGAATAGAAATATGAAGAGTTATCTGAAATTCCTTTCCCGGAATAAGTTGTACACCGCAATCGAGGCGGTGGGATTGGCGGTTAGTCTGGCATTTGTGATTTTAATTGGCTCCTACGTGGTGCAGCAGTACGAGGTGGCGCACGAGTCGCCGCAGTGGAAGCGCACGTTCGTGCTGGGAAGCGACCAGTTCCTGGGCTTGACCTATTGGGACAAGGAGGAGCTGGAGATGAACATCCCGGAGGTCCAGGCGGCGACCCGTGCCGCGCTGTTGTGGCAGCCGGTCATTCAAATAGGAGAGCAGCCCGTCCAGGCGGCCGGAATCGAGGCCGATCCTGATTTCTTCCAGGTTTTCCCGGAGTATCACCTCCTGGAAGGAAGCTTGGAAGACTTTGTGGGCAAGGAGGATGTCTTCATCAGCACATCCCTGGCTCGGAAGATCAATGCACAGGTCGGCCAAACCATCAAGGTGGACAAAGAGGACCGTACCGTCAAGGGCATTTATGCCGATTTCGACGGCGCTTTCTTCATGCCGGCGGACATCATCACGAACATCACGAACAGCTGGGCGGTCGAACAGGGAAAGGTGTTCAACAGCATCGGCAATTACACCACCTGGTTCCGGGTGCGGGAGGATGCGGACCTTGCCGACGTACATGCCAAAGTGAAAGCCCTCTTGCACAAGAACTATGATGCCTCCTGGGGCACTGAGAAGGTAGATGCTTGGAAGGCATACCGTATGGACGAAGCGTTCTTCTTCACCGGCAGCAGCAACGGGCTGACCCGCACGGGGAATGTCCAGATGCTGCGCCTGCTGACCGTCGTCGTCCTGCTGCTCCTGCTGTCGGCCATTTTCAACTATGTGAACCTGAGTCTGGCGCTCACGGGCAAACGGGCCAAGGAAATGGCCACCCGGCGCCTTCTGGGGGCCGATAAGACCGGGATTCTGTGGAAGTACATCGCAGAGTCGGTCGCCTTTACCGCCGTATGCTTTGCGGCAGCGTTGCTGCTGGCCGATTTACTGGCGCCGATGGTGAACAGCCTGGTTTCCACCAGCGACCCGGACGAACTGATGCTGGGCATCGGCGACACCAGCGTAAGGCTGTCGTTCATGATGACGCCGGGGTATATCCTGGCGTACTTGGTCGGCATTCTGGTCCTGGGCGTCATCAATGGCCTGCTCCCGGCTTTCGCCGCCTCGCGCTACGAACCCATCGACGTGATCAAGGGAACGCTTCGGCGCCGGAACAAGATGATTCTGAACAAAGTGTTCATCGTGGTCCAGAACGTCCTTTCGGTTTTCCTGATCGCGATGGCCCTGGTGATGGAAGTGCAGATGCGGCACATGTTGACAAGGCCGATGCACGCCGCCACGGACAATCTTTATTACATCGAGTATTCCGCCGAGAACTATGATGCCATGCGGCTTTTCAAGGACAAGGTGGAGCGGCTGCCTTTTGTGACGAAAGCCGGCGTGGGGCGCGGTATCCCGGGGCTCCTCAACATGACGATGGGCATACAGGTGGATGAAGAACACCATGTGGACATGCCCGTCATCGTCTGCGATTCCACCTATTTCCAGCTGCTCGGCATGGAAGTGGAGGAGGACTTTGGCCATCCGCTTACGCATTCGCTCTGGATGAGCCGCTCTGCCTTCAACGCGGCTGCGGTATCGGATACATCGACTGTCTTCCCGCGACGGATCCGGATGAATGGAGCCCAGCCGGAGTTCATCGGGGGAGTGGTGACGGACTATCCCACTCGGCCGGCCTCGGAAAGCACTCAGAACCCCAACGGCGCTATCATCGTCACCCGGGTCGAAGAACTCTATTATGCCAATTGCCTCCTCATCGGCACAACCGGGGAAGACAAATCCTATGAAGACCAGATCCTGCAGGCCTACCGGGAATTCCGCCTGGAAACCTCCGGCGTGGAGGAGCCCGCGTGGCGGTATGGCTTTATCAAAGACATCAACCGCAAACAGTTGGCTCCCGTAAAGCGGACCCTGCGCCTGGTGGAACTCTTTGCGATTCTTTCCGTGCTGATCGCGCTGCTGGGCCTGCTGGCCATGAGCACCTATTTCGCCGATGAAAACACCAAGCAGATTGCCGTGCGGAAGGTTTTCGGCTCGGATGTCTCGCACGAAACCTGGCGGAATGTCCGCAGCTACATGGTCCTGACCGGCATCGCGTGCGTGATTGGTATCCCGCTGGCCATCTGGGCCGCCCGCCTCTACCTGCAGCGCTTCGCCTACCGCGTGGAAGGCTACGGTTGGGTGTTCATCGTTGCGGTCCTCATCTCCCTGGCCATCGCCTTCGCCACCGTCCTCTGGCAAACCCTCAAGGCCGCCCGGACCAATCCGGCCATTGAATTGAAGAAAGAGTAATGCTAAGACGTTGATTCACAATGATATGAGACTTGAGAGGTGCACGAAAAAGTGCACCTCTCAAACGTTAAGTCATTGAAAGATAAATAGATAAGAATCAAGAGGTGCACCTGCCCTTATTGTCCGCCGAGGCGGGAGAAGAAGGTGGCGACATCCGCCCAGGTGCGGAGCGGGTCTTCGCCGAAGGTAAGGACCGTGCCCATGAAGCCGTCGCAGCCTTCGCGCGTGAGGAGATAATCTCCCATCAAGAGTTCGGGATGATTGCCCACGATGACCCGGTTCCAGGCGGGGACGCCGATATGGGCCTCGGCCCATTTCACGTTTTCACCCCAGAGTTCCGGCTTGTTCGGGTCCTCCCGGCAGACGATGTAGGTGTCATACATTTCCGAGAGCTTGTGGAACACTTTGAAGGCCTCCCCGATGGGGAGGTCGTTTCGTACATCCCGGAGGACACCGTCCATTTCCACCATCAGGGAGCGCTTGGAACGTCCCTCCTGTTTGTCGTCAATCCATTGGATGACAGGCAGCAAAGCCCATAAGAACGTATGGTCATTGAGCTGGTGCTCGCCGTCGAAATGCATCGCCTGCGGATAATGCTCCGCGAACTCGTCGAAGCAGTCCACCATCGTGTCCTTCGTGCCGAAAAGACCCCATACGCGCTCCGGTTCTACAATGGAGAAACGGGCGTCGGAAATGGTCCGGTAATCCTCGACCAGGGCTTTCGTGACCATGAAAGAAGTCTGGCCGTCTTGCCGCTGGCTATGGAACTCCTGCTTGCCCAACCCGTTGTTTTTCAGGATGGTATCGGCCAGATGCAGCGCCGGATTGACACATATGCGGTCAAATCCCGCCAGTTGCTCCGTGTACATCCCACCCATGGACGTGCCGATGATGAGGTCCGGCTGCTCCTTCGCGCAAAGGTCCTTGAGCAGAGCTATGGCCGCGAACGGGTCCACGGGCAGGTCGGGCGCGATCACCGTCGCCTGCGGCAGCAGGAGCCGGATCCGCCCCACCGTCCCGCTGGAGCCGGACGAGGCGAAACCATGGACATACATGATCTTCTTGCCGGCGAACAGCACCGGCCGGGCATATTCATACAGTTCCATGGTGCGAAGTTAGCAAGAAAAGGGATAATCAGTCGATGAAATCCTCGATTTCCGCGAGGTTCGCCTGGCGGCCCTTGGCGTCGTCCACGACGAGGATGGTGCCGCTGTAGCGTTTGGCTTTCCGGCTGATTTCCAGCGGGTTGAAGCCGGGGGAGACGAGGATGAGCCCCTTGATCTTCTTGGGGTTGTCGAAGGCGACGGTGCAGGCCGTGAGGCAGCCGTTCGCTTCGCCCATCAGGTAGACCTTGTCCGGGTCCGCGTGGCGGAGGTTCCGGATGCCCTTCAGAACGGCTTCCAGGTCCTTGGCGCGGGCCTTTTCGCCATCTCCCTTGAAATCGAAGCAGTAGGCCACGGCGCCGGTCCCGGCGAGGGAGCGGCACCAGCTTTCTCCGTAGGACTTGTCCTGGCAGTAGATGACCACGGGGAGTTTTTCCTCGAGGATTCCGGAGGGGCGGTACACCTTGCCGGTCACCAGGCTGTCCTTGGCGCCGTAGAAGCTGAGTTCTTCCACGTCCAGCTTGAGACCGGTTTCCTTGGCCTTGACCGTATCGCGGGGCGCCTGGGACTTGACCCACCAGTAACCGCCACCCAGAAGCGCGGCCGCAATCGCTGCGATTGCGGCCGTGATTCCGAGGCGGGAGGCGATGGAGACGCCTACCTTTTCCATGAACTTGTTCACGTTCGGGGGATTATTTCTGCGCCTTGCCCTGGTTCGCGACGGCGTTCATCTTGGCGGCGATGGCCTCCTGGTCGCCCAGGAAGTAATCCTTCACCAGCTTTCCTTCGTCGTCGAACTCGAACACATAGGGAACGGCGGTCGGGAGGTTCAGGCTGACGATGTCCTCGTCGGAGATGTTCTTCAGGTACTTGATGATGCCGCGGAGGGAGTTGCCGTGAGCGACGACGATGATGTTGTCATGGTTGGCCAGATCGGGGAAGATCACTTCCTTCCAGTAAGGGACGGCGCGGGCGATGGCGTCCTTCAGGGACTCGGTACGCGGGATGTCGCTGTCGGCCACACCGGCGTAGCGCGGATCGAGTTTCGCGTTCCGAGGATCGTCCTCCGCGAGGGGAAGGGGAGCGACGTCGTAGCTGCGGCGCCAGATCTTCACCTGGGCGTCGCCGTACTTCTCGGCGGTCTCGGCCTTGTTCAGGCCCTGGAGGTTGCCGTAGTGCTTCTCATTGAGGCGCCAGCTCTTCTCCACGGGGATCCAGTCCAGGTCCATTTTGTCCAGAATATTGTTGAGGGTCTTGACCGCCCGCTTGAGGTATGAGGTGTAAGCCTTGGTAAAAGCGAAACCTTCGGCCTTGAGAAGCTTTCCAGCCTCTTTGGCTTCATTCTCGCCCTTGGGGGTAAGGTCTACGTCTGTCCATCCGGTGAAACGGTTTTCGAGGTTCCAGGCGCTCTCGCCGTGGCGTACTAAAACGATTCTTTTCATTGACACGTAAGTTTAAATGCAATTGATTATGCAAAAATACGCAAAATCTTGGAGATATTTACGGATAATCCGTGCGATTTCCTAAATTTGTAGGGAGATTCCGGGTCAAGCCCGGAATGAGGATTGGTCAATCCCGGAATGACGAGAGGAATATGAAGAAACTGCTCATAGGCGCCTTGGTGATGCTGGTGGTGGCCGGTTGCGCACGCAACCGGTTCGACTATATCGACATCGCCTCGTCCGAGAGGGCCCTGGCCGCCCTTGAGGCCGGTTTCAAGGCCGTTCCGGACTCGGTGGCCGATGGGCGGACCGTGTACCTGCTCTCGCAGGGCGTTCCGGTGGCCGATGTGCTCGTGTACGCCGGCGAGACGGGAGATGTCCTCTTCAAGGATCCCGCCGTGCCGTTCGGCTACGCCTGCGAAACCGTCGGGACGGACGTGCTGATGGACAGCCTCCATGTGAAGGCAGGCCGTCTTTATACGGACGCCGGCCTCAACGCCCGGATGCTGTACCTGCAGGATGCCCGGATGTCGCTCCCGGTGCTGAACAAGATCTCCGATTTCGCGGCCCGCGGAGCCTTCATCGGCGGCGTGAAGCCCGCCAACTGCCTCAAAAAGGACGATGAGACCGTCTTCCAGCGTACTGTGGAGAAGGTCTGGCTGACGGGGAATGTGATGTCCGGCCGGACGGTGAAGTCCATCCTCAAGGCCGCCGGCGTCAAACCCGACGTGAAGACGAAGGCGGACAGCCTGTACTTCCAGCATCGCCGCCTGCCTGAGGTTGACATCTACCGGATCTGCAACCTGGGCAAATCCTCCGGGAACGTGAAGCTCCGCTTCCGCGTCCAGGGCCGTCAGCCCTTCCAGTGGAATCCGGACACCGGCGAGATCACGCCCGTTTCCTACAAGTTGAAGAAACGTTCCACCAAGGTGACGCTCCGGACCGTCCCCGGGGACGACACCTTCCTCGTTTTCGGCTCCTTCGCCGAGCGCAAGAAACTGAAGGTCAAGTAAATCCACGCCCATGGAACTCCAGCCGGTCGCCCTGTACCACGGAGCCCTCGGCTCCAAGTTCGGAATCCCGCGCCAGAGCGGCCTGGTTCCGTCCTTGCAAGGTCGTATCGTGTTCGAGCCGGCTTTCCGCAACCGGGACGCGCTCCGGGGCCTGGAAGGCTTCGACCGCATCTGGCTCATCTGGGGATTCTCCGCGAACAAGCCGGCGAAAGGGGAGTGGCAGCCGACGGTACGGCCGCCCCGCCTGGGCGGGAACGCGGCCGTGGGCGTCTGGGCCTCCCGGTCCCCGTACCGGCCCAACCCGCTGGGGCTCTCCTGCGTGGAGCTCGCAGGAATCGACGGGATGGACCTGCTCGTGAAGGGCGCGGACCTGATGGACGGAACCCCCATTTATGACATCAAACCCTATGTGGCCTACGCCGACAGTTTCCCCGAGGCCCGCTCCGGCTTCGCCGCCGCGGCACCCGAGGCGAAACTGGAGGTGCGCCTGCCGGAGGGCTTGGCCCTCAGCCCGGAAGAGCGCGATGCGCTCGTCGGCCTGCTGGCCCTGGACCCCCGTCCGGCGTACCAGGAGGACCCGGAGCGGGTGTACGGCCTGCCGTTCGGCGGCAAGGACGTGCATTTCCGGGTGGAAGGCCGCGTATTGACCGTAATCGACTATGCTTAACGTCGTCGCCCTCGCCTTGCTGCCGGCCGTCATCCTGCTTTTCTACACCTACCAGCAGGACAAAATGCAGCGTGAACCTGTCAAGATGATCCTGAAAGGCTTCGGATGGGGCTGCCTCTCGGTCTTCTGCTCGTTCTTCATTTCCGTCCCGTCTATGCGCCTGGGGCTGTTTCCGGATGAGATCAATTCCTTCTGGGACGCGTTCCGGACGGCCTTCTTCGGGGCGGCCATCCCCGAGGAGACGGCCAAGCTCTTCTGCCTGTGGATGTTCCTGCGGAAGAACCCGTATTTCGACGAGCGGATGGACGGCATCGTGTACGCCGTGTGCGTGGGCATGGGCTTCGCGGCCTTCGAGAATGTCGAATACCTGTTCGCCGCCGGCACCGACTGGGTGACCACCGGCATCGGCCGTTCCCTGACGGCCATCCCGGGCCATTTCGGCTTCGCCGTCCTGATGGGCTATTACTTCTCGCTCAACCATTTCGACAAGTACCGCGCGCCGGGCGCCGGCCTCAAGATGTGGCTCTATCCGGTCCTTGCGCACGGCCTCTATGACACCGTCGCGATGATGGCGACCGTGACGCCGCAGCTGTCCGGCGCCATCACCATCGCCATCCTGCTGTTCTGCTTCCAGATGGTCAAGTGGGCCCGCCAGAGCATGAAGAAGCACCTGATCGCCGACGCCTCCGACTACGGAATGGGCGGTGGCGTGGACATCCAGGGTTGATGCAAGATTCCCGTTTTCAGGGATTTCAGTAAGCGTATGAGAAGAAGGATTTGCCTGTTGGCGGCCGTCCTGGCCGTCTTTTCCGCTGCAGGACAGCCCCGCGGCACCGCCACCGTGAGCGGATACATCACGGACGGAACTTCCGGCGAGACCTTGATCGGAGCCGGCGTCCTGGTGGAGGAATCCGGCCGGAAAACCCCGACCGGCGCCGTCACGAACCCCTATGGCTATTATACCCTGACCATCCCCCGCGGGCAGGTAACCCTGCAATACAGCTACTTGGGCTATGAAAGTGTCGGGATGGAACTGGACCTGCAACGGGATACGACCGTGAACGTCGTCCTGACCCCTGCGGCCGAGATCCGGGAGGCGGTGGTCGTGGCCCAGAAGGACGCCGGCATCCAGAGCACCTACCTCGGCGCCATCGACATCCCGCTCGTCCATATCCAGCGCACCCCGGTCATCTTCGGCGAGGCCGACGTCCTGAAGGCCATCCAGCTGATGCCGGGCGTGCAGGGCGGGAACGAAGGATTCACAGGGCTTTACGTCCGCGGCGGCGGTCCGGACGAGAACCTCATCCTGCTGGACGGCGTGCCCATCTACAACGTGGACCACATGCTGGGCATCCTGTCCGTCTTCCAGACCGAGGCCGTGAAGAAGGTCACCTTGTACAAGGGCTCATTCCCGGCCCGTTACGGCGGCCGCGTCTCCTCGATCGTGGACATCCGCACGAACGACGGCAACATGAAGGAAACCCACGGCAGCATCGGCCTGGGCGCCCTGACGGAGAAGTTCCACCTGGAAGGGCCCATCCTCAAGGACCGGCTCAGCTATTCCCTCAGCGCCCGCGGCCTGCACACGGTGTTTTTCGACCCGCTCATCCGCTATTTCGGGAAGCGGCTCTCGGACGAGGGCGAAGAGGTCTATGCCAACTACTTCTTCTACGACCTGAACGGCAAGCTCACCTGGCGCCTCTCCGACTCGGACCGCTTCTTCCTGGCCTCCTACAACGGCCGGGACCAGATGAACGTGAAATACACCGAGGATGAATCTTATTACTCGGAAACCGAGGGGTTCAACCGTTCCAAACTGGGGCTCGGCTGGGGGAACAACGTGGTCTCCCTGCGCTGGAACCACGTGTTTTCCAGCCAGTTGTTCGCCAATACGACCGTGGCCTTCAACCGCTACCGGATGGGGGTGAACAGCGGGATGTGGAGCCAGGGGACCAATTATGACGGAACCAAGTACCGCTATGACTTCGACATCGACTATCTCTCGGGCATCCGGGACTGGAGCGGGAAGCTGGACTTCGACTATGTGCCGTCCCCGCGCCACCTCGTGAAGTTCGGCGCCGAATATATCTACCACACCTTCCTGCCGCAGACGCTGACCGCGGTCACCTTCGAGCAGGAGGGCAATGAGCAGGCCGACACCAAGAATACTTACGGGAACACGACCCCGTACAAGGGCCACGACATCTCCCTGTATGCGGAGGACGATTTCTCCCTTACGGACCGCCTCACGGTCAATCCGGGCCTGCATCTGTCCCTGTTCAACACCGACGGAAAGAGCTACTGGAGCCTCCAGCCGCGGGTTTCCGCCAAGTATGCGTGGGACGGAGGCTGGTCCCTCAAGGCGGGCTACGCCCGGATGGCGCAGTATGTCCATCTGCTGAGCTCCGCGCAGATCGCCCTGCCCGTGGACCTATGGGTGCCCATCACCAAGGACATCAAGCCGGTCACCTCGGACCAGTTCTCCGCCGGCGTCTATTATGACGGCATCAAGGGCTGGGAGTTCTCGGTCGAAGGCTATTTCAAGGCGATGCACAACATCCTGGAATACAAGGACGGGACGCTGATGATCGCGACGAACACCGGCTGGGAGACCAAGGTGGAGATGGGCGACGGCCGGGCGATGGGCCTGGAGTTCTTCGTCCAGAAGACGGCGGGGCCCCTGACCGGTTGGATCGCCTACACCCTGGCGAAGTCCGACCGGCGGTTCCCCGACGGGTCCATCAACCTGGGGGAGCGGTTCCCCTACAAGTATGACCGCCGGCACAACTTCAACATCAACCTGAACTGGCAGGTGACCCCGCGCATCGACCTGAGCGCCACCTTCGTCTTCGCGACGGGCGGAACGACAACGCTTCCGGTGCGGCAGACGGCCATCCTGGCGCCAGGCAGCGACTGGGTGCAGACCGCGGATTTCGTGCAGCATCGGAACAATTACCGCCTGCCGGCGAGCCACCACCTGAACGTGGGCGCGAACTTCCACCGCAAGAAGCGGCACGGAGAGAGAATCTGGTCCCTGGGCGTGTACAACGTGTACAACCAGATGAATCCGAACCTGGTCTTCCTCCACTACGAGACCAGGCGGCCGACGCCCGAGGCCGAGCCCGAAACGAACCTCGTGATGGAGAAGGTCACCATCCTTCCCATCGTCCCTTCCATCAGTTACACCTATCAATTCTGAGCCGCCATGAGAAAGATCGTATCGTTATTGACGCTCGCTTTCCTCGCGGCGGGATGCTACAAGGAAATCCGGATCCCCACCGAGGACAAGGACCCGGTGCTGGTGATGAACGCCCAGATGGACAATCTGGAGGAAACGCATCGGGTGAACCTCTCCCGCAGCCTCCTGAGCAAGGTGGAACCGTTCCCCGGCGCCCAGGTGAAAGTATATGTCAATGGCTCCCTGGTGGCGGAAGCCGTGGAAACGGCAGAAGAATACGCCTGGAACAGGACGGCCTACGAGTTCAGGGCCACGTTCAACCCCGGGGACGAAGTGCGCATAGAAGCCACGAAAGACACCTTCCATGCCTCGGCCACGGTCATTGTCCCGCCAGCCGTCGACATCGAGACGGGGCAATATGGCCAGGTCCGGATGACCTATCTGGACGATGCGTCGGACTATGTGGAGATGAAAGTCCGTTTCCAGGATCTGCCCGGCGAGAACTGGTACGGCGTGGACCAGCGTATTTCTGACTTATGGGAGTATCTGGACGATGAGGGAAACGTCATCCCGGAATATACCGTCGTCTCCGATACCTTCGGCAGCATCGAGACCGGTTTCGATCCGGTCGTCAGCGAAGGAGCCGGCAAGACATCCGGGAGCGACCTCGCCGCCCTGCTCTCCGTCGAGAATACCTATCACTGCTTCTCGGACGCTCCGATTGCCGGAGAGGAGTGTACTCTCCGGGTGATGACGTATCCGTGGTCTTTCTTCCTGCAGGAGTACCGGTACGGTCTGTTGGTCCCCGAATCGATGCAAGACCATCCGGATGCCTGGTCGATCCTCGCGAAGCTGCCGGTTCGCGTGCGTCGGGAATGCTTCTTCCGGCTCCGGAGCCTGGACTTCACCCAGTACCATTATCTGAAGGCGCTGAACAACCTGGAGACCTTCGGCACGGAAATGAGTTTCCTCGTAGAACCCACGACGCTACCTTGCAACGTGGAGGGCGGTTTAGGCTTCGTCAGCATCGAGACCATTACGGAATACCCGATCGCCCGTTTCGAGCGGGAGTACGAACCGATGGATACGATTTATTACTGATTTACAAGTCGATGTCGAGCCCGATGCAGACGGCGAAATCCCGGCCGTTGCGGTGGGTGAGTTTCCACATGCAGTCCACCCGGAGGAGGTGGAAGATGTTCGCGATGCCGACGCCCGCCTCGACATAGGGCGTTTCCAGCGAATTGAGGCCCGGCATGAGCAGGAAGGGCGCGCCGGCGCGGTTCTTCTCCGAGATGGTGCCCCAGGCGCCGCGCACGGAGACGACTTCGCGCAGGTCCAGCTTCTGGATGAGCGGGATGATGCCCAGCAGGAGGCCGTTGAAATTGTGCTCGTAGAAGCCGGTCAGCCAGCGGTCCGAACCGAATTCATAGTAGTTCATCATGGAGAAGGCCGTCCGGTCCGACAGCTTGACGACGGGGCTGCCGAACAGCTGGCTCTGGTTGCCTTCGTGGAGCTTCAGGAGCGGGTAGGGGACGGACCCCAGGATGGCGCCGCCGTTCAGGTGGAAGCGGCCGAAGCCGATGACACCGGCGGGAATGCGCCAGTCCACGGTGAGTTCCCCGCGGAGGAAGGAGCAGTCGTCCGCCGTGATGCCCTTGATGCCGCCCAGCAGGTCCACGGAGATGATCGGGTAGCGGGTGAAGATGTAGGACTTGTCGAAGACGCCCCGGTTGATGCGCTCGTCCCAGGAGAAACGGCCCGTCCAGTGAATCTGGTTCGCGGAGAAGCTGCGGGCCTCCGTTCCGTCCGGACGGATGAGCGGGATGTCCGGATTGCCATAGATCCTGAGGTGCTGGAGGGTGAGGGTGGAGTTGAAGCTCGGGCTGAACTCGTACTCGTGCATCACCTGGGCCTTCAGGACCATCCCCTGCTTGTCGAAACCGCCCGGCGCCAACAGGGAGTTCACGATGTTCTTCTCCGTGAACACGCCCGAACCGCGTCCGAGGCTCTCGTAGTCCTTGCTCGCGGAGACCGTGATCTTGTTCGTCCGCTTCTGGTTGTCGCCCAGCATGAACTCGGTGGCGCCGCCCCATTTCCAAAGTTTGTCCTGGAAACCGTAGCCCGCGAAGGCGGAGAAGCGGACTTTCCGGCTGAACTCCTTCGTGGTGTGGCCGCCCAGCTGCAGGCGGAGGCCTTCCGTGTCGTTGAAGGTCAAGGTGCGCTCCCAAGGGCCATAGCCGATGCCGATCTTCGTATTCTCCAGGTAGCCGGTGGCCAGCATGTTCCCGAGGGCGGAGAGCCATTTGAAGGAACTCCGGTCCTTGAGGCGTTCCACCGTGGTGAAGATCGCCAGTTCCCGGGTTGTCAGGGGCTGGGGGCGCACTTCCGCCCACCAGGTTTCCTCCTTGTCGGGCGCTTCGCCCACTACCACCTTGTCGCCGCCGGTCATTTCCTCCATGCCCGGGAAAGGACCCGGCTCGTAGGAGGTGTATTTCAGGTCGCGGTTGACCTGGACGGAGATGATGGTCACCTGGTCGTTGAGATGGGCCGCGAGGTCCAGGAACATCTGTTCGTTGTCGAAGAACCAGGTTCCGTCCTCCCGGCGGGCGTAGGTGCCGTCCACGGCGAGGTTCCGGACCCAGTTGACATTGGAGGAAGGGGACAGCCGGCAGTGCACGGACTGGATGGCATAATCTTCCGCGTCGATTTCCATCCGGCCCTCGAAGGTCGGGGAGGTGATCAGTTTCTTCGGGTAGAAGACGACCGAGTAGGTTTTCCTGCCGTTGAAGGTCAGGCTGTCCGCCAGGCTGTAGTTATAGAAGATATGACCCGCGGAGCTGGCCGGGGAGGGGACGCTGATGTTGAGCACGGGAACGATGTCCCGGTAGAAGTTCATCCGGAGGGTGGAGGAACCGGTGAACTGGCGGAAGATGTTCTGCTGGTCCAGGCCGGAGATGCGGCTGGCCTCGAAAACCTCCTTGTCCACGGCGGGTTCCCGGCTGTGGTACCGGTGAAGGACCGCTTCGGAGAGCAGGACCGGGATGTAGCCGTTGAAGGTCGTGGAGTCCTCCATGTCCGCGATCAGTTCGCTCCGCTTGCGGAAGATGGCTTTGCCGACGATGTTGTCCACGTTGGCGAGGGCGAGCTCCACCTTGCTGTAGACATCGGCCTGCCAGGCGTCCCGGCTTTCCGGGTCATGTTCCGCGCGGCGGGCCTGCAGGTTGTACAGGATGGAACGGAGCTGCAGCTCTTTCCGCTCGCCGCCGAAGACCATGCCGTCCCGGGTCAGCTCGAAGTTCACTTCCGTGTCGGACCCTGCCTTGACGGGAAAAGAGGCCTTCCCGTAGCCGACGACCGTGGCGCTGATCTGGGAGACGTTCTCCTTTTCGGC
Organism: uncultured Bacteroidales bacterium; assembly: GCA_900316955.1. Taxonomy (GTDB): domain Bacteria; phylum Bacteroidota; class Bacteroidia; order Bacteroidales; family UBA932; genus Cryptobacteroides. The sequence goes on from ONEX01000009.1 coordinate 24,945, forward strand.
GGCCTGGATGTGGTATGTGCCCGTGGAATCGGTATAGACGCCGATCATGGTCCCTTCGAAGAAAACCGTGGCATAGGGGATGCCCTGTCCAGTCAGGGCATCCGACACCTTTCCCCGGACCCGGGTCGTCTGGGCGAAGAGCCAGACCGGGGCCAGGAGCAGGACGATAAACGCTATGAGGCGGTTTTTCGACATAATCTGCCAAATATACGCATTATTTGGCAAATCTTCAAAAGAACTAGCTGTAGAGGAGGTCCAGCAGCCAGAGTTTGGCCTTTTCCGGGAGGATGCGGACGAGCACGCCGACGGCGCCGTAGTCGATCCGGGGAATCACCCGGACGGCCATGTGCTTCCGGAGGAGCTGCTTGCAGACGGCCTTTCCGATGACTTCCGGTCCCATGCCGCCCAGCTCATCCTTCTCGATCTTCGCGAGGTTCCGGTCCATGCGGGCCCGATAGGGCGAGCCGGGATCCTTCGCGGCGGTGGTGAACTTCCGGGCGGCCGTAAAGCCGGTGGCGACGTCGCCCGGAAGGACGCTGCAGCATTCGATGCCCGTTCCCTTGAGTTCCATCTGCAGGGACTCGCTGAGGGAGAGCAGGGCCGCCTTGGCTGCGGAATAGAAGCCCTGGAAGGGGAGCTGCAGGATGGCCATCACCGAAGTGATCGTGACGATGCGGCCGAACCCTTGCCGGCGGAAGACCGGCAGGCAGGCCTGGATGGTCTTCAGGGAGCCGAAATAGCAGGTTTCGAACTGGTAGCGGGCCTCGGCGTCGGTCGATCCCTCGATGGGGCCGTAGATGCCGTTGCCGGCATTGCAGACGACGGCGTCCAGGTGGCCCTGCTCACCGACGATGCGCTCCACGGCGCTCTTCAGGGAGGCCTCGTCGTTGACATCCAGCTGGATGGGAATGATGCGGGGGGCGGGTTTCTCGACGGTTCCGCGGCGGGAACCGGCATAGACGGTGATGCCCGCCTCGGCGAGGAGCCGGGCGGTGGCGGCGCCGATGCCGCTGCTGCCGCCCGAGATCAGGGCGACGCTTACTTTCTTGATTTCCATAATTCGGATCGGTTGGCAAAGCTTTCCGGAAGCGGCAAGTCGTAGACGCTGCGCCGCAGGAAGGCCTTGAATGCTTGTAAATCAGGATATTGCTCCTGTTCTTCGACAGGAATGGGAGCGCCGATGCCCACACGCGGGCGGCTCCCGCGCTTGTTGAACACTTCGTGGAACAGGCGGACGAAGCGCACCCGGTAGTCGATGAGGCCGAGCGCGTAGTAGAAACGGGAATTCCGGTCGAAGAACCGGACGGGGACGACGGGGACGCGGGCTTTCCGGATGAGGCGGACGGCCGCGTCCTGCCAGTCGCGCTCGCTGAGGATCCAGCCTTGCCGCGGCTTGAGGTCGGCGACGGCGCCGGCCGGGAACAGGCACAGGGGACCACCTTCCCGGAGATGGGCCAGGGCATTCTTGACCCCGTTGATGCTGGTGTCCGAAACCCCCTTGCTGGCGGCGGTGACGGGATTGACCGCGATGAAACTCGGGGCCAGGCCCGGAATCCAGGTGAGCATCTCGTTGACCATCACCTTCGTCTCCGGCCGCCGCTCACCGAACAGGTCCAGCAGGCAGATTCCGTCGATATGGCCGTATACGTGGTTCGCGACGACGATGAACGGCCCGTCCGGCAGGGATTCCAGCCTTTCGGGGTTTCCGACGCGGAAATCGATGCCCACGTCGTCCAGGATGGCCTTGGCGAACGGGGGACCGTAGGGAACGCCGGCTGTGTCCAGCCGGTCGTGCAGGGCGTTGACCTTGGCGATGCCGGTGATCCGGCAGGCAAGGTCGAACAACAGCTTTCCTCGCCGTCCTTTGAAAACGGGGGAGAGCCTTTCGGCTGCGTCCTGCTGCGTGATGACGACCATGGACTAGTCCTTGTCGAACGGCTTCGGCGGGTCGATGCGCTTGAAATAGCTGATGTCCTTGATGAAGCTTACCAGGTAGAAGAAGAAGAGGATGAAGGCGACCACGACGGCGATGCCGTCCAGGATGCCGAAGTCGAACTCGTTGTGGAACAGGGAGATATGCGTCTTCCAGCGGGAAAGGGCCGGGATGTAGATGAACGCCGTGTTCACCAGGATGGCGAGGATGCGGAACTCGGTGGGGCCGAGCCCGCCGTAGGTGAGGCGGTGCTCCCCCTTGAGGTAGCAGTCGATGTACACATAGACGCTGAGCGCCAGGTAGGCGACCAGGACACCGGCCATGAAAGTCATGTTCACGAGCGGGGAGGTGCCCACGCCGGCGAACATGATGCACTCGTTGATGACATCCACGTTGTGGTCGATGAAGAAGCCGTAGGTCTTCCGCTGGGTGTTCCGCACGCGGGCGAGACCGCCGTCCAGCGAGTCGCCGAACCAGTTCACCACGAAGCCGAAGGAGGCGAGCCACAGCCAGTTCAGGTTGAGGTTCGACAGGGCGTAGCCGGTGGCGACGATGGCCGCGCCCAGGAATCCGACGAAGGTGAGCATGTCGGACGTCACCCAGGCCGGCAGGCGCTCCGCCAGCCAGACCAGCGCTTTCTTTTCGTATGGGTTGAGGATCGATGTCTGGATCCGTTTTGCTTGTTTGATTTCTTCTTGACTCTTTTTCATAATTGGACAAAGATACGAAATATTCCGGTTTGTTGGGTCATTCGGACAATTCTTCGTATCTTTAGCCTATGAAACTCAAGCGGAAAACCAAGTTCTGGCTCGTCGTGTCGGCCATCCTCGCCTTGATCGTGGGGCTGCTGGTGCTGTGGGCCGTCCGGGGCATCCAGCGCTGGCGCTGGCATCATGCCGGTCCCATCGAGAACCATCCGGTCCGCATCTGGGACGTGAACTTCACCAAGGAATTCAACGACCTGAACGAGGTGCAGCTTGCGGTCGCGCAGGCCGTCGGCGTGCCGCCGGTGGAGGACCGCGACGCCGCGGAGCACATGAAGAAACGCCTGGTCGAGATCGTGGACAACGATCTGTACAGCGTGGACGAACTCACGCACTCGATCCCGTTCCTGGTCCCGTCCGCTGCGGAACTCCTGGACCGCATCGGCCGGAACTTCCAGGATTCCCTCTCGGCCAAGGGCCTGAACCCCAACAAACTGGTCGTTACTTCTGTCCTCCGCACGGAGGAGGACGTCCGAAAGCTCCGGCAGGGAAACATCAACGCCTCCGAGAACTCCACGCACCGCTACGGAACGACCTTCGACATCTCCTATTGGCACTATGTCAAGGTTCCTGATCTCCGGGAACGACCCTATGCGGATGTCCCGCCCGAATACCTCCGCGCCACGCTCTCGCAGGTCCTGAAAGACCTGCACGACGAGGGCGCCTGCTACGTGAAATACGAGAAAAAGCAAACCTGTTTCCACATAACCGTCAGAAAATGAAAAAGTTCCTTCTTGTCTTCGCCGCGCTGGCGGCCCTCGTCTCCTGCAAGAACGCCGTCAACGACGCCGACAGCGAATACGCCGTCGACATGATCAAGAAAGGGGAGTCCATCCCCGCGTTTGCGCTGAAAGACCGCGCGGGCGTGCTGCACAGCCCGGACGAGTTCGCCGGGAAGTACGTCGTATACGATTTCTGGGCCACCTGGTGCCCCGACTGCCGGGCGGACGTCCCCGCGATGAAGGAACTGTACGCGAAGTACGGTGACAAGGTCACCTTCGTGGGCATTTCCTTTGACACAGAGCCGGAGAAGCTGGACGCCTACGTCGCCGAAAACGGCATCGCATGGCTGCAGCTGAGCGATTTTGTCGCAAAAAAGGAATCCAAGGTCGGGGAAGATTTCCGCGTCAAATGGATTCCTTCGATGTATCTCGTGGGCCCGGACGGCAAGGTGCTGCTCGGGACCGTGATGGTGGACAAGCTAAGACTTGCGCTGGAAGCGCTTTAGGATCGCCTTGATGGCCCGCCAGCCGATCTTCCGGAAGGAGTTGGTGTGGCGGTTGATCTTCTCGGGATACAGTTCCTCGAACGCGATGAGGATGCCGGAGTCCAGGACGTCGGCGAATTCGTCGTTGATGCCCGTGCCGAAATAGATCATGGACGGGGACAGGTTCATGTAGGTGTTCACCAGCGGCGGGATGCTCACGCCGAGCTTCAGGACCTCGGTCTTGAGGATCTTGTAGTCTTCCTTGTAGTCCTTTCCGTTGAAAAGCTTGTTGAAGCGGCGGGGATTGTTCACCTTGACTTCCTTGCGGATCTTGATCAGGTTCGCGTTCGCTCCGAAATACTTCTTGAGGAAGTACATCACCATTTCCCGGGCTTCGGTGTTGTATTCGGGGTAGATGGTCATCTTTCCGAAGAAGTACTTGACGCGGTCCTTGTACAGCACGCCGAGGGCGGCGATGCCGTCGAAGAGGTTGTCCAGGGCGTACAGGCTCTTGGAGCCGGCCTTGGAGCTCTGGTATTCCACCGAGACGAAGGAGCGGCCGAGTTCGAGGGTGTAGGGGAGGTAGTCCCGGAGGAACTTCTTCGTGAACTCGAACATGTGCGCGGAGGTCAGGATGGGCTGGCCGTAGCGGTCGTACACGGCATCGTCACACAGGCAGAAGCGGTAGCCGCCGATGATTTCCTCGGCTTCGGGATCCCAGAGGACCAGCTGGCGGTAACCGTAGGCGGGATCGGTGTCGAACTTGTCGATGTCCAGGGGCTCTCCCGTGCCGCCACCGTCGTTGCGGAAGGCGATTTCCCGCAGGCGGCCGATTTCCCGGATGACGTTCACGGCTTCCGGGCCGACGACATAGAGCTGGTTACCGGCGCGGTTCGTTTCCCGCAGGTGCGTTTCCTGGTTGAGTTCCGCCTTCAGGAGTTCCTTGTCGACGGGATCGATAATCTTTTTCATGGGAAAGGAGGTTTAGTACAGAGGTTCGTTCTATAGGTTTTCTACGCGTTCTTTGACCCAGGCGGCCCATTCCGCCGGTTTCCGGCTGCCGTCGAAGGTCTGCCAGGGGATCGGGTCGCCGATCACGACCCGGTAGGTGTTGCCCTGCCCCCGGTACATCTCGTCCACCAGCAGGACCATCGCGAGCGGGAACTTCTTGTTCACGCCGGTGATCTTCCCGATCCAGTCCACGAAATAGAACCGCCAGGAATTGCGGCCGTAGAAGTGCATCGGAATGATGTCGCGGTGGGTTTCCACGCTCTTGGTGAGGAAGGTTTTCTTCCAGGGCATCTCCACGATCTTCCCGTGCTCGCGGCGGGCGCACTTGCCGGCCGGGAACATGAGGACCTGCGCGTCGGAATGGAAGATGCCGTCGGTCTGGGCCGACAGGTTCCGGGACTGGCCGCCCATCTTGTTCACGGGGACGAAGATGCCGCTGAGCGGCTTCAGGGCCATCAGGAAGTCATTGACCATGATGCGGATGTTGCCATCGTAGATCCGCCCGAAGATGGAGACGATCGCCAGCGCGTCGTGGCCGCCGAGCGGATGGTTGGAGGCCACCGTGACGAGCCGGTCCGTCGGGACCTTTTCCAGGCCCTCCACCTGCAGGGTGACGTTCATGCATTTCAGGGTGTTCTCGGCGAATTCGACACCCGTGTATCCCTGGCGCAGGATAGAGTTCAGAAAGTCCTCGTGCAAGAGCTTCCGTCCCAGCCGGATAAGCCATTTGGGCGTCTTTTCCCCCAACTTGCTGCGGAAGAGGGCGCCTACGTCAATCAAGTATTTGTCAGATGGTTCCATTTGCGTCTGTAAAAGTAGCCATTTGGGGGGAGATTCGCAAGTTATTCCGGAAAAAAGTCCTTATCTTTGGACCGATGAAAACCTCCACCAAGAAGCGGCTCTGGGAACTCCTCATGCGGTTTGCGGTGTTCTCCATCACCAGCGGCGCCGGCACGCTGGTGGACCTGGGCGTGCACTGGTGGCTCTCCGCCGCTTTCCTGCAGGACCGGTACTGGTGGACCTTCTGGGTGGCCCCGGTCATCTCCTTCGAGCTGGCCGTCCTCACGAATTTCCTGATCGCCTATTTCTACGTATGGCGGGAGCGCATCTCCCAGCGGAGCGTGCGTTCTTTCTTCCGTCATTTTGCGGGCTATAACGCCACGGCGACCGGCGTCTTCTTCATCAAGCTGCTGGTCATGCAGGGCTTCCACCTGCTCTTTGTCGCACTGGGCTGGTTCCAGGGCGCGACTTACGAACCCGTCCTGTGCAACATGCTGGCCCTCTGTATCTCGGGCTGTTTCAGCTTCGTGCTGAACGAGTTCGTCGTCTTCAAGCCTCCGGTGAAGAAGGACTGATTATTTCAGGACTCCCAGTTCCTTGCCCACCTTGATGAAGGCCGCGATGGCCTTGTCCAGGTGCTCCTTCTTGTGCGCGGCGGACAGCTGTACGCGGATGCGGGCCTGGCCCTTCGGCACCACCGGATAGTAGAAGCCGGTGACGAAGATGCCTTCCTCTGCCATCTTGGCTGCGAATTTCTGCGACAGGGGAGCGTCGTACAGCATCACGGCGCAGATGGCGGACTGTGTGGGCTTGATGTCGAAGCCCGCGGCCATCATCTTGTCGCGGAAGTAGTTCACGTTCTCCACGAGGCGGTCGTGCAGCTCGTTGGACTCCTTCAGGATCTTGAAGGTCTCCAGGCCGGCGCCGGCGATCATCGGCGGGATGGAGTTCGAGAACAGGTACGGGCGGGAGCGCTGGCGGAGCATGTCGATGATCTCCTGCCGGCCGGTGGTGAAGCCGCCCACGGCGCCGCCGAAGGCCTTTCCGAGGGTGCCGGTGAAGATGTCGATGCGGCCGTAGCAACCGAACTGCTCGGCGACACCGTGGCCGGTCGGGCCCACGACGCCGGCGGAGTGGCTCTCGTCGACCATCACCAGGGCGTCATACTTCTCCGCAAGGTCGCAGATCTTGTCCATCGGGGCGACGTTGCCGTCCATGGAGAAGACACCGTCGGTGACGATGATGCGGAAACGGCAGGCCTGGGCCTCCTGGAGCTTGGCCTCGAGCTCCGCCATGTCGGCGTTGGCGTAGCGGAAGCGCTGGGCCTTGCACAGACGGACGCCGTCGATGATGGAGGCGTGGTTCAGGGAGTCGGAGATGATGGCGTCCTCGGCGGTGAGGAGCGGCTCGAACACGCCGCCGTTGGCGTCGAAGCAGGCCGCGTAGAGGATGGCGTCATCGGTATGGAAGTAGTCCGCGATGGCTTTTTCTAGCTCCTTGTGGATGTCCTGGGTGCCGCAGATGAAGCGGACGGAGGACATGCCGTAGCCGCGCGCGTCGATCGCCTTCTTGGCGGCGGCCGCGAGGCGCGGGCTGTCGGCGAGGCCGAGATAGTTGTTGGCACAGAAGTTCAGGGCCTTGCTGCCGTCCTGGAGGGTGATTTCGGCGCTCTGGGCCGATGCGATGTTGCGTTCTCTCTTGTAGAGACCGGCCTCCTCGATGGCTTTCAGTTCGTCCTGGAGGTGCTGTTGGAATTTTCCGTACATGATATAAGGTGCTTTTGTGTTTTCTGCTTTCAAATTTAAAGAAATTCCGGGAGAATTGTACCGTTTTTTCCGAAAAACTCATAAATTTGTATGACTAAACCAAGCGCTGATGAAAAATGTCCTTGTCATAGGTTCCACGGGTCAGATCGGCTCCGAACTGACAATGAAAATACGCCGGGAAATCCCCGGCAGCACCGTCGTCGCCGGGTACATCCCCGGCGCCGAGCCCAAAGGCGTCCTCCTGGAGAGCGGCCCGGCCGAACTGGCCGACGTCCGGGACGCCGCCGGCCTGGCCGCCATCGTCCGGAAGTATTCGATCGACACCATCTACAACCTGGCCGCCCTCCTGTCGGCTGTGGCCGAGAAGAAGCCCCTGCTGGCCTGGGACATCCAGATGAACGGCCTCCTGAACATCCTGGAGGTGGCCCGCGAGAAGAAGTGCGCGGTCTTCACCCCGAGTTCCATCGGCTCCTTCGGTCCCGAGACGCCCCACGTGGGCACGCCGCAGGATACCATCCAGCGCCCGCGTTCCATGTACGGCGTCACGAAAGTGGCCACCGAGCTCCTGAGCGACTACTATTTCCATAAATACGGTGTCGATACGCGTTCCGTCCGCTTCCCGGGCCTGATCTCGAACGTCACCCTGCCCGGCGGCGGCACCACGGACTACGCCGTGGAGGTGTACTATTCCGCCGTGAAAGGGGAGGAGTTCGTCTGCCCCATCGCGCCCGGCACCTATATGGACATGATGTACATGCCCGACGCCCTGCACGCGGCCGTGCAGCTGATGGAGGCGGACCCGTCCCGCCTGGTGCACCGCAACTCCTTCAACATCGCCTCCATGAGCTTCGAGCCGGAAACCCTCTTCGCGAAGATCCGCGAATACATCCCGGGCCTCAAGGTCCGCTACGAGGTGGATCCGGTCCGCCAGGCCATCGCGAACTCCTGGCCGGACTCCATGGACGACAGCTGCGCCCGCGCCGAGTGGGACTGGAAGCCCACCTACGACCTGGACTCCATGACCGTGGACATGATCGACTGCCTCAGGAAGAAACTCCTGTAGTTTGAAATTGTAATCGTATCACATCGTGTACGGACACGGAGGAAGACCGATTTGGCCTTCCTCTGTCGTATTTATCGATATTCCAAACTTTTGCTCTTGGTCGCCCTGAAAAAAAAGTTTCTTGCATCTATATTGATAATCAATGAGTTAGAAAATTTGTAAAAAAATTTCAAAAAAAACTTTTGAAAAAATTTGCAAATCAAAATAATTGTCGTACCTTTGTATCCGGAATGAGGAAGCAAGGTTCTCTTGACGGAATCATTCTATTGGTTATTAGTTTTAGTGTTATTAATTATGTGGTTAGTAGAGCGTTCGCCTGTGACAGGCCAACGCTTTTTTTTATGTGCCATTCGGCACATAAAAAAAAGAAGATGTTTCCCCCCTGCTCTGGCGCTATTCGACGGCGTCGATCTTGGCCTGCCAGCGGGCGCGGACGTCGGACCACTTGTAGTAGGGGAAGGTGTCCGTAGCGACCGGGAGGGTGACCTCGTAGCCGTTCAGAAGGCATTTCACGAGGATCGGATCGGAGGCGCGGCGGCCGCGGTAGAAGACCAGGTGGATGGTCGAAGCCTTGCAGGTTTTCCAGTTCTGATAGACGTTCTTGACTTCATACGGGTCCTCGGGATCCAGGTCGGCGCCGTCCAGGCCCATCAGGACCGTTAAGGGGCCGATGTAGGAGTCATGGCCGAAGCGGAAGTCGGCGATGCGGTCGCTGGAGCCGTCCAGGATGGCGTCGGCCTTCTTCAGGAAGTCCTTCAGGATGGGAATGGTGTTGTTCTGGTCACGGAAGACCCAGGAATAGGAACCGAGGTTGGCGGTCTCCCAGTTCTGGACGATGTCGGCATCGGTCAGGATGTTGCCCATCATCCCTTCGTGGTCGATGTTCGGCAGGGAAGTGTACAGGCTCACGAGGTTGCCGGCGATGGAGCGCATGTTCCCGGGGAGGCCTTCCGTGGACTTGAAGACCCGGGAAATCACCTTCTCGTGGAGGGAGTTGTCCCGCTCGAAGGCGTCGCGGTTCTTCTCATAGCGGGGATTGACCTTGGGCCATTCGCGGTAGGCGGGATTCTCCTTGTCGCCCGGGACGACGCCGTCCAGGGTGAAGCGGGAGGACTGCTCCCGGATCTCGATCTTGGGATTGCACTGCACGAGCTCCTGGCAGAAGGCCGACATGCTCATAACGCAACGGCCTGACAGCGAGGAGATAGCGAGCACGTTGCCTCCTTTCCAGAACACTTCCGGGAAGCGCTCGTACATCGTGCGGGCGATCTGCTGGTGCTGCTGCCAGCCCAGGTCGGACAGTTCGCTGATGCCGGTCATCAGTTCCTGCTTCGCGTCGAGGAAGCGGGCGTAGAAGGCTTCGCCCTCGTCGGTCAGGAACTGCTTCTCATGGGCGGCCAGCAGCAGGGTGTCCAGCTGCTTGTAGAGGCGGTCGTTCCAGTAGTAGCGGGAGCCGTGCCGGGCGTATCCGGTGATATAGAACGGCTTGTAGCCGCGCGGGGAGGGCGTGATGGGCTCCATCTTGAACCCGTAGGGGTAGTCGGTGCCGTAGGCCTTGCGGGGGTCGGCCTTCAGCTGCTCGAGGGCGGGAACGTTCTGTGCCAGGGCGGCGATGGCGCAAAGGACGGTCAGGATGCTGGTGAGGAAACGTTTCATAATGTAATAGTGTTGTTGTTTTTGACAAGCAAGCGTTTCTACAGCATTTTAAGTAAGGCTTCGTATACTTTCTGGATGGGGAACCCGACGACGTTGAAGTAGGAGCCGTCGATGCGGGTGATGCCGGCGTGGCCAATCCATTCCTGGATGGCGTAGGCGCCGGCCTTGTCGAAGGGCCGGCAGGTGTCGACATAATAGGTGATCTCCTCGTCGGTCAGGTCCTTGAACCAGACCTCGGTGGTGTCGGTGAAGGTCTCTTCCGAGGAGGCGGTCCGGAGGGTGACGGCGGTCGTGACGTGGTGTTCGCGGCCGGAAAGGTCGCGGAGCATGCGGATGGCGTCTTCGCGGTCCTTGGGTTTTCCGAGGATTTCGCCGGGGCGGCCGTCGGAAGGCGGGAGGATGACCATCGTGTCGGCGGTGATGAGGATTTCGTTCCCGGCCAGGGGCCGGTGGAACCCGTGCGACTTGCCGACGGACATCAGCCGGGGAACCTCGTCATAGGGCGTGTCCGGGCTGAAGCATTCATTGAAGTCGTTCTTGGTATCGACCTCGAAATCAATGTTCAATCCGGCGAGCAGCTCCCGCCGTCTGGGGGAGTTGCTGCCGAGGATCACACGCTTTCCTTTCAGGTCCATCCGCTTAGAATGTCTTCTTGTACATTCCTGTGTCGAAGACCCATTTCCCTTGGGCCTTCAGGGTTTGTTCGATGACTTCCCGGATGCATCCCTTGCCGCCGGGCTTGGTGGAGATGATGTCCGCCACCGCCTTCGCTTCGTCGACCGCGTCGGACGGGCATACGCCGCAGCCGGCGGCCTGGAGCACCTCGATGTCCGGCACGTCGTCGCCGAAATACATGACTTCTTCGGGTTTCAGGCCGTGTTTTCCGCAGAAGTCCCGGAACTGTTCCATCTTGTCCCGGCAGTGGAGATACACGTCCTCGGGCGGGATGCCGCTCGCGCGCATCCGCATCCGGATGGATTCGGAGCTGCCGCCGGTGATGATGCCCACCGGGTAGCCGTTCATCACGGCCATCCGGATGGCGAAGCCGTCCTTCGCGTCGTACACGCGCAGGAGGTCGCCTTCGGTCGTGCACAGGATGCTGCCGTCGGTGAAGACGCCGTCGATGTCTAAGGCAAAGGCCTTGATCATGACTTGTTTCCTCCCAGGGGACCGAAAGAATTGAGGTCGAAGGTCGCCCCGCCCTGGGGCTTGTTGCCGCCGCTCAGGTCGATGACGCCGAACTGGGCCTCGTACTTGGACATATTGTCGAACAGGGCGTTCATCAGGCGCTTGGCGTGCTCGGGGGTCATGATGATGCGGTCGCCGACCTGGGCCTTGGGCAGGCCGGGCAGGGTGGCGGCGAAGTCCAGCACGAACTCGCTCCGGGAATGGGAGATGATGGCGAGATTCGAGTACGAGACCTTGGTGGTCTGCGGATTGATCTCGATCGCGAGCTGGTTCTGCTGGGGTTTCGGGTTGTTATTGTCCATAATCGGTTTCGTTTCAAGTTTCAATTTCGCAAATTTAATAAAAATTCGTTACTTTTGTAAGATTAATAGAGATTCCGGGTCAGGCCCGGAATGACAACGAGAGAACAACCCGAGAGAAAACCATGGAATTAGCAGCGAAGTACAATGCCGCGGAAGTGGAGGACAAATGGTACGCCTACTGGCTGGACCACAAGTTCTTCCATTCCGAACCCAATGAGAAGGAACCTTACACGATCGTGATCCCGCCGCCCAACGTCACGGGCATCCTGCATATGGGTCACGTCCTGAACAATACCCTGAACGACGTCCTCATCCGCAACGCCCGCATGCACGGCAAGAACGCGTGCTGGGTGCCGGGAACGGACCACGCCTCCATCGCCACCGAGTCCAAGGTGGTCGCCAAGCTCAAGGCCATGGGCATCTCCAAGGAGGACATCGGCCGCGAGGAATTCCTCAAGCACGCCTGGGAATGGAAGGAGGAGCACGGCGGGATCATCCTGCAGCAGCTCCGCAAGCTGGGCTGCTCCTGCGACTGGGACCGCACCCGTTTCACGATGGAACCGGCTCTTTCCGAGGCGGTTATCAACACCTTCGTATATTTCTACCGCAAGGGATGGATCTACAAGGGCGTCCGGATGGTGAACTGGGATCCCGAGGCCCTCACGGCCGTGAGTGACGACGAAGTCATCCACAAGGACACCCAGAGCCATTTCTACCACCTCCGCTATTACATTTCCGACGGAAACGGAAATCCTACGGACAAGTTCCTCGTGATCGCGACCACCCGTCCGGAGACCATCATGGCCGACGCCGCCATCTGCGTGAACCCGAACGACGAGCGCCATCACTGGCTGCGCGGCAAGAAGGTCCTGATCCCGCTGATCAACCGGGAAATCCCCGTGATCGAGGACGATTACGTGGAGATGGACTTCGGTACCGGCTGCCTGAAGGTGACCCCGGCGCACGACGTGCACGACTACGAGATCGGCCTGCGCCACAACCTGCCGGTTCTCGAGATCATCGACGACCACGGCAAGCTGAACGAGAACGCGCAGATCCTCGTCGGCGAGGACCGCTTCGTCGCCCGCAAGAAGATCGTGAAGATGCTGGAGGAAGCCGGCAACCTGGTGAAGGTGGAAGACTACACCTCGCCGGTGGGCTACTCCGAGCGGACGAACGCCGTCATCGAGCCCAAGCTCTCCGCCCAGTGGTTCCTGAAGATGGACACCCTGGCGAAGGTCGCGTTGGAAACCGTCGAGAGCGGCCGCACGAAGTTCATCCCCGAGCGCTACGTGAACACCTACCGTCACTGGATGGAGAACGCCCACGACTGGTGCATCTCCCGCCAGCTCTGGTGGGGCCAGCGCATTCCGGCCTACTACCTCCCGAACGGCCAGTACGTGGTGGAAGCCACACCTGAAGCAGCGCTTAAGGCTGCGCAGGCTATCTGCCCGGAAATCAAGATGGAAGACCTCCATCAGGACGAGGATGTGCTGGACACCTGGTTCAGCTCCTGGCTCTGGCCCATCTCCGTCTTCGACCCGGACATGCCCGGCCATCCGGACCACAAGCCCAACAAGGACCTTTCCTATTATTATCCCACGAGCGACCTCGTGACCGGCCCGGACATCATCTTCTTCTGGGTGGCCCGCATGATCATGGCCGGCGAGGAGTTCATGGGTCGGGAACCGTTCTCCAACGTGTATTTCACCGGTATCGTCCGCGACAAGATCGGCCGGAAGATGTCGAAGACCCTCGGCAACTCCCCGAACCCGCTGGACCTCATCGAAACCTACGGCGCCGACGCCGTCCGCATCGGCATGCTCCTGTGCTCGTCCGCCGGCAACGACATCTTCTACGACGAGGCGCAGATCAAGCAGGGCGCGGCCTTCTGCAATAAGATCTGGAACTCCTACCGCCTGGTGAAGGGCTTCTCCGTCGACGATTCCATCGCCCAGACGCCCGCCGCGGCCGCCGCGATCCGCTGGTTCGACGCGAAACTCAGCGAAACCGTCGCCGCCGTGGAGGACCACTACCGCAAGTTCCGCATTTCCGACGCCCTGATGGCCATCTACAAGCTGTTCTGGGACGATTACTGCGCCTGGTACCTCGAGGCCATCAAGCCGGCCTTCGGCCAGCCTGTGGACCGCGCCACCTACGACGCCACCCTGGGCTACTTCGAGGCCCTGCTGAAGCTCATCCATCCGGTGATGCCGTTCATCACCGAGGAACTGTGGCAGAACATGGAAGACCGGAAGGAAGGGGAGACCATCATGTACGCGGCCGCTCCCGCCGTGAAGCCCTTCGAACCGGAGACGCTCGTGAACTTCGAGCTCGCCGAGGAAGCCGTGAACGGCGTCCGTGGCATCCGCAACCAGAAGAACATCGCCCCGAAGGAAACCCTCGACCTCAAGATCAAGGGCGGTTTCCCGGCCGACGTCCTCCCGGTCGTAGAGAAGATGGGCAACGTGAAGGTCGAGACCGTGGCCGATTTCGGCTCCGGACAGGGGGTCGGATTCATGGTCCGCACCCACGAGATGTTCGTCGCGCTGAGCGGCCTGGTGAATGTGGCGGAGGAGATCGCGAAGCTCGAAAAGGACCTCGCTTACCAGCAGAAATTCCTCGCCGGCGTCCGCGGAAAGCTCGCCAACGAGCGCTTCGTGGCCAATGCGCCGGCCGCCGTCATCGAGAACGAGCGCAAGAAGGAGGCGGATTCGCTCTCCAAGATTGAAAGCTTGGAGTCACAGCTGAAAGCACTGAAAAATAGCTGATAAAACAAAATTGTTTAATGTATTAACATTTTTGTTATGACGCATTTTGAGGTATCTTTCCCCGTCCGGTACTACGAAACCGACCAGATGGCGGTGGTCCACCACTCCAATTACATCCGCTATTTCGAGATTGCCCGGAATTCGATGATGGTGGCGTGGGGATTCCCGATCGAGCGTTGCGAAAACGAGTACGGGGTGATGATCCCGATCGTCTCCGTCGAGTGCCGCTTCAAGCATCCGGCGCGGATGGGGGATGTCCTGACTGCGGTCGCCGAGATCGACAAGACGCCCCTGGCGAAACTCGTCGTCCGGCAGGCCGTCCTCAACCAGGACGGGGAAGTCTGCGCCGACGGCGCCGTGACCCTCGGCTTCATCGACTCGAAGTCATTCCGTCCGGTCCGGTGCCCCGAGCTCCTGGCCCGGATTATTGAAAACCATCTAAACGACAAGTAATATGCTGTTCATTTACCCCCTGATGTTAGGAACCTGGGAGATCGTCGCGATCGTCCTGGTCGTCCTCCTGCTGTTCGGCGGCAAGAAGATTCCCGAGCTGATGAAAGGCCTTGGCAAGGGCGTCAAGAGCTTCAAGCAGGGCATGAACGAGGTGGAGAAGGAGATCAAGGAACTCGACGAGGACGGTTATAAAAAGGACGAGAAGAAGTAGTGGCCCAGGACGGTGAAATGTCCTTCTGGGACCATCTCGACGTATTGAGGGGGACTTTGTTCCGCTCAATCGGCGCCATTGTCCTCGTTTCCATCGTCTTCCTGGCGATTCCGGAGCGGCTGTTCAAGGCCGTGCTCTGGCCCACCACGCCTGATTTCGTCCTTTACAAGTGGCTGGGACTGGATTTCTCGATGACCTTGATTAACATCGAGGTCTCCGCCCAGTTCTTCGTGCACCTGAAGATTTCGATCCTCATGGCGGCCATCGTCGCCTTCCCGTATGTGATCTGGGAAATCTGGAAGTTCATCGCCCCCGCCCTCTACGACAATGAGAAGAAGGCGGTGCGGAAGGCGTTCGGCATGTCCTCGTTCCTGTTTTACCTGGGCGTCGCGGTGGGCTATTTCATTGTCCTGCCGGTGTGCCTGATGTTCTTCATGAACTATACGGTGAGCGACACGGTCCAGAATACGATCTCCTTGAGTTCGTACATCTCCCTGTTCACCTCGATGGTGTTCCTGATCGGCCTGCTGTTCGAGTTCCCGACCGTCGTGCTGGTCCTGTCCAGCCTGGGCATCCTGACCAGGCAACAGCTGAAGGGATTCCGGAAACCGGCCTTTGTCGTGATCCTGATCCTGGCCGCGTTCATCACCCCGAGCGATCCTTTCTCGATGTTCGTGCTGGCCATCCCGCTGTACGGGCTGTACGAACTCTCCATCCTGGTATGCAAACCCGAAACCCCTTCCGAAGATGATCTCGCTGAATAACGTCACCGTCGCATACGGCAGTTACACGCTGCTGGACGACATCAGCTTCCACATCAGCGAGAGCGACAAGATCGGCCTCGTCGGCAAGAACGGGGCCGGGAAGTCCACGCTGATGAAGCTGATCACGGGGGAGCAGAGTCCGACTTCGGGCCATATCGACATGCCGGCGGACCTCCGTATCGGCTATCTGCCCCAGATTATGGAGCACCACCGGGGGCGGAGCGTCATCGACGAAGTGATGACCGTGTTCGACCACCTGCACGAAATGGAGCGGGAACTGGAGCGGATCAATGTGGAACTGGGGGAGCGGACCGACTATGAATCAGCCGATTACGCCCGCCTCATCGACCGCCTGAACGAAATCAACGACCGCCTGGCGCTGGAAACGGGGGAGTCTCCCCGGGTGCAGGCGGAGCGGACGCTCTTCGGCCTGGGTTTCAAGGAAGAGGAGCTGTCCCGCCACACGGAAACCTTCAGCCAGGGCTGGAACATGCGCATCGAGCTGGCCAAGGTCCTGCTCGCGCATCCGGACGTCCTCCTGCTGGACGAGCCCACGAACCACCTGGACATCGAGTCCATCGAGTGGTTCGAGGATTACCTGAAGTCCTTCCGGGGCTCGCTGCTGCTGGTCTCCCACGACCGCAAGTTCCTGGACAATGTCACCACCCGGACCGTCGAGATTCTCCTGGGGCATATCCACGATTACAAGGTCCCTTACAGCCAATATGTTACGCTGCGCGCGGAACGGCTCGCCCAGCAGACGGCCGCCTACGAGAACCAGCAGCGGATGATCGAGAAGACGGAAGATTTCATCAACCGTTTCCGCTACAAACCCACCAAGTCCAACCAGGTCCAGTCCCGGATCAAGGCGCTGGAAAAGCTGGACCGCATCGAGATCGACGAGACGGACGATGCGAAGCTGAACCTCCGTTTCCCGCCTGCCGCCCGTTCGGGCGACGTCGTCTTCAAGGGCGCCGGCCTGACGGTCGGCTACCCGCAGAAGGTCGTCTTCCGCGACGCGGAGATCGAGATCAAGCGCGGGGAGAAGGTCGCCCTCATCGGCCGGAACGGTGAAGGAAAGACCACCCTCATGCGCGTGATCATGGGGGAACTGGAGCCCATTTCGGGCGAGGCGAAGGTGGGACACAATGTCCACATCGGCTATTACGCGCAGAATCAGGAAGATATCCTGGACCGGAACGAGACGGTGTTCGGCACTCTGGACCGCATCGCCGTGGGCGAGATCCGCACGAAGCTGCGTGACCTGCTTGGGGCGTTCCTGTTCAAGGGGGAGGACATCGACAAGAAGGTGTCCGTCCTCAGCGGCGGTGAGCGCGCCCGCCTCGGCATGGCCAAGCTGATGCTCTCGCCGTACAACGTGCTGGCCCTGGACGAGCCCACGAACCACATGGACATCCGCTCCAAGGACCGGCTCAAGCAGGCCCTGCAGGCTTTTGACGGCACGCTCATTGTAGTTTCCCATGACCGTGATTTCCTGGACGGGCTGGTGGACAAGCTGTACGAGTTCCGGGACGGGAAGGTGAAGGAGCACCTGGGCGGTGTCTCCGACTTCCTCGAGAAACGGAAACTGGAGAGCCTCCAGGAGCTGGAGCGCCGCTTCGCTCCCCAGGTGAAGCCGGTCGACGACCGCAAGGTCCAGGCCCAGGAAACGTTCCAGGCCCGCAAGACCGTCTCCAAGGAAATCCGGAAGATCCAGAACCGGGTGGACTACCTGGAGAAGGAGATCGGGAAACTGGAGAAGCGGCAGGCGGCGATCGAGAAGGTGCTGGCCGCGCCGGGCCCGAAGGACGACGTGATGGAACTGACCCGGGAATACCTGGAGAACAAGCGCAGTCTGGACGCCTTCACCGAGGAGTGGAGCGTGCAGATGGAGAAATTGGATAATTAATTTTTTATTGATATGAAAATGTTGAAAGATAACTCTTTGAAGGCTATCATCGGAATGATTGCTTTCGCTGCTGTGCTCCTCGTGGCCCCGCAGCGCGCAGCGGCCCAGTCCCTCTCCGCCCAGCTGACGGACAAGGACATCATGGTCTCCGAATTCAACGCGGTCAATGTGTCCGACGACTTCGAGGTGACGGTTTCGCGCGGTACCTACGGCGTGCGTCTCACCGTGGACAAGGAGCTGGCTCCCTATGTGGAAGTGTACGTCCGTTCCAAGGTCCTCTATGTCTCCTATGACGAAAAGGCGGTCCCGAAGGAACTCCGGAAGCTGTATCGGGGGAAAGGCTCCCTCACGCCCGTCTTCCGCGTCGTGGCCTATACGCCTGAGCTCCAGGCGGTCACCCTTTCCGACAACGCCACGCTGACCGGCGTCGAGGAATTCGTCGCCGGCGATTTTGAGCTGACAGCGGCCGGCAAGTCCCAGGTGAAGAACCTGTCCGTCGCCGCGACCTCCGCGCGCATCAGCCTGAAGAAGAGCGCAATCGCCAACCTGAACCTCAAGACTGACCGGGGGGTCGAGGTCAACACCGACAACAGTTCGAACCTGAAACTCACGTTCACTGGCCGCGAACTGGCCCTGACGGCCGACGGTTCCTCCGTGGTCGTGGCCGACGGTCCCACCAAGAGCCTGAACATCTCCACGAGCGGTTCCTCCCAGGTCAGCATCACCTCCGAGACCGAAAAGGTGGATGTGACATCCGAGGGCAGCTCCAAGCTGACGCTCACCGGCAAGGCCCAGGAATTGGAGGTCAAGGGTTCCCGCAGCTCCGTCGTGGACGCTTTCGCGATGCCGCTGGAGGAGGTCGAGGCCAATCTGTCCAATTCTTGCTCGGTCACCGTGTCCGTCTCCAAGAAGGTGTCCGCGAACCTTGTCGGCGGCAGCGCGCTGTACTATAGCGGAACCCCGGTGTTCGAGATCGAGAAGATCGTGAAATCCACCCTGGCCCCTTACGGAACGAAGTAATGCAAGTCTTTGACAGCCATGTCGATACGCCTTCGCAGCTGATCCGGCTCCGGAACATCGGCATCGACAACCGCTATGGGCACGTCGACTTCCCCAAACTCAGGCGCGGGGGAGTCGGCGGCTCCTTTTTTGCCCTCTATACGCCGGCGGAGATGGCGCCGGACGCAGCCACGCGCTATGCGCTGGAGATGGTTTCTGCCGTCTATGACGCCGTCGACGCCAACCCGGACTATGCGGCCCTGGCCTTCACCCCGGATGAAGCGGCGGAGAATGGCAAGGAAGGCCTGATTTCCGTGTTCATGGGCATGGAGAACGGCGCGCCGATCCAGCAGTCGCTGTCCCTGCTCCGCACTTTCTACCGCCTGGGCGTCAGCTATGTGACGCTCACGCACAACGGCGACAACGCCATCGCGGACAGCGCCGCCGAAGGGAAGCGCTGGCATGGCCTGAGCCCGTTCGGGAAGCAGGTGGTCGCCGAGATGAACGCCCTGGGCATGATGATCGACCTGTCACACGCCTCCGACGAGACCTTCTGGGACTGCATCCGCCTGTCCGAGGCTCCCGTCATCGCCACGCATTCCTGCTGCCGGGCCCTTTGCAACCATAGGCGCAACCTGACGGACGAGATGCTCCGGGCGCTCGGGGAGAAAGACGGTTATGTCGGCATCAACTTCTAT
Source organism: uncultured Bacteroidales bacterium (assembly GCA_900316955.1). GTDB lineage: Bacteria > Bacteroidota > Bacteroidia > Bacteroidales > UBA932 > Cryptobacteroides. The sequence continues at coordinate 44,420 of ONEX01000009.1, forward strand.
CCGGCCTTCCTGTCGGAACGCTTCCTGTCCGATCCCGCCGACGCCGCCCTGTTCGACGAGGGCGAGCGGGTGGAGGCCGCCTTCATCGCCGATCCGGCCGATCCCGCCCGGGTGAAAGCCTGGGAGGAAATGCAGGACCGGCTCGAGACGATCTGGCGTCCGGGCGTCCGGGAGATCGTGGACCACATCGACCACGCCGTGTCCGTCATCGGCATCGACCATGTCGGAATCGGCAGCGACTTCGACGGCATCCTGGTACCGCCCGCCGGGCTCGAGGATGTGTCCAGGATCGGAGTGGTCTTCGACGAGATGCGCCGCCGCGGCTATGCCGAGGAGGACATCGACAAGGTGGCGGGGAAGAACCTGTTGGCCGTGATGCGGCGGATTGCCGAAAAGGCCGATATCGAACGGTAAAAGGGCCCTTTTGAGGCCCTTTTGGAGTGAAAACAAAAAAGTTATAATGTTTAACTTTTTTGTTTTCTTTCTTTTATATCAGTGCGTTGAATCTTCGAGGATGGTCTGACGCAGAAAATCGAGCGCGGCGGCCGCAAAACGCTCGATATTGCGCTTCCGGTCGTTCCGATAGTTCTTTTTGACGGTCTTCGTACCCCGCGGACCGGCCACGCCGATCCATACCGTGCCCACCGGATTGAACGCGTCGCCGTCCGGTCCGGCGAGGCCGGTCGTGGAGACGGCGTAGTCGCTGCCGGTCACGCGGCGGACGCCTTCGGCCATCGCCGCCGCGACCTCGCTACTGACGACGCCGCACCGCTCGATGGTCTCCGCCGGCACGCCGAGCACCTTCTCCTTGACGGAAATCGCATAGGAAGTGACCGAGCCCAGGTAGTAGGCGGATGAACCGGGCACGGATGTGATAAGATGAGATATCTCGCCGCCCGTGCAGGATTCCGCGGCGCTCAGGGTCTGGCCGGAAGCTTTGAGCAGGCGGCCTACGGTGGCTTCCAGGGTGTCGTCTTCGTCGGAGTAGATCTTGTCGCCCAGGAGCTCCTTCAAGCGGGCGATCTGCTCTTCCACGCGGGCTTTTTCCTCTTCCAGGTTGCCGCTGTAGATGGACAGGCGGAGACGGATGCCCGTGAGGGGATTCGGCAGATACGCGAGGTGCATGTCTTCAGGCAAGGCGTCTTCCCACGGCGCGATGAATTCGGAGAGGGCCGATTCCGCCATGCCGAACACCATCACGCTGCGGTGCAGGATGTCGTTCAGGGGGAAATGGCTCCGGATGTCCGCCATCACCGAAGGGATGGCGCCGACCGCCTCGAACGGGACGCCTGGCAGGGCGTACAGCGTGGCGTCGAAGGATTCCTCCGGAAAGCGGAAAACCATGATCGGAGCCGTTCCCAGGCGGTTTTCGATGACTTCGCACCGGTCGGGCACCAGGGCCTGCGCGCGGTTGCTCGCGAGCATGTCCAGCCCGCGGTTGCGGAGGATGTCCTGGATGAGAGCCAGCTGGCCGGCGTGCTCCACGTAGCCGGTACTTCCCGAAAGCTCCGCCAGGACGCCTTTCGTGATGTCGTCCTTCGTGGGGCCCAGACCGCCGGTGGTAATGACGATATCATTGACGGTCAATTCGTTGCAGAGGTTGTTCAGGATTTCGTCGCGGTCGTCTCCGATGGAGAGCATGCGGGTGACACGGATGCCCGCCTCTTCGAGCGCGACGGCGAGACGGGAGGAATTGGTGTCCACGACCTGGCCGATGAGGATCTCATCGCCGATGGTGCAGATGGAAGCTTGGATCATGGGGTTTGGGTAGGTTGGTCGATGGCCTTCAGGAGGCATTTCGCGGTTCGGCGCGGCTGGCCCGGGATGCCTTGGGCGATTTCGAGGAGGGATGCTCCAGCCTGCAGCAGCGAAAGGGCCTCCGCCGGTGACGTGATGGCCCCGGAACCGATGATAGGAAGGCGTTTTTGGGTGTATTCGGCGCAGAAACGGACCTTGTCCAGGCCGGGCGCGACGACGCCGTCGAAACCGGACATGAGGACGAAATCCAGGACCCGCCGCATCTGTTCCTCCTCGTGTCCGGGTGCGATCCGCAGGAGGACGGGCTTGTAACGCTCATAACAGAGCCTCAGGCTGAGTACTTCGTCCAGGAGTTCGGTCCAGTCGGAGAAATCGTCCAGGGAGGAAAGGCCGCTCTCGCGGTTGATGTCGATGACAAAGAAGTCCGCAAAGTCGTACAGGAGCGAGAACTGGCGGATAATCCGCTGTTTCGCCTCTTCTTCCGTCGCTCCGTCCGCCCGGAGTTCCACCGCGGCGACGATGGGGGTTTGCCGGGTCTGCAGACGCTCGGCAACGACCTGCAGGGGCGTGTCTCCGGGGATGAGGCCGGAGAAACTGAAGCCGAAACAGTCACAGACGTCCAGCAGTTCGTCCTGCCGTTCCAGCACCGGGGCGATTCCGACAGGATGGCGGAAATGGATGCCGAACAGGTCCCGGGCCAATGCCGGATGCTCCCGCCTGAATCTCAGGCGGTTCCAGAACAGGAATCCCGGAAGGCGGCGCTTCCAGAGCATCCCGCGGGCGCTTTGCTGCAGACTGGACATGGGCTCTTTCGCTTCGTCCTACAAAGATAATAAATCTTATTGGAACTCTTCAAAAGTGTTGTCGTCATAGAAGACGAGAATCTTGGAAACGCGGCGCGGCGCCTGCGCGGGCGCAAATACGGGATTCTCGCCGGGCGTATCCTTGTACATCTTTCCTTTGCCGGTCAGGAGCCAGTCCATGCTGATCCGGGGATAATGCACGGCCATGGCTTCCAGGAAATCGAATCCCGGCTTGTTCCGGCCGGACAGGATATGGGAAATCCCGGCGCGGGCGACTCCGAGCGTGTCCGCCAGCTGCGCCTGCGAGATATTCTCCGCGTCCAGGAACTGTTGAAGGCGTTTGTCCATGGTAAAATCCTTAGGTGTTACAAAAGTAACGAATCTAAAGTAAAAATACAAGTTAAAAAATGGGGCCCTGATACAGGGGGCAGGGGAGGAAACAAGCTTGAAAACACTTAAAGCCTTTAATCCGTTAAATAAAATTAGGTCACTGATTTTGAGTTATATAATATATTAATTATAACATATTTGTTTGAAAAACAGAGCCATGTGTGAGGCTGTTCAAAACTTTTACTCTATCATTATTTTAGGTAATTATATATAAGTTACTGAAAATCAATGTATTTAATGAATATTAAAACAAGAATAACAATTGCTTATGTTAATAAATGTGCCCTGCGTTGATAACTGTGTGAAGAATCAAACGTGATTAACATTTGTAAATAAGAAATGGAGCATTGGAAGGAACTCCGGACGGGTTCGGAAAGAACGTGACGCAGATTTCGGAATTCGTGGAGAATTGTGTAAATTCGCGCCAGAATTTGATTTGTGCGCATGATACCTGAAATCCATATCGAGGATTACAACTATCCGCTTCCCGACGAGCGGATTGCGAAATATCCGCTTCCGGAGCGGGATTCATCCAAACTGCTTCACTACGCGTCCGGACACGTGGATGAGTATGTTTTCCGCCAGCTGCCGGACCTCCTGCCCGAAAACGCCCTGATGGTCTTCAACGACACGAAGGTCGTCCCGGCCCGCATGCATTTCCAGCGCGCGACCGGCGCCCATATCGAGATCTTCTGCCTGGAGCCCGTGAAACCGGTCGAATACGCGACCGCCTTCGCGGCGACGGACACCTGCACCTGGAAATGCGTGATCGGCAACGCCAAGAAGTGGAAGGACGATGTCCTGACCCTGTTCCGGACTCCGGAAACGCCGGATATGGGCCTGGAAGCGAGGCTGCTGAGCCGGGAAGGCCAGACCGGCATCGTGGAATTCCGGTGGACCGACGGGTCTCCGTTTTCCCGTGTCCTGGAGGTTTGCGGAACTGTCCCGATTCCGCCGTACCTGAACCGCGAATCCGAGAAGATCGACATCGAGCGCTACCAGACGCTGTATGCCCATATCCGCGGATCGGTGGCGGCGCCGACGGCCGGCCTGCACTTCACGGAGGACGTCCTGGGACGGATCAAGGCCAAGGGGATTGACATGGAAACCGTCTGCCTCCATGTGGGCGCCGGCACTTTCCTGCCTGTCAAGAGCTCCCTGGTCTCCGAGCATCCGATGCATCGGGAGCCATTTGTAGTGAAACTTCAGCTATTGAAGGATATCTGCCGGATGGACAGGAAGTTGATTGCGGTTGGAACCACATCGGTCCGGACCCTGGAATCCCTCTATTACGTCGGGGTGAGCTGCCTCGAGAAAGGAGCCCCCGAGGATGTTCCGCAGTGGGCTCCGTATGAGCGGGAGTACCCGTACAGCACAAAGGAGGCCCTCGAAGGCATCATCACGTACCTGGAAGCGAACAACCTGACGGAGCTCCAGATCGGCACCCGGATCATCATCGTCCCGGGCTTCCGGTTCCGCCTGGTGGACCTCATGGTCACGAATTTCCATCAGCCCGAGAGCACCCTCATCCTGCTGGTCTCCGCCTTCGTGGGCGGGGATTGGCGCACGATCTACGATTACGCGCTCGCGCACGGTTTCCGGTTCCTCAGCTACGGGGACAGCTCGCTGCTGGTCCGCGCTTGATTAATTGGCTTTATTTCTGTACCTTTGCGTCGTACAAAACCGACCGCCATGGATGAATTGAATCCCTTCGAGGACATTGCTCCCTATAACGACGAAGAAGCGGCTGCCGCCCTGTCCAAACTGGCCGAGCATCCCAATGTACCCTGGATTTCCAAGTACATCTTCTCCAACCAGCCCGAAACCTATCTGCGGGACATCCTCCGCAGCATCAGCACCGTGGACGACTTCCAGAAGCTGGTGATGTCGAAAGCCACGGAATGGGTCATCGAGAAATCGGTCCACAACTTCTCCTACGACGGCATCAACAAGCTGCAGGCCATCGACGGCAAGTTCCTGGCGATGTCCAACCACCGCGACATCATCCTGGACCCGGCCTTCACGCAGCTGATCCTGTTCCGGAACCAGATTCCCCTCACCGAGATCTGCGTGGGCGACAACCTCCTCAAGAGCAAGACGATCGAGCGCCTGATCCGTTCCAACCGGATGATCAAGGTCATCCGCGGCATTTCGGCCCGCGAACTCTACCTGTCTTCCCAGGTCCTGTCCAAGTATATCCGCGAGAGCATCACCACCGGCAAGAGTTCCGTCTGGATCGCCCAGCGGCAGGGAAGGACCAAGGACGGCATCGACATCACCGAACAGGGCCTCCTGAAGATGTTCGACATGAGCGGCACCAAGGATTTCGTGCAGAACTTCTTGGAACTGAACATCATCCCGCTCTCGATCTCCTACGAATACGAGCCCTGCGACATCCTGAAGGCCCGCGAAATCCTCATTTCCCGCACGCAGAAATACGTCAAGACGGAGAACGAGGACCTGCAGAGCATCATGCTGGGCATCAAGCAGTGGAAGGGCAACGTGCACCTGAACTTCGGCGACCCGCTCACCGAGGACGAGATCCGCGCGGCCTCCCTCTGCGACAAGAACGACCGCTACCAGCTCATCCGCCATGCCGTGGACGTCCGCGTCATCAACGGCTACAAGCTCTGGAATACGAACTACATCGCCTACGACCTGGCGAACCATACGTTCAAGTACGCGGACCGTTACTCCCACGAGGAAGCGGAAGCCTTCACGGAATTCACCGAGCACCAGCTCGACCAGGTGGAACCGACGCTGAACCGCGCGGAACTCCGCGACATCTTCCTCCGCATCTACGGCAATCCCGTGATGATGAAGGAGAAGTTCGAAGCGGAAGGATAGATTTCTCGACTGCGCTCGAAATGACAAAGGTCGACCCGGGAAGGGCCGACCTTTGTTGTCATTCTGAGGAGGTCGCAGACCGACGTGAGAATCTAATTGTGTTTCAAGTGGATGTCCAGCTGCGGGAACGGGAAGGAGATATCCTGTTCCGGCAGCTCCGTATAGACGGCTTCGTTTAGCCAGTACGACACTTCGAAATAGTCGGACGACTTCACCCAGATCCGGATGAGGAATTCGACGGAACTGTCTTTCAGCGAGCTCAGCACGACCGTGGGATCCTGGGCCCCGGGTGTCGACCCGTCCAGGATCTTTTCCTGCGCCCCGATGATCCGCTGCAGCTTTTCCCGGACGGCCGCCGCGTCGCAACCGTAGGCGACATCGACGGTCCGGTCGATCCGGCGGACGGGGTTCGCGCTGTAATTGTTGATGGTGCCGTTGGAGAGGGCGCCGTTGGGCAGGATGACGAGCTTGTTGTCCATCGTCGTGATCTTCGTGCTGACGATGTTGATTTCCTTCACCGTGCCGGCGTATCCCTGCGCTTCGATGTAATCTCCCGCCTTGAAGGGCTTGAAAGCCAGCAGCATGATGCCGCCCGCGAAATTCTGGACGGTTCCGCTCATCGCCATGCCGATGGCCATTCCGCCGGCGGCCAGGAGGGCGGCGAGCGAGGTGGTGTTGATGCCCAGGGTGCCGATCATCACCATGATGAGGAGGATCCACAGGACGGCGGTTACCAGGCTCTGGATGAAGGAAGTCAGGGTCGCATCGGTCCCGCGCCGCGTGAACGCCTTGGCTATCAGATGCTTGAACTTTCGGATGAGCCAGGCGCCGACGAGGTAGATTACCAGGGCGACCAGGACTTTGATGCCGAACTTGATGAAGGAGGTGACCATCTCCTCCACCAGTTCCTTGGGTGGCGTGTTCCGGAGGACCTCCATGATTTCCGCACCCTTGGTGGTCAGGGAATCGGCGGAGAACTTCTGGGCGATCTGCTCGGCTTCGGGGGTGACGGTCTGCAGGATATGGAAAAGCATAAGTTACAGGTTATAAATGAGATACGCCATATAGGCAGCCCAAATGACCAGGAAAAGCCCGCCGTCCAGCCGGTCGATCTCCTTCTTGCGGCCGATGAATCCCGCGGTCAGGAGCACGAGGGCGCTCACGAGCAGGACGCCGAGGTCCACGTAGGTGATGTGGTCGAAGGACAGGGGAGAGATGAGGGCCGATCCGCCGAGGATCAGCAGGATGTTGAAGACGTTGGAACCGATGATGTTGCCGAGGGCGAGCTGGCCTTTCTTCTTGGCGGCGGCGACCACGCAGGTGGCCAGTTCCGGCATCGAGGTGCCGCCGGCCAGGATGGTGATGGCGATGAACTTGTCGCTGACCCCGAGGGCGTGGGCGAGTTCCGTCGCGTTGTTCACGAACAGCTTGCCGCCGAAGGCGAGCCCCGCGATGCCGGCCACGATGAGCAGGAGGCACATCCAGACGCTGCGCTGCTTGGCGGGGGAGTCTTCCTCGTCGGGCTTGTTCCCCTTGAAACTCAGGATCATATAGCCGATGAACAGGGCGATGAGGATGCCTCCGTCCCAGCGGCTCAGGCCGTTCGTGCCGATATGGAGGATCGTGTACTCCAGCCCCAGGAAGATCAGGAGCATCGTGGTCAGGATGTTCATCGGGATGTCCCGCTTCCAGTTGGACGGGGTGATGGCCATCGGAAGGATGAGGGCCGTGACACCCAGGATCAGGAGGGTGTTCATGATGTTCGAGCCCACCACGTTGCCGATGGCGATATCGGCGTTGCCCTGGAAGGCGCCGATGAAACTGACGACCATCTCCGGGGCGGAAGTGCCCATCCCGACGATGGTGAGGCCGATGACGAATTCGCTCAGACCGAAGCGCCGGGCGATGCCCGAGGCGCCGTCCACGAGCCAGTCCGCCCCGAATACGATGAGGGCGAGACCGCCGATAAGCAGAAGGACTTGCAGCCAGATCATTTCTCTTTCCTTTTAAGCGCGCACACGTTCTCCACATGCATCGTGTGCGGGAACATATCGACGGGCTGGACCGCCGTAATCTCATAGTCTTCGCAGAGGATGGCCAGGTCGCGGGCCTGGGAGGCCGGATTGCAGCTCACGTAGACCATCCGGTCGGGGGCCGCCTCCAGGATGACCTTCGCCACGTCGGGGTGGATGCCTGCGCGGGGCGGGTCCAGGATGATGACGTCCGGGCGGCCGTGCTTGGCGATGAACTTCGCGTTCAGGACATCCTTCATATCGCCGGCGAAGAAGGCGCAGTTCGCGATGCCGTTCGCTTCCGCATTGGCCTTCGCGTCCTCGATGGCCTCGGGGACGTATTCGATACCGATGACCTTGGAAGCCTGGCGGGAAACGAACTGGGCGATGGTGCCGGTGCCGGTGTACAGGTCGTAGACGACTTCCTGGCCGGTGAGGGCGGCGAAGTCGCGCGCGACGCTGTACAGGCGGTATGCCTGCAGGGAGTTCGTCTGATAGAAGGATTTCGGGCCGATCTTGAAGCGGAGGCCTTCCATTTCCTCGTAGATGGCCTCGTCGCCCTTGTACAGGATGGGGGACTGGTCGCCGATGGAATCGTTCAGCTTCTCGTTGATGACGTACCAGAGGGAGGTGATCTGCGGGAATTCGGCCGCCACGGCATCCAGGAGGGCGATTCTCTTCTCGGAATCCTCGTAGGCGAAGCACAGGATGAGCATCACCGCGCCGGCTTCCGTCGTCCGGACGAACATGTTGCGGAAATACCCCTCGTTGTTGCGGATATCGTAGAATTCGTAGCCGTTTTTGATGCAGAACTGCTTGATAAACAAGCGGATAGCGTTTGACGGTTCCGGCTGGAGCCAGCATTTGTGGATGTCCAGGACCTTGTCGAAGAACTTGCCCACATGGAATCCCAGGCCCATGCGGTCATTCTCGGGAATCGCATCCGGATCCTCGCCGCGGAGCACCCAGCGCTTGCTGGAAGCGCTGAATTCCAGCTTGTTACGATAAAATTGCGTACGTTGGGAGGGGAGTGTCGGGCGGATTTCCGGGACCTCCAGGTGGCCGATTCGGACCAGTTGGTCGTACACTTGCTGCCGTTTGGCTTCCAGCTGCATCTCGTACGGCAGAGGCTGCCACCGGCAGCCGCCGCAGACGCCGAAATGCTCGCAGAACGCCTCGACGCGGTGCGGGGAAGGCTGGATCATCCGGGAGATGAAGCCCTCCATATAGTTTTTCTTCTTCCTGAACACCTGGATGTCCACGACGTCGCCGGGAACGGCGAAATCGACGAAGACGACCATCCCGTCCACATGCGTCAGCGCCTTGCCTTCGGCAGCGACGGCCTCGATGGTGACGTTCTCCAGTTTCAGGTCGACTTTTTTCTTGCTCATTATTCCTTTTTCTTACAACTTACAAATATACTCAAAATTCACGCAATCCCGAAATCTACGTCTGCAGGGGACTTTTTCCTTTCTATTACTTAACATAATCTAAATTGTGTAACAAACGATAGGCGAGAGGCCCTACTGCGGTCAGTTTAAAATAAATGACTATATTTGTACAATTAAAGATACGTGAAACTGAGACCTATGCCTGTAACCATCAAGACCGTCGAGAGCCGCAAGGACCTGCGCGCCTTCGTGAAATTTCCCTTGAAACTGTACAAGGACTGCCCGTACTATGTGCCCAGCCTGTTCATGGACGAAATGTCCTCGCTGGATATGGACAAGAACCCGATGGGAAAATATGCCAAGTGCGAGAAGTTCCTGGCTTACAACGAGAAAGGCGAAATCGTCGGGCGCGTGGCCGCCATCATCAACGACATCGCGAACCGCGACTGGGACCACCGCGAAGTCCGCTTCGGCTGGATCGATTTCATCGATGACAAGGAGGTTTCCAAGGCACTGGTCGATGCGGTCGTCGCTTTCGGAAAAAAGCACGGAATGACGCAGGTTTCCGGCCCGCTCGGATTCACGGACTTCGACAATGAAGGCTGCGTCGTGGAAGGTTTCGACGACATCAGCTCCTTCAACCTGAAATACAATTTCCCGTACTACCAGGACCATTTCGAGGCCCTGGGACTCGCCAAGGTCAATGACTGGCTGGAATACCGCATCTTCGTTCCCGAACAGGTCCCCGAGAAGGTTTCCCGCGCCGCCGCCCTTGTGCAGGAACGGTACAACCTCCATATCCGCCGGATCACCAAGCGCGAGGTCCGCAAGGAGGGCTACGGCCGGAAGATCTTCGACCTGATCAACCGCGCCTATAGCCAACTCTTTGATTTTACGGTGCTTCCGGACGACGTCATCGACAACTACGTGAACACGTACCTGGGCCTGATCGACCTCAAGTTCATCACCCTCATCGAGGATGCGGAAGGAAAGCTCGTGGGCGTTTCCCTCACGATGCCTTCCATCGCCCGCGCCGCGCAGAAATGCCGCGGATTCGTCTTCCCCTTCGGCTGGTGGCACCTGCTCAAGTCCACCTACTGGAAGCACGAGGACGGCCTGGAACTGCTGATGATCGCCGTGGATCCGGACTACCGGAACCGGGGCATCCATTCCATCATCTTCAACGACCTGATCCCGATGCTCATCAAGGGCGGGTTCAAGTACGGCGAATCCAACGCCGAGATGGAGACCAACAACAGCGTCCAGAATCTCTGGAACCTGTACCAGAAGGAATTCAAGCGCCGCCGGCGCGTGTACAGCAAGGAAATCTAAGCCGATGTCCGCGTCGAGTTCCATGCTCCCTCCCCTGCCGGAACGGATGCGTCCGCAGTCCCTGGACCAGTATGTGGGACAGCGGCACCTGGTGGGCGAAGGCTGCGTCCTGCGGAAGATGATCGAGAGCGGAAACCTTTCGTCTTTCATCCTCTGGGGGCCTCCGGGCGTGGGCAAGACGACCTTGGCCCATATCATCGCGCAGACGATGGACCGGGAGTTCTACACCCTGTCCGCCGTCACCTCCGGCGTCAAGGACGTCCGCGAGGTCTTCGACAAGGCCCGTTCGAACAGCCTCTTCAACCAGCGCGGTGCGCCGGTGCTGTTCATCGACGAAATCCACCGTTTCAACAAGGCCCAGCAGGACGCGCTCCTCGGGGCCGTGGAGACGGGTACCATCGTCCTGATCGGCGCAACCACCGAGAACCCCTCTTTCGAGGTCATCACTCCCCTCCTGTCCCGCTGCCAGGTTTTCGTTCTGAAATCCTTGGAAAAGGATGATTTACAGATACTTCTGGACCGGGCGCTGAAGGAGGACGTCCTCCTGAAGGACCAGGACATCCAGGTCGTGGAGACCGAGGCCCTGATGCGCTACAGCGGCGGCGACGCCCGCAAGCTGCTGAACGTCCTGGAGATCGTGGTGGACTCCTTCGCGGACCGCTCCCCCATCGTCATCGACAACAAGTCGGTCACGGAGAGCATCCAGGAGAACATGGCCATCTACGACAAGGACGGGGAGATGCACTACGACATCATCTCGGCCTTCATCAAGAGCATCCGCGGGTCGGACCCGAACGCGGCCATCTACTACCTGGCCCGGATGATCGAAGGCGGCGAGGATCCCCTCTTCATCGCCCGCCGGCTGTGCCTTTCGGCCTCCGAGGACGTGGGCCTGGCGAATCCGAACGCGCTCCTGCTGGCGAACGCCTGCTTCGAGGTGGTCTCGAAGATCGGCATGCCCGAAGGCCGCATCCCGCTCGCCGAGACGACGGTCTATCTGGCCTCCTCCCCCAAGAGCAACGGCTCGTACATGGCCATCGAGAAGGCTTTGGCCCTCGTGAAGGAAACGGGAAATCTTTCGGTCCCTCTCCCGATCCGGAACGCGCCTACGCAGCTGATGAAGGACCTCAATTACAGCGACGGCTACAAGTACGCCCACGACTATCCCGGGCATTTCGCCGACATGGAATTCCTGCCCGAGGAAATCCAGGGCACCGTCTTCTACGAGCCGCAGCCCAACAAGCACGAGAACGTTCTCCGCGCCTATCTCGAGGCCTGCTGGCCGAAGTATTATCAGAAAGGATAACCTACACCGAAATGGAGGGCGAAGTTGCCTGACTGGAGCCATTGCTCCGGTCCGATGAGGCGTTCGCCGGCGGGACGGCAGGGTTCGTACACCTTGAGGCCCAGGTCGATGCGGACGAGGATGAAGTCCAGGTTCACGCGCATGCCCATGCCCCAGTCGGCGGCGATGGTGTCGAAGGAGAAATTGGAGCCTTCCATGTAATCGGCCATGCGGAGGTTCCAGACGTTGCCGGCATCCGCGAAGAGGGCGCCTTCCAGCTTCCAGACGATCGGGAAGCGGTATTCGACATTGGCTTCCATCTTGAAGTCGCCCGTCTGGCTCGGAATGAGGAAGTATTCGGTCCAGGGCTGTACGCGGCCCGGGCCCAGGGCGCGGGCCTGCCAGCCGCGCATGCTGTTCGCGCCGCCGGCATAGAACTGTTTCTCGAACGGGACGGTGGTGGAGTTGCCATAGCCGTAGCCGGCGCCCACCAGGAAGCGCAACGCCACCGCCTGGGTGTCTCCGTCACCGAAGCGGAATGTCTGTCCCAGCTGCAGTTCACCGCGCACATACTGGGCGTAGGGGATCTGCCAGATGGTATGCTGGTTGACCTGATTCGTGGGCATCGCGGAGTTGAACAGGCTGAGGACATTGCCCGCCAGGTCGAACGACAGCCGGCCGTAGGTATAGGTGCGCTTGGGAATCGGGGTCGGATCCGTCGTGTAATAGAGCATGCCGCCCATGCCCATGTCGAAGTGGTCCGAGTAGGCGTTCAGGAGGAAGAGGTCCGCCACCAACCGTTCCGCGAAACTCTCCGAAATGTTGCCGAGGCGGACGATATTGGCCTGGAAGGGGAAGAACTGGTAGGTGAAGTTCCGGCGGAAGGTGCCTGTATAGCCGAAGCTCGTGGAGATCATCATCCGCTTGTACTCCGGACGGTCCTGGTAGCTGAATCCTAGGGTGAGGTCCGTATGCGGGAGGTTCGGACCTCGGAAAAGGGAGTTCGGCAGGCCGATGAGCTTGGGGATGCGAAGGGAGCTGGAGACGCTGAACTCCGTGGAGCGGATCTTGTCCTTGGTCTTGAACTGGAAGTTGCCCTTCAAGCCCAGGTTGAAAAGTTCGCCTCCGTGGAAGAAATTCTTGTGGAAGTAACTGAGCTGCGGGGAGATGCCGAACAGGCCGGTGGAGTTCACCGAGGCTTCCAGGTTCGCCTTGAAGCCCTGGACGCCGCCGTTCAGGAGGTTGATGTCACAGTCCACGACGTTATCCGAGACCGGATTCATCGTGACGTTCACGCTGTTGAAGACGGAGAGGTTCGACAGGCGCGAGTAGGTGGCGTTGACCGCCCGCTCGCTGTAGGGCATGCCCGGATGCAGGACGTTCAGTTCCTCCAGGATATAGGTCCGGATGGGGATTTCCTTCGGGTAGGACAGGGTCACCTCGCCGATGGTGAACTTCCGGTGCGGCTTCGCCTCGTCCGGGGATCCGTTGCGGGGATAGTCCCGGATGGCCATGGTCAGGGCCGCCGTCCCGTCGTGAGAGAGGGTGTCCGCCTCGCAGAAATAGAAACTCTTGTCGAAGCCGTAGTAGCCGCGGTTGCGGAAGAACTCGGCGGAGCGGACGGTCTCGGCCTCGAGGGTGGACTCGGCCAGGTACTGGCCTTCCTTGATGGTGATGTGCGGCTTGTCCGTCTCGAACTCCTTCCGGAACTCTTCGTCCTGGGGGAGTTCGAAGTCGATCGAGCGGATCGTGTAGCGCTTGCCGGGGGTGACGTAATAGGTTACATAGGCCCGTTTCCGCTTGTATTCCACTTCGCTGCGGACCTTGGACCCGTAGTAGCCGATGTATTCGAGGTGGTTGATGATGTTGTCGGAACTGGTGCTCACCTGGCTGTCGTCGTAGAGAACCAGCTGGGTGCCGGGCCTGCGGATGCCCAGGAACGAGGCGCTGGGCTTCTGCGCCAGGTAGGATGTGAGTTCCGAATTGCCGATCTGCTTGCCCTCGACCTTGATCTTGTTGCCGGCGAGGCGATACTCCCCTTCCGCGAGACGCTGCGTGGCGCAGCCCGCGGCAAGGAGACCGGCGAGGACCGAAAGGAAGAGGTTTTTGCAGTTCATTCCTACAAAATTAACACTTTTCCGCTATTAATCGACAAGAATAATATATAACTTTGCAGGGTATGAGCATTTCCAAGAACGAACTGCGGCAGGTCCGCTCCCTCGCGCAGAAGAAGTTCCGGGACGAGTCCGGACTCTTCGTGGTCGAGGGCGATAAGATGGTTTCCGAGGCGCTGGCGTCGGGATTCGAGGTCGTGTCCGTCTACCGCCGGGACGAGATCGGCGAGGAAGCGATGGCGCGGCTGTCGATGCTGTCCTCCCCTTCTCCGGTCCTCGCGGTCGTCCGGCAGCCCGCCCCCGCCGCCTTCCGGCCTTCCAAGGGGCTGTTCCTGGCCCTGGACGGCATCCGGGACCCCGGCAACCTGGGCACCATCCTCCGGGTGGCGGACTGGTTCGGCATCGACGGGGTCGTCGCTTCGCCCGACACCGTGGAACTGTACAATCCCAAGGTGGTCCAGGCGACGATGGGTGCGATTTTCCGCGTGCCGTTCCACCGGATGGACATCGCGGAGCTCTGCCGGAAGGTCGTTACCGGCGGCGGACACGTGTACGGGACGTTCCTGAACGGGGAGAATATCTATTCCAAGGCCCTGGACTGCGGCTTGGAGGCTCCTTCGGTAATCGTGATCGGAAATGAGTCCAACGGCATTTCGCCGGCCGTGGCCGCCTGCGTGAGCGACCGGCTCTTCATCCCGCCCTATCCGGCGGACGATCCGGGCTCCGAATCCCTGAACGCCGCGATCGCGACGGCCATCACCGTCGCCGAATTCCGCCGGCGCTAAAGCTGTTTCGCGATGAAATCCTTTTCCGGCACGCGGAGCGTGACGGTACGCGGTTCCGTGCCGGCCTCGGCCGGGATGCGGACCGTGATGTCGGCGGCGGGCCCGAAATTGGCGACGACGAGCCAGGTCTCGGCCTCGTCGGCGCGGAGGAAGGCGAAGTGGCGGTCGGGGTCGAAGCCGTCGCCCTGGCAGTAGCAGAGGTCGAAGGTCCGTCCTTCCGCGAAGGCCGGCCGCTTGGCGAGTTCCAGCGCTTCCCGATAGCGCTTCAGAACCGCTTTCTGCTTGGCATTCAGTCCTTTGCGCTTGTTGTCGATGTACTGCCGGAGGGCCTGGAGGCTCTCCACGGTCCACCAGTCGAAGATGGAGGTGCGGCCGTTGACGCCGCTGAAAGGCTCGTCGTCCATCCCCCGCTCCCCGATCTCCTGCCCGAAGTAGAGCATGAAGGGGGCGGTGTTCAGGAGCAGGGACACGCCCAGGGCGGCGTAGCCGGCCTCGGCGCTGCCGGCGAAGAAGTCGGAAGCGACACGCTGCTCGTCGTGGTTCTCGAGGAAGTCCAGCATCCGGGGCTGGAGGTCGCCGAGGAACTGCCAGTTCCAGGTCAGCGCCCGCGCAGTGAGCCCGTCGCAGGTGACGGCGCGGACGGTGTCGTACAGGCCGGACTTGTCGTAGAGCAGGTCGAAGCCCACCTCGTCGACATACATCCGGTACTTTTCCTTCTCATAGACCTCGGCGATGAAGACGATGTGCGGGAATTCCAGCTTGATCTTCGCGATGAGCCACTGCATGAAGGCCGGGGGCACCAGCTCCACCATGTCGCAGCGGAAGCCGTCCACGCCCTTGAGGGCCCAGTAATGGACGATGTTGTACATCTTGTCCCAGGTCCGGGTGTGGAAGTCGCAGTAGTTGATCTTGATGGTCTCGTACCAGTCGTTGATGCCCGGCGTCGGGGAGAAGCAGTTGCCGGAGGCCTTGGCCGGGAATTCGAAAAAGCCGGGGCCTTCGCAGGGGACCGGCAGGCGCAGGGGCTCGCCGGGATAGTAGAAGAAGTCGTTCTCGGGCGACCAGTGCACGGAGGTGTCGTCGTCCGCGCCGAGGGAATGGACACCCGGGATATGGCTCCGGTAATCCCGCGCCACATGGTTCGGGACGAAGTCCATGATGACCTTCATCCCGTGCCGATGGGTGCGTTTCACCAGTTGAAGGAATTCTTCCATCCTGGCATCGGGATCCGTTGCCAGATAAGGATTTACGTCGTAGTAATCCGTGATGGCATAGGGCGAACCGGCCTCCCCTTTCACGATCTGGGGATGGGACGGCCGGCAGCCTTCGTCCTTCTTCCGCGTGGCGTGGCGGATGAGGCCCGTGTACCAGATGTAATCGACGCCGAGTCCCCGGATGTATTCCAAGGACGCGGCGTCGACACTTTCAAACTTTCCGCTCCCCCAAAGGCGGGGAAGCATCTGGTATACGAGCTTTTTCAAACTACCAGTTCAGGATCTTCTTGAAGTCGTAGGTCTCCGGGTCGGCGACGTACTTCTTCGCGGCCTCGTAGTCGGCCGGGGTGATGAAGTGGCAGATGTGGTTGAAATAGTTCTGGGAGGTACCGCCCTCGATGTTCACGCGGCGCGGCGGGATCTTGCCCTCGTCGTTCTGCAGGTCCTTGAGGTACAGCGGGTGGGACTCGCCGTCGGCATCGACATACACCATGCAGCCGGTCTCGCCCTTGGCGAAGAGTTCGTAGGCGCCCATCGCCAGTTCGGTGCAGTAGGTGAGGTCGTAGCCGATCGGGTCCTGGCAGCGGACGTCGTAGCCGATCTCCACCGGACGGGTCTTGACCTTCAGGCCGATCTTCTTGAACTCCTTCTCGAGGATGTCGTTGAAGAGGACCGCCTTCGATATCTTGCCGAGCTCAGGATGGCCGTGCTCGTCGTAGGTCATGGACACGCCGGCGTTCTTGATCTCCTGCGGATCCAGGTCGTGGAAGACGCCCTCGGCGACGACGACGGTGCCGTAGCCGATGCCCAGGAGCTTGCGCTTGAGGATGGCGGAGAGGGCGAGCCTGACGATCTTGTCCAGATTAATGGCAGTCTTGTTGAACATCTCGGGGATGATGGTCATCGGGCAGTGCGTGGCCTCGCCGATACCCAGGGCGAGGTGGCCGGCGCTGCGGCCCATGGCGCTGATGATGAGCCAGTTGCCGCTGGTGCGGGCATCCTCGTACACGGTGCGGGCCAGGTGCGCGCCTTCGTCCTTCGCGGAGTTGAAGCCGAAGGTGGGGGCGTTGTTCGGCAGCGGAAGGTCGTTGTCGATGGTCTTGGGCACGTGGATGTTCGCGATCGGATACTGCTTCGCGGCGAGGAACTTGGCGATGCGGTTCGCGGTGGAAGCGGTGTCGTCACCGCCCACGGTCACGAGCAGCTTGATGTTGTTGTCCTGGAACAGGCCCAGGTTGAAGTTCTCCTCGAAATCCTTGTCGGTGGGCTTGAAACGGCTCATCTGCAGGTAGCTGCCGCCCCGGTTGAAGTAGGCGTCCGCCTTGAAGAAGTCGATGTCCTCGGTGCGCGGGTTCTGGCTGAAAAGGCCGCTGTAACCGCCGTGCAGGCCGATGACACGGTAACCGTTGGAAAGGAACGTCTTCGCGACAGACATGACGACAGTGTTCATACCCGGAGCCGGGCCGCCTCCGCAGAGGATGATGATGGAATCTTTCATGATACTATTAAGTGTTTGTTCGTTGTTTTCCCAAATCATGCAAATTTAAGGATTTTTAATTACAAATCCTTCTTTTTCTTGACGAGGCCGACATAAGTGAGCAGGACGATGTTCATCATGAGCGAGTAGAGGATGGCCGGGATGGCCATCTCCTCGTTCGCGAAGATGAACGGGCTGGAGGCGATGGAGATCGCCTGGGCGGCGTTCTGCATGCCCACCTCGATGACCACGGTGCGGCGCTGGCGCGCGTCGTTCCGGACCAGGCGGGACAACAGGGAGGACAGGCCGATGGCCAGGAGGATCAGGGCCGTCACGCAGAGGCCCAGGATGCCGATGTTGTCCATGATCGTGTGCCGGTGCTGGATGTAGAAGACGGTGATCAGCACGAGGAGCAGCGGGAATGCCAGCTTCGTGAGGACCTTGTCCACCTTCTCCGCCGCCTTGGGCCAGGCATAGTGCAGGCCGATGCCCAGGAGGACCGGCAGGAGCATCAGGACAAGGTTCTGCTTGATGAGGTTTCCGACGGGCAGGGTGATGCCCACGCTCTCCCCTACCAGCCGGGTGGCCCAGCCCATGATGACCGGGATCGTAAATAAAGTGATGATGCTGCTGAGCGCCGTAAGTGTCACGGACAGAGCGACATCTCCATTGGCCAATTTCGAGAAGACATTGGACGAGCTGCCGCCCGGGCAGCAGGCGATCAGGACGAGGCCGATGAAGAAGACCGGCGGCAGTTTCAGCAGGTAGGCCAGCCCCAGCGCGATGGCCGGGAGGAAGACCAGCTGGCCGACGAGGGCCACGGCGATAGGCCAGGGATGGCGGAAGACTTTCCCGAAATCCTCGAACCGGAGCGCCAGCCCCAGGTCGAACATCAGGAGGGTCAGGATGGGGAGGACGATCCAGATGGTGTTCATACGTCTTTGTCGTAGAAGTATTTCCAGAGCGGGGCGGCCATCAGGGCCTGCAGGATCTGGTTGTTTTGAAGCAGTTCCCGGACATAGTCCTGTTCCAGGATGAAAACGTCGATGTCCTCGGTGGCGTCCAGGTGCTGGCCGGAGACTTTTTCCACGCCGAAGGCGAGGAAACTGTGCGCCATGTTCGTGCACGTGGCGGGGTTCGGCGAGAGCGTCATCCATTCCTGCCACTCCCCGCCCGCGAAGCCGGTTTCTTCCAGAAGCTCGCGTTTGGCGGCCTCCAGGGGCGTTTCGCCCGCCTCGATGACGCCGCACGGAAGCTCATAGCAGGTATTCCCGAGCGCGTGCCGGTACTGCCGTTCCATCACGATCTTGCCGTCCTTCGTGAGGGCGATGATATTGACCCAGTCCGGATACTCCAGGACATAGTACTCGTGGTTGATGCGGCCGTCCGGCAGCTCGGCGACATCCCGCCGGGCCGTCAGCCACGGCCTTTGGACGAGATACTCGGAACTGAGTATCTTCCACTTCTTGTCTTCGGTGATGGTATTCTTCATAGCAGGGCCGCCACCTTGGCGGCGAGTCGGGCGTTGTTCAGGACCAGCTGGATGTTGGAGGCGAGGGAGTCGCCGCCGGTGATATCCTTGATCTTGGCGAGGAGGAAGGGCGTGGTCTCTTTTCCCTTGATACCCAGGCGGTTCGCCTCGGCGACAGCCTCTTCGATGGCGGCGTTGATCCGGACCGGGTCCATGGAGTATTCCTCCGGGATCGGGTTTGTGACGAGCATGCCGCCCTCGAGGCCCATCTCGAGTTTGGCGCGGAAAGCCGCCGCCAGTTCCTCGGGGGTGTCGATGCGGTAGTCGACCTTGAACCCGCTCTTGCGGGTGTAGAAGGCCGGGAGTTCCTCCGTGCCGTAGCCGATGACGGGGACGCCCTTGGTCTCCAGGTATTCCAGCGTGAGGCCGAGGTCCAGGATGGACTTCGCGCCGGCGCAGATGACCATCACCGGCGTCCTGGCCAGTTCTTCCAGGTCCGCGGAGATGTCCATGGTGGTTTCCGCGCCGCGGTGCACGCCGCCGACGCCGCCGGTGGCGAAGACCTTGATGCCGGCGAGCGCGGCGATGATCATCGTCGTGGTGACGGTGGTCGCGCCGTCCGCGCCCCGGGCGACGAGCACGGGCAGGTCGCGGCGCGACGCTTTCGCCACGCCCCTCCCCTTCTTGCCCAGGTATTCGATTTCCTCCGGCGTCAGGCCGGCCTTCAGGCGGCCGCCGATGACGGCGATGGTCGCCGGCACGGCGCCGTTGTCGCGGATGGTCTGTTCCACCCGCAGCGCGGTCTCCACGTTCTGCGGATACGGCATCCCATGAGAAATGATGGTCGATTCAAGGGCCACCACGGGCTTCCCGGCGGCCTTCGCGGCCGCCACCTCCGGTGACAGGTCCAGGTATTTGTTCATAGTTTCAGATTCTTCATTTCAGGATTGACGGCGGCCGGGCATTCCACGGCGCAACGGGCGCAGAGCAGGCCGATGCGGGCGCTCTCGGCGACGCTCGCCTGCGGCCCGGCATGCACGATGCCGGCCAGCAGCGCGTCTCCGCCGCCCGTGACGCTCCGCACGATGCAAGGCAGCGCCGGGTACTCGTACAACTGGCCGTCGGCATGGACACGGAGCCCTTCGGCGCCAGCGCTTTCATAGAAGCGGGTTACGCCTTCGATTCCGGCAAGTGACTCATATTCAAGTGCATTCGATTTCAGGGCAAAGACGGACTTCCGGTGGGAAAGCGCCATCGCCTCCAGGATCCTTCCGGCCTTCGCGACCGAAACCGCATCGAGATAGAGCGGTTTCCCGCAATGGTCGATCAGGAAGGCAAGCGTCTCGGGCATCAGGTTGGAATCGGCCACGACCGCATCGGCGGCGTTGATGACATCCAGCCGGGCGGCAATCCAGGCCGTGTCCATCCCCTCGACGGCATCCATGTCCGCGATGCCTCCGACGAGCTCGCCATCGGCATTGTTGACCGATACAAAGAACGAGTGCGTATGTTCGTCTGCGATGTCGCAATGGTCCGTGCCTATCCCGATCTCCCGGCAGGCCTTTTCGATGACGGGACCGAAAATCCCGCCCCCGAAGATGGTCAGGAGTTCTACCTCGTCCCCCAGCAACACCAGGTTATGGGCAATGTTCCTGCCCACGCCTCCCCAGGAAACGTGCACTTTGCCGGGATTCGAATCCCCCACCCGGAACGCCTGGGCCGACGTGGCCGTAATGTCCACATTCGCCCCGCCGATGACACACACTTTCATACGCAGCCCAAAGTTACGGCCTTTTTGCCACCCTTGCAAACTTTCGTGACGGGGAGGCCACCACCCAATCTTTCATTTTCCGAACCCTTTCGCCAAATAGCCGCACATCGGCACCCCCCTATGGGCATGCAGAACGCCCCACGGTGTGCGCCAAGGCTCGATATCGGGCTCTGGCGCACCGCAACCATCGACACAGCGCGCACACGGCCACTTCTTGTGCGGCTGTTTGGCAGTGGTGCGGGTGAAGTCCCGAGAACAGGGACGTCACCCGCAGTCACTACTGGAGTCCCAGCCCAATGATAATCTATCTCAAGGAAGGTCTGATAAAGGAATCAGCGTGCCGGCGGGCGCAAGTAGGTTGAGATGATGTAAGAATCCGTATTGGAATAGTGATGATGGAGTACGCCGTCCTCCATGACCCAGACGAAGATCTCGTTTTCCGTAATGAGATACCCCTCTTCACTGAGGGTGTAAGACGATTGCTCTGTCCGGCGAGGTGTCGTCCGTTTGATGGTAGATTCGGAAATCTCGAGCGTAATGTTCTCACTTTCGGCCAACTCCCATTTCCCTAGGGCACGATTCTCGACCTTCGCCTGGCTTTTCTCCGGCGGGGCCTGCATCTTCACCAACTTTTGACCATCTTCCCCACGTCCCGTACCCGGTGTCTGGAGTACATGATTGCCGATGAAAAGATACGTCTCACACCCAAACGGGCCGCCAAACACGATGGTCTTTCTGTCAAAGAAAGAAAACTCATACGACTTGAGCGGTTGGCTCCAGACATCAACGGTTGGATATTCCTTCAGAAAACAGTAACCGACCCAGCGCGGGGTCATGTTCTCCCGGATTCCGTCTTTGCCGATGATGTAGCAGTCCCCCGTCCGGGGATTCTCCCAACATCCGTAAACCCACTCGAAACCTTCCGGAAGCGGCTGGGCCATCAGGTCCTCTCTGGATAGGCCGATGACCGCGACTGCAAATAGGAAGCAGATTATTCTTTTCATCTGATAACCAGGATTTTTGTTACCAGCCTCGCAGCAAAGACCGTTCCAAAAGAAAAACGATCAACGGTCCCCACCAACATTCACTTTTCGCCAAACAGCCGCACATCGGCATCCCCTATGGGCATGCATAACGCCCCTTCGTGTGCGCCAAGGGCCGATTACGGGCTCTGGCGCACCGCAACCATCGACACAGCGCGCAGAACGGGCACTCCCGTGCGGCTATTAGGTGGAATCTGCACGGGGTGCGCCCGGTGGTGCACAAGAAGGGACACCGGGCGCGGAAAGAGGGCAATAATGCGGCCGGTGGTGTCGGATTTGGGACACCGGGCACGCTGGGGGCGAAGAGGGGGTGTAATCTTTTGGGAAGGAGGCCGCATTTGGAGCTTTCAAATATAAAATATTTGAGAAAGATTTGTTATCTTTGTAAATTACAACTCTTGTGCACGGAATATGGATTTTACGCAGGCGAAACAGCGGATCGAGTGGCTGAAGGCCGTTCTTTGGGAGAACAGCCGAAAGTACTATGTGGAGAACGCGCCCACGATGTCGGACTACGAGTACGACCAGCTGATGCACGAGCTGGAGGACCTGGAGGCGCAGTATCCGGAGTACCGGACGGCGGACTCCCCCACCCAGCGCGTGGGCAGCGACCTGGAAACGCCTGACGTCCAGAACATCGAGGCGGGCGCCGGGAAGGAGTTCGCGAAGTATCCGCACAAGTATCCGATGCTGTCGCTGGGCAATACCTACAGCATCGCCGAGGTCGAGGAATTCGCCGAACGGGCCACCAAGACCCTGGAGACGCCGTTCACCTGGTGCTGTGAGCTCAAGTTCGACGGCACGGCCATCTGCCTGACCTACCGGGACGGCAAGCTGTTCCGGGCCCTCACCCGCGGCGACGGCGTGGTGGGCGATGACGTCACCGCCAATGCCCGGAAGATCGCCAACATCCCGGAAAAGCTTCAGGGAGAAGGCTGGCCGGCGGAGTTCGAGATCCGCGGCGAGGTGCTGATGCCGTACGAGTCCTTCGACCGGCTGAACCGGGAACGGGAGGCCAACGAGGACCAGCCGTTCGCGAATCCCCGCAACGCGGCCAGTGGCTCGCTGAAGCTGCAGGACCCGGCGGAAGTGGCGAACCGCGGCCTGATGTGCACGCTGTACCACATCCCGGTCGGGCAGGTGGACTACCCTACCCACGACGAGGCCCTGAAAGCCGCCGCTTCCTGGGGGCTTCCCGTCTCCGACGAGCGCCGCATCTGTCGCAGCATCGACGAGATCGAGGCTTTCATCGCCCATTGGGACACCGCCCGCAAGCAGCTTCCGTATGCTACCGACGGCATCGTGATCAAGATCAACGAACTGGACGCCCAACGCACGCTCGGCTACACGGCGAAGTCCCCGCGCTGGGCGGTCGCGTATAAATTCAAGGCGGAACAGGCCCTGACGCCCATCCTGTCCATCGACTACCAGGTGGGCCGCACCGGCGCGGTGACGCCCGTCGCGAACATGGAACCCGTGTTCCTGTCCGGGACGATGGTCAAGCGCGCCACCCTCGTGAACGAGGACCAGATGACCATGCTGGACATCCACGAGGGCGACTGGGTGTACGTGGAGAAAGGCGGGGAGATCATCCCGAAGATTACCGGCGTGGAGGAATCGAAGCGGCAGCCCGGCGCGAAGCGCCCGGCCTTCCCGAAGGTGTGCCCGGACTGCGGCACGCCGCTCGTGAAGCCCGAGGGTGAAGCCAAGTGGTTCTGCCCCAACACCGACGGCTGCCCCACGCAGATCAAGGGCAAGCTCGTGCACTTCCTGGGCCGCAAGGCCATGAACGTGCTCGCGGGCGACGCCACCGTGGACCAACTGTACGGCCTGGACCTCGTGAAGACCCCGGCCGATTTCTACGACCTCCGCGAGAGCCAGCTCGTGATGCTGGAAGGCTGGAAGGAGCGCGCGGCGCAGCGGTTCCTGGACAGCCTCCGGGAGTCCAGGAACGTGCCGTTCGAGCGCGTCCTGTTCGCGATCGGCATCCGCTACGTGGGCGAGACCACGGCGCGTGACATCGCCCGGCATTTCGGGGATATCGACACGCTGGCGCAGGCCTCGAAGGAGGAGCTGGCCGCCGTGCCCGAGGTGGGCGAAGTGATCGCCGAGAGCGTGTACAAGTATTTCCGCGACGAGCGCCATCTGAAAGAGATCGAGCGGCTGAAGGCCGCCGGCCTGCAGATGGCCGTGGTCCGGAAGGCGGAGAACGCCTCCGAGGCCCTCGCGGGAAAGACCATCGTCATCAGCGGCAACTTCTCCATCTCCCGCGATGAGATGAAGGCCCTGATCGAGGCCAACGGCGGCAAGAACAGCGGCTCCGTGTCCGGGAAGACCGCCTTCCTGCTGGCCGGCAGCAAGCCCGGCCCCGAAAAGATCAAGAAAGCCGAGTCCCTGGGCGTGCCCATCCTGGACGAGGAGGCGTTCCGGAAGCTGCTGCCAGATTCTTCGGTCGCTTCGCTCCCTCAGAATGACAATGAGAACGGCCCTCAGAATGACAATGAGACCGAATTGACCCTGTTCTAGACCCATGAAAGTGTTTGACCGCATCGTGCATTGGACGCAAGTCCGGATCCGCTGGGCGACCATCGTCGTCAAGCGGATTGTCCGGTTCGTCACGCACGACATGTGGTACCTGAACATGGATGACCTGTCCCGCTGGAAGAAACGCGGCGTGGAGGACCTCAAGACCATCTTCGTGATGCTCAAGGTCTTTTCCGACCAGAAGATCGCCTACCAGATCACGGCCCTCGCCTATCAGAGCATGATGTCGGTGGTTCCCTTCATCGCCATCGGCCTGTACCTGACGAACGGAATCGGCATTTCCGACCAGTTCAGCGCCTTCCTGCATGCGAACATCAGCAACCAGCGGTTGATTGACCAGATTCTTTCCGCCTCGGAGAAGATCATCACGACGGCGGAGTCGGGCCTGTTCGGCTTCATCAGCATGGCCTCCTTCCTGTGGATCCTCCTCTCGCTGATGCTTACGGTGCGGCGCGTATTCAACAATGTGTGGCAGGCGAAGGAGAAACGCAGTTTCTTCCGGGTGCTCGGCATCGGCATCGGCATCCTCATCCTGTCCCCTTTCGTGATTGTCCTGTTCTTCTCCGGCTCGGTCGTGTATTCGACGGTGCTGGACTATATCGTTCCGAGCGGCCTGTTCTTCTCGGACCATCTGAAAAACTTCCTGTCCTGGGCCCTGTTCGCCGGCGCATCCGTCCTCATCCTGACGGCGATGTACAAGTATCTGCCGGCGGCCGTGGTCAAGACGCGTCCGGCCTTCAAGGCAGCGCTCATTGCCGGCATCGGTTTCACGGCCGTGCAATATCTCTACCTGGAGACCCAGGTGATGGTCGCGAAGCAGAACGCCATTTACGGCGTGCTGGCCGCCATTCCGCTCTTCATGATCTGGCTGAACCTGGGATGGACCATCATCCTGTACGGAGCCGAACTGTCCTATGCCTTCCAGCATGCGAACCATCTGAACCCGAGTGAGGTGCTATGAGTTATTCCGAGTTTACCGAGAAAGATTACGAGGTCATCGACCGGGATTGGCAGGTGCTGTATGCATCGGCCGCGAAACGGTGCGCGGACGCCCGTGAACTGGAAACCGTATGCCAGGCCTACGCGTTTGCGAACGAGGCCCACAAGAATGTCCGCCGCCGCAGCGGGGAGCCTTACATGCTCCATCCCATCGCCGTGGCGCAGATTGTCGTGGACGACATCGGCCTGGGCTACAAGTCCATTTCCGCCGCCCTCCTGCACGATGTGGTCGAGGACACGGACTATACGGTGGACGACCTCCGCGACCGCTTCGGCGACAAGATTGCCAGCCTCGTGGACGGTCTCACCAAGATCAAGAACGTACTGGACAACGAGAACAAGGACCTCAGCGCCCAGAGCCTCCAGGCGGAGAATTTCAAGCGGATCCTCCTCACGCTGAACGACGACCCGCGCGTGGTGCTGATCAAGCTCGCCGACCGCCTGCACAACTGCCGCACCATCGAGTTCATGCCCGAGCACAAGCGGGACAAGATCCTGTCGGAGACGATGTTCGTGTTCATCCCCCTCGCCCACCGGCTGGGCCTGTACGGCGTCAAGTCCGAGCTCGAGAACATCTGGCTGCGATACAAGGAGCCGGACGCCTACCAGGAAATCAGCACCAAGATCAACCGGAACATCCAGCAGCGGGCGAAGGAGATCAACGCTTTCATCGAACCTATCGACGCCGCCCTGAAGAAGGCCGGATTCCAGTACGAGATCAAGAAGCGGGTGAAGACGCCGTATTCGGCCTGGCACAAGATGCAGGTGAAGCAGATTCCCTTCGAGCAGGTGTACGACCTGTACGCCATCCGCATCATCTTCGATCCTGACCGTGACAACGGGGAGTCGGAGCGTGACCAGTGCTACCATGTCTTCTCGATCATCACGGGCATCTACCGCTATATGCCCGAGCGCCTGCGCGACTGGGTGAAGCACCCCAAGAGCAACGGCTACGAAGCGCTGCACTGCACCCTGCTCAGCCCTTCCGGCATCTGGGTGGAGGTCCAGATCCGGACCCGGCGCATGGATGACATCGCCGAGAAGGGCATCGCGGCCCACTGGACTTACAAGCAGAACGGCTACGTGAGCGAGAACGACAGCGAGATGGACCTCTGGCTGGAACGGATCAAGGAAGTGCTGGTGAATCCGGACGTGAACGCCCTGGAGCTGCTGGACATCATCCACAACGACCTCACCAGCGCGGAGATCTACGTGTTCACCCCGAAGGGCGAACAGCGCGCCATTGAAAAGGGCGCGACGGTGCTGGACTTCGCGTACCTGATCCATACCGAGGTGGGCAACAAGGCCATCGCCGCGAAGGTCAACCAGCGCCTGGTGGCCCTGAACTATGTCGTCAAGACCGGCGACCAGGTGGAAATCATCACGGCCAGCGAGGAGCACCCCAAGCGCGAATGGCTCCAGTTCCTCAAGACGCGGAAGGCCCGCAACCTCGTGCTGGACTATTTCCGGAACGAGCGCAAACAGACGGTCGACTACGGCCGCCAGCTCCTCGAGGAGCAGGTGAAACTGCACGGCTCCAAGCTGGACGAGGCGACGATCCAGCGCATCGAGGCCGCCTATGGCGAGACGGACCGGGAGGAGTTCTTCTACCGGATCGGCATCGGCGCCCTCAAGCTGGACAACCTGGCCGACGTCCTGAAATCCAAGCAGCGCTATTCCCTTCTCCGCAGGATCTTCTCCCCGCAGAAGGAAAAGGCCCGGGAGCCGGAGGAATACATCATCGGCGGCAAGAACGACGACGGGCGCCAGTTCGTCATCGCGACCTGCTGCAACCCGATTCCCGGCGACGCCGTGGTGGGCATCAAGTCGCCCGACGGACGGATCACGGTCCACAAGAAATCCTGTCCGGTCGCCGAGGAGATCGCCGCCACGCACGGCGACTGGGTGGTCGTCCCCAAGTGGCTGGAAGTCGCCGAGGCGAAGGCCTTCCTGGTACGGATTTCGCTGAAGGGACTGGACCGGATGGGCCTCCTGAACGAGATCTCCCGCTTCCTGTCCCTGGTGATGGGCGCGAACATGCGGCGGCTGAACCTCAGCGCGGACAACGGCATCTTCGAAGGCTATATCGACCTGTACGTGAACAGTAAGGACGTGCTGGAGAAGATCCTCAAGAAGCTCACCACCATCGAGGGCATCGAATCGGTGTCCCGCATCGACCTGTAATGAAAAGAATATGAAGCGATTGTCCAAATACATTCCGCTCATCCCGGCCGCCCTGGTCCTCGGGGCGATGATGTTCCCGTCGGGGTGCGCGAACACCACCACCCCGCCTTCCGGCGGGCCGAAGGACACCATCCCGCCGGTGCTCTTGAAGACCGCTCCCCTGCCCGGGGCGGTGAACGTGCCCACGCACAAGACCCAGCTCAAGTTCACCTTCGACGAGTACGTGGTGGTCAAGGATGCCAACAACATCTTCCTGTCTCCCCCGCTGGAGAAGAAACCCAAATACAAGATGTCCGGGAAGACCCTCGTCGTGTATTTCGAATCCGACCTGGACACCAACCGGACCTATACCCTCGACCTCACCGGCGCCGTCGCCGAC
Source organism: uncultured Bacteroidales bacterium (assembly GCA_900316955.1). Taxonomy (GTDB): domain Bacteria; phylum Bacteroidota; class Bacteroidia; order Bacteroidales; family UBA932; genus Cryptobacteroides. Next base: position 72,219 of record ONEX01000009.1, read on the forward strand.
AACAATGAGGGCAACATGTACGAGGGCTTCACCCTCGTGTTCTCCACGGGCTCGCAGATCGACTCGATGTGCATGACGGGTCTTGTCCAGGACTGCAACACCCTGAAGCCCATCAAGGGCGCGACGGTCCTCCTGTACAAGGACCACGCGGACTCCGCCATCTTCCTGCACCGCCCGGACGCGGCGGCGAAGACTGACGACTGGGGCTTCTTCAGCATCCGCAACATCCAGGACACCCTGTACCGGGTGTACGCCCTGAAGGATGCGAACAACAACAACATCTACGAACCCGACCAGGAGAGCGTCGCCTTCCTGGACGAGCCGTTCCGGCCCAGGACCGTCATCAACGACTCCCTGTACGAGTTCAAGAAGTTCAACATGAAGGACACGGCGCTGTGCCTCGCCCGGAAGACGGAAGTGGAACTGAACGTGTTCCGCGAGAAGCCTTCCAAGCAGTTCATCGTCAAGAAGGAACGGGTGGGACTCCGGACGGCCTACCTCACCTTCATGGCCCCGGGCGCGAAGGTGAACTCCCTGAAATTCAAGGGACTGCCCAAGGAGAAGCTCATCTCCCAGTTCAATCCGCAGCAGGACAGCCTGGAGCTGTGGGTGAACGACCAGCGGAAGATGCCGGACACCCTGTTCCTGCAGATCAACTACGACAAGACCGACACGCTCGGAAATCTCGTCCCCACGGACGAGGAGGTGAAGCTCGCCCTGGACAAGAAACTCCGGGCGGAGCTGCAGAAGAGTTCCCAGCGGGACGTCAAGCACCAGGACACCATCGCCGTCTTCAAGGGCGAGGTGGACCCGACGACCGTGGAGCAGTACGGTTTCACGGTCGAGTTCCAGTATCCGCTCATCCTGGAAGCCTGGGATTCGCTCACTTTCCGCTCCGTGAACCCGCGCCAGCAGGAAAAGATGGAGAAATACAAGGTGACGCGGGATCCGCAGAACCTGCGCCGGTACACGATCATGCCCCAGGACAAGCTGATGGAGGGTTTCGACTACTTCCTGAAGATTCCCCACCGGAAATTCCGGGACGTGAACGGCTATTACAACGACAGCACGGAACTCAAGGTGACCCTGCCCAATGATGAGAAGCTGAGTTCCATCTCCTTCGAGATGTCGCATGTCAAGAACCGCTACATCGTGGACCTGCTCAACGAGAAGCGGGACAAGGTGATCCGCAGTTTCACCGTCGATGCGGACCAGACCGTCCTCTTCCCGTACGTGAAGGCCGGCAAGTACTGCGTCCGCATCACCGAGGACCGGAACAAGAACGGCCTGGTGGATACGGGCAGCATCCTGGAGCACCGGCAGCCGGAAAAGGTGAAGTTCTTCAAGATCAAGGACCAGTTCCTGCTGGACATCCCCGAGCGGACGGAGTATGTACAGAAAATCGACATGGAGGAACTGTTCCGATGAGAAAGGCTTTCACCACCCTGCTGGCCCTCCTTGCCCTGGCCGCCCTGCCGCTTTCCGCGCAGGAGAACAACAAGAAGAAGTCCATCAACCTGGCGGAGGAGTTCTACCAGCTTCCCGATTCCGTCACGAATGAATGGCTGGACAACGCTCCCCTTCCCAAGCGGGCGCGGATCAATGATTACTGGATGGTGGGCGTCCACGGCGGCGCCTCCCTGCAGTACGGATATTTCAATCCGCCCCGCCAGACCAAGTTCCACCCCAATCTGCCGGTCTGGGGCTTCTCCATCACCCGTTTCGCGACGATGATGAACACGTTCCCGAACCTGGGGATGGAAGTGGGCTTCCAGCACAACTACGAGGGCTATGATTTCAAGGAATACGAGGTGGACGGGATCTTGTACCGCCAGAGTGTCGACGGCTACCACGAGGCTTATATGGAGGTTCCTGAGGTGTTCGTCCTTACCCATGGCCATATCGACATGGGCCAGTACGCGAAGATCAACCTCAAGGTAGGCATGTTCGGCGGATACCGGATGAACATCACCCGCATCCACGACGAGAAATACCTCACGGCTTTCGACCCCGAATTAGCCCATGCGTTCCAGCCCACGGACAGGCGCTGGACCTATGGCGTCCAGGGCGGATTCGGGTTCGGGCTGATGCTGGATCCGATCGAGGTCCATCTGGGGGTGCAGGTCAAGTGGGGCTGGTCCTCTTTCTACCAGCCTGATGTGGCCAGCCCGTACTACTACCGATTCGCCTATCCGCTGGACGGCGCCGTCACCCTGGGCGTCTATTACCAGCTGACGAAGCGTCGGGGCCATACCCGCGGCGCGCTCCGCCAGCTCGCCCGCGACTATCTGGCCGAGGAAAGGGAACAAAAGGAACAATGACGATGGAAACACGCGTAGTCAAGGTGGGTGACGTCCTCATCGGAGGAAACAACCCGGTCGTCGTCCAGACGATGTGCAATACCCATACGTATGATGTCGATGCGACCGTGGCGCAGACGCTGCGGCTGGCCAGGGCCGGCGCGCAGCTGGTGCGCATCACGGTCCCCGGCCTGCAGGATGTCCCGCACATGCGGGAAATCAAGGCCCGGGTGCGCGCGGCGGGCTGCCCGGTCCCGCTGGTCGCCGACATCCATTTCTCCTCGGAAACGGCCATCGCCGTGGCCTCCGTCGTGGAAAAGGTCCGGATCAATCCGGGCAACTTCCACAAGGACCACGACGAGGCGCGGCGGCAGTTCGCCCTGTTCCTCGAAGAGTGCAAGAAATACGGGACGGCCATCCGCATCGGCCTGAACCACGGGTCGCTGGGGGCCTATATCGTCGAGAAATACGGCAATACGCCGCAGGCGATGGCCCTGGCCGCGATGGAGTGGATCGAGATGTGCGTGGAGGCCGATTTCTGGAATGTCGTCGTCTCCCTCAAGGCTTCCAACACCGTCGTGATGATCGAAGCCTACCGGGAGCTCGCCCGGATGATGCAGGAACGCGGCGTCGTGTTCCCGCTGCATGTGGGCGTGACGGAGGCCGGCAACGGTGATTCCGGCCGGATCAAGTCCTGCGTCGCCATCTCCACCCTCCTCGCCGAAGGCATCGGCAACACCGTCCGCGTCTCCCTGACGGAAGATCCCGAGAACGAGATTCCCGTCGCGCAGTACCTCGCCGACCGGTACTCAAGAGATGGCCGGTCGGAGCCGGCCATGACGAAGAACATCATTCCCGGCTTGACCGGGAATCTCTCCGACCGCGACCTCACGATCCTCAAGGCCGCGTGCGACTATGGAAAGCCCTTGCTGGACCGGACCATCGACACGGTGTCCTTCCCGGAGCTGGAACCCGCTTTCGGCGCCTATCTGGCCGACGAGCTGCTGCAGGCATGCCGCCGGAAGTTCTATCGGCCCGAATACATCGCCTGCCCCGGCTGCGGCCGCACGATGTACAACCTGCAGGAAGCCTTCGAGGCCGTCAAGGCCCGAACCGGCCACCTGCAGAATGTCGTCATCGCCGTGATGGGCTGCATCGTGAACGGCCCCGGCGAGATGGCCGACGCCGACTGGGGTTACGTGGGAGAAGGCGGCGGCAAGGTGACCATCTACCGCGGCAAGGAACCCGTCCTGCGGCACATTCCCGACAGCGAGGCTGTCGACAAACTGGTTGAACTGATCGAATCCGAACAATGAAACGAACCATCCTGACCATCCTGGCCGCCCTGCTGTGCGTCCTCTCCTTCGCGCAGGGTAGCAAAACCACCTACATGGTCGCCCAGCGCGACACCTGCGACCTCTTCATGGACGTGTACGAGCCGGTCGCCGTTCCGGCCGACACGCTCGACAGGCCCACCATCCTGTTCGTCTTCGGCGGCGGCTTCATCATGGGCCGGCGCGACGATCCGTGGGTGATGCCCTGGTTCAAGCTCCTGAACGAGAACGGCTACCGGGTGGTCTCCGTCGATTACCGCCTGGGCCTCAAGGGCGTCCGGATGCGGTTCGACCTGTTCCACCTCATCCAGAGCGCGAACTACACGAAAAAGGCTGTCGATATGGGCGTGGAGGACGTGTTCGCCTCCGTCCGCTACCTGGCGGACCATCCGGAGATTGGCGTAGACATGGACAACATCGTCATTTCCGGCTGTTCCGCCGGGGCGATGATTTCCCTTTCCTGCGAGCTGGAAGCCTGCAACCGGACCGTCCGCGCGGAAATCCTCCCCGAGGGCTTCCATTTCGCCGGCGTGATGTCCTTCGCGGGCGCGATCATGTCCGACAGTGGGAAACCCGCCTATAAGCGCACCCCCTGCCCGCAGCTGCTCATCCATGGCACCAACGACGGCGCCGTCGCCTACGAAAAGATCGGCTTCGGCCGCTGGGGCATGTTCGGCAGCAGCTACCTCGTGAAAGAGGTCCTGGAGCCCAAGGGGTACACGTACCAGATCTATCGCTACAAGGGCCACAGCCACGACATGGCCGCCAACATGCTGGCCAACTGGCCGGAAGAGAAACGCTTCCTGGAAGTGTCCGTGATGGGCGGGAAACCGCTCGTGATCGACAGCATGGTGGATGACCCGACGATGCCGGTTTGGCAGTCGGTCACCCTGGACGATATCTATTGATCCTTATTCCGGCAGGATGGCCATCACCGTCTCCACGGCCTTGACCTTGTCGCCGAGCTTCACCTGGATCTCGGCGTCGAGGGGCAGGAACATGTCGATGCGGGAACCGAACTTGATCACGCCGCACTGGTCGCCGCGGTTCTCCATGTTGCCAGGCTCGGAATAGCAGACGATCCGGCGGGCGAAGGTGCCGGCGATCTGCTTGAAAAAGACCTCCCCGTATCTGTTCTTCAGGCAGCTGGAGGAATGCTCGTTCAGCTCGGAGGACTTGGGATGGAAGGCCAGCAGGTACTTCCCCGGATGGTACTTGTAGTAGGTCACTTTCCCGTTCACCGGCCAGAAGTTGCAGTGGACGTCGAAGAAGTCCATGTACACGGAAATCTGGATGCAGTCCCGTTGCAGGTATTCCTTCTCGAAGACTTTCTCGAGGATCACCACCTTGCCGTCCGCCACCGAGGTGACGAGGCGGTCGTTCTCATAGTCCGGCACGGTGCGGTCCGGCACCCGGAAGAACCAGGTGATGAAGCACATGAAGACGACGAGGATGACCGAGATCGGAATAGAGATCCACGGGTTGTGGATGAAACGCGCATTCAGCCAGATTAGTATGGCGCAGATGCACCAGGCGATGAGGATGGTCTCGTAGGAGTCCTTGTCGATGCGGATGCTGTTGATAAGTCTTTTCATAGTTCAGATGGCTACAGCAGGCCGATGATGACCAAGTAGATGACACCGGCCGGGATGGCGAAGAGGGCGCTGTCGAAGCGGTCCATCATGCCGCCGTGTCCGGGGATGATGTTGCCGGAATCCTTGATCTCGCACACCCGTTTCCACTGGGATTCGAACAGGTCGCCGAAAACGCCGGCTACGTGCATGATGACGGACAGGATGATGGCGTGGTACCAGGGATAGGTCCAGAGACCCGTCCAGACCAGGATGAGGCCCGCCAGGACGGCGAACACGAGGCCGCCCCAGAAGCCGGCCCAGGTCTTTTTCGGAGAGACGCTCGGGAAGAGTTTCTTACTGTACTTGCCGAGGAGCATCCCGACGCAGTAGGCGCCCACGTCGGAGGCCCAGATGATGATGAAGAAGGCGAGCATCGGGCGACCGTCGAAATTTCCGGCCTGGTCCAGGACCACGAAGCTGGAGAGCGTGAGCGGCGCCGCGATGTACAGGAGACCCGTGTACAGGAAGGAGAAGAGCTTGAAATCGGCCTTGTCCTTGACCATGAGGGTGGAGACCATCAGCACGAGCAGCAGGATGGCGCTGACGCCCACCAGCCGGATGTCCAGCCGGAAGGCCAGGACGAAGAACAGGGTCAGGAACGAGCAGCACCCCAGCACGATGGCCAGGGCGCGCGTCTGGGGGAACAACTCCCCCATCGTCATACGGTAGAACTCGTACAGCATCGTCACCATCATGAAGGTGATGAGGGCGGCGTACAGGTACTTGTTCACGAGAAGGCCACCGATGACGATGGCCAGGAAACAGATCCCCGAGAGGGTTCTTTTGACGGTATTATTCATGCTCCTCGGTTTCAGGCGCAGGCTGTTGTTCCTCTTCCGCCGGTTTCACCTTGGGACCGAGGATGCGCTCGATGTCTTCCGCAAAGATAACTTCTTTTTCGAGAAGAAGCGCGCCCATCTGCATGAATCCTTCCTTGTGGTCCTCGATCAGCCGGAGGGTCCGGTCGTGGACCTCCTGGATGATGGCCTTGACTTCCTCGTCCATCAGTTCGGCCGTCTTCTCGGAATAGGGCTTCGTGAGATTGTAGCCGCGGGCGCCGGTGGAGTCGTAGAAGGAGAGGTTCCCCACCTTGTCGCTCATGCCGTAGTACTGGACCATGCTGTAAGCCATGCCCGTCATGCGCTCCAGGTCGTTCAAGGCGCCCGTGGATGGCTCTCCATTGAGGACCTCCTCCGCGACGCGGCCGCCGATGAGGGCGCACATCCGGTCGATCATGACGCTGCGGGACCAGTTCTTCCGTTCCTCCGGGAGGTACCAGGTGAGGCCCAGGGCGTTGCCGCGCGGGATGATGCTCACCTTGAACACCGGATCCGCGTACGGGAGAAGCCAGCCCACGAGGGCGTGGCCCGCCTCGTGGTAGGCCGTCGTCCGCTTCTCAGCGGGCGACATGATGGTGTTGTTCTTGCGCTCGAGACCGCCGATGATGCGGTCCACGGCGTCCAGGAAGTCCTGCTGGTTCACGGTCGCGTGGTTGCGCCGGGCCGCCGTGAGGGCGGCCTCGTTGCACACGTTCGCGATGTCGGCGCCGGAGAATCCCGGCGTGTGCTTGGCCATGAACTCCACGTTGAAGTCCGGATCCACCTTGATGCCGCGCAGGTGCACCTGGAAGATCTCCTCGCGCTCCTTGAGCTCCGGAAGCTCGACATGGATCTGCCGGTCGAAACGGCCGGCGCGCATGAGGGCCTGGTCCAGGATGTCCGCCCGGTTGGTGGCGGCGAGGACGATGACACCGGAATTGGTGCCGAAGCCGTCCATTTCCGTGAGCAGCTGGTTCAGCGTGTTCTCCCGCTCGTCATTGGAGGTGAAGCCGCCGTTCTTCGCGCGGGCGCGTCCCACGGCGTCGATTTCGTCGATGAAGACGATGCACGGGGCTTTCTCCTTCGCCTGGCGGAAGAGGTCGCGGACGCGGGACGCGCCCACGCCGACGAACATTTCCACGAAGTCGGAACCGGAGATGGAGAAGAACGGGACGTTCGCCTCCCCCGCCACGGCCTTCGCCAGGAGCGTCTTGCCGGTGCCCGGAGGCCCGACCAGGAGCGCGCCCTTCGGGATCTTGCCGCCGAGGGCCGTGTATTTCTTCGGATTCTTGAGGAAGTCGACGATCTCCATCACTTCCTCCTTCGCGCCGTACAGGCCGGCGACGTCCTTGAAGGTGACCTTGACCTCGTCCTTGTCCGCGAGCTTGCCGGTGGCCTTGCCCACATTGAAGGGATTGCCCATGCCGCCGCCCGCGCCGCCGGCGCCCCGGTTCATGCCCCGGAACATCCACACCCAGAAGAGGATGAGGAGCAGCGTCGGGAAAATCCACTGGGCCAGTTCTGCCCAGGTGTGGTCGGCGTTCTGGATGACCACCTTGAACTGCTCCCCGACCGGCAGGTTCTCGTTCAGTTTCTCGAAGTTCTCCTCCGGGTCGAACCGGGCGGAGACCAGGAAGTAGAAATGCGGCGCCCGGCGCGGGACATTCCCGCCCGGGAACTGGTCGGCGTACTTGGCCAGCCGCTCGGGACGGACCTTGATCTCGCCCCGGATGTCGTTCCGCACGAAGACAATCTCCTCGATGTCGCCCGACTGGGCCATCGTCTGGACCTGCTGCCACTCGATCTTCTGCGGTTCGGAGGACTGCTGGTTGGAGAACAGCAGCCAGCCGATGCCGGCGATCAGCAACAGGTACAGCCAGGAGAAGTTGAAGGAAACGCGGAAAGTCTTCCCGCCTTTCGGATCTTTCTTTTTGTCAGCCATTTACGCTTCGGGTTTTTTGGCCGCGGGCTTCTTGCGCTCCTTGTATTCCTTGCGGGGAAGGTCCGCCCAGAGGTCCTCCAGACGGTAGAATTCGCGGTATTCCTTGAGAAAGATATGGACGACGATGTGGCCGTAGTCCTGGATGATCCAGAAATTGTTGCCCTCGCCCTGGGAACGCCAGAGCTTGTGGCCTTCTTCCTGCATCTTTTCGGCGATGTTGTCGGCGATGGCACCTACCTGCGTGGTGTTGGAGCCGTCGCACACCACGAAGAAATCCGTGATGGCACCGTCCATCTTTCGCATATCCAGCGAGACCACGTCCTGTCCCTTCTTGTCCAGGATCGCATCGGCAATCAGCCGAAGGTCGTGTGTAATCATATCGGGATTATTTGTAATTTTGCAGTACAAAGATACACAAAATCCGAACCAATGGAAAATGTCATGCGGATAAAGTGGTTCGAGCAGTTGGATTCCACCAGCAGCGAACTCCTGCGGCATATCGGGGACTATGACAATTTGTCAGTGGTCGCCGCCGTGAACCAGACGGCGGGGCGCGGACAGCGCGGGAACCGCTGGTTTTCCGCCCCGGGCGACAACTTGACTTTCTCCTTCCTGCTCCGGCCGGAAGCCCTGCCCGCCCGGGAGGTGATGGCCCTGACCTGCTTCGCCACGCTCGCGGTCCGGGACGCGCTCCGCGCGGAAGGGGCCGAGGCCGTCATCAAGTGGCCGAACGACATCTACGTGGGCAAGCGGAAGATCTGCGGGATGCTCGTGGAGAACGGCCTCGAAGGGGCGGACATCGCCTGGTCGGTCATCGGCATCGGCATCAACCTGAACCAGACGGTTTTCCCGGGCGGGGTCCTGAATCCCACCTCCCTCAAGCGGCTGACGGGGAAAACCTACGATCCGGCCGCCTTCCTGGACAAGCTGTGCAGCGGCTTGGAAGCCCGGCTGCCCGACCTGGCGACGCCGGAAAGCCGGAACGCCCTCCGGGACGCCTACGAGCAGGATCTCTTCCAGAAAGGGATCCAGGCCCCGTACCGGGACCTGGCGACCGGCGAGGAGTTTACGGGCACCATCCTGGGCATCACGCCCGAAGGCCTTCTACGCATTGAAGCCGAAGGCCAGGAGCGGACCTTCGGCTTCAAGGAAGTCAGTTATATCCTGTAATCAGCCTTCCCGGAGCGCGGCGACCGCGGCGGCGGGATCCTCCGCCCGGAACACGGCGCTGCCGGCGACGAGAATGTCCACGCCGGCCTTCGCCAGGCGCCCGGCGTTCTTCGGCGAGACGCCGCCGTCCACCTCGACGAGGGCGGGACTGCCGATGCGTTTCAGCTCCGCCTTGACGGCCCGGATGCGGGCGTAGGTGTCCTCGATGAACTTCTGCCCGCCGAAGCCGGCGAAAACGCTCATCAAGAGCACGTAATCCACCTTTCCGAGGTACGGGAAGATCTTCTCCACCGGGCAGTCGGGATTGATGACGATGCCCGCTTTCACCCCGAAGCTGTGGATGAGGTCGATGACCGTATCTGTCTCATCCAGCGCCGCTTCGTAATGGAAGCTGATCATGGCGGCACCCGCCTTCGCGAAACGCTCCACGTACTTTTCCGGATGGACGATCATCAGGTGCACGTCCATCGGCTTGCGGGCCTCCCGCGCGACGGCTTCCACGACCGGGAAGCCGAAGGAGATGTTCGGGACGAAGGTGCCGTCCATGATGTCCAGGTGGAAGATGTCCGCATGGGCATTGACCGTCTCCACCTCTTTCGAGAGATGGAGGAAGTCGGCGGCCAGGAGCGAGGGAGCGATGAGCATCTTACGAGAAATTGAGGACGATATCCTTCAGGTGCTCGACGAACTTTTCCAGCGAAGCGAGCTCGAGCTTCTCGCCCGGGGCGTGCACGTTCCGGAGGGTGGGACCGAAGGAGATCATGTCCAGGTCCGGGAACTTCTCCAGGAACAGGCCGCATTCGAGGCCGGCGTGGATGGCCTTGACCTCCGGATCGACCAGGAACAGGCGCTTGTAGGAGTCCACGGAGACCTTGAGGATGCGGGATTCCAGGTTGGGCTTCCAGCCGGGGTACTCGCCATGGTGCTCCACGTCGAAGGAGCCCAGGAAGAAGGCCGCTTCCACCCTTTCCGCCATCGCGTGCAGCTCGGAGACGACGGAACTGCGCTGGCTCGTGATGACCTTGAGGACGTCGCCCTCGATGTGCGCGGCGGCCAGGTTCGTGGAGGTCTCGACCAGGCCGGGAATGTCCATGGACATCTTCTCCACCCCGTGCGGGACGCCCAGGAGGGTCATGATGATGTTCGCGGCGTCTCCTTCCTCGATCGGACGGATGAGGGAGGCTTCCTCCGCGAAGACGACCTTGAGGCCCGGGTCGCTGGACTTGTATTCGGCCTGGATGATGCCTTCGAAGGCTTCCGCGTCGGCTTTCCATTCGTCGATGTCCGCCGCCGGGACGGCGATGACGGCCTCCGCCTCGCGGCAGATGGCGTTGGGCTTGTTCCCGCCCCCGAGGGTCAGGAGCTGGAAATCGTACTGGAGCTCCGTGTACAGGAAGCGGATGAGGAGCCGCAGGGCGTTCGCGCGTTCCTTGTTGATGTCGTCTCCGCTGTGGCCGCCGCGGCCGCCGGTGACGCGGACCTTCAGCGTCCGATAGCCCTTTCGCAGGGCCTCGCGCTTGAATTCGAAGGTGGCGGTGGTGTCCATGCCGCCGGCGCAGCCCACGAAGAGCTGTCCCTCGTCCTCGGAATCCAGGTTGATGAGGGTCTTCCCTTCGAAGAAGCCGGGCTCCAGGGCGAAGGCGCCGTCCATGCCGGTTTCCTCCGAAGTCGTGAACAGGCACTCGAGCTTGCCGGTTGGAAGGTCGCTCGCGAGCAGGGCGAGGCAGGCGGCGATGCCGATACCGTCGTCCGCGCCGAGGGTGGTGTTCTTGGCCACCATCCAGCCGTCCTCCACCTCATAGGGGATCGCCTGGGTGAGGAAGTCGAAGTCGAAATGCGCGTTCTTCTCGCACACCATGTCCTGGTGCGCCTGGAGAACGAGGGTGGGAACCTTTTCCTTGCCGGGGGCGGCTTCCTTGACGATCACGACGTTGCCGGCCTTGTCGGTCCGGCACTCGAAGTGGTGCTTCGCGGCGAATTCCTGGAGGTAAGCAGTCATGGGACCTTCGTGGCCCGATTCGCGGGGAATCCGGGTGATGTCCTTGAAAATGTCCAATACGGTATCAGCGGTCATATCCTTGCGTGTTTTGTTGCGTAAAGATACACAAAAAAAACGGAACTGAGTCCCGTTTCCCCCGTATATGTCAGGAATTCTTACCGTTCCACCGGAACGGCGACCATGTTCTCGATGTCCGTGACGTACTGGCGGAAGGTCTTGTCGGTGGACATCAGGTCCTGGACGGTGGTGCAGGCATGCAGGACGGTCGCGTGGTCCTTGCCGCCGAGCTCGGCGCCGATGGTCGAGAGCGAGCAGTTCGGGATGAGGTTCCGGCACTCGTACATCGCGATCTGGCGCGCCTGGACGATCTGGCGCTTGCGGGACTTGGAGAGCAGGATGTCGCGGGTGATGTTGAAATACTCGCATACGGTGTCCACGATCAGGTCGATGGAGACGTCCGTCTGCTCCTCGCCGACGATCTTGCCGGTGATGCTCTCCGCCAGGGACACGGTGATTTCCCGGTGGCCCAGGGTGGCGTTCGCGATCAGGGAGATGAGCGTGCCCTCGAGCTCGCGGAAGTTGGACTTGATCCGGGAGGCCAGGAAAGCCATGACTTCCTCGTCGATGGCGACGCCCTCGCGGAAGGCGCGGGCCTTGAGCATCGACAGGCGGGTTTCATAGTCCGGCTTGAGAAGCTCCACGGAGAGACCCCACTTGAAGCGGGACAGGAGGCGTTCCTCGAAGTTCTGCAGGTCCACGGGCGCGCGGTCGGAGGTGAAGATCAGCTGCTTGCCGCTCTGGTGCAGGTGGTTGAACACGTTGAAGAACGCGTTCTGCGAGCCCTGGCCCAAGAGGTCCTGGATGTCGTCCACCAGCAGGACGTCGATCTTCATGTAGAAGGCCATGAAGTCCACGAGGCGGTTGCCCTTGATGGCGTCCATGTACTGGGTCTTGAACTCGTTGCCGGTCACATAGAGGACCACGAGCTCCGGATACTTCTCCTTGATGGCGATGCCGGTGGCCTGGATGAGGTGCGTCTTGCCGAGACCCGGCCCGCCGAAGATGAACAGCGGATTGAACGGCGTCCGGCCCGGGGCGTTGGAGATGTTGCCGCCGGCATTGATGCCGAGCTTGTTGCACTCCCCTTCCACGAGGTTCGCGAAGCAGTAGACCGGGTTCAGCCGCGGGTCGATCTTCAGGCGCTGGACGCCGGGGAAGACGAACGGGCTCGGGCTGCCCGACGGCTGCGCGGTGTTGATGGCGACCGTCTTGTTGGTCGGGGCGAGGCCGTGGGAGGCCGGATACACCATCGGCTTCTCCACCTGCACCGGGCGCACCATATAATGGAGCTGGGCGCCGGCGCCGATGGCACGCTTGAGCGTCATCTTGAGAAGATCCAGGTAGGCGCCCTCGATGTAGTCGCGGAAGAAATCCGTGGGGACTTCCACCGTGAGGGTGGAGTCCACGAGCGACACCGGACGGATGGGCTTGAACCACGTGTCAAACTTCTGCGGATCAATGTTGTTGGCAATGATCTGCAGACAGTTATTCCACACGGCAATATGTCTGTCTTGTCCGGTCACGAGGGATATTCAATTGGTTTTGTATTGCAAAGATGGAGGAAAAAAACTTGATAACAAATCAAAATTGCTATTGCATATTCAAATTTTTTTGTTTTAATTTAAGTTGCGCATCCTCCAAAAACTCCGCTTAACAATAGACTGAAAATCAGTCACTTACTTTTATAAAACTTTTGTATAATGCGTCCAATTGGGTTTCTTGTTTAGAAAATTTCCAAATTGGCGAAATGCGGAAAAAGACCTTTCAGAAGGCCTTGCAAGGCCGGAAAATCAACGAATGCGGGTGAGCGTATCTCCTTCCTTGGAGACCAGGAAGCAGCCCGGAAATTTCTTGTCCAGCTCCTTCTTTTTCTTGCGGACGGCGGCCAGGTCGTCGCCGGCGACGAGGATGTACTTGTACAACTTCCCGGAATGGACCTCGAGCGGGGTGTATCCTTTGAAGAAAGCGTCGGTCGGTTTCATCTTCTTTCCCGTCGCCAGGACCTGCACGCCGTAGATGGTTCCGGACGGCTCGACCGCCTTTTCAGGAGCCGGCTGTTCCTCCGGCTTGGCGGCGGGCTCAGGCCTGGATTCCGCCGCGGGCGCGGCTTCCGGCTTCGCCGCGGGTTCCGTCGCCGCGGCCGGCGTCATGGAATTGTCGTAGCGCTTCTTGAACGCCTTCACGGCCTTCAGGAGATTGTCGGCGATCCGGTCGCGGTCCGCCGGCGACCGCAGGGCCTTGAGGTCGTTCGCGTTGGTGATGAAGCCCACTTCCACGAGGACGGCGGGCATCGTCGTCCGCCACAGCACCCAGAACGGGTCCTGGGAGACGCCCCGGTTGTGGGCGATGGGCCCGCCCTTCATCGCGTTGGCGACCTCCTCGGCGAAGACGAGGCTGTGCTCCAGGTGCGCGTTCTGCATCAGGCTGAACAGGATATAGGACTGCGGGTCCGACGGGTCGAACCCCTGGTAGCGGGTCTTGTAGTCGTCCTCGAGGAGGATCACCGAGTTCTCGCGCTTGATCAGGTCCAGGTTCTTGCTGAACAGGTCGTTCCCCTCCCGGCTGGACTGGCCCAGGCAGTGGATGGAGTAGCCGTTGGCGGAGGTCCCCTTCGCCTGCGCGTTCACGTGGATGGAGATGAACAGGTCCGCGCCCAGGTCGTTGGCGATGTCCGCCCGGCCGCTCAGGGTGACGAACTTGTCGTCGGACCGCGTGAGGACGGTTTTCACGCCGGGGAGGGACTCCCCTATCTTCCGGGACAGGCGCTGGGCGATGTCCAGGGCGACATTCTTTTCCTGGGTCTTGCGGTCCGCGCTGATGCAGCCCGGATCGTGGCCGCCGTGGCCGGGGTCGATGACGATGGTGGAAAGTTTCATCCGGTCCTGCCCGGCCGCCCGCTCAGGCACAATGCTTGCTGCAAGGAGGGCGGCCAGAACGGCCAGGACGGTACGTATGCTGCGTTTCATGGACGTGTCGTTTTGAATTGACTGAAAATTGTCGTAATTTTGTCGGTTACAAATATAATAAATTTGGACAGAATCTGGAAATATGTCGTCGCGATCATGCTGGCCGTCGTCCTGGGTCAGGGGGTATCCTCCGCCCAGCTCTTCCGGCGCAACCGGAATCGCGTCCAGCAGCCCGAGGACACCGCGAAGGTCGTCCTTCCCGATTCTGTCATCGCCCGGCGCGACTCCATCCACCGGGCGGATTCCATCGCCCGGCGCGACTCCCTGGACCTGCTCGAGAAGAGTTCCCTGGAACTTCCCGCCTTCTCCACCGCCAAGGACTCCATCATCACGGAGTTCACGGGCGGAGAACGGAAGGTGTACTACTACGGGGGCGCCACGGTCACGTACCAGGACATGAAGCTGACCGCGGACTACATCGAGTACGACATGAAGACGAACACCGTCTTCGCCCGCGGCCGGTATGACGAAGCCTCCGGGGAATGGGTCGGCCAGCCCGAGATGACCCAGGGCAAGGCCACCTACAAGATGGAGGAGCTCCGGTACAACTTCGACTCCAAGAAATCGTTCATCACGAACATGATCACCCAGGAGTCCGAAGGCCTCCTCCAGGGCGAGAAGATCAAGATGATGCCGGACCAGTCCGTGAACCTGAAACAGGGCATGTACACGGTCTGCGACCTGGAGCATCCGCACTATTATATGAAACTGTCCATGGCGAAGGTCGTCACGAAACCCTCCCAGAAGACGGTGTTCGGACCGGCCTACCCGGTGATCGCGGACGTCCCGATCCCCATCGGCCTCCCCTTCGGTTTCGTCCCTTCCAAGCCGACCCGGGCCACGGGCCTCCTGATGCCCACCTTCGGCGAGGAGGTCGCCCGCGGCTTCTTCGTCAAGGACGCCGGCATGTACTTCGTCATCGGCGACTACTTCGACCTCTCCCTGACCGGCAGCTACTTCACCCTGGGCTCCTATGCCGTGGACATCAACTCCCGGTACCGGGTGAACTACAAGTTCAACGGCAACTTCTCCCTGACCTATTCCAACGACCAGACGGGCGAAAAGGGCAGCGCGGACTTCCGCCAGTCCAAGAACTTCGGCCTCAGATGGTCCCACACGCAGGATTCCAAGGCCCATCCGGGAACGACCTTCAGCGCCTCGGTGAACTTCTCCAGCCCTTCCAACAGCCGGTACAACTCGCGGTCGGTGGACGAGGCCCTGCAGAACCAGGTCTCCTCCTCCGTCTCCTATTCCCGCAACTGGAACGGCAAGGTGAGCCTGTCGGTGAACGCCCTCCACAACCAGAACTCCCGCGACTCCAGCTACTCCTTCACGCTGCCGAACGTCACGCTCTCCGTCACGCGCTTCTACCCCTTCAAGCAGAAGAACCGCGTGGGCAAGGAGAAGGCCTACGAGAAGATTTCCTTCGGTTACTCGACCTCCTTCCAGAACCGCCTCAACTTCAAGATGCGGGACATGCAGGACTTCGTGTACAACGCGGACGGCTCCTATCAGGTGGACCCGGTCACCGGCGTGCGGGTCAAGCAGTTCGGCGACTCGCTCGGCGTCAAGGCGCTGGACCGCCTGACGAACGGCATGGGCCACAACTTCCAGATCGGCCTTCCGAACTTCACCCTGCTGAAGTACCTCAATTTCACGCCCAGCGTGACCTACGGCATGAACTGGATGTTCAACGCCGGCCGGCAGTACCTGGAAGACGAGATCGACGCGGACGGCAATCCCGTCATGGTCACGGACAAGGAAGGGAAACTGGTCCATGCGCAGCGCGTGGTCAGCGACCCCGGCCGGGCCTTCAACACCTTCGGCGTCACCCAGACCTATTCCGGGGCGATCTCCATGAGCACCCGTATCTACGGCATGTTCAATTTCGGGAAGCACCGGGCGGTCCAGGCGATCCGCCACGTCATCACGCCCTCCGTCTCCATGTCCTTCAGCCCGGAAAAGGGCAAGGCATTCAACGGCTGGCGCACGCTGGACGCGTACTATGACACGCGCGGAAACTATCATCCGGAGGCTTTCTACAACATTTACGCAGTCACCGGACACCACAATTCCGTCTCCGCCCCCGGGCGCGGAAAGACGGGCAGCATGAACGTCTCCATCGGCAACAACCTCGAGGCGAAGGTCCGCGACCTGCGGGATACGACCGGCACCGGTTCCAAGAAAGTCAAGATCCTGGACCAGCTCACCTTCAGCGGCAGCTACAATTTCCTGGCGGACTCCCTGAAGATGTCCAACATCGGCGTGAGCGCATCGACGAACCTGTTCAACAAGCTGAACCTCAGCGGTAACCTGAACTTCGACCCGTACGCCGTGAACGAGCGCGGCCAGCGGATCAACAAGTTCAACATTGTCGCCACCGGCGTTCCCCTGCGGCTCACGAACGCCAGCCTGTCCGCGTCCATTGCCTTCAACGGCAAGGGTGCGATCGACGGTAACGACGGACGGAAGTCCGGCTCCGGGGGCGGAAGCGGCTCTTCGGGCGGCGGGGATGCAAACTCCTACCAGCGGATCTATTACCACCCCATCACGGGCGAGTACATCCCCGGCGGCTACGTGTATTACATGAACCCGAACGCGCCCTGGTCGGTCAACTTCAGCTACAGCTTCAGTTACGCGAAGACGTACCAGTATTCGAACAACCAGCTGCTCGAGAACAAGCGCTTCACGCAGACGATCAACGCGTCCGGCAACATCAAGCTTACCCCGCGGATGGCGATCAACGCGTCCACCGGCTTCGATATCATGGCGATGAAGATCACCACCACGCAGATCAGCGCCACCTATGACCTGCACTGCTTCAACATCGCCGTGTCCTGGGTGCCGACCGGCCAGTGGAAGTCCTACAGCTTCCGCATCGCGGCCAACGCGTCCGCCCTGGCGGACCTCCTCCGCTTCAAGAAGAGCTCCAGCTACATGGACAACATGCTGGGCCGCTAAGGACAGTATTTGGATTGTTTGTTTTTTTTCGTACCTTTGCACTGCCTTTCCGGTCGGAGAGGCTTGCATGTGAATCTACATTTATATTTCTATGCCCCATAGTTTATTGGAATTGAACGCGATGAGCGAAGATCAGCTCAGAGCACTCGGAGAGAAGTTGAGCATCAAGAATGCGAAGAAACTGAGCATGGAGGACCTGGGTTTCGCGATCCTGGACGAGGAAGCCCGCATCGAGTCCCAGAAACCCGTCGAAGAGAAGACCCGCACCAAGCGCGGCCGTCCCGCGAAGAAGAAGGAAGAGAAGCCCAAGCAGGAAGCTCCGGCCGAGCCTGTGAAGGAGGCGCCCGCCGTCCCTGCCGAGGCCGCAGCCACCGATACCCCCGCCCCGAAGAAAGCCGCCCGCGGCCGCAAGCCGAAGGCTGAGAAGGCCGATGCCGCCCAGCCGGCGGAAGAGACGGCTCCGAAGGCCGAGAAGGCTGAGAAGGCTGAGAAGGCTGAGAAGGCTGAGAAGCAGGAGGCCCCCAAGGCCGAGGAAAAGCCGGCCGGGGACACCCCGAAGCAGGATGCGCAGAAGCCTGCCAAGGCCAAGCGCGCCCGCGTGAAGAAGGCCGCCGAGCCGGTGAACGTGGAGGAGGCTCCGGCCGCCGAGGCCGCTCCCGCCGCTTCCGAGGCGCCTTCCGTGGACGGAAAGCAGTTCATCCACAATCTCTTCAGCGAGCTCAACGAGGACACCGCCCAGCAGGAGGAGAAGGCCCAGGAGCGCCAGCAGCGCAAGGGACACAAGGACCAGCAGAAGCAGCAACAGCAGCCTCAGCAGCAGCCCCAGAAGCCGCAGCGCATCGAGTTCGAGGGTTCCGTCGAGGCCACGGGCGTCCTGGAAGTGATGCCGGACGGCTACGGCTTCCTCCGCTCCTCGGACTACAACTATCTGAACTCACCGGACGACATCTACGTCTCCCAGCAGCAGATCAAGCAGAACGCCCTGAAGAACGGCGACACCGTCACCGGCGAGATCCGTCCCCCGCGCGAGGGCGACAAGTACTTCCCGCTCGTGAAGATCAAGTACATCAACGGCCGCTCGCCGGAGTTCGTCCGCGACCGCGTCCCGTTCGATTTCCTCACTCCCCTCTTCCCCACGGAGAAGTTCAACCTCCTCGGCCACGGTTTCGAGAAGGATCCCTCCTGCCGCATCGTGGACATGTTCACCCCCATCGGCAAGGGCCAGCGCGGCCTGATCGTCGCCCAGCCGAAGACCGGTAAGACGATGCTCCTCAAGTCCATCGCCAACGCCATCGCCGAGAACCATCCCGAGGTGTACGAGATCGTCCTCCTGATCGACGAGCGTCCGGAAGAAGTCACCGACATGCAGCGCAGCGTCAAGGCCGAGGTCGTCGCCTCCACCTTCGACGAGCCCGCGGAGCGCCACGTCAAGGTCGCGAACATGGTCCTGGACAAGGCCCGCCGCCTGGTCGAATGCGGCCATGACGTCGTGATCCTCCTGGACTCCATCACCCGCCTCGCCCGCGCCTACAACACCGTCCAGCCGGCTTCCGGCAAGGTCCTGACCGGCGGTGTCGATGCGAACGCCCTCCAGAAGCCCAAGCGCTTCTTCGGCGCGGCCCGCAACATCGAGAACGGCGGTTCCCTCACCATCCTGGCCACGGCCCTCACCGAGACCGGCTCCAAGATGGACGACGTGATCTTCGAGGAATTCAAGGGCACCGGCAACATGGAACTGCAGCTGGACCGCAACCTGTCCAACAAGCGCATCTTCCCGTCCGTGAACCTCGTGCTCTCCTCCACCCGCCGCGACGACCTGCTGTATGATCCGTACACGATCAACCGCATCTGGATCCTCCGCAAGCTCCTCGCGGACATGAACCCGGTCGAGGCCATGACCTGGATGCAGCAGCACATGGACGAATTCAAGACGAACAAGGACCTGATCGACAACATGTCCAAGTTCAGCCGGTATGAGTAGTCTGTCATTCTGAACGAAGTGAAGAATCTCTGCGAAGATACGATCGTTGCTCCGGCCACCGTCCCTGGGACCGGAGCAATTTCTATTATCCGGGTCAGCGGTCCGGACTGTTTCCGCTTTGCTGATGCAGTCATTCAATTGAAGCGCGGAAGCATTTCGGAATGTGATGGTTATACCATCCATTACGGAGAAGTTCCCAGGCTGGATGACGTGCTGGTATCGGTATTCCGGGCCCCGCACAGCTACACGGGCGAGGACTCCGTGGAGATATCTTTCCACGCTTCTAGATATATTGCCGACGAGCTGGTCCGCCGGCTCCTGGCGGCCGGCTGCCGCCTGGCCGGACCGGGCGAGTTCACCCGCCGGGCCTTCATGAACGGCAAGATGGACCTGGCCCAGGCCGAGGCGGTCGCCGACCTGATCGCGTCCACGACGGCCGCGTCGCACCGGGTCGCGTATAACCAGCTCCGAGGTGGGTTCTCGAATGAGCTGGCCCTTCTCCGAAGTGAGCTCGTGGAGATGACTTCCCTGCTGGAGCTCGAACTGGACTTCAGCGAGGAGGAGGTCGAGTTCGCGGACCGATCCAGGCTTGTTGCGCTGATTGACAAGACACGTGCTCACGTCAGTTCTTTGGCCGATACCTTCAAGTACGGCAATGCGATCCGCAACGGGGTTCCGGTCGCCATCGTTGGCGCGACCAATGTCGGCAAGAGCACTTTGCTGAACGCGCTCGTCGGCGAGGACCGCGCGCTTGTCTCGGACATCGCCGGCACCACCCGCGACACCGTCGAGGAAGTCATCAACCTGGACGGAATCCCCTTCCGTTTCATCGACACTGCCGGCATCCGCGAGACCGCAGAGACGGTCGAAAAGATGGGCATCGAGCGCACCTTCCGGAAGATATCCGAGGCCGAAATCGTGATCGGAATGCTGGATGTGACGGAGCAGGATTCTACCATTAAGTCCAATCTGGAACTGATGGTTTCCAAGGTCGATTTCGGGACGCAGAAGCTGGTTATCTGCCTGAATAAGGTCGATAAGGCCGAGGAATCTGTGGCTAACAAAAATGTTAATATAATTAACAATTTTGTTGCATCGCTTGATAAAGAAGTGATTGTTGTAAAACTCGCCGCCAAGGCCGGTTTGGGCCTTTCCGAGCTGCGCGCTACCCTGTCGCATCTCGAATCTCACCTGATCCCCAACGCGGATTCGACATTTGTTACCAATATCCGCCACTACGAATCCCTCCGCAACACGGCCACTTCCCTCGCCGATGCCCGCCAGGCATTGACCTCCGGCATTCCGGCCGACCTCGTCGCCGAAGACCTCCGCCGCGCCATCGCCTCCCTCAACCAAATCCTCGGCACCGACCTCATCGACCCCGAATCCCTCCTGCAAAATATTTTCAGGAATCATTGCATCGGCAAGTAAGTGCCTGATAATCAATTAGTTATAACTCAACTGAAACTCAAATTTGTGTGACAAAACTAGCTGAAAATGAGCTCTGAAAAGAGACATTTCGGCTAGTTTCGCTTTTTGGGAGTTTAGTTTGATTTACGGTCGTTTAGGCCAATTTTGTCACAGAGTTTGTCACAAAATCACCTTCTGTGACAGAATTTTGTCACACTTTTCGGAAAAAGTTACCAAAACCGCAGAATTATGAAATGTTTTTGGAAAATTCACACGAATAATGCATACTTTTAAAACTGCCTAAAATGAAACAACATTCATTTTCAATTAGATTACCTAACATGTTGATATTAAACAAGTTTATCAATCAATTATAATCGCTCAAAAAAAGTTTGAAATTTTTTGTTTTTCAACCAGAAGCTATTATATTTGCGGAGGATTTGTCACGTGTCGCAATTGGAAAGTAAGGATTTCCTACGACACATCAATAATGTTGTTTTTTAAACTTAAGGCCATGAGTACTAGTAAAGTAGCAACTAAAACTGACCTCGTAAAGTTGCGTTCGAGGACCACATCCAACGGCAAGGCGACCCTGTATCTTGACTATGTACAATTTGACGAGCGCGTGCGTGAGAGCATAGGGCTTTCCCTTCTCGCCGGGAGGGGCCCCGAAATCAAGGAAAAGAACCGTGTTACCATGGCCAAGGCGGAGGCAATCCGCCTGGCGAAGGAGAAGGAGCTCCTTTCCGAGACACCCGCCAAGACGAATGAAGGAGAGAAGACCCCTTTCCTCGCCTATTATAGGAATATGATGGAAGACCGCAAGCAGAGCGACGGCAATTACGGCAACTGGAAGAGCTGCTACAAGTACCTGCGGGTCTATTGTAATGAGAAGACGACCTTCGCTGATATCACTCCCCGCTGGGTCCAAGGGTTCAAGAGCTATCTTGAGACCGTCGAGAAGGACACCACTAAGATGGCCCTCAAGCCGAGGGAAGGATTCAACGGGCTCTCCCAGAACTCCAAGTGCTCATACTTCAACAAGCTCAGAGCTTGTCTGAACCAGGCCTACAAGGAAGGGCTTATCGCTTCCAATCCGGCGGATCCGGTGAAGGGGTTCAAGGCTGACGAGGCGGAGCGGCAATACCTTACCATTGAGGAAGTGAAGAAGATGGCCGAGACCGAATGCCGCTATCCCCATCTGAAGAGGGCATTCCTGTTCGGATGTTTTACCGGCCTCCGGAAGAGCGACATTGAGAAGCTCACATGGGGCGAGGTCCAGAAATTCGGTGACTACACCCGGCTTGTCTTCAAACAGAAGAAGACCGGCGGGCAGGAATACCTCGATATTCCCAAGGCCGCAGAGCAGTATCTTGGCAAGCAGGGTTCAAAGGGACCGGACGAACTGGTCTTCCCCATGTTCAAGTATAGTGCTGAGACCTCCCTGGAGCTACGGAGGTGGGCCTTGGCTGCCGGTATTACGAAGGATTTCACGTTCCATTGCAGCCGCCACACCTTCGCCGTGATGCTCTTGAACTCGGGAACCGACATCTACACCGTGTCGAAGCTTCTCGGGCACCGGGAGATCGCCACGACGCAGATATACGCCCATCTGGTCGATTCCAGGAAGCAGGAGGCCGTGGACAAGATCTCTGACATCTTTAGCAATATCTAACCTTAAGGAGGGACGCGATTATGGGAATCACAAGACAGGATGCAGCTTTCGGGATTGCGGTCATCAACAGGTCCTCCAAGCTCCTCGCCGCTGCGGTGAAACTTGGCAAGGACAGCCTCATCAGGGATGCCATCGATGAGGAAATCAACTACAGGATGCTGGCGCACTCAATCATGGAATACATCAAGGAGGATCAGGATCCGGTGCTGTTCGAGGAGCTGATGCACCTGGCAGACACGAAACCGATCTGGGAGTATCTTTCCCGTCGCCGTACCGGGACGCTGCCAGCGAAGGTCAAGGACGTGGCCGAAGTGACGGACGAACTGATTGCCTACGGGAATGAAGCCTTCCACAAGGGTACGGATGAATTTGCCAACCTTGTCCCCTTCTTCGCGAATCCCCAGGCAAAGGAACTGTTTGACAGGGCCGTGAACGCGGGACTGCTCAAAAAGGACTACCAACCCGCCCCGGGTGTCGAGCGTTACCAGCTGAAGGTGATAGCCATCGCCATCAATGCCATCATGAAGTTCAGCTTCAGGGACAAATGGTGCCATTTCGTCGAGCAGTGGGGCGAGGAAATCAACAGGTGCATGGTTCCCCTCACGAAGGGCGCTGCCATCAACCAGATTGTCCGCCTCTATCCCGAAGTTCCCCTGTGGGAGAAGATCATCCCCGAGAACGAGGGCAAGACGCTCCGGAACGATTACAGCGAGGAACAGGCCAAGAAACTGTTCACCGGGCTTATGCGCAAGGGTTATCTGGGACATCACACTTCGCTGGAGAGTTTCCTGTCCATCCTCGGCATGGGGCAGGCACCGTTTACGCCGATCAACTGGATCGACCGGGGATACAATTCCCTCATCTACTTCGCCAAGGAGGCATTCGGGACCCTGAACCCTGACATCCTCTTAAGGCTCTGCGACTGTTTCACATGCAACGGCAAGCAGATCAACCACAGCTCGCTCAAGTCGAGGAGCAGCTACGTTTATCGGAACAAGGACCAATGGGATTTCGTTCCGGTGATAGACGGAATCATCGCAAAGGCAAGGAAAAAATAGAGTATATCGTACTACGGCAATACTTTAGATTAGACTATTGTATAGCCTATGAAACAATTAATTATAAAAACAGAAATGGAAAACAAAGACTTTTTCATCTCTCTTTTTGTGTAGTACAAATTCTCATGATAAAAGAGATGCCTGCATTGGCGATGAGGGTTTGCTCTCTCTTTGGAGGGAAGCCCTGACGATGTACAAGAAGGCCGTAGTTGAGCTTGGCTTCACTTACGACCGATTCCGTGAAGACTTCATCAATTCACACACATTCCACGATGCAGCCGATGCTGACAGCCGGAACGACCATCAGGTCAATCTGGGTCGCATCGGCTCTCTTCTTTCAACCCGGGACGATCTTGTCCGGAGATACTGCGACACACCACTTGATTCTGAGGCATTCCTTTCCTGCATGAAGGAGTTCATGTTTGAGAATCCCAGGACGAAGCCCCGTCTGATCAACCTTGAGTGTTATCTCTCGGACAGGACCCTTCAGGTCGTCACGGACGCGGCGAACGACATTCCTCTGTTCAAGAGAGTCGTTTCCCGGTCTGACATGGACTGCCTGTTCAACAGATGCGTCCAGACCAATGGCGAGCCCTTGGTGGCCAACAGCAACGAGGTGCTGGCCTACTTCTTCAGCCGTCTCAACTACCACGGTCTCATCTCAAATAAATACCAGACGGTCCTCGGCGAAGCTAGGCTCGTGATGCGATCCACCGGGACCAAGGCTCTTTCCCAGACGGACATTTCCTCTGCACTCCGGAATTTCGAATCCTCCGACAAGCCGATAACCTCAAGAGTGGAAAGATGGGTGGTCCTCATCAAGTCCACGACTTTCGACCCATCATAGCACTTACTTGACAGCGGACTTGACAGAGAGTCCGCTGTCAATCGTAAACGTTTGATAGTCAATTAGTACGATATACATTTGCCCTCCGAAAGCATAAGCCTCCGGAGGGCTTTCTTATCGTAACACTTAAAGGTAATTGATTATGGAATTCAGTGCAAAAGAGATTTTGTGTCTCATTGAACGGGCCAGCGTCATTCCGGATATCCTGCGGCAAAAGGAGGAGATAGAGGATCTGCTTGTCAAGTTCGAGGACCTTGAGGAATACCTCAAACGGTTCCACTCCCTTGACGAGCTGCTATCCCATATGCGGGATCTGGAGGACAAGGTCTACATGCTCAAGACTTATTTGACGACGGAGGAAGCCGGTAAATATCTTGCGATCAGCAAATATACGCTCCGAGAAGCCGTAAAGCAGAGGGCGTTGCCCTTCTATACCCCACCTGGCAAGGGATACTACTTTCTGAAAGATGACCTGGACGCCTGGATGGAATCATACCGCATTGATTGTGTCCATGATGTCGGCAAAGAAGAAGTAGAGAGTCAAGTGGATGACATCGAGGACGATGGAATGGACATACAGGCCCAGTTCGAGGCCCTTAAGAAAAGGAGGGGGATATGAAGAACAAGGTTGATAGAAGGGACCTGTCGGAACTTAGGAACGAGGTTGACCTCCTTTCCCTCCGATTGGATGAACTGGACAAGTGCGATCCGGGAACCATCGGCCAGATGCAGTCGCGGATCAGCAGGATTGAGGAGATGCTCGGCGAGACCAAACGCGTCCTCACGGCGGCAGAGACGGCCGCTTTCCTAGGCGTTTCGAAGGAAAGGGTATACAAACTCGCCAGAATAGGCGGTCTCCCCCACTTCCGTACGAACAGGAAGCTGTTCTTCGAACGCAACAAGCTGACCGAGTGGATTTTGAACCGGATTAAATGATGACGCCATGGACTCAAGAATAACACCGGAGAACTTTCACCTCGTGTGGGCTTCCATCCTCATCAGGGCGACCGACAAGTATACGACGCCCCCGGAGGTAATACATGTGGGGAATTCCACCATCAGCACGCTCGGCAATTTCAGCGCATCAACCGGCAAGGGCAAGTCCAAGAAGACATTCAACGTCTGCGCCATCGTTGCATCTGCCATCACGGGAAGGAAGATACTCAATTATGAGGCGCATTTCCCTGAAGGCAAGAGGAGAATCCTATACTTCGATACGGAGCAGAGCTCCTACCACTGCCACAAGGTACTGGAGAGGATCAACCGTCTGGCCGGGTATCCGGCCGAGGAGGACCTGAGTCTGATTGAGTTTGTCATGCTCAGGGAATACAATCCCATCGACCGGCGTCAGATCATTGAACTGGCGCTTGCAGAAAGGCCTGATGTCGGGCTGGTCATCATAGACGGATTGCGCGATCTTCTCTTTGATATCAATTCTTCAGTTGAGGCAGCGGAAGTGATTGGTTTACTGATGAGATGGACCAGTCAGTACAACCTCCATATCCATACCGTCCTGCACCTTAACAAGGCCGATGACAATGTGCGTGGCCATATCGGGACCGAACTCAATCACAAGGCCGAGACTATCCTTCAGATAACCCGGAACGAGAATGACGGGAAGGTCAGCGAGGTCCATGCCGCCCTCATCCGTGACCGTGATTTTCCGCCGTTCGCCTTCCAGATCAACGACGAGGGACTGCCGGAGGTGATAGAGGGTTTCGACTTCAAGCCGAAGAACAGGAAATCGGTCTTCGACTACGAGGTGATGGCAGAGGAAGTGCACAGGGTTGCACTGGATGAGGCCTTCAAAGATATCACGTCTCCTATCCTATATACCCCTCTTCTCAAACGTCTCGGAATCGGTTACGCCAGCATCGGGTTCGCAAGGGCACGCAATGTCATGGTTAACCTGCTGAAGTTCCTCGTAAGGAATGGAATCGTGGTGAAGGAAGGGAAAGGATATGTCTATAATAGGGATTTCCACTATGATCCTGTTCCTGCAAGATGAACTTGTCCTGTTTACAAAGGTGGGCATAAGGGCGGGACTGGCTAAACAACACCCTAAATGAAAGTCGTCCACCGGTCCTGTCCTTTACCGCACGTATTAGAGATTAAACAATTAAACTATCACTTTAGATATTATAATTTAATTAATTGTATGTTATGAAGATTGAAGATATAAAGAAAATACCGATAGTCGAGCTTCTCTCTAACCTTGGGTTCGAACCTGCATATCGTACTGGAGGGGGTAAGCAGTGCGTTTATCATTCCCTTTTCAATACCGACCTCACTCCTTCTTTCTCCGTGTCTGTTCCTAAGAACGTATGGTTTGATTTCAGTTCCAATATTGGGGGAAATATCATCGATTTGGCAATGGCCATTAAAGGATGCTCCTTCAGCTCCGCTGTATACTGGCTTGAAGAGCAGTACAGGTCTTTCGGAGGCGTTTCACGTTTGGAGTTCAGCATCATGGGAACTTATGACGAGACTATAGAGAATACCCTCTGCAAGGTTTCTACCGTCCCGTTGGAAAGACCCGCCTTGAAGAAGTATCTCTCATCCAGGGGAATCCTTCCTGAGGTTTCGGAGATGTACTGCCGCGAGGCTCATTACTGGATCCGTGGCAGGCAGTATTATGGTGTATGTTTCATGAATGTGCTGGGTGGAATGGAGATTAGGAGTCAATACTTCAAGGGGTGCCATGGCACCAAAGCCCCAAGCATCATTCCAGTTGAGAAGACCGGCAAGACGGAAAGTTGCTGTCTCTTCGAGGGATTCATGGATTTCCTCTCCTACAAAACTATGGAAGTAATGGGAGACAGAAAAATCCCGCAGGAACACCCCTGTGACTGTGTCGTCTTGAATTCGACCAGTATGGTCAAGAAAACACTTCCCTTTATTAAGGTCTATCCCCGCGTATTCTGCTACCTTGACAATGACGATTCTGGCAGGAACGCTTTTGAGATGATCAAGGGAGAACTCGTAGACAAAGCCATATCCTGTTCTGATCGCTTCTTGCCTTGCGGTGATGTAAATGATTATTTGATGAGGAAGGAATTTGGATTGGACTTTTAGGTTAAATTCAAAAAAAGAATGCAGGTGGTCACATCAGGACTGCCTGCATTCTTAATTGATACATCCGTCAATATGGATTATCCAAAGACACCTATAAATGTGAATTTACAGGTTCTCCTTCAAGAATAACATAGACTTGCTTAAGTCAATAATGACTGTAAAATGCTGCCATATTTCATTTCCTAGGACAGCAATATACTCATCACTTGCCATCGCGCCTGAATGGTCTGTGCTATATCGGGCTTTACCTTGGAAGAGCAGGAGATTGCCCGTCGTAACTTTATCGATACCAAACTCGTAACCAGCTGATTCTCCGCCGACACCGCCATGCTCATGGTGAAAATAAACTTTGTCCTGAATCTTGTCCAATTCATATTTGGCAGCGGCCTTGCTGGTAAAATGGAGGCCCTGGCCTGAGCCAATATCCAGCAACGCTTTACCGGAAATAACCTTACCCGGAGTAACTGTAACCTCAATGGCAAATAGGATTCGCCCCGGATGATTCATGTCAGTCTCTATCGGAATGCGTGTAAAGCCTTCTGCCGGGTCTGTCGTAAGCTTATCCGACAGTGTTAATTTACTATTTTTGTAGTCGATAGTAATCACTTTCCCCTTCAAGTCTTTAAGGCCGAAGATTCCATCGGCCTTATCACCAAGAATGACACGCAAATCAATGATAGGAACCATCATGGGAGAGTATTCCTTTCCATTCATCGAAATATTAACTCCGGAGAATATAAGCGTTGTTTTCTTAGCCTCATTTCCTGCTCCTCGCACCATGGCGTTTCCCATCTGTGCATACTTGATTCCACTTTCAGAAAGCCATGTGCTATCCAAATACACATCGGCGGAACCCGTATCGAAAACCAGCCGTGCGGGCTTCCCGTTCACCTCCGCATTCAGATAGATGTGATTGGAAATAAACTCAAAATTGTGTTCCTGAGCGTGGAGGAGAGCACCCAGAAGCAGAATAAAGAAAGTTGAGAATAAGTGTTTCATATCAGCATATGCTGGCAAATCCCGATTTATCTAACCCTTAAAGGTGATCATTACTCCATACAACTAAAACCGCAAAAAATTTGGTTTATATTGTAAATTTGTTTATATTTGCAACATGGAAGGGGAAGACTGCGCAGCTTCGTCCATCCTCAAAAAATGGTTAAACAATTGATACAATGGAACAAAACAAAGAAATGACAGCTCAGGAAAGCCTGGCGCTCATCACTGAAACAATGAACAACAACCGCA
>ONEX01000029.1:0-1062 GCA_900316955.1 uncultured Bacteroidales bacterium
CGCACTCTTTGAATGAATAGCTGCTTCCAAGCTAACATCCTAGCTGTCACTGCGATGTCACCTCGTTCTGTCTCAACTTAAACCGTGTTTGGGGGCCTTGGCTGTTGGTCTGGGCTCTTACCCTTTCGCCGACGGATATTAGCACCCGACGACTCACTCCCGGACTGTATCTGCGCGCATTCGGAGTTTGTCAGGATTTGGCAGGCGATGAAGCCCCCGCATCCTATCAGTAGCTCTACCTCACGCAGCAATCGTCCGAGGCTGTCCCTAAAGACATTTCGGGGAGTACGAGCTATCTCCCAGTTTGATTGGCCTTTCACTCCTACCCACAACTCATCCAAGCCCTTTTCAACAGATCACTAGGTTTCGCGTCTGCTCACGCTGACTGAACGCCCTGTTCAGACTCGCTCTCGCTACGGCTCACGGGCCTCAAGCCCTTAACCTCGCCAGCGTGATGCAACTCGTAGGCTCATTATGCAAAAGGCACGCCGTCGCACCTTACGATGCTCCGACCGCTTGTAAACGAACGGTTTCAGGTTCTATTTCACTCCCCTGTTCGGGGTGCTTCCCACCTTTCCCTCACGGTACTGGTCCACTATCGGTCTTCCGATGGTCCCCGCAGATTCGGACAGGATTCCACGTGCCCCGCCCTACTCAGGTGCCTCTCGTGCTCAACCAAACTTACCCGTACGGGACTGTCACCCTCTGCGGTCGCTGTTTCCACAGCGTTCTGGTTCGTTGATTTCGCGTGATGAGAGGTCCTACAACCCCGACGCGTCCGTAAACGTGCCGGTTTAGGCTCTGCCCCTTTCGCTCGCCACTACTCAGGGTATCGATGATTTCTTTCTCTTCCTCCGGGTACTAAGATGTTTCAGTTCCCCGGGTTCGCTCTGACGCAAGGTCAGTAGTGGGTCTTCAACCCACTGGGTTTCCCCATTCGGATATGCTCGGATCAAAACCTGTTTGCAGTTCCCCGAGCCTTTTCGCAGCTTACCACGTCCTTCCTCGCCTCCGGATAGCCTAGGCATCCACCGTTCGCTCTTCGTTTCTTTCCTAATGCTC
>ONEX01000029.1:1081-19151 GCA_900316955.1 uncultured Bacteroidales bacterium
CCCTATATTCTCAGTTCGAAAAAACTTCTAAACTCTAGATTATACAGACTCTCTTTCTGTTTTTCTTTACCTCTTTGATCTTTTCTCTCAGTATTGTCAGTGAACTAAACCCTTTCTGAAATCGCATTTTTACGTGCTCGTTTCAAACGGGACTGCAAAGGTAGAAACTTTTTTTGAACCGCCAAAACTTTTTTCGGTTTTTTTGTAAAAATTACCACTTTCCGGCATAATCGGCCCAATTCCTAACCTCCAAGGCGGCATCCGGGAGGGTGCAGAAGGCGCGGATGTAGGCGGCGGCGAGGCGCGCGTCCGTCACGAGGGGGACATTGAAGTCCACGGCGGCCCGGCGGAGGTGGTACCCGTTGCCCAGCTCGGAGTGCGAAAAGTTCTTGGGGTTGTTCACCACGAGATCGACCTTGTGCTCCCGGATCAGGTCCAGGGCGGAGGGCGTCCCGTCGTCCGGTTCGTCCGGCCAACGCACGCGTTGCGCGGGCACGCCATGTTCCAATAGATATCGACAGCTGCCGTCCGTCGCATACAGGGTATAGCCCTTCTCCGCCAGGGCGCGGCAGGCGGGCAGGAGCTCCGCCTTCTGGAAGGCGTCGCCCGTGGACAGGAGCACCGGCCCGGCCGGTACCCGGTGGCCCACCGACAGCATCGCCTTCAGCAGGGCCTCGTCGCTCGTACGGCCCAGGCAGCCCACCTCGCCGGTGGACGCCATGTCCACGCCGGACACCGGGTCCGCCTGGTGGAGCCGGGCGAAGGAGAACTGGGAGCACTTGACGCCCACATAGCCCAGGTCAAAGGGATCGGGCATCCAGGGCGAGGGATGCTGCCCCAGCATGCACCGCGTGGCGAGACCGATCAGGTCCGTCCGCCAGACCTTGGACACGAAGGGGAAGCTCCGGGAAGCCCGGAGGTTGCACTCGATGACCTTGAGGTCCAGGTCCGAAGACAGGAACTGGATGTTGAACGGACCCGTGATGTGCAGCTCGGCCGCAATGGCCGCCGCCGTCTTCCGGATCCGGGACAGGACCGACCCGAACACCCGCTGGGCGGGGAACTGGATCGTGGCGTCGCCGGAATGGACCCCGGCGAACTCGACGTGTTCCGAAATGGCGCAGGCGAGGACGCGGCCGCCGTCGGCGACGGCGTCGCACTCGAGCTCCTGGCACCGCTGCAGGAACGCGCTGACGACGACAGGGTGCTCCTCCGACACCTCGGCGGCCCGCTCCAGGCAGGCGGTAAGGTCCTCGGCGGAATAGCACACGTTCATCGCCGCGCCCGACAGGACATAGGAAGGCCGCACCAGCACGGGGAAACCCACTTCGCCGATGAAGCGGTCGATGTCAGCCCGCGTGGTCATCGCCTTCCAGCGGGGCTGGTCGATGCCCAGGCGGTCCACCACCTCGGAGAACTTGCCGCGGTCCTCGGCCCGGTCGATATCGGCCGCCGAGGTGCCCAGGATGCGGATTCCGCAGCGGTCCAGCGGCAGGGCCAGGTTGTTGGGAATCTGGCCGCCCACGCTGACGACCACGCCGTCGGGACGCTCCCGCATGCAGATCTCCCACACCGTCTCGAGGCTCAGCTCGTCGAAATAGAGCCGGTCGCAGGTGTCATAGTCGGTGGAGACCGTTTCCGGGTTGTAATTGACCACGATCGCCTTCCGGCCGTTCTCGCGGAGGGTGCGGACCGTGCTCACGGCGCACCAGTCGAACTCCACGCTGCTGCCGATCCGGTAGGCGCCGGAGCCCAGCACGATGACGCTGCGGCCCGGATCTTCCGGCTCGACGTCGTCGCAGGTGCCCTGATAGGTCAGATACAGGTAATTGGTGACGGCGGGGAATTCCGCCGCGAGGGTGTCGATCTGCTTGACCGACGGACGAATGCCCAGCTCGACGCGGCGCGCGCGCACGGCTTCCTCGCCGAGGTGGAACACGCGGCCAATCTGGATGTCGGAGAAGCCTTCCACCTTCGCCTGCCGCAGAAGGTCGTACGGGACATCCTCCAGCGAAGCGCAGGCCTCCAGGGCCCGGTAGGTGGATTCGATATGGGCCAATTTGTCCAGGAACCAGCGGTCGATGTGCGTGAGCGCATGGATCCGGTCCACGGTGTAGCCCGACTCGAAGGCCGCGGCGATGGCGAAGATGCGCGTGTCCGTGGGATGCGACAGCGCGAAATCCAGGTCCTCCGTCACGTACGGCTTGTTGCACACGAAGCCGTTCGCGCCCTGGCCGATCATCCGGATGCCCTTCTGGATGGCCTCCTCGAAGGTCCGGCCGATGGCCATCACCTCGCCGACGCTCTTCATGCCGGGGCCGATGTCCCGGGAGACGCCCTTGAACTTCGCCAGATCCCAGCGCGGGATCTTCACGACGACATAGTCCAGGGCCGGCTCGAAGAAGGCCGGCGTCGTCTTCGTGACCGCGTTCTTGAGCTCGTGCAGGCCGTAGCCCAGGCCCAGCTTCGCCGCCACGGCCGCCAGCGGATAGCCCGTCGCCTTGGACGCCAGGGCCGAGGAGCGGCTGAGCCGCGCATTGACCTCGATCACCCGGTAGTCCTCCCCGTCGGGGCTGAAGGCGTACTGGACGTTGCACTCGCCGACGATCCCCAGGTGCCGGACAATGTCGATGGAGGTCTTCCGCAGGAAATGGTATTCGTCGTTGGTGAGGGTCTGCGACGGGGCGACGACGATGCTCTCGCCGGTATGGATCCCGAGCGGGTCCACGTTCTCCATGTTGCAGACCGTGATGCAGTTGTCGAAGCGGTCGCGGACCACCTCGTATTCGATTTCCTTCCACCCGCGCAGGGATTTCTCCACGAGCACCTGGGGCGAGAAGGTATAGGCTTTCGTCGCTAAGGTGTCCAGCTGGGCCTCGTCCTCGCAGAAGCCGGAGCCGAGCCCGCCCAGGGCGTAGGCCGCCCGGATGATGACGGGATAGCCCACTTCGCGGGCGGCGGCGCGGGCCTCCTCGAGGGTCGTCGCCGCATGGGAGCGGATGGTCTTCACGCCGATCTCGTCGAGCCGGGCCACGAACAGTTCGCGGTCCTCCGTGTCGATGATGGTTTCCACGGGGGTACCCAGCACCTGCACGCTGTAGCGCTTCAAGACGCCGTTGCGGAACAGGGCCACGCCGCAGTTGAGCGCGGTCTGGCCGCCGAAGGACAGGAGGATGCCGTCCGGGCGCTCCTTCTGGATGACCTTCTCCACGAACGCCGGCGTCACCGGCAGGAAATACACCTCGTCGGCCACGCCTTCCGAGGTCTGGACCGTCGCGATGTTGGGGTTCACGAGGACGGTCCGGATGCCTTCCTCACGCAGGGCCTTGAGGGCCTGCGAACCGCTGTAGTCGAATTCTCCGGCCTCGCCGATCTTCAGCGCGCCCGAGCCCAGGATGAGCACTTTCCGGATCATAGCAGGGACAGGAAATCATCGAACAGGAACTCCGTGTCCACGGGTCCGCCGGAGGCCTCCGGATGGAACTGCGTGGCGAAAAAGGGCTTCGACAGGTGCCGGATGCCCTCGTTGGTTCCGTCGTTCAGGTTGACAAAGAAAGGTTCCCAGCCCGCCGGCAGCGTGGTCGGGTCCACGGCGTACCCGTGGTTCTGGGAGGTGATGTAGCAGCGGTCCGTGCCCACGCGGCGCACGGGCTGGTTGTGGCTGCGATGGCCGTACGGCAGCTTGAACGTCTTCGCGCCCGCCGCCAGGGCCATGAGCTGGCTTCCGAGGCACACGCCGAAGACCGGGCGGTCGCCCTCGAGCGCCTTCCGCAGATGGGCGATGGTTTCCGTGCACACGGCCGGGTCGCCGGGCCCGTTGGACAGGAACAGGCCGTCATAGTCCATCCCCGTGAAGTCGTAGTCCCACGGCACGCGCAGCACTTCGATGCCCCGGGAAACCAGGCACCGCAGGATATTGTGCTTGACGCCGCAGTCTAACAGCACCACTCGCTTCGAGCCCTTTCCGTAATGGAGGACTTCCTGGCAGCTGACCTGGGAGACGAGGTTCTCCGGATTCTCACGTCGGCCGCAAGCGGCCTCCTCAGAATGACAACCGTCGATCACGATTTCCCCCGGCATGACGCCTTCTTCGCGGATCATGCGGGTGAGGGCGCGAGTGTCGATGCCGGAGATGCCCGGCACCTGCTCCCGCTTGAGCCAATCGCCGAGGCTTTCGACTGCGTCCCAGTGGCTGTAGTTCTCGCTGTAATCGGCAATCACCAGGCCACGGACGTGGATCCGTTCGGACTCGGCGCGGAGGGAAAGGCCGTCCAGGCCCGTGCTCATGTCGGGCGTCCCGTAGTTGCCCACGAGCGGGTAGCTGACGCAGAGGATCTGCCCCTGGAAAGAGGGGTCCGTGAGGCTCTCGGGGTAACCCACCATCGAGGTGGAGAACACCACCTCGCCGGTCGCCGGGCCGTCGTATCCGAAGCTCCAGCCTTCCAGGACCCGGCCGTTGCCGAGCCGGAGCTCCGCTTTCTTCCTTTTCATAGGGTAACCGTTGTGCCCGCGTCCGCCAGGAGGGCGGAACTGTGGCAGATGCGGACCTCGGCCGCGCCCTTGGCGAGGGCGTCGAAGGCCTGGTCCAGCTTGGGGATCATCCCGTCGGCGACGATGCCGCGGGCCTTCAAGGAAGCGTACGTTTCCTTGTCGATGAAAGGGATCACGCTGGAAGGGTCGTTCCGGTCCGCGAGGACGCCCGGCTGCTCGAAGCAGGTCGTCAGACCGGCGCCGAGGGCGGCGGCCACCGAGGCCGCGACCGTGTCGGCATTCGTGTTCAGCAGCTGGCCCGCGCCGTCGTGGTTGATGGCGCAGAGGACCGGTGTCAGGCCGTTGCCCAGGAGCAGCCGCAGGAACTCCGTGCGGACGCTCGCGGGCGAGACGTCGCCCACCCAGCCGAAATCGACCGTCCAGCCGTCGGACAGGGTGAGGGGCGGCCGCTTGGACGCCGTGATGACGGAGCCGTCGCAGCCGGAAAGGCCGATAGCGTCGCAGCCCGCGGCCTGCAGGAGGGAAACCACCCGTTTGTTGCACCAGCCGGCGTACACCATCGTCACGACCTGCAGGGTGGCGTCGTCCGTCACCCGGCGACCTTCGTACTTGACCGGCTCGATGCCGAGGGCCTTCTGGAAACGGCCGGCGAGGGCGCCGCCGCCATGGACCAGGACCTTGGGCCCTTCCAGGGCCGCGAAATCCCGGCAGAAAGCCTCCAGCAGGGCATCGTCGTCCAGGACCTGCCCGCCGCATTTCACCACGCGGATCATAGCGACTGGAGCAGCATCTTGAGGACGGTCTGGGCGGAAACCACGCGGTTCGCCGCCTCCGGGATCACCAGGGAGCGCGGACTCTCGATGACCTCGTCCGAGACGATCATGTTGCGGCGCACCGGCAGGCAGTGCATGAAGAAAGCATCGTTGGTGAGGGCCATCTTCTCTTTCGTGACGGTCCATCCCATGTCATAGTTCACGACCTTGCCGTAGATGTCCTCCCGGTACGGGGCCCAGTTCTTCGCGTACACGAAGTCCGCGCCCGCGAGGGCCTCGTCCTGGTCGTGCGTCACTTTCGCGTTGCCCACGAACTCGGGCGCCAGGTCGTAGCCTTCCGGATTGGCGATCACGAAGTCGTAGTCCGTCATGGACATGCCTTCCGCGAAGGAATTCGGGACGGCCTGCGGCAGCGCCCGCGGATGCGGGGCCCAGGTCATGACCACCTTCGGGCGGGGTTTCGTCTTGTACTCCTCGATGGTGATGATGTCCGCGAAAGTCTGGAGCGGATGCCGGATGGCGGCCTCCATGCTGAAGACCGGCTTCCCGGAATACTGGATGAACTGGTTCAGGATCACCTCGTTGTAGTCGTCGTCCCGGGATTCGAAGCGGGCGAAGGAGCGCACGCCGATCATGTCGCACATCGAGCCCATCACGGGAATCGCTTCCAGGATGTGCTCGCTCTTGTCCCCGTCCATCACCACGCCGCGGCCGGTCTCGAGCTTCCAGGCGCCCTGGTTCACGTCCAGGACGATGGGGTTCATCCCCAGGTTCAGGGCGGCCTTCTGGGTGCTCAGGCGCGTGCGCAGGCTGTTGTTGAAGAACACGAGGAGGACGGTCTTGTTACGGCCGAGTGCCTGGTCCGCGAAGGGGTTCGCCTTCACGTAGGCGGCCTCGGCGAGGGCGGCCTTCAGGTCGCCCAGCTGCTTCATGCTGGTAAAATGCTTCATTGGGTCAATGCTTTCCAGGCTTCCACGAACTGCCGGGCGCCCTCCTCGGGAAGGTTCAAGGCGGGAAGAAGCCGGATGACGTTCTCCCCGGAAGCGCCGGTGAAAATGTGTTTCTCATACAGGAGCCGGTCCCGGAGGCCCTTGAATTCGGGCTTGATCTCCAGGCCGATCATCAGGCCGCGGCCGCGGTAATCCGCCAGGGCGGGGTCGCCGACCAGCTGCGACTCGAACCAGGCGCCCAGCTTCTCCGCCTTCGCGACCAGGCCTTCCGCCTCGATGACCTCGAGGACGGCGATGGCCGCCGCGCAGGCGATGTGGTTGCCGCCGAAGGTCGTGCCCAGCAGGCCGTAGGAGGCCTGGATCACCGGGTTGATTAGGACGGCGCCGATGGGGATGCCGCCG
This sequence comes from uncultured Bacteroidales bacterium, assembly GCA_900316955.1. Lineage (GTDB taxonomy): Bacteria > Bacteroidota > Bacteroidia > Bacteroidales > UBA932 > Cryptobacteroides. Next base: position 7,698 of record ONEX01000029.1, read on the forward strand.
GCGAGGCCCTTGGCCATCGTGACGAGGTCCGCCTCCACGCCCGCGTACTGGTGGGCGAAGAACCGGCCGGTCCGGCCGCAGCCGGACTGGATCTCGTCCAGCACGAGGAGCGTCCCGGTGCGGTCGCACAGGGCCCGTAGGTCCTGCAGGAACGAATCCGACGGGAGCTTGATGCCCGCGACGCCCTGGATGCCCTCGATGATGACGGCGGCGTAGGCGTTCGTGGACAGTTCCTTCTCCGCGGCGGCGAGGTCGCCCAGGGGGACGAAGGCCACGTTGGGCGTGGCGTTGAACGGCGCGCGGATCTTGGGATTGTCGGTGACGCTCACGGCGCCGGCGGTGCGGCCGTGGAAGGCCCCGCCGAAGGCGAGGACCTTGGAACGGCCGGTATGGAACGACGCCAGCTTCAGCGCGTTCTCGTTGGCCTCCGCCCCGCTGTTGCACAGGAACAGGTGGTAGGCGTCATAGCCGCTGATCTGGCCGAGTTTCTGCGCCAGGGCATCCTGCAGGCCGTTCTGCACGGCGTTGGAGTAGAAGCCCAGCTTGCCGATCTGCTCCCGAATCGCCGCCACGTAATGCGGGTGGCAGTGCCCGATGCTGATCACGGCGTGGCCGCCGTACAGGTCCAGGTACTCCTGGCCCTCGGCGTCCCACAGCGTGGAACCCTGCCCGCGCACGGGCTCGATGTTCCACCTTTTATATACGTTGAATAGGTCCATAGTCAAATCCGTTTTCAAGATTCCCGGTCAAGCCGGGAATGACGTGATGCTTCGTCATGGCCGACCTGATCGGCCATCTAGAAGGCTAAAGCCTTGAGGCGGAGGCCAGCGGTTTCGGGGAGGGAGAACAGGAGGTTCATGTTCTGCACGGCCTGGCCGGAGGCGCCTTTGAGGAGATTGTCGATGACGGAGGTGACGACGAGCTGGCCGTCGTGCAGCTCGAGGGCGATCAGGCACTTGTTCGTGTTGACCACCTGCTTGAGATCCACGGAGCCGGGGAGGACGTGCGTGAAGGCCGCATCGGCATAGAAGTTCTTGTACAGGGCCGTCACTTCCTCCGGGGAGAGGGCGCAGGCGGTCTCGGCGACGGCGAAGATGCCGCGGGGGAAATCGCCCCGGACGGGGATGAAATGCAGGTTTTCCCCAACGCCCAGGTTGCGGCGGATCTCCGCCAGGTGCTGGTGCGTGAGGACTTTATAGGTGGACAGGTTGTTGTCCCGCCAACTGAAGTGCGTCGTGGGCGCGGGCTTGACGCCGGCGCCTGTGGAGCCGGTGACGGCCTGCACGTGCACGTCGCCCCCGAGGAGGCCGGCCTTGGCCAGCGGCAGGAGCGCCAGCTGGATGGCGGTGGCGAAGCAGCCCGGATTGGCCACCTTCTCCGCGCCCAGGATCCGGTTCCGGTTCAGCTCCGGGAGTCCATAGACATAGCCGTCGGATTCGTCGCGGAAGTCCTGGGCCAGGTCCACGACCTTGAGCCCCGCGGGGCAGGGGTGTTCCTCCCAGAAAGCGCGGCTCTTGCCGTGGGCCTGACACAGGAAGAGGACGTCGATCCCTTCCAGGTCGACGACGTCGGTAAAGACGAGGTCGGTGTCGCCTACGAGGCCGGGGTGGTGTTCCGCCACAGGCTTCCCCGCCTGGCTCTCGGAATGGATCCAGGCGATCTCGGCCGCCGGATGGTTCACCAGCAGCCGGACCAGTTCGCCGGCGGTGTAGCCGGCGCCCCCGATGATACCCGCGCGGATCATGCTTCCTCCCCGGGATGGTGGATGGTCAGATGCTCCTTGGGGTCGTACAGGAGACCCGTGCACAGGCACATCCGGTACTCACGGTCCTTGAGGATGCCGAAGTGGCGGCAGCCCTCGCAGCCCTTCCAGAACTCGGGATCGTCCGTGAGCTCGGAGAACGGGACGGGACGGAAGCCGAACTCGTAGTTCATCTTCATCACCGCCGCGCCGGTGGTGATGGAGAAAATCTTGGCGTCCGGGAAGAGCTTCCGGGACAGGATGAAGGTCTGCTCCTTGATCTTCTTCGCGAGGCCCATCCCGCGGAACTTGTGCGCGACGATGAGGCCGGAGTTCGCGACGAAGCTCTTGCCGCCCCAGGACTCGATGTAGGAGAAGCCGGCGAATTCGCCGTCCTCCGTGAGGGCGATCACGGCCTTGCCCGCGCGTATTTTTTCATTGATGTATTCCGGGGACCGGTTCGCGATACCCGTTTTCCGCTCCAGGGAGGAGACGTAGATTTCTTGACAGATGGCCTCTGCAAAGGCCGTGTGGCACTCTTGGGCCACCATAACTTGGAATTCCATAGACGCGTTCGTTGTACTAACCGGGGGCAAAATTAAAATTTTTTTTCATATTATGCAAATATTTCCAATTTAAATGCATATATTTGCCAAAAATTCGGATAGATATCCACTAAATATGCAGAACAACACCAAAATCCGACAGCAGGCCATCCTGGACATCATCCAGGCCGGTCCCGTGTTCAGCCAGGACGAACTCGCCGCCCGGCTGCGGGAGGCCGGCATCTCCTCCACCCAGGCCACCCTTTCCCGCGACCTGAAAGCCCTCCGGATCTCCAAGGTCCCCGGCGAAGGCTACGTCGTTCCGGCCCGGGGCCGGAGCCTTTCCGTCGACTTCACCTCCGGCATCCTCCGGATCCAGTTTTCCGCAAATCTCGGCGTCATCCGCACCCGGCCGGGCCTGGCGAACGCCGTCGCCGTCCTCATCGACAACCACATGGTCCATTCCGTTCTCGGAACCATCGCCGGGGACGATACGATCCTCCTGATTCTCCAGGAAGGATCCACCCCCGAAGTCATCCTGGACGCCCTCACTCCCCTTTTCCCTGAAATCAAAAACCGTTACGTACAATGAAAATCGTCGTCGCTTACAGCGGAGGCCTGGACACCTCCTATACCGTGATGTATCTGGCCAACCAGGGCCACGAAGTGTATGCCGCCTGCGCGGACACCGGCGGGTTCTCCCCCGCCCAGCTCAAGAAGAACGAAGAGAACGCCTACAAGCTGGGCGCCAAGGCCTACGCCACCCTGGACGTCAAGGATGAATATTATGAGAAGAGCCTGAAATACATGGTGTACGGCAATGTCCTCCGGGGCGGCACCTACCCCATCTCCGTCTCGTCGGAGCGCATCTTCCAGGCCATCGCCATCGCCCGCTACGCGAAGGAGGTCGGGGCCGACGCCATCGCCCACGGCTCCACCGGCGCCGGCAACGACCAGGTCCGGTTCGACATGACCTTCCAGGTGATGTGCCCCGAGATGCAGATCATCACGCTCACCCGCGACCGGGCCCTCAGCCGGCAGGAAGAGGTGGACTACCTCAACGGGCACGGCTTCCCGGCCGATTTCGCCAAACTCAAGTACTCCTACAACGTGGGCCTCTGGGGCACGTCCATCTGCGGCGGCGAACTGCTGGACAGCGCGCAGGGCCTCCCCGAATCGGCCTACCTGAAGCCGGTCACGAAGTCCGGCGAGAAGACGGTGAAGCTCGGGTTCGAGAAGGGCCAGCTCGTCTCCGTGGACGGGAAGACCTTCGACTCCCCCGTCGCCGCCATCCAAGCCCTGGAGGCCTCCGTCGAGGGCTACGGCCTCGGCCGGGACATCCATGTCGGCGACACCATCATCGGCATCAAGGGCCGGGTGGGCTTCGAGGCTGCCGCGCCGATGCTCATCATCGCCGCCCACAAATACCTGGAGAAATACACCCTGTCCAAGTGGCAGCAGTACTGGAAGGACCAGGTGGGCACCTGGTACGGGATGTTCCTGCACGAGAGCCAGTACCTGGAACCCGTGATGCGCGACATCGAAGCCATGCTCGAGTCCAGCCAGCGCTACGTGACCGGCACCGTGATCGTGAACTATGGGCCCAAGCAGTTCGAGACCGTGGGTGTCGAGAGCGTCAACGACCTCGTGAAGACCAAGTTCGGCGAGTACGGCGAGATGCAGAAGGGATGGACGGCGGAGGACGCGAAGGGCTTCATCAAGGTCCTGTCCACGCCGCTGCGGGTGTACTACAACCGGCACGAGGACGAACTGTTATGACGGACCTTCTCCGGCAGATGATCGCCATCCCCTCGCTCAGCGGGAACGAGCAGGCGGTCGCCGACTTCCTGGAGGCGTGGCTCGCCGGGCGGGGGCTCGCCCCGCACCGCTGCGGCAACAACCTCTGGTGCAGCCGCGGCGAAGGGCCGGTCATCCTCATCGACGCGCACATCGACACGGTGAAGCCCGTCGCCGGATGGACCCGGGACCCGTTCGCGCCCGCCGTCGAGGACGGCCGGCTGTACGGGCTCGGGAGCAACGACGACGGCGCATCCGTCGTGGCGCTCATCGAGGCGTTCCTTCGCCTCACCGCCAAGCCGCAGCCCTACACGCTGGCTCTCTCGCTGTCCGCGGAGGAGGAGTCCAGCGGCCGCAACGGCCTCGAGATCTCCCTGACGGAGATCGAGGCGGCCTGCGGTCCCATCGCCTGCGGCGTGTTCGGCGAGCCGACCTCGCTGGAGATGGTCGTGGCGGAAAAGGGGCTGATGGTGCTGGACTGCGCCGTGAAAGGCGTCGCCGGACACGCCGCGCGGAATACGGGCGTCAATGCTATCTACAAGGCCCTTCCCGCCATCGAATGGTTCCGGAACAAGCAGTTCGAGAAGGTCTCCGACCTCCTGGGCCCGGTCAAGATGACCGTGACGCAGGTCAATGCCGGGACGCAGCACAACGTGATTCCCGACCTGTGCGCCTTCGTCGTGGATGTCCGTTCCAATGGGCTCTATACCAATGAGGAACTCCTGGAACTGATCCAGGCGGAGGCCCCCTGCGAAGTGAAGGCGCGCTCCACGCGGCTGCACGGCTCGTCCATCGCGAAGGACCATCCGCTGGTGCAGCGGGGGCTCGCCCTCGGCCTCCCGGCCGTCGGCTCGCCCACCCTCTCCAACCAGGCCCTCTGCCGCTTCCCCTCCGTCAAGCTCGGCCCCGGCGACTCCCCGCGGTCGCATACGGCCAATGAGTACGTGATGGTCGACGACATCGCCAAGGCGGTGGATATTTATGTATCTTTGCTGGACCAATTGGTTGTATAATATGAAAATTTGGTCGAAAGGATTCGATAACGCGCCGGAGATCGACGCTTTCACGGTCGGGAAGGACCGGGAACTGGATTTGATGCTGGCCCCGTGGGACATTCTCGGGACGATGGCCCATATCACGATGCTGTCCGAGGTGGGCCTGCTGGGAAAAGACGACTTGGCGGTGCTCCTTCCGGAGCTGAAGAAACTGCACCAGGAGGCCGTGGAAGGCCGGTTCACCATCGAAGGGGAAGATGTCCATTCGGAGGTGGAGGCCCGGCTCATCGCCACGCTCGGCGACGTGGGCAAGAAGGTCCATACGGGCCGCTCGCGGAACGACCAGGTGGCCGTGGACATCAAGCTGTTCACCCGGGCCCGTCTGGAGAAGACCGTGGGCAAGGTCGCCGCGCTGTTCGCCCTGCTGCAGGAAAAATCCGAGGAGCTGAAAGATGTCCTGATGCCGGGCTACACGCACCTGCAGGTGGCGATGCCCTCCTCCTTCGGCCTGTGGCTGGGCGCCTATGCGGAGAGCCTCGCCGACGACCTGGTGCTGCTCAAGGCGGCGTGGGACGTGACCGACGAGAACCCCCTCGGCAGCGCCGCGGGGTACGGCTCGTCGGCCCCGCTGAACCGCGCCCGCACCACCGAGCTCCTGGGCTTCGGCACCCTCGACTATAACAGCATCTACGCGCAGATGTCCCGCGGCCGGGGCGAACGGATGGTCGCCTGGGCGTGCAGCGCCGTGGCGGAGACCATCGGCCGGCTCGCCGTGGACGGCTGCCTGTTCACCAGCCAGAACTTCGGCTTCATCCACCTGCCGGACGCCTTCACCACCGGCTCCAGCATCATGCCCCAGAAGAAGAATCCGGACGTGTTCGAGCTCGTCCGGGGCCATTGCAACCGCATCCAGGGCATCCCCGCGATGCTGCGGCACATCACCGGCAACCTTCCGTCGGGCTACTTCCGTGACATGCAGCTCCTGAAGGAAGTGTACCTGCCGATGTTCGACGAGCTGGACAGCTGCCTGGACATCCTGTGCTTCGCCCTCCCGGGCATCACCGTGACGGATGGGCTCATGGACAAACCCCTGTACGCGCAGGCCTTCTGCGTGGAGGAGGTGAACCGCCTCGTCGAGGCCGGCGTCCCCTTCCGCGACGCCTACCGCCAGGTAGGCCTCGCCGTGCAGGACGGCACCTTCCACTACGAGGGCGAACTCCACCACACGCACGAAGGCTCCATCGGCAACTTGTGCACCGCCGAGGTCCGCGCGAAGTTCCAGGCCCGCCTCGCCGCCTTCCCCTTCGACCGTGTAAACCAAGCCGTTGAAAATCTCGTCAAGAATGCGTAATTTTGTGGAAACACAAAGAACGCATGGAAGACAAGAAACCTGTATCGCTCCCGGAGAACGCGCAGCGTGAGCTGAAGCCCGGCGAGAAGTACGTCCCCATCCTGGACCCGGCGAAGAAGTATGCCGAGGTCACCCCGTATTCCGTCTGTCTCGGCATCCTGATGGTGGTGCTGTTCTCCGCCGCGGCGGCCTATCTCGGCCTCAAGGTCGGGCAAGTGTTCGAGGCGGCGATCCCGATCGCCATCATCGCCGTGGGCCTCACCAGCGCCCTCAAGAAGAACGACGGACTGGCCCAGAACGTCATCATCCAGTCCATCGGCGGCTGCTCCGGCGCCGTCGTGGCGGGCGCCATCTTCACCCTCCCGGCCATCTACATCCTCGGGGTGGAGGTCAATTTCTGGCAGATGTTCCTCAGCTCCCTGCTGGGCGGCGTGCTGGGCATCCTGTTCCTGATTCCTTTCCGCAAGTATTTCGTGAAGGAGATGCACGGCAAGTATCCGTTCCCGGAGGCCACGGCGACTACGCAGGTCCTCGTGAGCGGCGAAAGCGGCGGTTCCTCGGCGAAGACGCTCGTCTGGGCCGGCCTCATCGGCGGTCTGTACGACTTCCTCGTCGCCACCTTCGGCACCTGGGCGGAAACCCTGTCCACCACCGTGATGGGCTGGGGCCAGGCCGTGGCCGACAAGGCCAAGGTGGTGCTGAAGATCAACACCGGCGCGGCCGTGCTGGGCCTCGGCTACATCGTGGGCCTCAAGTACGCCTTCATCATCTGCTGCGGCTCCCTGCTCGTGTGGCTCGTGATCATCCCGCTGATGAACCTCATCTGGGGCGGCAGCGTGATCGACCTGATGGGCACGGGCGTGATGACGACCATCGGTGAGATGGCCCCGGAGCAGATCTTCAAGGATTACGCGCGCCACATCGGCATCGGCGGCATCGCGACGGCGGGCATCATCGGCATCATCAAGAGCTTCGGCGTCATCAAGAGCGCCGCGGGCCTGGCGGTGTCCGAGTTCAAGCGCAAGCCCGGCGCCGTGGCCGACAAGGTCGAGCGCACGGACGAGGACCTGCCCATGAAGACCATCGTCTGGGGCGTGGTCATCGCCCTCCTCGCCATCTTCGCGTACTTCGCCTTCGGCGGCGTCGTCAATAACGTCTGGCAGGCCATCGTGGGCCTTCTCATCGTCGCCATCGTGTCCTTCCTGTTCACGACGGTGGCGGCCAACGCCATCGCCATCGTGGGCACGAACCCGGTGTCCGGCATGACACTGATGACCCTCATCATCGCTTCCCTGATCCTCGTGGCCGTGGGCCTGAAGGGCAACGCCGGCATGGCCGCCGCCCTCATCATCGGCGGCGTCGTGTGCACGGCCCTGTCGGTCGCGGGCTCCTTCATCACCGACCTCAAGATCGGTTACTGGATCGGCTCCACGCCCAAGAAGCAGGAAGGCTGGAAGTTCCTCGGCGTCGCGGTCTCGGCCGTGACGGTGTGCGGCGTGATGCTGGTGCTGAACAAGACCTACGGCTTCACCGGCGACCAGGCCCTCGTGGCTCCGCAGGCCAACGCCATGGCGGCGGTGATCCAGCCGATGATGAACGGCGGCGGCGCCCCGTGGCTGCTGTACGGAATCGGCGCGGCCATCGCCCTGCTCCTCACGCTCTTCAAGGTGCCGGCCCTGCCGTTCGCCCTGGGCATGTTCATCCCCATCGACCTGAACCTCCCGCTGCTGGTGGGCGGCGCCATCTCCTGGTACGTGAGCACGCGCTCCAAGGACGCCGCGGTCAATACGGCCCGTCAGGAAAAGGGCACGCTCATCGCCTCCGGCTTCATCGCCGGCGGCGCCCTCATGGGCGTGGTGAGCGCCATCCTCCGTTTCGCGAACGTGGACCTGTTCCTCACGAACTGGAATGCGAACTACGGCGAAGCGATTGCGATCGTGCCGTTCCTGCTGCTGATTGCGTATATGGTTTATTCTTCAATGAAAGTTAAGAAATAAAAGATGGGGAGAGGGTGTTTCTTTTCAAACCGTCGCTACGCGACCCCTCCCATAAATGGGCCCCTCCCTCTTATAGTGCCGAGGGTGGCATAGGTTTGAAAAGAAACACCCTCTCCCAAAAATTCGTGACATGGAAAAGATACTTGATCGTTTTTTGAGGTATGTGGCTGTGGATACACAGTCGAACGAGGAGTCGGAAAGCCAGCCGTCGACGGCGAAGCAGCTGAATCTGCTGCGGATGCTGTGCGCGGAGCTGAATGCGATGGGCGTGGAGGCCACGCTGGATGAGTTCGGGTATGTGATGGGAAGCATCCCGTCCAATGTGGAGGCGAAGGTGCCGGCCATCGGCTTCATCGCCCATGTCGATACGGCCCCGGACGCCTCGGGCGCGGACATCAAGCCGCAGATCGTGGAAAACTATGACGGCGGGGAGATCGCCCTTGCCGGCGTGCCGGGCCTGGCGCTGAAGCCGTCCGAATTCCCGGAAATGCTCCATTATGTGGGCCAGACGCTCATCACCACCGACGGCACGACGCTCCTCGGCGCCGACGACAAGGCCGGCGTGGCGGAGATCATGGACGCGGTGCAGTACATCGTGGCCCATCCGGAATTCAAGCATGGGCCCATCAAGATCGGGTTCACCCCCGACGAGGAGATCGGCCGCGGCGTGGTGAAGTTCGACGTCCCCCGCTTCGGCGCGGACTACGCGTACACGATGGACGGCGGCGAGATCGGCGAACTGGAGTTCGAGAACTTCAACGCCGCATCGGCCAAGATCCACATCCAGGGCCGGAACGTGCACCCGGGCTACGCGAAGGGCAAGATGAAGAACGCGCTCCACGTCGGCCAGGAGCTTTGCGCCCTGCTGCCCGTGGACCAGCGTCCGGAATATACGGAAGGCTACGAGGGGTTCTTCCACCTGATCGCCTTCAACGGCTCGGTGGAGGAGGCGGACATCGCCTATATCATCCGCGACCACGACCGCGCGAAGTTCGAGGCGAAGAAGAAGCTTATGGCCGATTGCGTCGATTTCATCAATACGAAGTACGGTGAGGGCACCGCAGTGCTGAACCTGCGCGACCAGTACTACAACATGCGCGAGCAGGTGGAACCGCACTACTTCGTGGTGGAAAAGGCCGTGAAGGCGATGGAAATGGCGGGCTTCCCGGCCAAGATCCAGCCCATCCGCGGCGGCACCGACGGCGCGAACCTCTCCTTCAAGGGTCTCCCCTGCCCGAACATCTTCGCCGGTGGGTTGAATTTCCACGGCAAGATGGAGTTCGTCCCGCTGGAAAGCATGGAAGCCGCGGCGAAGGTTATCCTGAACATCGTGAAGCTGTTCGCGGAGTAGGTTTTCGCATCCATTGACAGGAACGGGCGCCTTTTCAGCGCCCGTTTTCTGTAGGCACTCGTTGTACATGTCTCGCATGTACAAGTAAAAGCCACCCCATGGGGTTTTCGTGTACATATCTCCTGAGATTCAGTCCTTTTCGCCCAGTTTCGGGGAGACATGTACAACAAAACGGCATTGTGCGGCCGTTTTGCTGTACAAACGAGCCTTGTACATCGGGCCCGCGTTCTCATTGTCAGAAATATTCCTTATCTTTGCAGTCCGTTCCGCCCCTTCGCGGACCGGCCATCGCCCTGGTGGTGAAATGGTAGACACGAGGGACTTAGACACAACTTGAGTGCACTCTCCGAAAGGAGGGATGTAGAATGTCGTAAATTCAAGGAAGCCTTAACAGGTCATGCTGATGGTAATCTTGAGCCAAGCCTCCGGCAGGAGGAAGGTGCAGAGACTAGACACGACACACCTAATGGACCCGGTCCGATGGTGAAGGAATAGTCCAGACCCCAAACAGGCTCGCCGAGAGGCACGCCTGATGGCGAAAGCCACAGTGGTACGAAAATCCCTTGGCCCGAAACGGCCGTGCGGGTTCGATTCCCGCCCGGGGCACAGGAATACGCTTTCTAGGTATCTAGAAGGCGTATTTTCTATAACTTGGCAAACATTTGGCAAACATCTCTATCTTCTCTTCGCTTCTTAATCCGTTCCGTGAAGCGCCTTAGAGAACGCTTTTTTTTGTTCTGCTTGTAAAATGCTGTCTTACGTTTTCTGTAAAGTGTAAAGCGCATTTTACAACATTCATCCTAAGAGGAATACATTGATTGTTAATGCATTACGCAGTTTGGCACGGAGGGTGTTTCGGGAGGGGCAAATGCAAAACTGATGTTTAACAATCTAATTCCTTTGAGTATGAAACGCATATTTGTCCTTCTGATGGTGGCGCTGATGAGCGCCGTGACGGTGAATGCGGTCCGTGGCTATGTATCCGACAAGGATGGGAATCCGGTCGTCGGCATGAAGATGGTCGTGGTGAACGCGGACAACCCCTCCAAAAAGAGCATTGCCGTGACTGATGACGAGGGGTACTTCTCCATGCCGGTCCCGGAGAACCTCGATACATCAGATCTTGTCGATGTGTTTGCCAGTAACGGAGCCAGGGTCGTCAGATACCGGGAAACATCCACGGGAATCCGGATCGTGATCGAACCGTCCCAAAAGAGGGAAAGGGCATTGGAACAGAAGTAATGTCCGGACACGGGGATTCCGAATAATGTTATACCTTTGTAAAGACTCTTTACAGTTTTGTAAGGAGGCTTTACGGCTTTACACGGGCCGATTGAAATGCAAGTGCCTGACTATATGCGTGTTGCGCTGTTTGGGGAATGGAATTTGACTCGTGTACGTGCGTAAAAGACTGATTTGACAATGGCTTCCAAGATTGGGAAAATACTGGTCGTAGATGATAACCAGGGCATTCGCCGGGCGCTGGAGATACTGCTGCCCCTTCACTTCGCCGAGGTGAAGACGATACCTTCGCCTTCCACGCTCGTTTCGACGCTGGAGCAGTACCGGCCGGATGTGGTGCTTCTGGACATGAACTTCTACACAAACATCAATACGGGCAACGAAGGGCTTTACTGGGCGGGTGAAATCAAGAAGATGGTGCCGGATGTGGAAGTC
>ONEX01000006.1 GCA_900316955.1 uncultured Bacteroidales bacterium
GAATAGCTATTATTTATTACCCCCGTAGGGGCACCTTTCCTACTATGTACAAAAAAGAAGGTGACCAATCAGTCAACTGACTTTTTAGTCACCTTCTTCATTTTACGCGGCCGGAAACTAGAACCGCAGGGCCAGGCCCACGCCGGAAGGGGTGGGGCCGAAAGCGAGCTGCACGCCGGTCTGGGGCCCGAGGCCGGCCGCGTCGCAGGTCTTGGCCAGTTTCTTGAGGTTGCTGTTTCCTACGCTGAGGAGGACGATGCCGGTAGTGCCGGCCGCCAGGCCGGCGATCATGCCGACGCCGCCGATGTACACCCGGGGCCCGAGGTCCGCCCAGAGCTTGTCCACGGCTTCCTGGCCGCCGATGGCGGCGAAGATGGTGCCGACGAGGCCGGCCACGAGATAGACGCCGCCGAAGGCCGCGCCGGCCGCGGCGAGGGTGAAGCCGCCCGCGGTGAGGCCGATGCCCCAGCCGCGCTCCTTGCAGTACTTGTCCCAGGAGGCGACCATGTCGGCACCGCCGACCTGGTTCAGGATGGCGTCCGTGGTCGCCCGGTCCAGTTTCATTCCCTGGAGGGCGAGCACGGTCCCTTTCTTCTTGAGGTCGCCCTGATGCCATTCGGGGACATACTGGGCGAAGGCGCCGGCGGCCCACAGCAGGCCGAGCAGCAGGATGATGACTCTTTTCATGGGCTTATCCTTCCTTGTCTTCCAGGACCGCCTTGTTGTAGCAGTCGCGGCAGAGGGGTTCATAGGTATCCTTTTCACCGAGGACGACCAGTTTCTTGCTGGCGGAGAGACGGTGCGAGTGGTTCGCGAGGGAGCCGCAGCGGACGCAGATGGCATGGACCTTCTGGACGTCCTCCGCGATGGCCATCAGGCCGGGCATGGGGCCGAAGGGCTTCCCGAGGAAGTCCGTGTCCAGGCCGGCGATGATCACGCGGACGCCCCGGCCGGCGAGTTCCTGGACGACGCCGATGATGCTGTCGTCGAAGAACTGGGCCTCGTCGATGCCCACGACCTCGATGTCCGGGTCGATCTGGAGCATCCGGGCAGGGGTCTTGATGGGGGTGCAGGAAATGCTGTGGGAATCATGCGAGACCACGTCCAGGTCCGAGTAGCGCTTGTCGATGGTGGGCTTGAACGTGGCGATTTTCTGCTTGGCGAACTGGGCCCGTTTGAGCCTCCGGATCAGTTCCTCCGTCTTGCCGGAGAACATCGAGCCGCAGATGACCTCGATGCTGCCCGATTTTTTTGTGTTTTCCAAAAACATTTCCTTACTTTGTTAGGTTGACTTATGCAAAGATAGTCATTTATGGAGAATAATCGAACAGAAATCTTGCGGGAACTCGAAGCCGAACTCGCCGCGCTCAAGGAGAAGGTCCGCGCCTTCGAAGACAAGTTGGAAGCCTTCCGGCAGCTCCCCGAAGAGGACGCCCCGGAAGCGTCGGACTTCACCGACGTGGAGATCGGCGTCTCCGACCTCCCTGCCCCGGAACCGGTGCCGGTCCCGGAGCCTGTCGAAGGGCCGGAGCCCGAGCCCGTAATCGAGCCCGAGCCCGTCGTCGAGGAGATTCCGGAACAAGTCCGGAATGAGGAGCAGGAGCCCGTTCCGGTCCCTGAGCCTGTCGAAGGGCCGGAACCCGAACCGGAACCCGTTCCGGAGCCCAAGCCGGCGGTCCCGCGTCCGGAGACGGAGCGGCTGCCGTGGCGGCTGGACAAGCCGGGGATTTCGGTGAAGAACATCCGGAGCGGCATTTCGCTGTACGACCGGGCCTTGTTCATCGGCACCCTGTTCAAGGAGGACTACGCCCTGTATGACAAGACCATCGGCGAGCTGAACGCCCTGTCCACCCTGGACGAGGCGGTGGACTACCTGCTGGAGCGGTTCCCGGACTGGAACCTCAAGTCCGACATCGTGTACAACTTCATGATGGCCATCCGCAAGAAACTGGGCTGATGGCGGGGAAGCTTTTCATCGTCCCGACTCCGGTCGGGAACCTGGACGACATGACCTTCCGGGCCGTACAGGTCCTGAAGGAGGCGGACCTGATCCTCGCGGAGGACACCCGCACCAGCTCGGTGCTCCTCCACCATTACGACATCCACCGTCCCCTCCAGTCGCACCACAAGTTCAACGAGCACCAGACGGTGCAGCTCGTCAAGGAGCGCATCCTGGGCGGGCTGAACGTCGCCCTCGTGAGCGACGCCGGCACGCCCGGCATCTCCGATCCGGGCTTCCTGCTGGCCCGCACCTGCGCGGAGGAAGGGATCGAGGTCCAGACCCTCCCGGGCGCCACGGCCTGCATCCCGGCCATCGTCTCCTCCGGCCTGCCGTGCGACCGCTTCTGCTTCGAGGGCTTCCTCCCGCAGAAGAAAGGCCGCCAGACCCTCCTCACCTCCCTGGAGGCGGAAACCCGCACCATGGTCTTCTACGAGTCGCCCTACCGGCTCGTGAAGACGCTGGAACAGCTGGCCGATCACTTCGGACCGGAGCGCCGCTGCTCCGTCGCCCGTGAAATCTCCAAGCTCCACGAGGAGCACCGCAGAGGCACCCTCCAGAAAGTCGCCGCCTGGTTCCGGGAGCATGAACCCAAGGGCGAAATCGTCATCGTCGTGGCCGGCGCGGAGCCGGTGAAACCTGTCAAACAGAAGCGTTATGGAAGAGGGGAAGAGACAGAAGACCCTGAAGAGTAGCTTCACCACGGGCGCCATCGCCCTCGTATTCCTCATCATCGGATTCGAAACCGCCCTGTTCGTGCACAAGGCGGCGGTGACGCGTCTGGTCGCGGACCGCGACCACCCGGACACCGTGTACGTCGTGCAGCGGGTCCGGCCGAAAGCGGAACCGCAGGCGGAGCCGGCAGAGGAGCCGGAGGAAACGGAGTCCGACACGGTCTATTACCGGAAGCCGGCGGACCGCAGCCCGGACGCCGTCCGCATCCGGGAGAAGGCGTCCCCGCGCCGCGTGGAGTCCTTCCGCTTCAATCCGAACACCGTCTCGCTGGAGGACCTGATGCGCCTGGGCTTCTCGGAGAAGCAGGCCCAGTCCATCCTGAACTACCGCGCCAAGGGCGGCCGCTTCCGCCGGCCTGCGGACTTCGCAAAATCTTATGTCGTAGCCGATTCCGTCTTCGACCGCCTGGAACCCTACATCGACATCCCCCGCATCGACCTGAACAAGGCCGACAGCGCCGCCTTCGAGACGCTACCCGGCATCGGCCCGTATTTCGCGTCCAGGATGGTGTCCTACCGGGCCTCGCTCGGGGGCTATTCGCACCCGGAGCAACTGCTGGACATCTACCATTTCGACCGGGAGAAATACGACGCCCTGAAGGACCTGATCACCTGCTCGCCGCCGGAGCCTTATCCCCTCTGGACGCTCTCGGAGCGCGATCTGGCCCGTCACCCCTACCTCTCCAAGGACGAGGCCCATTCCATCGTCCTGTACCGCACCCATCAGCCGCAGGAAGCCTGGACCCTCGAAGGGCTGCGCAAGGCCGGCATCCTTTCGGAGGAGCACTATGGGAAACTGTCCCGGTGCGTATTAGCGGGAGATTCCGGGTCAAGCCCGGAATGAGGGAGAGGGACGGAATGACCTATTCCACCAGGGAGGTGGCGGTGTTCCAGGCGATGTTCTCTTTGTAGAAGTTGTCCAGGAACTCGGTGCCGTGGTAAATGTCCCGCCGGTAGTAGGGATAGGCGGGCAGATACATCGCGAGACCGCAGACGCGGTTCAGTTTCACGTCGATGAACCGGGGGGTATGGGCCTCGAACACGATCGCTTCGTCCAGGGCGGCCTGGAGCGCGGCGAGGTCCGACTCCGTCGCGCCGGCCTCCCGGATCATGTCCTTGAGGTCGAAGAAAGCGTAGTAGCGCTTGCTGCCCATCATGCGGTCATACACCTGGACATTCGCGCCGCTGAGGTTCCGGATGCCGGAACGGTACCGGTTGAAAAGGTCCCGGCAGACGTCGGCCAGGGGATCCAGCCGGCTGCAGTCCACCAGGGTGATGGTGGCCCCATACACGGAGTCGTTCACGTAGGCGCCGTAGTAGTCCTGGCAGACGGCCTGCAAATCCGGGACCTCCGGTTTGAGCAGATGCTCGGTGAGGCTCCGGAAATTCAGGCCCGCCGACGGAATCTCGCAGGGGGAAGCGACCAGGAACGAGCAGACGTTCCGCAGTTCCCAGGCGACCTCCACGGTGCCCATCAGACAGGCGTCGAACAGGATGTAGTCCAGTTTGTAGGGGATGGCGGCCGCCAGGTCCTTGATCTCCATCTCCTGCGTCCGGGACCCGGAGGAATAATACTCCTGGCCGAACGTCTTGAACCGCGGGCTCCAGGAAATGGAGCTGCCCCGATCCGTGCCCTCGTACTGCTTGGGATTGCTGAAGTAGCCTTCCGGCAGATAGCCGGTGGCGTGGGAGGAGAAGACGGCGCCGTAACCGGCCGCCGGGAATTCCTCCCGGACCCAGTTGAACACTTCCGTCATCATCTCCTTGTTGGCGACGGGCGTGCCCGCCGGCCAGGCCTTGAGCGTGTCCGCGCAGGGCTCGCCATGCTCGCTGTACAGCCGGTAGATGACCGGGGCCGTGTCCTGGGTATAGACCCGCCGGTTGTCCGGCGTCTGGTGGCTGAAGACGAGGACGACATCCTCATTCCGCCCCTTTTCGGGGAGATATCCCTGCCGAAGGACGTTGATGTTGCGGTTGATGTCGTTGCTCAGGGAGTTGAATCCGGCCTCGTACAGGAGCAGCACCTGGCGGGTTTCCTTTCCGAAAGGGCCCATGGACAGGGTCACGTTCAAACCGTCCCGCTCGCAGGAGCAGAACAGCAGGGCCAGGACGGACAGGAGTATGAGCCGGACTTTCGCCATAAAAACCGGTATGTCGGGCAAAGTTAATGATTTATTTCATAATTTTGCACCAAATTGACACCTATGAAACGTTTCTGCAAGATGATGATGACACTGGGAGCCGCCGCCCTCGTGGGCGCCTGCTCGGAAAAGAAGGCCGAAGAGCCGTTCCGCTATACCGTCGATTCTTTCGCCGACCTCAAGGTCATGCGATACCAGGTCCCCGGGTGGGACAGCCTCTCCTTGAAACAGAAGGAGTACGCGTATCACCTCGCCGAAGCCGCCAAGTACGGCCGCGACATCCTCTGGGACCAGAACTGCCGGGACAACCTCCGCGTCCGCCACGCGGTGGAGAACATCCTGGAGAACTACAAAGGAGACCGCAAGAGCGCTGATTTCGAAGCCTTTACAGTCTATGCCAAGCGTCTGTTCTTCTCCAACGGCATCCACCACCACTATGCCGAGGACAAATTCTTCCCGGCCTGCCCGCAGCCCTATTTCGCGGAGCTGCTGAAAGCGGTCGGCATCGACGACGACGACCTCATGGACGTCATCTACAATCCGGAAAGATATCCCCAGCGCCGCTCCACGGAGACTTCCGGCGACATCGTGAAACTTTCCGCCGTGAACTTCTATGACGGCGTCACCCGTGACGAGGTGGAGCGGTACTACGCCGGGATCATGGACCCGAAGGACAACTGCCCCATCTCCTACGGCCTCAACACGAAGGTCGTCAAGGGCGCGGACGGCGTCGTCCGGGAACTGCCCTGGAAGGTGGGCGGCATCTACTCCCCCGCCCTCGAGAAGATCTGCGACGAGCTCCTGAAAGCCCGCGAAGTGGCCGAGAACGATATCCAGGCCCGCGCCCTGGGCCTGCTGGTGGACTACTACCGCACCGGCGACCTCCGCAAGTGGGACGAGTTCAACATCGAATGGGTGAAGGACACCCTCGGCACCGTGGACTTCATCAACGGGTTCGTCGAGGACTACAACGACCCGCTCGGCCGCAAGGGCGCCTGGGAGGGATATGTCAACATCAAGGACTTCGACGCCTCCCGCCGCACCGAGACCCTGAGCGCGAACGCGCAGTGGTTCGAGGACCACTCCCCCGTGGACCCGCGCTTCAAGAAGGCCACCGTCAAGGGCGTTTCCGCGAAGGTCATCAACGCCGTGTGCCTCGCCGGCGACAGCTATCCGTCCACCCCGATCGGCATCAACCTCCCGAACGCCGACTGGATCCGCAAGGACCACGGCTCCAAGAGCGTGACCATCGCGAACATCACCCACACCTATGACTATTCCGCGCAGGAATTCCCGAAGAGCGTGCTCTCCGAGTTCGCCTGGGACGAGGCGGAAGTCGCCCGCAGCAAGCAGTGGGGCACCGTCGCCGACGAGATCCACACCGACCTGCACGAATGCCTGGGCCACGGCTCCGGCCAGCTGCTGCCGGGCGTGTCCACCACCGCGATGGGCGAATACGCCTCCGCCCTGGAGGAAGCCCGCGCGGACCTCTTCGGCCTCTACTACACGGCCGACCCGAAGATGGTCGAGCTGGGCATCATGCCCGACCCGGAGGCCTACAAGGCCGAATACGACAGCTACATCCGCAACGGCCTGATGGTGCAGTTCAACCGCGTGGAGCTGGGCCGGCCCAACACCGAGGCCCACATGCAGAACCGCAAGCTCGTCGCCGAATGGTGCTTCGAGAAGGGCGCCGCGGACAACGTCATCGAGAAGAAGGTCCGCGACGGCAAGACCTATTTCGTGGTCAATGACTACGGCAAGCTCCGCGCCCTCTTCGCCGAACTCCTCGCCGAGATCCAGCGCATCAAGTCCGAGGGCGACTACGCCGCCGGCAAGAACCTCATCGAGACCTATGCCATCCACATCGACCCGGTCCTCCACAAGGAGGTGAAGGAGCGCTACGACGCCCTGGGCCTGAAGCCGTACGGCGGTTTCATCAACCCGGAGATCCGGCCGGTGGAGAAGGACGGAAAAGTCGTCGACTACGAAGTCGTGTACTCCGACGACTACCTCGGGCAGATGCTCGAATACGGCCGCAAGTACGGCACCCTCTGATGGGCCGCATCGCCGAGGATTTCCGCAACTACCTGCGGATCGAGCGCGGGATGTCGCCGAACACGGTGGCATCCTACGCCCGGGACGTGGAGGGACTCCTCGCAGCCTATGAAGGATACCGCCCGGCCGACATCGGCACGGCGGAAGTGGAGCGTTATCTCTCGGAACGCATCCAGAAGGGCCTTTCCAAGCGCTCCCAGGCCCGGATGCTCAGTTCCTTCCGTTCCTTCTTCAACTGGTGCATCGAGGAAGGCGACCTGAAGGACAACCCCTGCGACCGCATCGACGCGCCCAAGCTCGGGAAGTATCTCCCCGCCGTCCTGTCGGTGGAAGAGGTCGACGCCATCATCTCCTCGGTGGACACCCGGAACCCGGCCGGCCTGCGGAACCGCGCCATCCTGGAAGTCCTGTACGGCTGCGGCCTCCGCGTGAGCGAATGCACCGGTCTCCTGATCTCCCACGTCCACCTGGACGAAGGCTATGTCGATGTCGTGGGCAAGGGCAACAAGCAGCGCGTCATCCCCCTCGGGGAAATGGCCGCCGAGGCCATCCGGAATTACCTCCCCGCCCGGCCGGAACCGGCCGCCCGCGCCTTCGAGGACGTCCTGTTCCTGAACCGGAACGGCCGTCCCCTCAGCCGCGTGTACGTCTTCGGCGTCGTCAAGGACCAGGCGATGGCCGCGGGCATCCACAAGGAAATCTCCCCCCACACCTTCCGCCACTCCTTCGCCACCCACCTCATCGAAGGCGGGGCGGACCTCCGCATCGTCCAGGAAATGCTCGGCCACGAATCCATCCTCACCACCGAGATCTACACCCACATCGACTCCTCCACCTGGCAGGCCGCCGTCCTGGCGCACCATCCCCGGAAATAATTTGCAAATCAAAAAAATATCCGTATCTTTGCGCGCTTAAAAAAGCGCAAGGCTTTTTGGTGCAATGGGGTCTTTGAAACAGAAGACTGAGTAACACATTTTTAAATTAAAGTACAATGAAGCATTTCCAGCTGAACGGCCAGATCCGCGAGAAGGGTAACAAGGCCGTCATCAAGGCGTTCCGCCGCCAGGGCCTCGTCCCCTGCAATCTCTATGGTCTCGGTATGGACAACGTCCTGTTCACCGTCGTCGAGAAGGAGCTGATGGGCCTGACCCACACCCCCGCCTCCTACATCGTGGACCTCAACCTCGATGGCAAGGTGTACACCGCCATCGCCCACGAGTACCAGTGGCACCCGGTGGATGACAACTGCCTGCACGTGGACTTCCTCGCCGTGAACGAGGAGAAGCCCGTCACCATCAACGTTCCCCTCAACATCTTCGGTCACCCGGTGGGTGTCCAGGCCGGCGGTAAGTTCACCCAGCTTGCCCGCTCCCTGAAGGTCAAGGCCCTGATGAAGGACCTCCCCGACCAGCTTGACATCGACGTCACCCCGCTGAACATCAACGACCGCATGGTCGCCGGCGACCTCAAGTTCGAGGGCCTGCAGATCGTGTCCGACAAGAACACCATCATCTGCCGTGTGAGCGCCACCCGCGCCATGCAGCAGGCCGCCATGGAGGCCGCCAAGGCCGCGAAGTAATGGCGGACTACCTCGTTGTCGGGCTCGGGAACATCGGTGCCGAATACGCATCGACCCGCCACAACATGGGATTTATGATATTGGATGCCTGGGCTCAGGCATCCAATGTCGTTTTCACCGTGGAGCGGTACGGGGCAGTCGCGGAAATCTCCTTCAAGGGCCGGCACTTCACCCTGCTCAAGCCGTCCACGTACATGAACCTGAGCGGCAACGCCGTCCGGTACTGGATGCAGCGGCTGAACCTTCCGCTGGAGAACCTCATCGTCATCTCGGACGACCTGAATCTCCCCTTCGGAACGCTCCGGATGCGCCTTTCGGGCAGCGACGGCGGGCACAACGGCCTGGAGAACATCATCTGGACCCTGGAGTCCGACCAGTGGGCGCGGATCCGCGTGGGCATCGGGAACGGTTTCTCCCGGGGCGGTCAGGTCGATTACGTCCTGGGCCCCCTGTCCCCCGAAGAACTGGAGCAGATTCCGGCCATCGCGGAAAAGATCGTCCGCGGCATCAAGGATTTTTCGACCATCGGCCCGCAGCGGGCGATGAATTTCGTGAACGCGAAACCGAAACCGGCCGAAAAACCCGCAGAGAGCCCTGAAAATTAACTTTTTTTGTTTTTTTTCTTGGATTTTTCGGGTTTTTATTCTTATCTTGCACAAAGTTTTGATAATAAACGTTTAACGAACTAAATAAAACCTATCATCATGAAAGAGCTTGTTGAAAAGATCAATGCCGAATTCGCAGAATTCGCGAAGAATGCCGACGCGCAGGTTGTGAAGGGTAACAAGGCCGCCGGTGCCCGCGCCCGCAAGGCCGCCCTGGACCTCATGAAGGACCTCAAGGACTTCCGCAAGGCTTCTGTCGAGGCTGCGAAATAATCGGAATCCGCAACGCTTGACCGGCTGTCCACGACGGTCGGTTTTTTTTTACATTTTTTTTGATTTTTCTGCAACGAAACGGATCGACACTGCATCTTTAGTACAGGTTTAGGTTTTAGTACACGTCAAAGAATCGGTTCTCACTCCAGTGAGGCCGGTTTTTTGCATATAGGGTTGCAGATGCGCAAAAAAATGCCGTCATTTGTATTGTATGAGACCGAAACCTACCTGTCTGCGACGCCTGTCGCTGATACTTTATATCTTCTTCTGCCTGGCACCGTCCCTGCAGGCCGCGCCCGCCCGGAAAGGGCTGCTGAACCTCCGGCAGCCGGACGGAAGCGTGGTCCAGGCCTACCTCACCGGCGATGAAAACGGTCACCTGGTCCTGACCCCCGACGGCTGCTCCCTCATGCAGGACGCGGAAGGCTGGTGGTGCTATGCCCGCTATGACTTTTACGGACACCGGCTGAACACCGGCGAACACGCCGGCGCACCGGACACCCCCGGCGAGGTCATCGCGGCCAGCCGGAGCATTCCCTACGACCTGCTCCGCCAGCGGCGGGCGGCCCGCATCCGGCGGATGCAGCCGCTCCGCGCGAAGCAGCTGGCCCGCACCCGGGCCGGGGAAGGCGGCGTCCGCCACGGGCTCATCATCCTGGCCGAGTTCCCGAATCTCAAATTCACCTACTCCCGGCAGGATTTCGTCAATCTCATCAACGGCGAAGGGGCGACAACGGCCCTCTCCTATTTCAAGGACCAGTGGAAGGACAACTACACCTTCCGGTTCGACATCACCGAGGTGGTGACCCTCCCGCACGAATATGCCTTCTACGGCGCCAACAAGGATAACGGCGAGGATTCGAACGCTCCCCAGATGATCATCGACGCCTGCGCCGCCGTCGGCCCGGAAATCAATTTCGCCGACTACGACTATGACGGGGACGGAGAGGTGGAGAATGTCTTCGTCTTCTACGCCGGCCCGAACGAGTCGGAGGGCGCGGGCGACAACTACGTCTGGCCGCACATGTGGTACGTCCAGTCCGGCGCCGGCCTCTCCTACCAAAGGGACGGGGTCACGATCGACAACTACGCCTGCACCTCGGAATGCCGGCTCAATGACGACCAGACCGACTACACGGCCATCGCCACCATCGGCACGTTCTGCCACGAATACACGCACACCTTCGGCATCCCCGACCTGTACGACACCGACGACGAGGACAGCGGCGGCAATGCGGAGGCGATGTGGAACAGCATCGACCTGATGGACGCCGGCAACCACAACGACCGCGGCAAGACCCCGCCCGGATACAGCGCCGTAGAGCGCTGGTTCTTCGGAATGAGCGAAGGAAAGCCGCTGACCGAAGGGACCCACACCCTCCGGCCGGTTCAGGAGAACGGGGAATTCTTCATCCTGGAGACGGACCATGAAAACGAGATCTTCCTCTTCGAGTGCCGGCAGGCGAGCGGCTGGGACACCTACATCGGCGGCAACGGCCTCCTGATCTACCACATCGACTGGTCCACACGGCCGGCCGGCGAGTCCACGTCCGCCGGGAAGGTCGTGACGGCCTGGGACCGGTGGGACCTGAACGAGGTCAACGCCCGGCCCGAACGTCAGTGCATCGACCTCATCGAGCCCGACCCGGACTCCCGCGAGCGATACCAGGCCGCCATCAAGAACCGGAACTACCCGGCCATCTACACCCTGGCCTCCCATGCGTTCTGGCCCTTCGAAGACGCCTCCGTCTATACCTGCGACACCAATCCGGCCTTCACCTTCTGGAGCGACGCCGATTCGCCCCTGGGCCTGACGGACATCCGGCGGAACAACGACGGAAGCGTCACCTTCACCGTCTTCAATGCCCAGGAAGACAAGGCCCCGGCCGTGAAGATCGACCAGCAGGTCGTCTTCCAGGACGCTTCCATCATCCAATGGAGCAGCCTGGACCCGTCCTTCACCGGGAACAGCTACATCCGCTACGGACAGACCGACGCCGCCCAGCTGACCGAGGTCGAAGTCCGTCCCTATGAAACCGGGAAATACGCCTTCGTCATCGACGGGCTCCAGCCCTCGAAGGCCTACAAGGTCCAGCTGCTGTGCCGGCGGGGGAACATTCCCGGGCCGGTGAACGGCAACGCTTCCTTCACCACCAAGTCCGACAAGAAGGCGGGCAGCTATCCCTACATCTACCTGAAGGACGTCTCGCGCGGAACCGGCGGCTCGTTCGCCCCGGACGCGCCCATCGCCCTGCGGGTGTACAACGCGCCGGACGCCGTCAATGTCACCTGGTATCTCGACGGGCAGCGCATCGCTCCGGGAGCCGACGGCTATTACCACCTCACCCGTTCCGGGACGCTGAAAGCGGTCGTCACCTACTCGGACAGCTCCGAAATCATCACCAAGAAAATCGTCGTGAAATGAGGAAGTATCTCTATATCATCGTCTTCGCGGTCCTCGCCTGCACCGGCTGCAAGGAGAAGGTGGAGATGGACCTGGACATGTACAACAGCGAACAGGTCAGCCTGATGGTCAAGGGGAAGAAGGTCTTCACCTTCGACGAGGGCACCGGCCAGAGCGCCTTCAACCGGACGCTCCGCCAGTTCCGCACCGGCAACGACGACATGACGAGCTTCTTCGCCCTCACCTGCAGCGAGCTCCCGCGGGAGGAAGGCCAGGAAATCCGGGCCGACATCCAGTGGACCTCCGGCAACTCCGTGAAAACCTCCGCCGGCGTCATCCTCAAGGTGGAGAAATACGACGGCACCGGCCTTGTCTGGCTTTGGAATGCCACGGACAAGACCGGCGCGATCGTGAGAATCCTGAATTAGAACGACGTGGCGATGCCGATGAAGTCGTCGGCCTTCAGCGCGGCGCCTCCGATGAGGCCGCCGTCGATGTCCTTTTCAGCAAAGAGCTCCTTCGCGTTGGAAGGCTTGCAGGAGCCGCCGTACAGGATGGTCATGTCCTCGGCGACCTCCAGGCCGAACTTCTCGGCGATGACGTTGCGGATGCAGGCGTGGATTTCCTCGGCCTGCGCGGCGGTCGCGGTCTTGCCGGTGCCGATGGCCCAGACGGGCTCGTAGGCGATCACGACATTCTTCATGTCCTCGGCGGTGAAGTTGTACAGGACGGCCTTGGTCTGCTCGGTGACAACCTCGAAATGCTTGCCGGCCTCGCGCTCCTGCAGGTTCTCACCCACGCAGAGGATGACCTTCAGGCCCGCCTCGAGGGCGAGCTTCGTCTTGACGACGAGCTTCTCGTCGGTCTCGCCGTAGTACTGACGGCGCTCGGAGTGGCCGAGGATGGTGTACTGGCAGCCCAGGGAGGTGAGCATGTTCACGGCGACTTCGCCGGTGTAGGCGCCCTTCTCGTGATCGGCGCAGTTCTGGGCGGAGAGGGCCACCTTGGAGCCCTTCAGGACGTCGGCGACCGGGGCGAGGTGCGTGAACGGCGGGGCCACGACGAGTTCAACGTTGGCGGGAAGGTCCTTGGCCTTCTCCACGACTGCCTTGGCGAGTTCGACGCCCTCAGGAACTGTAGTGTTCATCTTCCAGTTGCCTGCAACAATGTACTTTCTCATTTTATGCGAATATTAATGCGAATATTAAGTTGTTTCCAATCTGCAAATTTACGCAATCCTCCCGAAAAACACAACGGCCCGAGGTTTGGATTATTCGTCATACCATCCTATCTTTGTAGGATTGAAACGAACGGAAAGCAAATGTCACTCTATCTTCCTCCCCGATACCGCAACCTGCTCGGCAGCGTCGAGCAGACGGAAAAGGCCATCAAGGCCGTGAAAGACATGTTCCAGGACAACCTCTCCGCCCAGCTCGCGCTCCTGCGCGTGACGGCGCCGATGACGGTCCTGTCCGGGACGGGCATCAACGACGACCTGAACGGCGTCGAGCGCCCGGTCCGCTTCCCGGTCCGGAGCCTGGACGAGCAGCAGGCCGAGATCGTGCACTCCCTCGCGAAGTGGAAGCGGCTGAAGCTCGGCGAGCTGGGCATCACCCCCGGCCGCGGCATCTATACCGACATGAACGCCCTGCGTCCCGACGAGGACCTGGACAACCTCCACTCCATCTACGTGGACCAGTGGGACTGGGAGAAGGTCATCCGGGAGGAGGACCGCAACCTGGACTTCCTCAAACGCACCGTCCGCCGCATCTACGAGGCGGTCAAAGTGACGGAAAACAAGCTGTATGTAGAGTTCCCGCAGCTGATTCCCGCCCTCCCCGACGAGATCTTCTTCATTCATTCCGAGGAGCTGCTCCAGCGCTATCCCGGGCTGTCGCCAAAGGAGCGTGAAAACGCCATTGTAAAGGAGCACAAGGCCGTTTTCATCATCGGCATCGGCGGAAAACTGTCGGACGGCAGCATTCATGACGGCCGCGCCGCGGACTACGACGACTGGAGCACCCCGAACAGCGACGGCTACGAAGGCCTGAACGGCGACATCCTCCTGTGGAACCCCGTCCTGGAGAGCGCCTTCGAGATCTCGTCCATGGGCATCCGCGTCAATCCGGAGGCCATGGTACGGCAGCTCAGGGAGCGCGGCCAGGAGTGGAAGGCGGACCTGTACTTCCACCGCCGGCTCATCGCGGGGGAACTCCCGCAGACCATCGGCGGCGGTATCGGCCAGTCCCGCCTGTGCATGTACCTCCTCCGGAAGGCGCACATCGGCGAAATCCAGTCCTCCATCTGGCCGGAGGCGATGCGGGAGGCCTGCCACCGCGCGGGCATCGAACTCGCCTAGCTTCTCCTTTGGAGAAGGGCGGTTTTTTCCCTATCTTTGCAGGATTAAGACAGATAAGATACATCGATGAAGAATTTTGTTGAAGAACTCACTTGGAGAGGCATGATCCAGGACATCATGCCGGGTACGGAAGAGAAACTCATGGAAGGCCCGACGGCTGCCTACGTAGGCATCGACCCCACGGCCGACTCCCTGCATATCGGTCATCTCGTGAGCGTGATGATCCTGAAGCATTTCCAGCGCTGCGGCCACAAGCCCATCGCCCTCGTGGGCGGCGCCACCGGCATGATCGGCGACCCGTCGATGAAGTCGGCGGAGCGGAACCTCCTGGACGAGGCCACCCTGAACCACAACGTCGCCTGCATCAAGGCGCAGCTCTCCCGCTTCCTGGACTTCGAATCCGACGCCCCCAACAAGGCTGAACTCGTGAACAACTACGACTGGATGAAGGACTACAGCTTCATCAACTTCATCCGCGACATCGGCAAGCACATCACCGTGAACTACATGATGGCCAAGGATTCCGTGAAGAAGCGTCTCCAGCGCGACTCCTCCGAGGGCATGTCCTTCACCGAGTTCAGCTACCAGCTCATGCAGGGCTACGACTTCTACTGGTTGTGGAAGAACAAGGGCTGCATCCTGCAGCTGGGCGGTTCCGACCAGTGGGGCAACATCACCACCGGCACGGAGCTCATCCGCCGCATCGACGGCGGCGAGGCCTTCGCCCTCACCTGCCCCCTCATCCGCAAGGCCGACGGCACCAAGTTCGGCAAGACCGAGAAGGGCAACATCTGGCTGGATGCGGAGCGCACCTCCCCGTACGAGTTCTACCAGTTCTGGCTGAACGTCGCCGACGACGACGCCGAGCGCTACATCAAGATCTTCACGATGCTGGACCGCGAGACCATCGAAAGCCTCATCGCGGAGCACCGGGAGGACCCGGGCCAGCGCAAGCTGCAGAAGGTCCTCGCCAAGGAGGTCACCATCATGTGCCACGGCCAGGAAGCCTACGACAACGCCATCGCCGCCAGCCAGCTGCTGTTCGGCAACGTCTCCGCCGAGGTGTTCCGGTCCATGGACGAGCGTACCGTCCGCGAGGTTTTCGCCAACGTCCCCTCCTTCGAGGTGAAGGCCGACGAGTTCCCCTGCAACATCCTCGACCTCCTCGCCGTCAAGACCGCCGTGTTCCCGTCCAAGGGCGAAGCCCGGAAGATGGTCCAGGGCGGCGGCGTCTCCCTGAACAAGGGCAAGGTGGGCGACATCAACGCCGACGTGACCGCCGATGACATCATCAACGGCCACTACATCCTGGCCCAGAAGGGGAAGAAGAACTATTTCATCATCAACGTGATCTAATGGAGAAACCGGCAAGCACAAGACAACTCAAAGTCGCGCGGGAGATCCAGAAGGACCTCGCGGAGATCATCCGGGCCAAGGGGATGGCCGCCTTCGGCGGCGCCCTGGTCACGGTGAGCGAAGTCCGCGTGAGCCCCGACCTGTCGGTCGCGAAGGTCTATGTGAGCATCTTCCCGTCCGAAAAGCAGGAAGCCGTCATGGCGCTCCTGGAGGAGAACAACAAGGCCCTCCGCGGCGAGCTCGGCCACGTGGTGGGCAAGCAGCTCCGCATCGTGCCGGAGCTCGTGTTCTACCTGGACACGAGCCTCGACTATGCGGCGCATATCGAGGAACTGCTGAAGAAATAGATTCCGGGTCAAGCCCGGAATGACGATGGTATGTCCAACCTGGAATGACAGTATGAGTAACCTGCCGTTACGTTTCGCCCTGCGCTACCTGTTCGCCCGGAAGTCACACAATGTGATCAACATCATTTCGGGCATCAGCGTGGCGGGCATGGCCATCGGAACGGCGGCGCTC
This sequence comes from uncultured Bacteroidales bacterium, assembly GCA_900316955.1. Taxonomy (GTDB): domain Bacteria; phylum Bacteroidota; class Bacteroidia; order Bacteroidales; family UBA932; genus Cryptobacteroides. The sequence continues at coordinate 16,028 of ONEX01000006.1, forward strand.
GTCATCATCCTGTCGGTGTTCAACGGGTTCAACAAGCTCGTGTCCGACAGCCTCGGGGACGCCCAGCCGGACCTGGTCGTGAAACCGGCCGCCGGCAAGGCGTTCGTCCCCGACAGCACGGCCTTCGCCTGGCTGTACGACCAGGAGCTGGTGTACAACATGTCCAGCGTCATCGAGGAACAGGCCTTCATCGCCTTCGACGGCAAGCAGAGCCTGGCCCGCGTCAAGGGCGTGGACAGCGTCTTCGAGGAGGAAAGCCCCATCCAGAACCACATCACCGACGGCATCTTCTCCCTACACCGGGGGGACCTGCCGCGGGCCGTCGTGGGCAGTTCCCTCGCGTGGTCGATGGACATCAACCCCCGTTTCATCGCCCCCCTCGAGATCTACTATCCGGACCGGGAAGGGTCCATCTCCCTGTCCAATCCCGCCGCCTCGCTCCGGAGCACCAAGGTGACCGTGGCCGGCCTCTTCGCCATCAATGCGGAGCTGGACGCCGAGCTGGTCATCGTCCCCATCGAGACGATGCGGGAACTGATGGACTATGACGACGAGGTGTCGGCCGTGGAGATCCGCGTGCAGAAAGGGACGTCGGACAAGGCCCTGGACGGGCTGGCCGCCGAACTTTCGGAGCGCCTGGGACCGGACTACGAGGTCCAGGACCGCTACCGCCAGAACGAGGCCCTGTACAAGATGATGCGCTACGAGAAGCTGGCCATCTACATGATCCTGATCTTCATCGTCATCATCATCGCCTTCAACATCTACAGCTCCCTGACGATGCTCATCATCGAGAAGAAGGACGACATCGGCACGCTCCGCAGCCTCGGCGCCCCGGAGCCGATGACCCGGCGGATCTTCCTCCTGGAAGGCTGGCTGATCTCGCTCCTGGGCCTGGTGATCGGCCTCGTCCTCGGCGTCGCCCTCGTCCTCCTGCAGCAGAAGTACGGGCTCATCCGGATGCCCGGCAGCTACATCATCAGCGCCTATCCGGTCATCCTGAAGGCGTCGGACATCGTCTGGACGGCCGTCGGCGTCGCCCTGGTGGGCTACCTGATCGCCCTCCTCCCCTCTTTGACCAAAACAACTGATAACCCATAGAATCATGAAGAAAGCATTGCTCCTCCTCGCCGCGATTGCCGGCACCCTGACGCTCAGCGCCCAGAACAAGAAGGGCGGCATCGATGCCAAGCTCCTCGGTGAAATCAGCCAGGGATACGAAGGGACGGCCGCCGACAAGGCCCTCCGCAACGCCCTCAACACCACGGCCATCAACACCCTGGCCCTGAATGCGGACAACATCCCGATGGACACCCGCTTCTCCGACGTGGTGAAGACCAAGGGCCGCACCAACCAGCTCTCCTCCGGACGCTGCTGGCTGTTCACCGGCCTCAACGTGATGCGTGCCAAGATGATCGACAAGTTCGACATGGGCCCGGTCGTCCTGTCCCAGAACTATGTCTTCTTCTACGACCAGCTGGAGAAAGCGAACCTGTTCCTGCAGGGCATCATCGACACGAAGAATCTCCCGGACGACGACCGCACCGTCGACTGGCTCTTCGCCCATCCGATCGGCGACGGCGGCCAGTTCACCGGCGTGTCCAACCTCATCATGAAGTACGGCGTCGTCCCGTCCGAGGTGTTCCCGGAGAGCATGATCGCCAACAACACCGCCCAGATGCGCGCCCAGATCACGAACAAGCTGCGGGAGGACGGCCTCCGCCTGCGCCAGGCCCCCAAGGGCACGGACCTGCAGGCCATGAAGACGGCCCAGCTCAAGGAAATCTACCGCATCCTCGCGCTCTGCCTCGGCGTCCCGCCGACCGAGTTCACCTGGACCCGGACCGACTCCAAGGGCAATGTCGTGAGCACGAAGCAGTACACCCCGAAGTCCTTCTACGAGGAGTACATCGGCACGGACCTCGAGAACAACTACATCATGGTGATGAACGACCCGTGCCACGAGTACTACAAGATCTATGAGATCGACTACGACCGCCACGTCTATGACGGCGAGAACTGGGTGTACCTGAACCTCCCGGTGGACGAGATCAAGAAGATGGCCATCGCCTCCATCAAGGACAACACGGCCCTCTACTTCTCCTGCGACGTGAATAAGTTCCTCATCCGGGACAAGGGCATCGCGGACCTGAACAACTTCGACTACGAGTCCCTGATGGGCGTCTCCTTCGGCATGGACAAGAAGGAGCGCATCTACACGCACGCCAGCGGCTCCACGCACGCGATGACGCTCATCGCGGTGGACCTCAAGGACGGCAAGCCGGTCAAGTGGATGGTGGAGAACAGCTGGGGCGCGAACTCGGGCTACCAGGGCAACATCATCATGACGGACGAGTGGTTCGACGAGTACATGTTCCGCCTCGTGGTGGACAAGAAGTACGTCCCGGCCTCCCTGATGAAATACTTCGACCAGAAGCCCATCATGCTCCCCGCCTGGGACCCGATGTTCCTGCCGGAAGAATAATGCGGTACCTGCCGGTCGTTGGATTGTTTGCGCTGCTGCTGCTCGACCTCCTGGTCGGCGGCGGCAGCGTCTCCCTTGTGACCGGCGCCATTCTATGGAAGCTGCGGGTGCCGAGGGTGATGACGGCTGTCATTGCCGGTGGGGCGCTGGCGGCGAGCGGGGCGCAGATGCAGGCGGTGTTCCGGAACCCGCTGGCCGATCCGCACATCATGGGCGTGAGCGGCGGCGCGGGACTGGGCGCGGCCATCGCGACGATGGCGCTGGGCACGTCGGCAGCCTTTTTCACGGGATTCACCGTGGCGGTGGCGGCGTTCCTCGGAGCCTTCGTGGCGGCGGCGCTGGTCGTCGCGGTATCGGCCCGGTTCCGGTCGGTAACGACGCTGCTGGTGTTCGGCGTGATGCTGGGATTCATCTTCAGCGCGCTGAGCTCGGTCCTGCAGTACACGGCGGGTGAAGAGAGCCTGAAACTGTTCTACAGCTGGATGGCGGGCAGTTTTTCCGGCTGCCGATACTTCGAGGTCGCGCTGATGGCGGGGGCCTTGGTCATCGGCCTTATCCTGGCCTTCTGCAACGGCAAGGGGCTGGATATCATCCTGTTCGGCGAGGAGTACGCGACCCTTTCCGGGGCCTCGACGCGGCGCATCCTGTTCCTGTCGATGCTGTCGGCCTGCCTGATGACCGGCACGGTCACGGCCTTCTGCGGCCCGCTCGGGTTCGTGGGCATCGTCGCCCCGCACCTCGCCCGCCGCATCACGGGCTCCTCGGTCCATCGGCAGGTCCTCCCCTGCTCCCTCGCGACCGGCGCCACCCTCGCCCTGGCGGCCGACATCCTCGCCAACCTCTGGCCCATCCCCCTCCCCGTGGGCTCCACCCTCGCCCTCATCGGCATTCCCCTGATCCTCCTCATCTTGCTGCACCGCAATACGTCGAACGTAAAAGATTGACACACAATGGTTTAACAATAATGCTTTAGGCCAATCTACCTAAAGCAATTCACACAAAGTGCTGGATATCAACAACATACATTCTACAGTCCTTCGGGTCGACCATCTTAACATCGGCCACGACGGCCGCGACCTGGTCCGGGACATCTCCTTCGAGCTGGCCCCGGGCGAATGCGTGCTGCTGGCGGGCCCTAATGGGACTGGGAAAACGACGCTGTTGCGCGCTCTAGCGGCGGAGGGTGTTGTCCTTATTCCTACGAACATCCCCAAAGTCAAGGGGTTCACGGTCGAGTCGTTCGTGCGGACGGGGTGCTATCGGGAGAGCGACTGGCGGGGACGGGTTTCGAAGGAGGTCGAAAGAAGGATGGAGGAGGCCCTGAAGATGCTGGGGATCGAGGAGCTGCGGAAGCGGGACATATCGACCTTGAGCGACGGGGAGTTCCAGAAAGCGTGCCTGGCGACGGGATTGACCCGGAAGGCCGAGGTGCTGCTGCTGGACGAGCCGACGGCGCACCTGGACGTGGAGAACCGGATCGATGTGCTGCGGACGCTGCGGGAGGTCGCCCGGAAGACGGGGACGGCCGTCCTGTTCTCCAGCCACGACCTGCACGACGCCCTGCAGGTGGCCGACCGGGTGTTCGCCCTCACCCGCGACGGGCGTTTCCTGGCCAGCGCAGGTACCGATGTCCTTCGAGCGGCTTTCCCCGCCCTCGCCAATCTTCTCTAGCGGGAAGTTCCCGGCAGGATGCCGAAAAGTTCACGGTAACATTTGGAGAAATAGGAAGGGGAACTGAAACCGACCTCGTAGGCGATTTCAGCGACGGTCTTGTCCGTGCTTTTCAGCCGTTTTTCCGCTTCCTTGAGGCGCATGATCCGAATCACCTCCACGGGTGAATAACCCGTCAACGCTTTCACTTTCCGGTACAGTTGGACCCGGGACAGGCCGATCTCGGCAGCCAGTTGCTCCACGTTCAGGTCCGGATCCGCCAAGTGCTTCTTCGCATAGGAACGGAAACGGGACAGGAAATCGTTTTCCCTTTCCGAGGCATCGCTGGTGCCGTTTTCCAGATAATAATGCTTGAGTTGCAGGCGGCTTTTGAGGAGATTGCCGACCCGGGACAGCAACACCTTTTCGCTGAAGGGCTTGCTGATGTAGGCATCGGCCCCGGAGGCGTATCCCTCGGCCCGCTGATCCTCCATGTTCTTCGCCGTCAGGAGGATGACGGGGATATGGCTGGTCGCCAGCTGGGATTTCAGGGCCTCGCAGAAGGCCAGCCCGTCCATGACAGGCATCATCACGTCGCTGATGACCAGATCGGGTAGTTGACGCCCGGCCACATCCAGCGCCTCTTTTCCGTCAGCAGCCAGCAGGACCCGGTATTCATCCTTCAGCAACGACGCGATGAAAGTCCGCAGACTCTCGTTGTCATCCACGACCAGCACCGTCGGCCGTTGGTCATCCGTATCGGTCATCAGTTCCAACTGCTCGGTTTCCCGGCGGGAGAAACCCTTGTCGGCGTCATGGACGTTGAACTGCTCCTGGTATTTACCGGCGTCCTCCGTCTCGACGATTTCCACGCCATGCTGCTCCAAGGGCAGGGTCACGGTAAAGGTAGTCCCTTCCCCCACCCGACTCTCCACGCCGACGCTTCCCCCATGCAACTGGGCGATGCTTTTCACCAGGGCCAGGCCGATGCCCGTCCCGGAGGAGCGGTCACCCACCTGGTAGAACCGGTCGAAGACCAGCCCCAGCTTGTCGGCCGGGATTCCCTCGCCGGTGTCCGTCACCGAAAGCCGGACCTTATCCCCGTCGGGAGCGAGGTCGACCACGATGCTGTCCTCGGCCGACGTATGCTTGAAAGCGTTGCTGAGGAGGTTGAACAGCACCCGTTCCGTCAGGTGCATATCGGCCTCCACCATCAGCGATTCCGGTCCCTCATAGCGCAGGTTGCGTCCCTTGAATCCCAGCATCCACTGCTGCACGGCCTGCGGCAGGTCGAAGCGGGACACTCGCAAGGGCATCTTTCCGTTCTCGATCTTCCGGAAATCCAGGATGCTGTTCACCAGCCGGAGGAGAATATCGACATTCTCCCGGGCGATCCCCAACGAAGCCCGGCTTTCCGGGTCCAGGCCGGATGTGTCCATGACATGCTCCAGGGGGCCGGCGATCAGGGACAGCGGCGTCCGGAACTCGTGGCTGACGGAGGTGAAGAACTCCAGCTTCGCGTCGGTGGTCTCCTCCAGTTTCCGGGACAGCAGGTGCAGCTCCTCGTTCCGCCGTTCCAGCTCCGTATTGAAGCGCCGCATGCGGTTGTAGAAAAAGAAAGAGACGGTAAACAACAGGATCAGCAGGGCGGTCAGGCCGATGAGCAGGTACAGGACCAGCCGCTGCGTATTGTACTCGGACAGGGAACTGTCCAGCTGGGCGCTCACTTTCTCCACCATCTCCCGCTGGTCCGTGATCTCATGCTCCTGCATGAGGACCATCGCCGCATTGTGGCTGTCCACGAGGGCCGATTCCAACATCGTCTCCCGGGGGTACTCGTTCCCAGAGAGGATATCCACCGCCAGTTTCATCACCAGGTCGCCCCGGGTCGGATAGATGTAAGTAGCCGTCAGAACGCCGTCCAGGACATCCTGAAGCCCTCCTTCCGGCAAGGCGTCCACGCCCAGCAGCGGCAGCCCGTCCGGCTTTCCGAGGGCTTCCCAGGCGCCCCGGGCCATCCGGTCGTTCTGACCGAAGACCGCATCGAATGCAAGCCCTTCTTCCATCCACCGCGCCATCACGCGAGCGCCGCCTTCCTGCAGCCAGTCCCCGTAGTCGGAAGCGACCAGTTCCAGGCCGGGATACGCCGCCAGCGCCTCCGCAAAGCCCTTGTGCCGCTCGGCGGCCGGAGAAGACTCCCGGAGTCCCTGGATCTCCACCACCCGGCCCTTGCCGCCCAGGATGTCGGCCAGGTAATCGCCCAAGATCCGGCCGACCCGCACATTGTCCGCCCCGATGAAGGCGGTGTACTTGTCGGAATCGATCTTCCGGTCGAACAGGATGACAGGAACACCGGCATCGAAGGCTTCCTCGATGGCCGGCGTGATGGTGTGGCTCTGGTTGGGCGATACGATCAGTAGGTCCACCCCCTCGGCGACCAGCGCCCGAATCTGCGCCATCTGGCGCTCACTGTCGTCATCCGCCGATGTCAGCCGCAGCTGCACCCCGTAGGAATGGGCCGCCAGGGACAGTTCCTCGTTCAGCTTGGAGCGCCAGATATCGTCGCTGCATTGGGATACACCTATGACAAGCTCCTTCTTCCCCCCGGAACAACCGGCGAGAAGAAGGAGGAAGCATAGTATAAGAAATGGCCTGATTCTCAAATCAAATCGATTTTAGTTCCTCGGGGACCACGGGCATGGCCCCTTTCTGGGTACAGACATAGGCGGACACTTTCACCGCCGTCTCATGGGCGACCGCCACCGACTTGCCTTGGAGGATGGAGCCGATGAAGGATCCCGTGAAGGAATCGCCGGCACCGACGGTATCGGCCACCTCCACCTTCGGAGTCACCTGATAGGACATGCCGCCCGCGTGGAAGACATAACTTCCGTTGGTGCCGCAGGTCAGGATGAGCATCTTCAGGCCATACTGGTCGAAGATGTGCCAGCACTTTTCCTCCAGGCTCAGGCCCGGAATATCATACAGGCGGGAAATGGTCACCAGTTCCTCATCATTGATCTTCAAGATGTCGCAGCGCTGGAAAGATGCCTCCAGCACCTCCTTCGTGTAGAAACTCTGACGGAGGTTGATGTCGAATACCTTCAGGCAGTCCGCAGGAACGGCATCCAGGAACGCGCCGATGGTGTGGCGGGAAACCTCGCTCCGCTGCGCCAGGGAGCCGAAGCAAACCGCCTTGCAATCAGCGGCCAGGGCGGCCAGTTCCTCGTCGAACGGGATATTGTCCCAGGCGACATCCGTCTTGATCTCATACTGAGGCACCCCCTGCGCATCCAGGGTAACCTGGACGGTTCCGGTGGGATACTCCACGCGGGCCAGGTGATACGGGAGCCGGTGCTCTTCGAAAGCCTCGACGATTTCCTCGCCCAGCGCATCGTGCCCGATGGCGCTCACGGCGATGCCTTCCAGGCCGAACTGCCGGGCATGATAGGCGAAATTGGCGGGCGCGCCGCCCAGTTTCTTTCCCTCGGGAAGCACATCCCACAGCGCTTCACCGATACCGATAACGTACTTTCCCATATTATTTGTGCATGGTAGTCATATAATACAACAGATATGCGACGCCTACGGCCATCACCGCCACGGCGCCGGCCTGGCCCACCGCGTCGGAGGCGAATCCCATCAGGAGCGGGAACACCGTACCGCCGAACAGGCCCATGATCATCAGGCCCGACACCTCGTTCTGCTTCTCGGGAACCGACAGGATGGCCTGGGAGAACACGATGGAGAAGATGTTGGAGTTGCCGAAACCCACCAGGGCGATGGCCACGTACAGGATGGCCTTGCTTGCTCCGAAGAACATGCCCACCATCGCCAGGGCCATCATCACGACGCTCACCAGGAAGAACTTCTTGTGGCTGAACTTCGCCAGGATGAACGACCCGGAAAGGCAGCCTACCGTACGGAAAATGAAATACAGGCTGGTCGCGAAGCCGGCCTCGGTAAGTGTCATGCCCACACGCTCCATCAGGAGCTTCGGCGCCGTGGTGTTCGTGCCCACGTCGATGCCCACATGGCACATGATGCCCAGGAAGGACAGCAGAACGACGGGCTTGCCCAGGAGCTTGAAGCAGTCGGCGAAGGAAGAAGCCTTGTCCGGGGCCGCCTCGCGCTCGATCGGAGAGAGGAGGAGCAGGAGGGAGGCCAGGATGCCGATGGCCATGTACACCGGGAAGAGAACTCTCCAGCCGAGGCCGAAGGTAGGCATGGCCGCCGTGGCGCCCCACATGGCGATATACGGAGCCATGAAGGAGGCGATGGCTTTCACGAACTGCCCGAAGGTCATGGTGCTGGCCAGCCGGTCACCCTTGATGATGTTGGTGATGAGCGGGTTCAGGGAAGTCTGCATGAGCGCGTTGCCGATGCCCAGCAGCGAGAAGGAGACGAGCATGAGTCCGTAGCTCTCGCCGAAGATGGGAAGCAGCAGGGAGACGACCGTCACCACGAGGCTCAGCAGCACCGTGTTCTTCCGGCCGATCCTGTTCATCAGCATCCCCGTCGGGACGGAGAAGATCAGGAACCAGAAGAAGACCAGGGAAGGAAAGATGTTGGCGGCCGCGTCGCTCAGGCCCAGGTCGGACTGGACATAGTTGGAGGCGATGCCCACGAGGTCCACGAACCCCATGGCGAAGAAGCAGAGCATCACCGGGATGAGTTGTATCTTTTTGTTCATTTGGCTATCGGATAAAGTGTTACGTCGGCCTTGAGGTTGCCGTACAGTTTCAGGGTATTATAAGGAGAAGACGGGAAGACGAGGTTGGTCATGCAGAAGTCCTCGCCGAAGGCCTCGATACTGGCGCTGTCCACCAGCAGGCGGAGTTCCATCTTGCCGCCCACCTGGGCAGGCGCGGTCGTGACCGCCGCGAAGGACTTGCTGAACTTGACGTTGCCGCTCCCCCGGCGGTCCATCGAGAAGGTCTGGCTCTCCGGTTCGTAGGTGAAAACCACCTGCTCGCCGGTCTCGTTGGAAAGCACGAAGGTGGCGCCTTCCTTCTTGGGAAGGGTGAAGCGGACCACGAGTTCGTAAGCGCGCTGCGGGTTCTCGAAAAGATCCACGGGAGCGGTGGACAGCGTGTACTGGACGGGCCGGCCGCGAAGGGCTTCCACCTCCGGAGAGGGCGTGCTCTTCAGGATGACCTCCTTTCCCTTCCGGACCAGGGACAGGTCGCGGGGAACGGAGTTGGCGCTGCGGAACTGCTTCGTCGGGACGGAATTGGCATACTGCCAGTTGCTCATCCAGGCGATGGCGACCGTTCTGCCGGCGGGAGCGTTGCTCCAGGTGACGGCGGCATAATGGTCCTTACCGTAGTCCATCCAGCGGGTGACGGTGGGAAGGTCGTCGCACTTGAAGGTCTTCCCGTCGAAGCTGCCCACGAAATACTGCGTGGCGCTGCCGCCGAAGGGGCCGCCCGGATTGATGTTCAGGAGAAGCACCCATTTGTCCTTGCCCTCGAAAGGAAGGCGGATCAGGTCGGGGCACTCCCAGACACCGTTGTGGTTGCCGTAGGCGAGGCCGAAGCTGCTCTCGTATTTCCAGTCCTTCAGGTTGTCGGAGCTGTAGAACTGCACCTCCTGCCCGGCGGCGAGGACTACCTTCCATTGGCGGGTCTGGTCGTCCCAGAACACCTTGGGATCGCGGAAATCGGGCGTATCCTCGGCCACGATCACCGGATTGCCGGGGTATTTGGTAAAGGTGCGGCCTCCGTCGTTGCTGTAGGCGATGCTCTGGGTCTGGTTGTCCCCGTCCGAGGTGTACATGGCCACGATGGCATCCCGTCCGAATCCGGCCGTATTCTCCTTGTCCACGACGGCACTGCCGCTGAAGATGGCGCCGAGCGCATCCGGAGCGAGGGCAACGCCCAGATGCTCCCAGTTCACCAGGTCCCGGGAAACGGCATGTCCCCAGTGCATATTGCCCCAGAAGCTACCGTACGGGTTATACTGGTAGAAAAGATGCCATTCCCCGTCCTGGTACACCATACCATTAGGGTCGTTCATCCAGCCATATTCCGGGGCGAAATGATAGAGGGGCCGGTAGGCCTTTTCCTGATTGGTCCGGTCGAAGACGGGCGCAGTGGTCATGTCGCTCCAGCACACGTCGTCGGAAGGATCCCGGCGCACGCCGCGGCCCTGGGTCATCCGGATATCCAGCAGGATGCTGCTGCCGTTCCAGGCGCCGAGGTCCAGCGGGACCAGGTAGTCCGTCTTGTCGATGGCCAGGGAAACATTGGCGGCGAGGACTTCCGTGCCGTTTGACAGCACCTTCACGCGTGCCTCCTGTGCCGTTTCCTGCACAGGAAGCAGCACGTAGCGGTCCTTCCCGCTCACCCGGATCATCGTATGCGTGTCGCTCAGATGACGGATGGCGAGGTTCTGCGCACCGGCGCCCAGGGTAAGCAGGAAGCTCGCTATGAAAAGGATGTATCTCATTGTCAGTGTCTTTTCTCAAAGATACGCTTTTTCACCGGATAATCAATAGGTGGAGACGCGGACATCGCTGACCTGGATGGAGTTGCCGTAGCCGTTGATGCTCCAGCAGTTCCTGCGGATTCCATAGATCCGGCAGGTGAACGCGCACACATCATTGATGTACATCACCACGACGGAATTGTCCGTAAAGATGTCCACGTGATAGATGTTGTCAGCCGGGCGGACGAAAGCGTAGCCGTCGGCCCCTTCAATGAAGCCCTTGCCTTCCTCCCCTTCCTGCTCGAAATTGACCTTGCGGATGTTCTCGTTCTCCGCATTCACCACCAGGGTATAGTACTTCTTGGAGTCCGTCCCGCGGACAAAGGAAACGCCCCAGCGGTCCCACGCGGAAGCCGTCACCGTGAAGGAGATATGATTGCTGTTCTCCAAGCGGTTGTACAGGGTATAATCGGAACCGCTCTCCACGACCTTGACGTTGAGCGGGCGGCTGTACTTGCCGGCCATGGCCGGCACCTGGCCGAGCGTCAGGGTGCCGTCGGCATGCTGGATGAGCTTGTGGCACACCATGGAACCGGACCAGTTGGGCTCGCCGGAAGCGCCCACGTTGACATTCTTGTCATGGATGGTCGCACCGGTGCGATAGGGGCTCCAGCCCCAGATATAGCGGTCGGTCCCGTCGGAAGCGGTCTTGCCCGCATAGAAGGCGCGGCTGTCCAGCACCCCCTCATGACCGTCCTGCGGCCAATGGGCACCCGGGTCGCCGAAGCATTCCTTCAGGCCCTCGAAACTGCGGGCCATCATGTACTTGACCTTGCGGCTCCAGCTCGCCCGGTAGCCCTCGCTGTACACGAAGTACCACCAGTCCCCCATCTTGAAGATGTCCGGGCATTCACACATGCGGTCCCAAACCATGTTGAAGGAGCCCACATGCTCCCAGGTCCTGAGGTCGGAGGACTTGAAGTCGGCGAATTTCAGGTTGCTGGAAATGACCATGTGCCACAGGCCGTCGTCGGCCTTGAACACCTGCGGATCGCGGAAGTCGTTGCTCGAGTAGCCGAAGTCATCCCCCTTCAGGGCCCAGAGCAGGTCCTTGGTCCAGGTCTTGAAATCCGGGGAGGTAGCCCTCAACACCACCTCGCGGTTGGTGCAGTTGCCGTTGTGGCCGGTGTAGTAGATGTAGTACAGACCGTCTGCCTCATTGTACACGCAGCAGCCGGTTCCGATAGCGGCATCCTGTTCCAACGTGGAAGCGCCGGTGGGAAGGACTTCACCCAGCGAGGTATAGCTGGCACCGTCCTTCGTGGAAACGCCCCAGATCGGATGGAAATTGTAGGTGCCGTTGTTCTCGAACTCCTGCAGGTAGAGGACTTTGTACTCGCCCGCTTTCGCATCCCAGAAAGGCATCGTGTCCCCCACCCGGCCGATGGCGGGGGTATAGTACGTATTGAATCCTTTGTCGTCAGCGCTGGCGAAATAGGTGGAAGAGGCGTCCCAGTCGCGGGGAGCGTCGCCGTATTCTTCCTTGCTGCAAGCCATCGTCAGGGTTCCCATGAGGAGGATGGCGGTGATGTATGCTGTTCTTTTCATACTGCTATTTCGTAAGGTAATTGATTGCATTCTCGGTCATGATGGCGATGTTGCGGTGGAATTTCTCCTCGTAACCGGCCTCATAGGTATAGGAATACCAGTCGTAGCAGCCGGAGCCGATGCAGATCACGCCGCCCTTGCCGTCCTTCGGGAGGTACTCCCAGGCCACGACGGCTCCGTCGCCGCCCACGCCGAGGATCCGTCCGCCCGTGCGCGCTTCCCAGGCACCATGGTTGTCATAGCCCCCCCAGTCGGTACCGATGTGGTACTGTGCCGTGGAGTTGGTGATGTGATAGCCGGCATCGGTGCAATAAACCTCGTTGGCATTGTCGCCCTGGACCAGACCCTGGTAGAGCGGATGGTCGTTCTGGCCGTCGAAGATCCGGAAGGTCCAGGGACCGCCGCAAAGTTCGGCGCTGTCTTCGTTCTGGCCCCAGCAGTTGTTCGGCGTGGTCCACTCGTCATCACCGGTAACACCGATGAAGGAAGGCAGGTTCGTGGCATAGCGCGTGAGGAGCAGGGCGCCGCCGGCCTCGTGGAAGGCGCGCAGCTGATTCCTGGCAGCCAGGGCCTCCGGTGCCTTGGCCACGAAGGCATCGTGGCCGTCCACGCCGCCGTCCATGTGGAAATGCCACCAGATGAGGGCGCACTCGGAGAGATCCAGGGTTCCGGCCTGGAGGTCGGAGAAGGAGGCGTACATGGTCCCGGGCACATGGGCGATCATCCAGTCACAGGCCGCCTTGGCCTCGGCATCCAGGTCGTTCATCACCTGCGCCGCGCCCACGAACAGGGCCTTGGGCTTGTCAATGGCAATCACCGTAACGGTATAGACGCTCCTGGCGGAATTGTTCGTCACCGTGTAGGTAACCGGCTCGGAGAAGTCCTGCGCCACACCGGAGGCCGGCGTCACGGTCGCATTCACGCTGTAGGTGATGGTCGGCACCAGGGCATGGATGTTTTCCGATCCGGGGATATAGACCGTGATAGTCTTGGCATCCTGGTCGATCGTGCCGGTGTAGATGTCATTGATGACGAAGTGGCTGATGCGGGCCTCGTCATGCAGGACGGACAGGGTCCAGTCGATGACGGCATCCCCGTTGGTTACATGCAGTCCTTTGGGCGCATCCATGTTCAGTTTCTCCCCTACCCGGACATTGCAGGAGGCTCCGTCCGACAGGGTCAGGGCCGTGATTTCCATTCCGGAGGTTGCGTACACTTCCGGGAGCCGTACCATGATGCTGCGGCTCGGAAGGTCTATGTTTCCCTCGTATCCGTCCAGGGAAAGGGCGCTGACCAGGCAGTCACCGCTGAGGTCCAGGTCGCTGACCGTCGTCTTGGAGCAGGCCACGAGGCCCAGCAGGGCGGCCGCGATATAGAAAAGTTTTGTTTTCATACTCTATTGATTATCACCAGTTACCGATGTTCTGCGTGTAATGGCCGTTGGAAGCGGCGATCTGAGAGGCGGGAATGGGCAGATACTCATCCTTGTCGGCCGTGAAACGGGCCTCGCGGTAGATGGAGCAGTTGTCAATCTCCTCGGCGTAGTACTTGTTCAGCACCTGGGCGGCTTCGCCCCATCGTACCAGGTCGAAGAAACGCTCGCACTCCATGCCCATCTCCAGGCGACGTTCCATCTTGACGATCTTCAGCGCAGCAGCCTTGTCGTAGCTGCCCTTGTACTGGGTTATGTAGATCTTGACACCGTAGCGGGTGGGATAGTCTGCAAACATCTGCGTGGAAGAAGCGGCGCGGGCACGGATCTGGTTCACCAGGTCGATGGCCTTTCCGCTGTCACCCAGCTGTGCATAAGCTTCGGCCCGCTCCAGCAGGACATCGGCATAACGGAAGACGATGCGGTTCATCGGGGATGCCCAATAGGAACCCTTGATGAGGTATTCACCCACCAGGGCGGGATCCACGTTCTGTTTCAGGCTGATATAGTAGCCGTACAGTCCGTTGCCACGGCTCCACTGCTTGCTCTCGTCCTGGATGAAGTTCTTGTTGAACAGGTAAGGAAGGCCGGGCATGCCTACGGTCAGGAACAGGCGCGGGTCGGCATTGTCCACCCCCTTGTCATAATCCTTCTCGTTGAAACTGTCCGGGAGGGGCAGGCCGTCGGCACCGGTGCGGAAGGCGTTCACCAGGTTCTGGCTGGGCTTGTAGAAGTCGCAGGCTCCGTCGGTCACGTTGTCGATGCTGGGGCCGATCAGGCCGTAGCTCCAGTTCAGGTTGCCGTAGGTAGATCCGTCGTTACGGGAATACTGGATGGCCCAGAGGCTTTCCTTGCCGTTCTCGTACATCTCCTCCGGACGGAAGTTGTTGTGGATGTCCGCCTCCAGGCCATAGCCGGCATAGAGGGCGGGTTCGGTGAACTCGATGACTTTGCGGAGGTCCCCGTCATTGACGGAACTGACCTGGTTGCTCTTCGGATCGTCCTGGCGGTAGGCCTTGTACAGATAGACCTTGGCGAGGAAGGCGGCGGCAGCGGCCTTGGTGGGACGGCCCTTGTCGGCCTGGACCGCAGGAAGGGTGTTGTAGGCTTCCATCAGGTCGTCGATGATGACCTGCCATCCCTCGTCATTGGAATAGGCGGTATTGGAGAGTTCATTGTACTCGGCATAGGTCAGGTCGTGCCGGTTCACGAACGGGATGTTCTTGAACAGGCGCTTCAGGAGGAAGTGGCCGTATGCCCGGAGAAACTTCATCTCGGCGAGGCGCTGCTCCTTCATGGCATAGCTCTCGTCGCACTCGTTCAGGAGGGCGATGGCGCTGTTGACACGGGACAGGCTGTTGTACAGGCGCACCCAGATATCATTGAGGTTCCAGTTGGTCGTGAGGACACCCTGCTGGATTTCCAGCTGGTGGAACACGTCACCGTCGGAAGTACCGTTGCCGCCCTTGTAAGCGTCATCGGAGCGCACGTCGAAATTCCACATGGAGAAGGAAGAGTTGATGTCTTCGGCCGTAGTGAAGATGGCATAGGCCGACACCACCATGGCCTCCGCGTTGGCGGGATCCTTCACCTGCTCGTCGCTGAGCGTACCCTGCGGAACCTGTTCTCCCAGCAGGTCGCTGCAGGCGGTGAGGACGCCGAGGACCGGGATCATATAGAGAAGGGAAATAAGCTTTTTCATGATTGTCATGGTTTAGAAGGATACGTTCACACCGAGGGTGGCATTCACCGGGATCGGATAACCGAAGTTGGCATTCTCGGGATCCACGCCCGTGAAGCCGCAGCTCTTGATGGTCAGCAGGTTCTGCGCGGACACATAGGCTCTCAGACGGGCCAGGTGCAGTTTCTCGCACAGACTCTTGGGGACGTTGTAGCCGAGCTGGATGGTACGGAGCTTGGCAAAGGAGCCGTTCTCCACGAAATAGCTGGACACGCGCTTCTCATTGTTGTTGTCCATGATGCTCACGGCAGGAATGTTGGAATCCATGTTCACCGGGCTCCAGGCGTCCAGCATGCGGCGTCCCTTGTTCAGGTTGGAGATGTTCAGACCGCTCCACAGGTCGGTTTCCCGCTTGAGGTCGCTGATCACGTCCACTCCCTGGACGCCCTGCCAGAACATTGTGAGATCCACGTTCTTGTACTGCAGGTAGATATTCAGGCCCCAGGTGAAATCCGGAACCGGAGAGTAGATCCACTTCTGGTCCTTTTCGTTGATGACCCCGTCCCCGTTGAGATCCTTCCAGCGGATGCGGCCCAGTCCGGCGCCGCCCTGCGTGGCGTGGTTGTCAATCTCGTCCTGGCTCTTGAAGATTCCGTCATAGACATAGCCCACCTGGGCGCCCATGGGATGGCCCACGACGCTTTCGACGCCATTCCCGCCGAAGGTACCGTTGGCCGCGATCGTATCGGGAAGTTTGGTCACCCTGTTGTCATAGGTGCTGATGTTTCCGGAGAAGTCATACTGGAAGTCGCCGGCTTCCCCGCGGTATCCGAAGTTGAATTCCAGACCCCGGTTCTGCATCTCGCCGGCGTTGATCCACTGGGAGGAACCCTCGCCCATCACACCGATGCCAGGCATGTACACCAGGATGTCCGTGGTCTTCTTGTAGTAGGCCTCGAACGATCCGTAGAGGGCGCTCTTGAACAGGGCGAAATCCAGGCCCAGGTTGGTCTGGGTCGTGGTTTCCCATTTCAGGTCGTCATTTCCGAGCTGGTTGCGCTTGAAACCGCTGGCGAGCGTCTGGCCGCCGTTGGTACCGGCGATGTCGTAGCTCGTTCCGTAGCTCTGCCCACCGAAACCGGCCTCACCGTAATTGCTCTCATAGATGGTGTAGCGGGCGATGTTGGAAATCTCCTGGTTACCGGTCTGTCCCCAGCTGGCCCTGATTTTCAGGTTCTCCAGCCATATGGCATCCTCCAGGAACTTCTCCTTGTCCAGTCTCCAGCCCAGGCTCACGGACGGGAACATACCGAAACGGTTGTTGCGGCCGAACCGGCTGGAACCGTCGTAACGGAGGGTGACGCTGGCCAGATACCGGTCGGCATAGTTGTAGTTCACCTTTCCGAAATAGGAGACCAGGGTGTAGCCACCGCCGCCGCCATACGCCTCAGCCTCGCCCACAGCGGCGCTGGGCCACATGTAATCCGGATTCAGGACGGCGAAATCATACGCCTTCCCGCTGAACCAGGTGTCGTCCTCCCGGTTGATTTCCGTACCCAGGAGCACATCTCCGCGATGGTTGCCCGCTTCAAAGTTGTAGGTCGCGATCGCGTTCCACATCCACTTGAGCCAGTGCTCCTGCTTGGCCTCCACGGCGTTGGTCGCATTGGCCACCGTACCTTCCGTCACCGGATAGGTGAAGATGCGCTGCTCCTTCTGGGAATAGTCCAGGCCGAAGGTCGTCTTGAGATTCAGGCCCTTCATCGGGTTGATGTTCAGATAGGCGTCACCGAACATTCTCCAGTAGTAATAGCGGTTGTCCGCATTGCGGGTCAGGCGGGCGAGCGGGTTCTCGCGGTCGGCATAGCCGCCAACGGGACCGGCGAATTCACCCTCGGTGGTATAGACGGGAATGGACGGGTTGAACTGGAGCACATTCTCCAGGAATCCGCCGGGTGCCTGCACCTCGCTGGTGCGGTTCAGGGTGAAGTGCTCGCCGATGGTGAGGATGTTCTTGTCCCCGATCTTGAGGAGCTTGTAATCCGTGTTGATACGGGCGGAAAGACGGGAGAAGTCCGAATGCTTGATGATACCGTCATTCTTGTAATAGCCCAGGGAGAAGAACGAATTGCCGCGCTCCGTGCCGTTGCTGAGCGAAAGGTTGTACTGCTGGATAATGCCTGTCCGGGTGGTCTCGCGGAACCAGTCGGTGTCGCTGGCGGGTGTGGTGCCGGCCGCGTCCAGGTACTTGTTCATGCGGATCCCGTTCAGGGCGGGGATGCCGTTGGCGTCATAGCCCCAGTCATAGATGTACCCGAGGGCATTCATGTTGGGGTTCAGGCCGTCGTTCACATAGCCCTGCCACATCACCTGGCCGAATTCCTTGGCATTGAGCACCTGCATCCGGTTCACGTAGGTCTGGGCGGCCACGCTGGCGTCGAAATCGACTCTCACTTTCCCCTCCTTGCCGCCTTTGGTCGTAATGATGATGACGCCGTTGGCCGCACGGCTTCCGTAGATGGAGGCCGAGGCGGCGTCTTTCAAGACCTGGATGGACTCGATGTCGTTTCCGTTGAGTTCATGCATGCCGGCCTTGGTCGGGACGCCGTCGATGATGTAGAGCGGATCGTTGTCGTTCAGGGTACCGATACCGCGTATGCGGACCGTAGCACTGCCGGACGGAGAACCGTCCGCCGAGATGTTCATGCCCGGAACGCGGCCCTGTAGCGCCTTGACGGGGTTGTTCTCGTTCTGCTTGGCGAGATCGTCGGTGTTGACGGTGGAGATGGCACCGGTGAGGTCTGCCTTACGCTGGACCGTGTAGCCGGTGACAACCACCTCGTCCAGAAGCTGGGCGTCCTCCTGCATGACCACCGACATATTTTCAGTGGCAGGGAGTTCCAAGGTGGTGTAGCCGATGGAGGAGAAAACCAGAATGGCTCCCTCATTGACGCGGATGGTGAAATTCCCGTCAAAATCGGTCGTCACGCCATTCGTCGTTCCTTTCTCCATGACGGCGGCCCCGATGACTCCGTAGCCGTCGGCTCCGGAAGTCACGACGCCGGTCACTTCGATCTGCTGGGCGAAGGCCGTGAAGCCGGCGAGCAGAAGGAAGCTTGCGAAAATCGTTTTTAAATGATGCATAAGTTTATTGGTTGATTTGTAGGTGCCATGCGGTTTGCCGCAAAGATAGATTTACGCGGGCGAACGGGATGCAACGTATGTTGCGGATGATGCATCGAATGTTTCCTTGTAACATTTCTTGCATTTTTTATATATTTGTGATGACAACCTTCCCGACGAATGCCTGACCTCCAGAAGACCGCCCTCGTCACCGGAGCGAGCTCCGGAATCGGCCTCGAGTTCGCGCGACAGCTCGCGCGGATGGGGTATGCATTGGCCCTTGTGAGCAACCGGGAGCAGGAACTGGCCGATGCGGCCGAGGGGCTGCGGACTGCGTTTGGCGTGCCCGTACAGACGCTCTGCATCGACCTGACCAAGCCGGGGGCCGCCGAGGAAGTACTCGCGTGGTGCCCGGAGCCGGATGTGCTTGTCAATGACGCCGGGATGTTCTTCATGGAGTATCTCTCGCCGGAGAACCTCGGGAAGGTGCGGACGATGATGGCGCTCCATATGAATGTGGTCACGGAACTGTCCATCCTGGCGGGAGCTCGGATGAAGGAGAAGGGCGGCGGGCACATCCTGAACATCTCGTCGATGACCGCGCGCATCCCCGCGCCCGGCATCGTCATCTATTCGTCCACGAAGGCCTACCTGAAGATGTTCGGGAAGAGCCTTTCCTACGAGCTCCGGCCCTTCGGCGTGATCCTGACCACCGTGTGCCCTTCCGCCGTGGACACGGGCCTCTATCCCCTTCCCGAGCGCCTGCGCGGATTCCTCCGCCGCATCGGCCTCATCCGTTCCCCCGAGTGGCTCGTGCGCCGCTCGCTGAAAGCGTTGTTCCGCGGCCGCAGGACCTTCAGTCCCGGCCTGACGAACGTCCTCCTGCCACCCCTCATCGCGATCCTCCCCGCCCGCCTCATCGACCGCCTGGGCCTGAAATGGATCGCCGGCCCTCATTCCGGGCTTGACCCGGAATCTCCCGATAAAACCACCGACTAGCTATGGAACCGCATCCCATCACCGATACCTCCCTCGAATTCGCCTTCATGGGCGAGATCAAAGCGGGATTCCCCTCCCCGGCCGAAGACGTCCGGGAAAAGCTGGACCTCGTGAAACTCCTGGTGCGTCACAGCGCATCCACCTTCTTCTTCCGTGTGGACGGTGTGTCCATGGTGGACGCCGACATGGATGAGGGGGACATCCTCATCGTGGACCGCGCCGTGGAGCCGTACAACGACTGCAAGGCGGTCTGTTTCATCGATGGGGAATACACCGTCAAGCGGGTGGAGATCCATGAGGACGGCGCCCTCCTGCTGCCCTGCAACGAGCACAATCCCAAGTACAAGCCCATCCCGGTGGGCCCGGACAACCAGTTCCTCATCTGGGGCGTGGTGACCTGGGTCATCAAGAAGGCCTGACCGAGCGCCCATGTACGCCCTGGCCGACTGCAACAATTTCTTCGCTTCGTGCGAACGGGTTTTCCGTCCGGACCTGAACGGGAAACCGGTCATCGTGCTGTCCAACAACGACGGCTGCGCGGTAGCCCGCTCCAACGAGGCGAAGGCGCTCGGCATCAAGATGGGCGACCCCTATTTCAAGATCAAGGACATCATCGAGCGGAACCACGTCGCGGTGTTCTCGTCCAATTTCGCGCTGTACGGCGACATGTCGCGCCGGGTGCAGGAAGTGCTCCGCAGCTTCGCCCCGGCCGTGGAGCAGTATTCCATCGACGAGGCCTTCCTGGACCTGACGGGGATGGAGAATGTCGATTTCGCCGCCTTCGCCCGGGAGGTTTCCCGCGCCTGCTGGAAGTATACGTCCATTCCGGTTTCCGTGGGCGTCGCCCCGACGAAAACCCTGGCGAAGATCGCCTCGAAGCTCTGCAAGCAGTATCCCAAGCTCCAGGGCGGGTGCTATATGTACCGCCCGCAGGACATCGAGAAGGTGCTCCGCAAGTTCCCGGCGAAGGATGTCTGGGGCATCGGCCGCCGGTCGGTGAAAAAGCTCGAGTCGATGGGCGTGAAAACGGCCTGGGACTACACCCAGCTCCCGGAAACGACTGTCCGGAAGCTCTTCGCGCTCCCCGGATTCCGCACCTGGAAGGAGCTCAAGGGCATCCCCTGCGTGGAGTTCGAGGATATGGTCGAACCCAAGCAGAGCATCTGCGTTTCGCGCTCTTTCGCGCACGAAATCACCACTTTACCGGAGCTGACCGAGCAAGTGGCGACCTTCGCCGTGAGCGCCGTCGCGAAGCTCCGGAAGCAGGGCTCCCTGGCCCAGGAACTGACCGTCTTCGCGATGACGAACCGCTTCAAGGACGACGCGCCGCAGACTTCAGGCGGCGTGTGCATGCCCTTCCCCGACGCCACGGCGGACCACCGCACGGTGGTCCTCGCGGCGGTGGAAGGCTGCCGCCGGCTATTCCGCCCCGGTTTCGGCTACAAGAAGGCCGGCGTGGTGTTCACGCGGATCGTCCAGGCCGCGGACCACACCCGTTCCCTGTTCGAGGACGAGGCGGCCGCCGGCAAGGAGGCGCGCCTGTCCGAGACCCTGGACACGATCACGCGCACCTTCGGGCCCGGCGCCGTCCTCTTCGGCGCCCAGGGCGACGGCACCATCCGGAACGCCCGCGAACACCAATCCCCCCACTATACCACCCTGTGGACCGACATCCCCGGCGTAAAGGTGGAATAATCCAGAATTTTGCCTATCTTTGTTTGATATGGACAAACTGTTTCTCATTGACGGACACGCGCTCGTCTTCAAGATGTACTACGCCTTCCTGCGAAGGCCGATGATCAACTCGAAGGGGGCGGACATGTCCATCCTGTACGGCTTTACGAAGTACCTGCTGGAGATGGTGGAGCGGGAGAAGCCCACGCATCTGGCGGTGGCGTTCGACCCGCCGGGCGGCACCTTCCGCAACGAGCTGTACCCCGAGTACAAGGGTACGCGCCCGCCCACTCCGCAGCTCATCATCGACGCGCTGGAGCCCCTCACGGAGCTGGTGCAGGCGATGAACATCCCCGTGCTGATGATCAAGGGGTTCGAAGCCGACGACGTCATCGGCTCGATGGCCCTCCGCAGCGCGCGGGAAGGGATGGACGTCTATATGGTCACGCCCGACAAGGACTACGGCCAGCTCATCTCGGAGCACGTGTTCCAGTACAAGCCCGGAAAATCCGGCGGGGACGACGAGATCGTCGACCGCACGGCCATCTGCGAGAAATGGGGCATCCTGGACCCGGTCCAGATCATCGACATGCTCGCCATCTGCGGCGACTCGGCGGACAACGTGCCGGGCGTCAAGGGCGTCGGCGAGGTGGGTGCCGGGAAGCTGATTTCCAAGTACGGCAGCATCGAGAACATCTATGCCCATCTCTCCGAGCTCTCCCCGCGCCAGCAGGCGCAGTTCGAGGAGGCGCGGAGCTATATCGGCCTGTCCAAGGAGCTCGTGACCATCAAGACCGACATCCCGCTGGAAACGACGGCGGAGGACATGCGGCTGGACATGAACTTCTCCCCCGCCATCGCGGACCTCTTCGAGAAATACGAGTTCAACTCCCTCAAGCGCTTCATCGCGCACGTGGGGCCTTCGGCGGCCTCGCAGGAGAGAAAAGAGTTCATTGTCAATGACATAACGCCGGCCGAAATGGTTCAGGTCGTGAAGAAGGCTGGCTGCTGCGGCCTCATCACCGAGGCGTATTCCGAGGGCATCTTCGCCCCCGTCAAGCGGGTCATCCTCGGCTGCGAGAACAAGGCCTGCACGGTCTCCGGGGACCGGCTGGACGCCGTCCGCGAGCTCCTGGAGGACGCGTCCATCGACAAATACGGCTACGACCTCAAGCTGCAGGCGAACCTCCTCGCCCATGCGGGCATCGCGCTGGAAGGCCGCTGGTACGACATTCCGCTGATGCACTACCTCATCGACCCGGAGAAGAGCCACGCCGTGGACATCCTCGCGCGGAGCTACCTCAACGTCGAACTGCAGGAGGCCCCGGCGGAGGCCGGGACGGGCTCGCTGTTCGACGAGGCGCCCGAGGAGACCGCGGCCTCCCGCTCCCGCGAGGCGGCCGCCCTCGTCCTCCTCGGCGGCAAGGTCCTCGACGAGCTCGCCGACCGGAAGAAGCTCTACGACGACATGGAGGAGCCGCTTTCCAAGGTGCTCGCGAAGATGGAGCGCGCCGGCGTGAAAGTGGACCTGCGGCAGCTGGACCACTTCGCCCAGGGTCTCCGGAAGGAACTCGAGGAGCGGCAGGCACACATCCGGGAGATGGTCGGCGAGCCCGACTTGAACATCTCCTCCCCCAAGCAGGTGGGCGACATCCTGTTCGACAAGCTGAAGCTGGACCCGAAGGCCAAGAAGAGCGCCCGGGGCCAGTATTCCACCGACGAGGCCACCCTCCTCGCCATCGCGGACCGGCATCCGGTCGTGGACGAGATCCTCGAATTCCGCGCGGTCAAGAAACTGTTATCGACCTATATCGAACCGTTCCCGGCCTATGTCTCGCCGGTGGACGGCCGTGTCCATACGACGTTCAATCAGGCGCTTACGGCCACCGGCCGCCTGTCCAGCTCGAACCCGAACCTGCAGAACATCCCCATCCGCACCGAACGCGGCAAGGAGATCCGCAAGGCCTTTATCCCGGGGACGCCCGAGGGCGTGATCGTATCGGCCGACTACTCGCAGATCGAGCTCCGCATCATGGCGCACCTCAGCCAGGACGGACACCTCGTGAAGGCGTTCCGCGACGGGGATGACGTCCACGCCGCCACGGCGGCGAAGATCTACGGCATCCCCCTGTCCGAGGTGACGCGTGAGCAGCGCGGCCGCGCCAAGACGGCGAACTTCGGCATCATGTACGGCATCTCGTCCTTCGGCCTCGCGCAGCGGCTGCACCTGGGCCGGAAGGAAGCCAAGGACCTGATCGACGGCTACTTCGCCTCCTTCCCCGCCATCCGGTCGTTCATCGACGACAGCATCGGCTTCGCCCGCGAGAACGGGTATGTGGAGACGCTCTTCGGCCGCCGCCGCTACCTGCCGGACATCAACGCGAAGAACGCCACCGTGCGTTCCCTGGCCGAACGCAACGCCGTCAACGCCCCCATCCAGGGCACCGCGGCGGACATCATCAAACTCGCGATGATCGGCGTGGACAAGCGCCTCACGGAGGCCGGCCTCAAGAGCCGGATGGTCCTGCAGATCCACGACGAACTGATGTTCGACGCCGTCCCGGAAGAGGTTCCGGCGCTGAAGAAGATCGTCGTCGATGTCATGGAGAATGTATTGAAACTGTCCGTCCCGCTCACGGTCGAGTGCAGCGACGGCAAGAACTGGCTGGAGGCGCACTGAGATGGGATACCTGGATATGCCTGAGAAAGAGCTGGTGCAACGCGCCGTCGCCGGCGACCAGATGGCCTACCGCGCCATCTACCAGCTGCACGAAAAAGCCATCCGCGGGCGCGTGAGCGGCTATTTCAAGTGGAAGGCCGACGTGGACGACGTCGTGTCGGAGAGCTTCCAGAAAGCCTTCGTGAACCTGCCGCACTTCGACACGGAGCGCGAGCTGCGGCCATGGCTGTCCACCATCGCCACCCACACCGCCCTGGACCACCTCGCCAGCATCAAACGCGAGGACCAGAAGAAGGAGGGCATGAAGCAGACGGCCGGCGAAGACATGCCCGGGGGCCAGGATCCCCTGACGGAGGTCTCCCCGGAGGAAGAGATCATCAACGACGAGAACCACGAGCGGCTGATGGCCTTCATCGAGGAGCTCTCCCCCCTGTACAAGGAGGTGATGGTCAAGTACATGATCGAGGAGCTGGAATACGAGGAAATTGCCAAGGAACTGAAACTGGAGCTGAACACGGTCCGCACCCGCATCCGCCGCGGCAAGCAGCAGCTGGCGGAGATGATGCTCCGAGGAGAAATCGAATGACACCGCAGGAATTCATCGACTTTGTCCGGTCCGATTTCGACCTGACGCCCACGCAGGAGGAACAGTTCCTTGCCTGCGACGCCCTGTACCGCGACTGGAACGCGAAGATCAACGTGATCTCGCGGAAGGACATCGACGGTCTCTACGACCATCACGTCCTTCACTCCCTCGCCATCGCCCGTTACCTGCTCACGCAGCCGGAAACGCTGGAGAAGTTCCGCACGGCCGATGTCCTGGACCTCGGCACCGGCGGCGGCTTCCCGGGCATCCCGCTGGCCATCCTGTTCCCGGAGGCCAAGTTCACGCTGTGCGATTCCGTGGGCAAGAAAACCATCGTCGCAAAGGCCGTAGCCGAGGCCCTGGGGCTGAAGAACGTGGAAGTGGTCAATGCCCGGGCGGAATCCCTTCCGAAGCCGTTCAATTTCGTCGTCTCCCGCGCCGTCGCCTCGCTCCCGGACTTCTACCCCTGGGTGAAGGGCAAGTTCACCGACGGCATCCTCTACCTCAAGGGCGGCGACGTCGTCGAGGAGATTGCCGACGTAATGGCCCGCCACCGCCTCCGCCGCGGCTCCGTCCACACCTGGCCCGTCTCCGCCTGGCTCCACGACCCCTACTACGACGGGAAATTGGTGATTTTTATTGAAAAATAAATTTGGCGGTTTCCCCCGAAATTGCTACCTTTGCAGTCCGTCCGTGAAAACGGCTCCAAATCAGCAAAAATATAAAAGATAAATACGATGAAAAGAACATTTCAACCCTCCAACCGCAAGCGCGTGAACAAGCACGGCTTCCGCGCCCGCATGGCTTCCGCCAACGGCCGCCGCGTGCTCTCCGCCCGTCGTCGTCACTGCCGCAAGAAGCTCACCGTCTCCGACGAGGACCGCTGGTAGTCGATCGCCGC
This sequence comes from uncultured Bacteroidales bacterium, assembly GCA_900316955.1. Classification (GTDB taxonomy): domain Bacteria; phylum Bacteroidota; class Bacteroidia; order Bacteroidales; family UBA932; genus Cryptobacteroides. The sequence continues at coordinate 41,276 of ONEX01000006.1, forward strand.
ATCAGAAACTGAAGAGGATGACCCATAGGAGGTCATCCTCTTTCTTTATGATGCTTTGGTTTCTTTTCAGTGACTACTCGCACTCAATTACCATCAAATTGCTCTGCTGTATCGTCACGGCTCCGAACTTGGAATGGGAAGAGTTGGAACAAAAGATGGTGCATGTTCTTTCCTTTCCCGTATCGTTCGGCAGGAGAGTGATGACGATGCCCCTGGATTCAGCGTCGTAAGTAACACTGCACCAAAGATTCACCAAGGGTGTTTTGGAATCGCCATCATCCTGCACGGTTTGTCCGTCAATCGTGATGGAACATGCCATGAGACTGCCCTCGTTCTCTGTGCCGGTCAAGAGTTTCTCTCCACCATTCGCATAGAAGGTCAACAATCTGCCGGCTACCGAAAGAGGGTTATCAACAATCGGATAGTCGTAATTGATGCAGCTGGAAAAGAGCAGGCTCCACCAGATGAGAATAAACACTCGTTTCATAGCAATAATCGTTCATTTTATCTTTGAAAGTTGGAAAACTAATACCCAAGGTTGATTCTTATGCCGGTAGCGACGGAAAACATCACAGGATGCTCGCTTCGGTAGGTTACAAGCGAATGATTCCCAAGTTTTGGGTTGTCCGTCGGAATCCTCCAGCTCAGTTCCGGCTCCAGATAGATTCCCAGACGTTTTGTCACGTTCATTTGGATTCCCCCCGCCCCGACCAGGGAGAGGCTGGGCCTGTCCTTTTCCAGGTTCATCCCCGCGAGCGTCGCATTCAGGCAGAAATCCCCCAGTACGCCGCCACCCGCATAGACGTCAAACCGGGAATTGGAGGCGAATACCCAATCCAGCCGGACCGGAATCCCGAGATAATGGACTTGCTGCCGTTTTTCTCCGGTCTGGCTCATCGTGAACTTCGAGTTGTACAGGGAATACTGCAACCCTGTCGATAGATACAGCTGTTCGGATAGGGGAAGCCTGGCGGAGAGACCGACCTGGATCGGGAAACAATGGGAGGACCGCTCCAAAATGTCTCTGACGGGCTCTTCCGAGGGGACGGGACCCTCTCCCGGATTGTCTGCATCGGCGAGGCCGGGCGGAATGGCTCCCGGACTTTGTATATCGGTCCAGTTGGCATTGATGACCTTTCCAAAATGCGTCGCCAAGGCGGCCAGAATACCGGTTCCCAGGACTCCTCCCGCAGCCGGAGCCACTTTCAGGTTCACTCTCCGGGCTTTCTCCGTCATCGGGATGATAGGGGAAGTTGTCTCGGGGAATGTGCTCCTTATCGATGGCTTCGTGGTGGGTTGAGGCTGATCGGGGGTTTCGGAGGTGGCGAGCATTTCAGGGGCCACGGTTGTTTCAGTCGTCGCCGGCGCCTCCGTCTGGTTTTCGCCTATGGACGGGGATTCGGGAGCAACGGACTGGGGCCGGGCAGATGCCTTCTTGACTGGCATCGGGTAGACCAGGGTCGTGTCCGCGGGAGATTCGGCATTTGTGTCGACCGCTGCCTGGACGTAGGCCACGGGCGACTGCCGGATCGGTTCGATGTTCTCTTCCGGAGCTTTCGGACTCCTGAGAAGCAAGACGGCGGCGAGTCCTGCCGCAATGGCGGGAACGATTGCCCAAACGAACGGGAGACGCCTCGCCGTACGTGCGCTTTCGGCACCGTCGAAACGGGAATGGAACTCGTCAAAGACGCTCTCCGGAAGCGCGCCGTCGGGCTCTTCCAGTCTTTCTTTGATTATGTCTTCCCATTTTCTCATGAGTCTTGTTCCTTCAAGTAATGTCTGATCTTCTCTTTCAGTTGTTTCCTGGCCTTTGCCAGGATGCTGGTCGACCCGGTCTCGCTGATTCCCAGCATCAGGGCGATTTCCTGATGGGAGTACCCGTCCAGGCAGTACAGGTTGAAAACGGTCCTCCGCAAATCGGGCAGTTCGGCGATCCACGCCTGCAGTTTCTCCCTCGGTATCGTCACCATCTCCTGCTCGGTCGGTTCCGGGATGTTGTCGTGCACCGATAAGTCCATCGGAACCATACGCCACCGTTGCCGTTTGAGCTGGTTGAGCGCCTTGTTGATGGCAATCCGGCTGATCCATCCGTACAGGGAACCTTTCCCCGTGTACTGAAACGACCCCATCTTGTCAATGGCCTGCAGGAGCGTTTCTAACATTAAATCTTTCGCATCGTCTTCGTCTCCGAGATATCGCTTGCAGAGTACATACACCCTGGCTGCATATCTTCTATACAACTCATCTGCCGCCAATCTGTCTCTCTGTGAGCAGAGCCTGGCCAGCGCCTGCTCATCCAGATTATTATACACCTACAAATCCATTGTCCGATTCAAAGATAGCGAGTTTTACAAGTGTTTCTACCCTATAAACACACAGATTGCCCAAATGCGTCTCAGGCAGGGCCACAAAAGCCAGAAACTGCATGCAGGCCTTCCGGAATCTGCATTATTTTGTGTATCTTGCGGTTATGAAAAGAACACTGACGCTGATAACCCTCCTCCTGGCGCTCCTCCCTGCCGTGGCACAGGTGCGGATTGTCCACAAGGGAGCGATGACGGGAAGTTTCAAACCCGGGCATCCCGGCGGGACCGCCGCCGAAAAGGAGGCCATCGACCTGGCCGCCCATTTCTTCCTCGCGGAATCCCTGACCAGGACCGCCCCATGGGCGAAAGCCATCCGGAAAGGCGACATCGTCCTTTGCGAGACGGATACGGAGGAGTACGGCGAGGACGGCTGCCGGATTGTCATCGACAACCGGAACGTCCGGATCTATGGGCACGGGAAGGGGCTGGTGTACGGCACGGTGGAATTCCTCAAGAAGTATGTCGGCATCGACTACTGGGGAGCCGGGGAATCCTATGAGCCCCTGCACAAGGAACTGGTCCTGGATCCGGTCGACACCGTGATCACCCCCACCTTCCGCTATCGGCAGAGCCAGAACTATATGCTCCGGACGGACCCGCTGTACAAGACCTGGTACCACCTGGAGGAGCCGTCCGAGGTCTTTGTCGCCAATTACTGGGTCCATACCTGCAACCGGCTGCTGCCCGCTTCCCGCTATGGGGCGGAGCACCCCGAGTATTACGCCTACTACAACGGGAAACGCAATCCCGGCAGCGCCAGCCAGTGGTGCATGTCGAACCCGGAGGTTCTGGAAATTGTGTGCCAGCGGCTGGACAGCCTGTTCAAGGCCTATCCGGACCGGAAGATGATCAGCATCAGCCAGAACGACGGGTCGGATACCTATTGCCGATGCCCGGAATGCACCCGCATCATGGAAGAGGAAGGCGGCCCTTCCGGCCCGATCCTCCGCTTCATCAACGCCGTGGCGGACCGGTTCCCGGACAAGGAGATATCGACCCTCGCCTACCTCTTCTCCGTCCAGCCGCCCAGGAAGACGGTCCCGCGCGAGAACGTGTCCATCATGCTGTGCGACATCGACTGCCGCCGGCAGACGGCCCTGACGGAGAACCCTTCCGGGCAGGAGTTCATGAAAGCGCTGGAAGGCTGGTCGAAGATCTGCAAGAACCTGTTCGTGTGGGACTACGGCATCAATTTCGACAACTATCTCTCCCCGTTCCCGAACCTGTCGACGATCAAGGACAATATGGTCATCTTCCGCGACCATCACGTGAAGATGCACTTCTCGCAGATCGCCTCGGTCCGGGGCGGCGACTTCGCGGAACTCCGGTCCTATCTGGTCAATAACCTGATGTGGGACGCCGGAGCCTCGCTGGATTCGCTGGAACAGCGGTTCCTGACCCGCTACTACGGCAAGGCCGGATGGCCTATCTACAAGTATATCAAGCTGATGGAGGGAGCAGCCGTGGGGACGGACGTGGACCTTTTCATCTACGACTCCCCTGTTTCCTACAAAGACAATATACTGAGGCCGGAACTGATGCGGCGCTACAACGCCCTGTTCGACGAGGCGGAAGCGGCGGTGGCCGGCGACCCGGTGCGCCTCGCCCGTGTCCGCCGCACCCGCCTCCCGCTCCAGTACTCCGCCCTGGAAATCGCCCGGACGGAGCCGGACCGGGACCCGGAGGCCATCGGCCGGGCGCTGGACCTATTCCAGGACCGTACCCTGGAATTCGAGGTCGAGATGCTCAATGAGCGGCACAATACCCCGATGGCGTATTGCATGATGTACCGGAGCCGCTATCTGGGCGATTCCAAGGACAACCTGGCTTTCGGCAAGCCTGTCACCTACCTGGTCCAGCCTCGTCCCAAGTACCAGAAGCTCGGCGAAACCGCCTTGACGGACGGCATTTACGGCGGCACGACCTACGTGGAAAGCTGGGTCGGCTGGGAAGGGACCGACGGCGCCTTCATCATCGACCTGGGCGCCCCGACCGCCGTCCACAGCATCAGCGCCGACTTCCTGCACCAGCTCGGCGCCTGGATCCTCCTGCCGAAGCAGGTGAAATACAGCGTCTCCCTGGACGGGGAGCGCTACCGGTCCATCGCCGCCATCGACATTCCGGAGAGCCGCGCCACCGAGGTGGCCTTCGTTCCGGTGGAGGCTACCTGCGACTGCGAAGCCCGCTACATCCGGGTGGACATAACGGGCGTCAAAACCTGCCCTGAGTGGCACTACGGCGTAGGCAACCCCTGCTGGTTCTTCCTCGACGAGGTGATCGTACGATGATCACTTTAGTCTCTTGTCGACCCGCTTTCTCGGCATAGCGGTGTCCATGAAGCGATGTACAAGTCTCGCTTGCACACGTGGAGGCGCTTCTAGCCGCGTTTTCTTGCTCAAGTCTTTCGGATTCGGGCGGTTTTCGCCGATTTCTTCGAGACTTGTACGTCAAAACGTCGCTCTGTGAATGATTACCTGTACAAGTCAGACTTGTACAATTACCCTTTCTGAATGCCGATGCTTGTACAGGTCCACCAACGGGACCTATACGAGCGAAAACACCCCCGAAATGCCCGTACCGGTCCAACGACGGGACCGGTACAAGCACCCGCCAACAAAAAAGAGACGACCTCGACGATCGTCTCCTGTGCGGTAGGTTAGTGTCACACCCCCTTCCAGGAGGCCGGGACGGGCGCTTCGAGGAAGAGTTCCGTTTTCTTCACGGGGTGGATGAAGCGGATGGAGCGGGCGTGGAGGGAGATGCCGCCGTCGGGGTTGGAGCGGGGGGCGCCGTACTTGAGGTCGCCCTTGATGGGGCAGCCGATGTGGGCGAGCTGGCAGCGGATCTGGTGGTGGCGGCCGGTGAGCAGTTCCACTTCCACCAGGTGGTACCGATCGGTGCTCTTCAAGAATGTATACTTGAGCTTCGCTTCTTTCGCCTCTCCACCGGGGCCTTTGGCGATGAAGGACTTGTTGAGTTTCTCGTTGCGGGTCATCCAATCCGTGAGCAACGCCTCTTCCGGCGAAGGCTTCCCGCAGCACAGGGCCCAGTAGGTCTTATGCACTTCTCCGTTACGGAACATCGCATTCAGCCGCTCCAGGGCCTTGGACGTCTTCGCAAAGAGGCAGATGCCGCTCACGGGGCGGTCCAGGCGGTGCGGGACGCCCATGAACACCTGGCCCGGCTTGCCGTCACGCTGGGCGATGAAGGCCTTGAGCGTCTCGCTCACCGGCTCGTCGCCCGTCTTGTCGCCCTGGACAATCTCACCTGCCCGTTTGTTGAAAACGAGCAGGTGGTTGTCCTCATAGAGAATCCGGGACGCGAGGTCCCGGAATTCCCGTTCGTCAAGCGCTCTGTAAACGCTCATCCTAGATGAAGATGTACTTGCAGATGAACAGCGCGGCGAGCACCCACATGGTCGGGGAGATCTTCTTGAACTTGCCCGCGCAGGCGTTCAGGAGCACGTAGGAGATCACGCCGAGGAGGATACCGTCGGAGATGGAGTAGGCGACGGGCATCATCAGCACGGTGATGAACGCCGGGATGCTCTCGGAGTAGTCCTCCCAGTCGATCTTCGCGACCGGGCTCATCATCATCACGCCCACGATCACCAGGGCCGGAGCCGTGGCGGCGCCGGGGATGGCGAGGAAGATCGGGGAGAAGAGGAGGGCCAGGGCGAAGAGGATCGCGACCGTGAAGGCGGTGAGGCCGGTACGTCCGCCCTCGCCCACGCCGGAAGCGCTCTCGACGTAGGTCGTGGTGGTGGAGGTGCCGAGGCAGGCGCCGCAGACGGTGGCGATGGAGTCGGCCATGAACATCTTGTCGATGCCGTCGACATTGCCCTTCTCATCCACCATGCCGGCCTTCTGGGAGACGCCGATGATGGTGCCCATCGTGTCGAACATGTCGATGAACAGGAAGGTGAAGACGACGGCGAGCATGTCCCAGCTCAGGATCTGGCTCCACTCGAACTTCATGAAGATGGGCGCGATGCTGTCCGGGGCGGAAATGACGCCGGAGAACTTCGTGAGGGCGGTTCCGGAGGCGGGATCCTTGATGAACAGGCCGATGATCGCAGTCACGAGGATGCCGATCAGGATGCTGCCCTTGACCTTCAGGATCACGAGGGCGCCGGTGATGACGATGCCGATGATGCCGAGGAGGGCGGCGCCGTGGGTGATGTCCCCGAGGGAGACGAGGGTGGAGTCGTTGTTCGCGATGATGCCGGCGTTCTGCAGGCCGATGAAGGCGATGAACAGGCCGATGCCCGCGCCGATGGCGTGCTTGAGCGAGAGCGGAATCGCGTTCAGGATCCAGGAGCGCACCTTCGTGAGTGTGAGGATGATGAACAGGATACCCTCCAGGAACACGGCCGTCAGGGCGAACTGCCAGGTGTGGCCCATCGTAAGGCACACCGTGAACACGAAGAAGGCGTTCAGGCCCATGCCCGGGGCGAGGGCGAACGGCTTCTTGGCGTAGAACGCCATCACGAGCGTGCCGACGAGGGCCGCGAGGGCGGTGGCGGTGAAGACCGCGCCCTTGGGCATGTCGAGGGCGCTGAAGATGCTCGGGTTGACGGCCAGGATGTAGGCCATCGTCAGGAACGTGGTGATGCCCGCGACGATCTCTGTCCGGACATTGTGCTTCTCGGCGTCAAAGCCGAAAGCCTTTCCCAGGAACTTGCTCATAGGTCAGCGATTAGAAAACCCACTTGGTGCCGATGCAAGGCATCACATTGAACTTCTTGCCGGTGGTGAACTCCAGGCCGCCGAAGTTGTAGCTGAGCTCGACCTCGCCGCCGATGTTGAAGTGGTCGCCGATGGCATACCACAGCTGGGGCTCGGAAAGGACCACCAGGTTGTCATACTCGCACCAGAAATCCACGAAGCCGGAGAAGCGGAGTTTTTCCAGGCCGAACAGGTCCTGGCATCCCCAGACCGCCGTGAACTGCAGAGGAACGTTGGAGGACATCTTGACGAACTTCTTGTACAGGACCTTCAGGTTCAAGGTGTTCTTGAAATCCCCGCTGTGCAGGAACCAGTCCACACCCACGAGGAACGCGCTGTTGATGCCGAAGCCGAGACCCAGACCGCCGTTGTACTCCACCTGGAGGCTGAGCGGCGCCAGGGCCGTGTCATTCCAGAAGTTCAGGCAGCGGGCGATCTCGAAATAGGAGCCGCTGGGCGAGACGACCACATTGTCGACCTTGTTGTTGTAGTCGTAGTCGATGAAGAAGAAAGTGTTGCCCCAGTTGTCCTGATGGAATCCTTCCAGGGTGGTGGTGAAGTGCTTCCGACCGAAGTCGTAGAAGGTCTGGAAATTGGTCTGGGCGTGCACGGTGGCACCCAGCGCCAAGGCTGCGACGGCAGCGACGAAGATCTTTTTGGACATAATACGTGGTTTAGGAAGAATTATTCGGATTTCTTGTCTTTTCGGAGAGACGGGTTGATCTCGAAGTCGACGGCCTTGTCGCCCTTCGGGTTCTTCCCGAACTCATAATCTTTTCCCGGCAGGATGGCGTTCAGCAGGATGCCCACGAGGGCGGCGACGGCGAGGCCGCTGAGGGAGGTGAAGCCCAGGGAGATGCTGTCGTTCGCGCCGTACTTGATGCCGATGGCGAGCACCAGGATGAGGGCGGCGATGATGACGTTGCGGGAGGAGGTGAAATCGACCTGGTTGTCCACGATGTTGCGCACGCCCACGGCGGAGATCATACCGTACAGGACGAGGGAGACGCCGCCGATGGTGGCCGCCGGCATGGAGGCGATGAGGGCGGAGAACTTCGGGCAGAAGGACAGGACGATGGCGAAGCAGGCGGCGATGCGGATCACGCGAGGGTCATAGACCTTGGTGAGGTTCAGCACGCCCGTGTTCTCGCCGTAGGTGGTGTTCGCCGGGGCGCCGAACAGGGACGCGAGGGCGGTGGCGAGACCGTCGCCCATCAGGGTGCGGTGCAGGCCCGGATCCTCCAGGTAGTTGATGCCCACGGTGGAGGAGATGGCGCACATGTCGCCGATGTGCTCGATCATCGTAGCGAGGGAGATCGGGAGGATGGCGATGATGGCGGAGACCACGAGGCCCCAGTTCGGATCCTGGAACACGTGGAAGGCGGTGTTCTGCCACTGGAACGGAACGCCGATCCAGGCGGCTTCCTTCACCGCGCTGAAGTCACAGAGGCCGAAGCAGGCGGCCACGATGTAGGAGCCCAGCACGCCCAGCAGGATGGGGATGATCTTGATCATCTTCTTGCCCCAGATGTTGCACACGATGATGATCAGGATCGCGAGGAGGGCGATCCACCAGTTCTGCGTGCAGTTCTGGATGGCCGATCCGGACAGGGTCAGACCGATCGCGATGATGATCGGGCCCGTCACGATGGGCGGGAAGAACCGCATCACCTTCTTCGCGCCGAAGGCCGCGAACAAGCCGGCGAGCACGAAATAAAAAAGGCCTGCGCAGAAGACTCCGATGCAGGCGTAGGGAAGGGACTGGGCGGTGGAAAGACCTTGGGCTTCACCCATCGAGACGACGGCGGCATACCCGCCGAGGAACGCGAAGGACGAGCCGAGGAACGCCGGGACCCGCATCTTGGTCAGGAGGTGGAACAGGAGTGTGCCGAGGCCTGCGAAAAGCAGGGTGGCTGACATGGAGAGACCGGTGATGACCGGGACCAGGACCGTGGCTCCGAACATGGCGAACATGTGCTGGAGGCCGAGGGTAAGCATCTTCCCGGTGCCGAGGGTCCGGGCGTCGTAGATGGCTTGCTGCTGCTGTGACATTATGGTAGGTTTATAGGTTGTCCTTGCGAGGGGTCCAATAACCGTAAACAAAGATAACTTTTTCAACTTGAAATAGCCAATCAAGTTATCCACAGGCACTTGTTGAAAACTTCCTGGTTTCGGGATTACATTTCATATTATAAGAGTTATTCATCAATCCCTAAAGTATTCACGCGTATATCCGTAAAATTCAAATAAAATGTTATCTTTGTAGTATGGAACTACACGTCGTCAACGAAACCGCCCGCCTGCGGGAAGTCGTCCTCGGATTGCCCTGGGCGAACGGGCCCGTCCCGTCCCTGTCGGAGACCTTCGACAGCAAATCCTACGAATCCGTCCTGAACGGGACCTATCCCTCCGAGCAGGACATCGTGGCGGAGATGGGCGCCTTCGAGGCCGTGCTCAAGAAGTACGGCGTGAAGGTGTACCGCCCCGCCCTCGTCCCGGACTGCAACCAGGTCTTCGCCCGCGACGTCGGCTTCGTCATCGACGACAAGATCATCGTCTCGAACATCATCCCCGACCGGCAGAACGAGATCGACGCCTACGGCGACATCTACCGTCAGATCCATTACAAGAACATCTACAACCTCCCCGAGACCGTCCATGTGGAAGGCGGCGACGTCATCCTGTACAACGACATCATCTTCCTGGGCCAGTACGACTTCCTGGACTATCCGTCCGTGAAGACGGCCCGCACGAACCGCCTCGCCCTGGACTACCTGAACATGATCTTCCCGGAGAAGACCATCATCCCGCTGAACCTCCGCAAGAGCGACACGAACCCCTACGAGGGCATCCTGCACCTGGACTGCACCTTCATGCCGGTGGGCCGCGGCAAGGCCATCATCTACCGGGAAGGCTTCATGAACCCGCGCGACGCCGACCACCTCGTGGAGATGTTCGGCCCGGAGAATGTCTTCGAGCTCACGCAGGAGGAAATGTACTGGATGAACTCCAACATCTTCTCCATCAGCGAGGACGTCGTCGTGACGGAGGAGCATTTCACCCGGCTGAACGCGCATCTGCGGGAGGCCTGGGGCATGACCGTCGAAACGGTCCCCTACCGCGAGATCTCCAAGATGGGCGGCCTCCTGCGCTGCTCCACCCTGCCCCTCCGCCGGGACTGAACCGGAACCACACAACTTACACTAAACGATATGACCACCAAGAAGTACACCGCCGCCGAGCTCATCGAGATGGAGCAGAAATACGGCGCGCACAACTATCACCCGCTGCCCGTCGTCCTGGAAAGGGGCGAGGGCGTCTATGTCTGGGACGTGGACGGCAAGCGGTACTATGATTTCCTGTCGGCCTATTCCGCCGTCAACCAGGGGCACTGCCACCCCAAGATCGTGAAGGCCCTCTGCGACCAGGCCCAGAAGCTGTGCCTGACCTCCCGCGCCTTCTACAACGACTGCCTGGGGCCCTACGAGAAGATGGCCACCGAGTACTTCGGCTATGACAAGCTTCTGCCGATGAACTCCGGTGCTGAGGCCGTCGAGACGTCCCTCAAGCTGGCCCGCCGCTGGGGCTACAAGGTGAAGGGCATCCCGGAGAACGAGGCCCTCATCATCGTGGCCGACGGCAATTTCCACGGCCGCACCATCACCATCGTCACCATGTCCAACGACCCGGACAGCTACTCCCAGTACGGTCCCTTCACGCCCGGTTTCGTCCATATTCCCTATGACGACACCGAGGCGCTCCGCAAGGTCCTGGACGAGAAGGGCGACAAGGTCTGCGCCATGATCGTGGAGCCCATCCAGGGTGAAGCCGGCGTCTACGTCCCGCACGAGGGCTACCTCAAGGAATGCTACGACCTGTGCCACGCGCACAACGTCCTGTTCGTCGCCGACGAGGTGCAGACGGGCATCGGCCGCACCGGCAAGCTGTTCGCCTGCGACCACGAGGGCGTGCGCCCGGACATGGTCACCATCGGCAAGGCCCTCTCCGGCGGCGCCCTGCCCGTCTCCGCCGTCCTCGCCGACGACGAGATCATGCTCACCATCGGCCCCGGCGAGCACGGGTCCACCTTCGGCGGCTTCCCGCTGGCGGCCAAGGTCGCCGTCGCCGCTCTCGAGGTCATCCGCGACGAGCACCTGACCGAGAACGCCGCGCGCCTGGGCGTGATCTTCCGCGAGGAGATCGCGAAGATCAAGAGCCCGTTCTTCAAGTTCGTCCGCGGCAAGGGCCTGCTGAACGCGGTCGTCACCGAACCGCAGAACGGCATCGAAGCCTGGGACATCTGCCTCAAGCTCGCGGAGAAAGGACTGCTCGCGAAACCGACGCACCGCCACATCATCCGCTTCGCCCCGCCGCTCGTCATCACAGAGGAGCAGCTGCGGGAGGCGATCGGCATCATCAAGGACGTCTTCGAGTCGCTATGAGACCTTTAGCCGTGCTCGCCTTCGGCGGCAACGCGCTGCTCAGAAGCAACCAGAAAGGCACCTACGAGGAACAGTTCCAGAACGTCGAGAACACCTGCCGCCAGATCCTGCCGCTCATCCGGTGGGGCTATGACATCGTGATCTGCCACGGGAACGGTCCCCAGGTGGGGAATGTCCTGCTACAGCAGGAGGCCGGCCGCCACGCCTTCGGACTCCAGGAAATGCCCATGGACGTATGCGGCGCCGAAACCCAGGGCGCCATCGCCTACATGATCGAGACGGCGATGGACCGCGTCCTGTACGCGGGCGGCATCACCACCCGGCGCGTCATCTCCCTGGTGACGCGGGTGGAAGTGGACCCCAAGGATCCGATGTTCCAGAACCCGACGAAGCCCGTGGGGCCGTTCTATCCGGCGGAGGAGGCGGAACGCCTCGCCGCCGAGACCGGCGCCGTGTACAAGGAGGACCCGAAGGGCCGCGGCTGGCGCAAGGTCGTCCCCTCCCCTACGCCGATGCACATTTCCAACGTGGACATCGTCTCCCGGCTCGCCCGCGAGGGGAAGATCGTCGTCACCTGCGGGGGCGGCGGCATCCCGGTCATCTGGGAGGCCGGCGGCTACAAGGGGGTGGAGGCGGTCATCGACAAGGACCTCGCCTCGGCCCTGTGCGCCTGCCAGATTGGCGCGGACGCCCTGTACATCCTGACAGACGTCCCGAAGGTCTATATCAACTTCCGGAAGCCTGATGAAAAGGCCATTGACACGCTCACGGTGGCCCAGGCGGAGAAATATCTCGCCGAAGGCCAGTTTGCGGAAGGATCGATGGCGCCGAAGGTCCGCGCAGGCATACATTTTGTGCGCAAAGGCGGCGACCAGTGCGTCATCACCGAGGCCGGGCAGCTCGGCAATCCTGCCTGCGGAACCCGAATCATACTCAAGTAATTATGGCATACGAGCTTCACGGCCGCAGTTTCCTCAAGCTGCTCGACCTCACTCCCCAGGAAATCCAGTACCTGCTGGACCTCGCCCGCGACCTCAAGCGCGCCAAGCGCGAGGGCACCGAGCGCCCCACGATGACCGGCAAGAACATCGCCCTCATCTTCGAAAAGACTTCCACCCGCACCCGCTGCGCCTTCGAGGTCGCCGCCCATGACCAGGGCGCGCACGTGACCTACCTCGGCCCCACCGGTTCCCAGATCGGCATCAAAGAGTCCATGAAGGACACGGCCCGTGTACTGGGCCGGATGTTCGACGGCATCGAGTACCGCGGCTTCGCCCAGGCAACCGTGGAGCAGCTCGCGGAATACTCCGGCGTCCCCGTGTGGAACGGCCTCACCAACGAGTTCCACCCGACGCAGATCCTCGCGGACTTCCTCACGATGACCGAGCACAGCGAAAAGCCCCTGAAGGACATTACCTACGCCTACCTGGGCGACGCCCGCTTCAACATGGGCAACTCCCTGCTGGTGGGCGGTGCCAAGATGGGCATGGACGTGCGCATCGTCGCGCCGAAGGCCCTGCAGCCGGCCCCGGAGCTGGTTGCGCAGTGCCGGGCCATCGCCGCGGAGACGGGCGCCCGCATCACCATCACGGACGACGTGGACGCCGGCGTGAAGGGCTGCGACTTCGTGTACACGGACATCTGGGTGTCCATGGGCGAGCCCGCCGAAGTCTGGAAGGAGCGCATCGACCTCCTGATGCCTTATCAGGTCAATGCGAAGCTGATGGAGCGCACCGGCAATCCGGACTGCAAGTTCATGCACTGCCTCCCCTCCTACCACAACCTGGAGACCAAGGCCGGCCGCGACGTCTATGAGCAGTTCGGCCTGGACGGCGTCGAGGTGACGGAGGACGTGTTCGAATCCCCGAACAGCATCGTCTTCGACGAAGCGGAGAACCGCATGCACACGATCAAGGCCGTCATGGTCGCAACCCTCGGAAAATAGCGCCATGAACCGTACCGACACCTTTCGCAAGGAGGTCCGCCAGGTCCTCGAGAACAACATCCTGAACTATTGGCTCACCCTGAAGGATCCGCGCGGCGGCTTCTACGGGGAGGCCGACGGCACCGCGGAAATCCAGTACAACGCCCCGCGCGGGGTCATCCTCAACGCCCGCATCATCTGGGCCTTCGCCGCCGCCTACCGGGCGCTCCGCAAGACGGACTACCTAGTGGCGGCCGTCCATGCCCGGGATTACTTCCTGGAGCATTTCTGCGACCACCGGTACGGCGGCGTGTACTGGAGCGTGGACGCCACCGGCAAGCGCCTGGAGACCAAGAAACAGCTGTATGCGCAGGGATTCGCCATCTACGGCCTCAGCGAGCTGTTCAAGGCCACCCGCGACGACGAGGTCCTGAAGAACGCCATCAACCTGTTCCAGATCGTGGAATCCCGTTTCAAGGACACGGAGAACGGCGGCTATGTCGAGGCCCTCGCGCGCGACTTCACCCCGCTCGAGGACATGTCCCTCAGCGCCCACGACATCAACGCCGACAAGACGATGAACTCGCACCTGCACCTGCTCGAGGCCTATGCGAACCTCTACCAGGTGTGGCCGGACAAGGCCCTACGCGAGGCGGTCAAGGACCTCCTGGACATCGTCTGCGACAAGGTCATGGGCCCGGACGGACACTTGCAGCTGTATTTCCAGCGCGACTGGACCGTCCTCCCCGGAGCCGTTTCTTATGGACACGACATCGAGACCTCCTGGCTCGCCCTCGAGTGCGCGACGGCCATCCACGACATCGACACCGTGAACCGCGTGCGGCCGGCGGCCGCCATGATGGGCAAGGCCGGCAACGAAGGCCTCCGCAGCGACGGCTCGATGATCTACGAGAAGCTGGAAGACGGCACCCTGGACCTTTCCCGCCAGTGGTGGGTCCTCGCCGAATCCGTCGTCGGCAACCTCTGGCTGTGGAAGTACCACGGCGACCTCGAGGCCCCGGACCGCGCCCTCTCCACCTGGGCCTACATCCGCGACAACCTCGTGGACTTCGACAACGGCGAATGGTTCTGGGCCGTCCTGCCCGACGGCACCCCCGACAAGGACTCCCCCAAGGCCGGCTTCTGGAAATGCCCCTATCACAACACGAGAATGTGCCTCCAGGTGCTGGAGCTCGTTTAATGAAAGAAACTCAGGCCAAAAGCCTGAGTTTCTAGTCTATCCCCTGACGGACGGGATTCTACTTGGGGTATTCGCGGTTTTTCTTCCGCAACCTCGCGCACCAGGTACTCGGAGACTCCTGCATCACGGCCTTGAAGGCCTGGTTGAAGGTGGTGCCCGAGTGGAAGCCGGCGAGTGCGCCGAGTTCCGACACCGTGAGCGATTTGTTCTTCCGGAACAACTCCATCGCGTACATCACCCGATAGTAGTTGATATAACTGCGGAAGTTTTTCCCGGAATAGTAGTTGATGGTCTTGGAGAGATACACCTTGTTGGTAAACAGCACGTTCGCAAGGTCTCCGAGGGAGAAGGACTCCACCAGGAAAGGCTTGCGGTCCGCCATGTACCGGCAACACCTGTCGTAAAGAAACTGATCGACCACAGAAGGCCCGTCTGCCTGTGGTTCGGTGTTGCCTCCCTGCTTAGCGAGGGAAGACTGCCGCTGCGCGGTCTCACGGTGAGCCCGGCTGCGGCCCAGGAAGTACACTCCAGTCAGGAGGACCGGAGCGAAAAACAGCATCAGGATCATTTGCATAGGCTGACGGTTTTTCGCCCCTCAGGGGAAGACTTTTATTTTCCTTTGATGGCCTCGAACCCGCGTCCGTACACCCCGTTCACGGAGGAGACGGACAGGAAGGCGTTCGGGTCGATGGCCTTGATCTGTCTCAAAAACAAGTTGACATCGGTCTTGCGCGTGATCACCATCAGCACCTCGGCGGGTTCCTTGGTGTACCAGCCCTTGCCGTCCAGGACGGTGACGCCCCGGTGCAGGTCATGGGTGATGGAATCGGCGATCTCCGCGTAGTGCTTGGACAGGATGAACAGCTGCACGCTCTGCTGCGAGCCGGACAGGTAGCTGTCGATAACCCGCCCGTTCACCGTCACCAGGATGAGGCCGTAGATGACGGTCGTCACCTTCTCGGAGAACGGCATCAGGTGCGTGAGCGGCTCGCCGTCCGGGCCGATGAGCTGCCTGCCCGTCGCCGGGTCCACGTCCGGGACGATGGACGGGATCAGCAGGGAGGACAGGATGATGACGAAGTCGATGTACAGGATCACCTTGCCCGGGGATACGTTGCGGTACTTGGTGTAAATCAGCGCGATGATGTCCGTGCCGCCGGTGCTGCCGCCGTTGGAGATGGACATGCCGATGCCGATGCCGGCCATCACGCCGCCGCACAGGGTGGACATCAGCTTGCCGTTCTGCAGGGCCAGCGTCTGGATGATCTCCGTAGGGATGAGGTCCGGCAGGAACCGCAGGCCCACGGAAGCCAGCATGATGGCGTAGATGGTCTTCGCGCCGAATCCCATGCCGATCACCACCACCGCGAGGATGATCAGGATCGCGTTCAGCACGAAGTAGGAGTAACCCATCTGGATCGCTCCGCCCGTAGCGTACTGGATCATGGAGGAGATACCGGAAACGCCGCCGCCCACCAGGTTGTTGGGCATCAGGAACAGGGCCCATCCCGTCACATAGATCAGGATGCCGAGGGTGACGAGCGCCCATTCCTGGACGACTGTCCAAAAGGACTTTTTGACGACTGCCATAGGTTATTGGTTAGTGTTTTTTTTCTTGACCGGAAGGCCCACCTTCATCTCGTCGAAACCCTCGCCGAAGACGTTGTTCGCGGGGACGACCGTCACGAACGCCTTTGAATCGATGTCCTTGACGCATTTCACGAGCTCCGAAAGCTCCGTCCGCCGAAGCATCACCATCAGCACGAGGCGGTCCTTCTGCGTGTACCAGCCGATTGCCTTGAGGGCGGTGACACCGCGTTCCATCCGCTTGGTGATGTAGTCTCCGATCTGGTCGATCCGGTCGGAGAAGATGATCACCTGGACGGTGGAATCCTTGCCCAGGATGATCAGGTCCAGCACATAGGAGCAGACGCCCATGGTGATGTAACCGTACACCACATCCGTGAAGCAGTGGCCCGGGACCAGGATCAGCAGGGTGATCACGATGAAGTCCGCGTACAGGTAGAAGCGGCCGACGGTGATGGGCCAGAACTTGTTCACGATGAGCGCGAGGATGTCGGTGCCGCCCGTGGAACCGCCCCGCATGATGATCATCGCGAGGCCCACGGCTTCCAGGAGACCGCCGATGATCGGGACCAGGATGGGTTCCTTCACGTGCAGCGCATTCCCTTCGACGGCCCAGAGCCAGGACATGTTCTCGGCGCCGAGGACGCGGAACAGGGCCGTGGACAGCAGGATGGCGTAGATGGTCTTGATGCCGAATCCCCGGCCCAGGATGATCCAGGCCAGGACCAGCAGGAGGACGTTGATGCCGAAGTACCAGATATCCACCGAGATACCGGTGACCATGGAGAGCAGGGCGGACGCGCCGGTGAGGCCGCCGTCGATCATGTTGTTGGGGAGGAGGAAACACTGCCAGGCCATCACGAAGAGGATGACCCCCAGCGTGATCACGACATAGTCGTAAATGCCTACGATTACCTTGCTCCTGGCCATGGTTTACTTCTTGAGGACGACGTTCACGATGCGGCCGGGGACGACGATGACCTTCGCGATGGTCATGTCACCCACGTACTTGGGCGTCATTTCATGGGCGCGGACGGCGGCTTCCACGTCCGCGGGCGCCGTATTGGCGGGGACGTCGATGAGGAAGCGGGTCTTGCCGTTGAAGGAGACCGGATACTTGACGGTGTTCTCCACCGTGTATTCCTCATGGTACTCCGGGAAGGAGGCCATCGTCACGGAATCCTCGTGGCCCAGCTGGTGCCAAAGTTCCTCCGCGATGTGCGGGGCGAACGGGGACAGCAGGACGAGGAGCGGCTCCAGGACCTCACGCTTGTGGCAGTTCTGCAGGTCGTTCAGCGCGATCATGAAGGCGGAAACCGTCGTGTTGTAGGAGAAGTTCTCGATGTCCTCCTGTTCCTTGCCGATGAGCTTGTGCAGGGCCTTGAGCTCCGCGGCCGTGGGCTTCTCGTCGGTGACGAGCCAGTTGTCGCGGTCCCAGAACAGGCGCCAGACCTTTTTCAG
The DNA here is from genome assembly GCA_900316955.1 of uncultured Bacteroidales bacterium. Taxonomy (GTDB): domain Bacteria; phylum Bacteroidota; class Bacteroidia; order Bacteroidales; family UBA932; genus Cryptobacteroides. The sequence goes on from ONEX01000006.1 coordinate 58,984, forward strand.
GAAGCGGTTCACACCGTCGATGCCGTCGGTGCTCCAGGGCTTCGCCTGCTCCACCGGGCCGAGGAACATCTCATACAGGCGCAGGGTGTCCGCGCCGTAGGTGTCGCACACGTAGTCGGGGTTCACGACGTTGAACATGGACTTGCTCATCTTCTCGATGGCCCAGCCGCAGATGTATTCGCCGTTCTCGAGGATGAACTCGGCGGTGGCGAACTCCGGACGCCAGGCCTTGAAGGCCTCGAGGTCCAGGCGGTCGTTGCGGACGATGTTCACGTCCACGTGGATCTCCGTCGTCTCGTACTGGTCCTTGAGGCCCAGGGAGACGAAGGTATTGGTGTTCACGATGCGGTACACGAAGTTCGAGCGGCCCTGGATCATGCCCTGGTTGATGAGCTTCTTGAACGGCTCGTCCTCACAGACATAGCCGAGGTCGAACAGGAACTTGTTCCAGAAGCGGCTGTAGATCAGGTGGCCCGTCGCATGCTCGGTGCCGCCCACGTACAGGTCCACGTTCCGCCAGTACTCGTCCGCCTCGCGGGAGACGAGGGCCTCGTCGTTGTGCGGGTCCATGTAGCGGAGGTAGTAGGCGCTGGAACCCGCGAAGCCCGGCATCGTGCTGGTTTCCAGCGGATAGCCGTCATAGGTCCAGTCCTTCGCGCGGGCGAGCGGCGGGTCGCCGGCCTCCGTAGGCCGGTACTCGTCGATCTCCGGCAGGGTGAGCGGGAGCTTGTCGAAAGGTATCGGGGTGGCAATGCCGTCCTTGAAGTAGATCGGGAACGGCTCGCCCCAATACCGCTGGCGGGAGAAGATGGCGTCGCGCAGGCGGTAGTTCACCTTCCGGCGGCCGAGGCCGTGGGACTCCACGTAATCGATGGCGGCCGGAATGGCCTCCTTCACGGACATTCCGTTCAGGAACCCGCTGTTGCACATGATGCCCTCCTTGGCGTCATAGCTCTCCTCGGACACGTCGGCCCCCTCGATGAGCGGGACGATGGGCAGGTCGAACTTCTTCGCGAAGGCGTAGTCGCGGCTGTCGTGGGCCGGAACGGCCATGATGGCGCCCGTGCCGTAGCCGGCGAGGACGTATTCGGCGATCCATACGGGAACTTTCTCTCCCGTGAGCGGATTGATGGCGTAGGCGCCGGAGAACACGCCCGTCACCGCCTTGCCGGCGATGCGTTCGCGCTCAGTCTTCTTCTTGACCTGCTCCAGGTAGGCGTCCACGGCCTCCTTCTGCGCGGCGGAGGTGAGTTTCGGGACCCATTCGCTCTCCGGGGCGAGGACCATGAAGGTCACGCCGAAGACGGTGTCGGCCCGGGTGGTGAAGATGGTGACGTCGTGCGACTGCCCGTCGCATTCCATCCGGAACACCATCTCCGCGCCCTGGGACTTGCCGATCCAGTTGCGCTGCATCTCCTTCAGGGAATCCGTCCAGTCCAGGCGGTCCAGGGCGTCCAGCAGGCGCGGCGCATAGGCCGACACGCGGAGCTGCCACTGGGTCATCTTCTTCTGATAGACCGGGAAACCGCCGCGCACGGAGTAGCCTTCCTTGACCTCGTCGTTGGCGAGGACCGTCCCGAGTTCCGGGCACCAGTTCACGGTGGACTCACCCTGGTAGGCGATGCGGTAGTGCATCAGGACATCGGCCTTTTCCTTCTCGCTGAACGCTTTCCACTCGGCGGCGGTGAACACCGGGGCGTCGTTGTTCGCGGCGTCCACGGCGGCGGAACCGCCCTGCTCGAAGGCGGCCACGAGCTCCTCGATGGGACGGGCCTTCTGGAGGGCGTTGTCGTACCAGCTGCCGAACATCTTCAGGAAGGCCCACTGGGTCCACTTGTAGTAGTCCGGGTCGCAGGTGCGGAATTCGCGGTCCCAGTCATAGGAGAAGCCGATGCGGTCCAGCTGGCTGCGGTAGCGCGCCACGTTGTCGTGGGTGGTCTTCTCCGGGTGCTGGCCGGTCTGGATGGCGTACTGCTCGGCCGGCAGGCCGAAGGCGTCGTACCCCATCGGGTGCAGCACGTTGAAGCCCTTCAGGCGCTTGTAGCGGGAGAAGATGTCACTGGCGATGTACCCCAGCGGGTGGCCCACATGCAGGCCTGCGCCCGACGGATACGGGAACATGTCCAGGACATAGTATTTGGGTTTGGCGCTGTCGGTCCGGGCCTTGTACGTCTTGTTCTTGGCCCACCAGTCCTGCCACTTTCTCTCGATTTCGATGAAATTGTATTCCATAGGTATCTATTTGATTCGCTTTCCGTTGATGCCGAGGCTGCCCTTGGTGTTCTTCTCCAGGCGGAAATCCACCGGGATGGTCAGGGCGACCTTCACTTTCTGGCCGCGGTGCCGGCCGGGCCGCCACTTGGGCGAGGCCGAGATGACGCGGACCGCTTCCTCGTCCAGGGACGTGTGGATGCTGCGGGAAACCTTCACATCCTTCACGTTTCCGTCCTCGTCGATGACGAAGTCCACGAGGACACGTCCCTGAATGCCGTTCTCGACGGCGTACTTGGGATATTTCAGGTATTGGTACACCCACTTCTCCAGGAAGTAGGACGGTTCGCTGGAAGTCAGGAACATCGGCTTGACGTCGCAGTCGTTCCAGGAAATGGCGTCCGCCACCGGAGTCGGGGCGCGGCCGCTGTCCTGCCGGAACAGGGGACGCGGGCCGTTGCAGAGCGCCATCGTATAAGTGTAGATGTATTCCAGCTCCTTCTCCATCCCGTCGAAGTCCACGATGTCGTAGGTGTCGCGGCCGGTTCCGTGCTCCGGATAGCGGCCGGTCGTGAAGAGGATGGAAGGGATTTCCTTGTCATAGAAGGCCCGGTGGTCGGAGGAATAGGGTTCCTCCACGGTAAGCTGCGCCTGGACGGGCAGGAGCTCGCCCTGGAGGGCGCGGACGCCGCGGTCCAGGTCCTCGTTGGAGGAGGTGTAGGCAAAGAAGCCGCGCTCCCCCGTGCCCAGCATGTCCAGGTTCACCATCGCGTCGATGTGCGGCACGTCCGAGAAGGAGCGGTTCAGGAAGTACCACGAGCCGGCAAGCGTCTCCTGCGAGGCGCCGAAGGCGACGAGGAGGACGTTCCGGCGCAGCAGGACGCGGTTCGTGGAAAGGCGCGAAGCCAGTTCCAGCAGCATCGCGAGGCCGGAGGCGTTGCCGTTGGCCCCGTAGAAGATGCGGCGGACCGGTTCTCCGTCCTGCATGAACGTGTCCATGCCCAGGTTGTCCAGCCGGGCGCCGATCACGATGTAGTGGTCGTTCAGGGACTTGTCCCATCCCGGGATGAAGGCGACCACGTTGCGGGAGGTCAGGGTGTCGGCCCCCTCGCGGGCGATGCCGAATTCCTGGCCCGTAACCGGGGAAATCAGGTCGATGCCGTACTTCTCCAGGGTGCGGCCTACGTATTCGGCCGCGTCCCGCTCGCCCTCGGACCCGGCCTTGCGGCCTTCCAGGGCGGCGGAGGAGAGATAGGAGACGTGCTCCTTGAAGGCATGGACCGTCTCGGAGTCGTACAGGTCGTCATAGGCCGACGAGCCGGTCCTGAACTGGGCCGGCAGCGCCGTCGAAAGCAGCAGGCAGGCTGCTGCGAGAAGGAAACGCTTCACCATTTCGTCATTCGTTTACAAGAATCCACCCGTCCGGAGGGCAAATTCCGTTCCCGCGCAGTTCGCGTAGTTTCTTCAGCGTCTCGTTCAGGCTGTTCGAGGGGCAGACCGCAACGGCCAGGAGGCCGTTCCGGAAACTGATGATGGTGGCGTCGCGGTAGCCGGCCTCGTTGCACTGGTTGAGCTTGCGCTCGGCATAGGAACGGGTCCGGAAGGCGCCGACGACGATGTAGTAACGGGAGGCCAGCTTGGTCGTGTACAGGCCGCCCATCTTCGTGGGATTCAGGATGGTGCCCTTGGTCTGCGACAGGGAATCCAGCAGGTGCGCGTCCAGCGCGGCGAGCGAATCGGCCAGGCGGACCCTCACCCGCTCCAGGGAGTCGATGCGGGCCTGGTACCGGGCGACGTTCTCCGCGCGCTCGATGTTGGAGCGCTTCACTTCCAGGTCATCCGACGTGGGCCTCCCGGCGAGGGTGCGCACGAAGTCGCAGCCACCCAGGAGAAGGGCCGCGCAGGCGAGGAGCAGGATCACAGACCGTTTCATACTATATCAGTTTACCTCAACTTACAAAGGTAATGGTTTTTCACGCGTCTTCAAAGTTCCGGGCCCGGTTTTCTTCCTCGTCGAAGGCCCGGACGATCTTGGTCACGAGCGGATGGCGGACGATGTCCTCATTGCGGAAGGTGATGGCCGCGACCCCCTTGAGCCCCTTCAGCAGCTGGATGCCGGTCAGCAGGCCGGAATCCGACTTGCGGGGCAGGTCGATCTGCGTGGCGTCGCCGGTGACGATGAACTTCGCGCTCGTGCCCATGCGGGTGAGGAACATCTTGAGCTGCCCGAGGTTCGTGTTCTGCGCCTCGTCCAGGATGACGCAAGCGCGGTCCAGGGTGCGGCCGCGCATGTAGGCCAGCGGCGCGATCTGGATGGTCCCGTCGGCCATGAACTCGTTCAGCTTGCGGGACGGGATCATGTCCTCCAGCGCGTCGTACAGGGGCTGGAGATACGGATCCAGCTTATCCTTGAGGTCACCGGGCAGGAAGCCCAGGCGCTCCCCCGCCTCCACGGCGGGCCGCGTGAGGATGATCCGCTTGATCTCGCGGTTCTTCAGTGCCCGGACCGCCAGGGCGATGGCGATATAGGTCTTGCCCGTGCCGGCCGGGCCGACGGCGAACACGAGGTCGTTGTCGAAGTAGGCCTTGACCAGCTCCTCCTGCGTCTTGTTGCGGGCGCGGATGGGCTTTCCGTCCGTGCCGTGCACGATGACCGCGTCGCCCGTGAGGCGGAACTTGTCCGGCGAGGAGGTACCGTCGAAGATGTCCTCCACGTCATACACCGTCAGGTTCATCTTCCGATGCCGCAGCTCCACCAGTTCCCCGAAACGGACCTGGAACTCCTCGATGTCGCTCTCGCGGCCTTCCAGGATGAGTTCGTTCCCCCGCGCCACCACTTTCAGGTGCGGGAAATAGGAGCAGAATTCAGTGAGGATCTTGTTGCCGGCCCCGTACAGCTCAATAGGGTCGATCGCCTCCAGCGTAATGGTTTTCTTCATAAATCTTCCGATAGGTGGCCATCATGTCCCGATGGTCGGCGGGGGTCCGCCAGAGCGAGTCCGGCAGGGTGACGGGGACGGCGGAATAGGAATCCTCCACCATCCCGGGTTTGGTGCACCAGATGTACTCGAACGCGGGTTCGAGCAGACGCGGCGCCTGTTCCTCCTCCAGCACTACGCGGAGCGTGAGGGCCAGTTCCAGCCGCGAGTTCAGGTCATTCTGGTTGGAGAGGGCGTTCCCGAGCGAATAGACGACGGGTGCCTCCCCGATGTATTCCACATCCTGGATGACGTGCGGATGGGCGCCTACGACCACGTCCGCCCCGTTTTCCACGAGCCAGCGGGCCATTTCCTCCTGCTGCGGGTCGTGGTGGAGCCGGTACTCGGTGCCCCAGTGCGGGAACACCAGCACCAGGTCCGCCTCCCGGGCCCGTTCGAGCATGGGCAGGATGTCTTTCTTCCGCATGTAGTTCACCTTGGGCCAGGGATCCCAGGGGCCGGTGTTGGTCCCGTAGGTGAAATTGACGATGGCGATGCGCAGCCCCCGGACGTGGAGCAGGAGCGGATTCAGGAGCGTGTCGACCTGTGCGTCCCGGGCGACGCCCGTATACACCAGGCCTTTCTTCTCGAGCACGTCGATCGTGCGCCGCAGGCCTGCAGTCCCCTTGTCCAGGATGTGGTTGTTCGCCGTCAGGAAGACGTCGAATCCGATGTCGGAAAGGTACTGCGCATACTCGTCAGGTCCCGAAAAGGCCGGATAACCCGTATAGGGCTTTCCGGCCAGGGGGAATTCCATGTTGCCGATGGCGAGGTCCGCCCCGGCGATCCGGTCCGCCAGATGCTTGAAGAAAGAGTCGTAGCCGTGCTCCTCGGCGCTCTTGGACACCGCCCGGTGGCTCATGATGTCCCCGACGATGAACAGGGACACCGTATCCGGCCGGGGCTTCAGGAAATCGAAGCGGAGGGGCCAGAGCGCCTCGAAATCAGGCGTCCGGGACCGGTCAGGCAAACGCTGCGCGGCCGCCGATCCGGCGACCACGCAGCAAATTGCAAGGCTTAGCAAGCGCTTCACGCTTGCCATGGATTACTCGTTCGTGCCAACGATGGCGTTGTACTTCTCGTAACCGGCCTTATACTCGTCACCCTCGTTACGCAGGGCGAAGTAGACTCTCTTGAGGAAGTCGGCGGCAGCGCCCTTCAGCGCTTCGTCCTTGGCCTTGGCATAGCAGGTCTCGAAAGCGGGAACCGCGCTCTTGAGGGCCTGGGCGATCTCCTCCATCTTGGCGTCGTACTCCTTGTAGGCGTTCACGGGCAGGGCGTTGGCCTCTTCCACGAGGGCGGCCTGCTTCTGGAGCCACAGGGAACCTTCACCGTAGTAACCCCACTCGTAGTTCGGATCGATCTCGGAAGCCTTGCGATAGGCCTTGAGAGCGCCGTCGAAGTCCTTGATACCGGTCAGGATGTTGCCTTCCACATAGTAGAGGGAAGGGTTGTCGGGCATCTGGGCCTTGGCCTCGTCGAGCAGGCTGACGATCTTCTTGGGATCCTCCTTCAGCTGGATGTACAGGTTGATGAGGTTCGTCAGGATGCTGGGATTGTCCGGATACTTCTGGAGACCGTCGGCCAGGTACTGCTTCGCGGCGGTGGTGTCCTTGTCCGCGAGGGCGCAGTTGGACAGGGCGGCATAGACGGAACCTTCGGCGGTGTAGCCCAGGTCGAGGCACTTGTTGTAGTACTGCTTGGCGCGGTCGAAGTTGCCGGCGTTGGCAGCGGTGAAAGCGGTGTTATAGACCGCGTTGGTGTCGATCTTGGAGCTCGGAGGGGTCATCGAGGTCTCGGCGGCCTTGCCGAACAGGTCGGTCGCCTTGGCGAGGTTGCCCAGGCTGTAGGCCGTGATGGCGTCCTGATAGTAGTAGCCGACGATGTTCTGGAGGGCGGTGTCCACATCCTTCTCTTTGGCGCCCAGCTGGAAAGCCTTGGCGTAGGCCTTGACAGCCTTCTCAAGCGGGTCGCCGGAGACGGACGGCTTGGTCACCTCGAAGAAGGCGAGCTGGCCGGCCTGGGTGAAATAGACGTTCGCGCGGCTGAGGACCTGCTTCTCGTAGGTCTGGCCGTCGAGGGTGACGGTCTCGACGGAGGACGGCTTTTCACCGGCCATCAGGGCGAAGGTCTGCTTGTCGATACCCGTGGAGAGGTTCGCGGACGGGTTCGTGTAAGCCTTCACATAGGCCTCGCCGAGCTTCTGCCAGGGAGCGGGCTTGGCACCCTTCTTGGCGTCATTGGCGGTGGCTTCTGCCTTGTCGATCGCCTTCTGGATGTCGGCGTCGGACTTGATCTGAGCGTTGGCTACCTGCACGGAGGCAACGAGCGCAAGGGCAAGAAGAATTCTTTTCATGATACTATAAGGTTAATTTAGTTGTTGTTCTCTTCGGGTGCTTCCGGTGCCGGAGGCAGTTCCTGGTTCTCGGCGGCCTGGGTTTCCTCGTCGTCGCTGTGGGCCACCACGGACACGGCGGCGATGGCGTCTCCTTCGCGGATGCTCACCAGCTTCACCCCCTGGGTGGCGCGTCCCGCCACGCGGATGGTGGAGACCGGCATCCGGATCGTCAGTCCCGACCGGTTGATGATCATCAGGTCGTCCTCGTCGCAGACGTTCTTGATGGCCACCAGGGCTCCGGTCTTCTCCGTGATGTTGAGGGTGCGGACACCCTTCGCGCCACGGGCGGTCTGACGGTACTCCATCGGGTCGGAGCGCTTGCCGTATCCGTTCTCCGAAACCACGAGGACCTGGCGGTTCTCCGCGCCTTCGGCCTCCGGATCCTGGCACACGACACCGATCACATAATCCCCTTCATCAAGATTGATGCCACGCACGCCGGTGGACGTGCGGCCGAGCGGCCGGGCCTCCCTTTCGTCGAAGCGGACGCAGCGTCCGCCGTGGGCCGCGATCATGATGAAGCAGCGGCCGTTGGTGAGGATGGCCTCCAGCAATTCGTCGTCCTCGCGGATGTTGATGGCGTTCACGCCGTTGGTCCTCGGACGGGAGTAGGCCTCCAGGGAAGTCTTCTTCACGATGCCCTGGCGGGTGACCATCATGATGTAGTTGTTGTTGATGAATTCCTCGTCCTTGAGGGTCTTCACGTTCACGTAGGCCTTGATCTTGTCGTCCGGCTCGATCATCAGGATGTTCTGGACGGCGCGGCCCTTGGAGGCGCGGTTGCCCTCGGGGATCTCATAGACCTTGAGCCAGTGGCAGCGGCCCTTCTGGGTGAACAGGAGGAGCGTAGAGTGGTTGTTCGCGATATAGATGTGCTCGATGAAGTCCGTGTCCCGGGTGGCGCTGGCCTTGATGCCGACGCCGCCGCGGTTCTGGGTGCGGAACTCGGTGAGCGGGGTGCGCTTGATGTAGCCCAGGTGGGAGATCGTGATGACCTGGTCCTCGTCGGAATAGAAGTCCTCGGGGTTGAACTCGTCCGCGGAGAGGGTGATCTCCGTGCGGCGCGGGTCGCCGTACTTCTCCTTGAGCTCGCGGGTCTCGTCCTTGACGATGCCGAGCTGGAGCTCGACGCTGGCGAGGACTGCCTCGCAGTGGGCGATGAACTTCATCAGCTCGTCGTACTCGTTCTGGAGCTTCTCGCGCTCCAAGCCGACCAGCTGGCGCAGGCGCATGTTCACGATTTCGGTGGCCTGGATCTCGGAGAAGTCCCAGCGGTCCATCAGGATCTGGCGGGCTTCGTCGATGGAGGCGGCCTCGTAGCGGATCACGTGGACGATCTCGTCGATGATGTCCATCGCCTTGAGGAGGCCTTCCAGGATGTGCGCGCGCTTCTTCGCCTTGTCCAGCTCGAACTTCGTGCGGCGGACCACCACCTCGTGGCGGAAGTCGACGAAGTTGCGGAGGATTTCCTTGAGGGAGAGGGTGCGCGGGCGGCCCTTCACGAGGGCCACGTTGTTGAACGAGAAGCTGGACTGGAGCGGGGTGTACTTGAACAGGGTGTTCAGCACGACGCCGGAGTTCACGCCCTGCTTGAGGCGGATCACCACGCGGATGCCCTCGCGGGAGCTTTCGTCATTGATGTAGGAGATGCCTTCGATCTTCTTCTCGTCGGCGAGCTGCGCGATCTTCTCGATCATCTCGCGCTTGTTCACCATGTAGGGGATCTCGGTGACGACGATGGTCTCGTGACCCTTGTCGTCCACCTCGATATCGGTCTTGGAGCGCACCACGACGCGGCCGCGGCCGGTCTCGTAGGCCTCCCGGATGCCGCTGCGGCCCATGACGATGCCGCCGGTCGGGAAGTCCGGACCCTTGATGTACTGCATCAGTTCGTCCGTGGTGATCTCGGGATTGTCGATGTAGGCGCAGATGGCGTCGCAGCATTCGCCGAGGTTGTGGGGGGCCATGTTCGTGGCCATGCCCACGGCGATGCCGGAGGCGCCGTTCAGCAGCAGCAGGGGGGCCTTCGTGGGAAGGACCTTGGGTTCTTCGAGGGTGCCGTCGAAGTTCAGGTCCATGTCGACGGTATCCTTGTCCATGTCGGCGAGGACGTCCTCGGACATCTTCTCGAGCTTGGCCTCGGTGTAACGCATGGCGGCCGGGGAGTCGCCGTCCATGGAACCGAAGTTGCCCTGGCCCCAGACCATCGGGTAGCGCTGGTTCCACCACTGGCCCAGGCGGACCATCGCGTCGTACACGCTGGAGTCGCCGTGCGGGTGGTACTTACCCATCACGTCACCCACGATACGGGCGGATTTCTTGGTCTGACCAGTATATTTGACTCCCATCTCGTTCATTCCGTAGAGCACGCGGCGCTGCACCGGCTTGAGGCCGTCCCGGGCATCCGGGAGGGCGCGGGACACGATGACGGACATCGAATAGTCGATGTACGCGGTGCGCATCTCGTGGTCGATCTCCACAGGTTGGATCAGCCCCGTCGACTGGGGCTCCTCCACCGGATTCTTCTCTTCGTTGTTATCCATGTTTTCAGTCCTATCTATAAACATGCAAATATAGCATTTTTTCTTGATTCATCAAAGACTGACAAAATGTCCGGAAGCGGTTTTCCGCACGATTGTTGATACCGTGGATTTTGCTTAACTTTGTTCCCTATGATACAGATATCCGACCAACTGAACGGCATCATCAAATACGCCCGCGAAGAGGCGATGCGCACCGGCAGCTACGGCATCGGCCCGGACCACCTCTTCCTCGGGATCATCCGCCACGAGGAGAACACCGCTTTCCAGGTGCTGCAGGGGCTCGGCATCGAGCCGGCCGAGCTGAAATCCTTCATCGACGGCAGGATCTTCACCAACGAGACCATCCCCTACTCCGAAATCGACCACATCAACTTCTCCCGCCAGGCGCAGAACGTCCTGAGCATCACGGTGATGGAAGCCACCCGGCTGAAGAGCCCGGAGGCGGCCCCGCACCACCTCCTGCTCGCCCTGTGCCGCACCACGGACAGCTACGGCCAGGCCTTCCTCCGCAGCCGCGGCGTGGACTACGGCCGGATGCTCTCGTTCATGGAGACCGAGGGCCTGCTGAAGATCCAGCAGCAGGAGCAGCAGCCCGCCGAGGGCGACAGCGAGGAGGAAGGGGAAGAGGGCGAGGCGCCCAAGAACAAGGGCATCGACCTCGAGGAGTTCGGCTACGACCTCACGAAAGCGGCCCGCGAAGGGAAGCTGGACCCGGTCGTAGGGCGTGACATGGAGATCGCCCGCGTGATCGAAATCCTGGGGCGGCGCAAGAAGAACAACCCGATGCTCATCGGCGAGCCCGGCGTGGGCAAGTCGGCCATCGTGGAGGGCATCGCCCTCCGGATCGCCTCCGGGGACATCTCCCCCGCCCTCGCGAAGAAACGCATCCTGTCGCTGGACATCGCCTCGGTGGTGGCCGGCACCAAATACCGCGGCGACTTCGAGAAGCGCCTCAAGGCCATCATCAAGGAGGCCCAGACGAACCCCGACCTGATCCTGTTCATCGACGAGTTCCACACCATCGTGGGCGCCGGCGGCGCTTCGGGCAGCCTGGACGCGGCGAACATGCTCAAGCCGGCCCTCGCGCGCGGCGAGCTCCAGTGCGTGGGCGCGACCACGATGGACGAGTTCACGAAGATCGTGGAGAAGGACGGCGCCCTGGACCGCCGCTTCCAGAAGATCGTCGTGGAGCCCACGGACGTGCCGGAGTCCATCGAGATCCTCCGCCACCTGAAGCCCCATTACGAGGAGTTCCACCACATCACCTATACGGACGAGGCCGTGGAGGCCGCCGTCCGGCTCACCGACCGGTATCTCACCGACAAGTCCCTGCCGGACAAGGCCATCGACGCCTTCGACGAGGCCGGGTCCATGGTGCGGCTGAACCTCGCCCGCAAGAAGGGCGGGTCCGACACCGTGACCGCCGAGGACATCGCCTCCGTCGTGTCCAAGATGACCGGCATCCCGGTGAACAAGGTCGCCGAGTCCGAGGGCAACCGCATCCTGAAGATGAAGAAGCGCCTCCAGGCCCGGATCATCGGCCAGGACGAGGCCATCGACACGGTCGTGCGGGCCATCCAGCGCGGCCGGGCGGGGCTCAAGGACCCGCACCGCCCCATCGGCACCTTCCTGTTCTTCGGCCCCACCGGCGTAGGCAAGACCCAGCTGGCGCGGTCCCTGGCCGAATACCTGTTCGATTCGGAGGACAACATGGTCCGGATCGACATGAGCGAATACATGGAGAAGTTCTCCGTCTCCCGGCTCATCGGCGCGCCTCCGGGCTACGTGGGTTACGAGGAGGGCGGCCAGCTCTCGGAGCGGGTGCGGCGCAAGCCCTATTGCGTCGTGCTCCTGGACGAGATCGAGAAGGCCCATCCTGACATCTTCAACCTGCTCCTGCAGGTGATGGACGAGGGACGGCTCACGGACAGCAACGGACGCGTGGTGGACTTCAAGAACACCATCGTCATCATGACTTCCAACGTGGGCAGCCGCGAAGTGGAGGAATATGGGAACGGAATCGGGTTTGCGACGGCGGGAAGAAAGCTGGAGAGCGACCGGAAGAATGTGGTCGCCAAGGCCGTCAAGAAGGCGTTTCCGCCGGAGTTCATCAACCGGGTGGACGAGCAGGTCTATTTCAATTCCCTGTCCCGGGAGGATATCGAGCGCATCATCGACATCGAGCTGAAGGGGCTCAAGAAGCGTTCGCTGGAGGCGGGTTACCGGATCACGGTCACCCCGTCGGCGAAGCGTTTCGTGGCCGAGGCGGGCTACGACCCCGCCTACGGGGCCAGGCCGCTGAAGCGGGCCATCACGAAGTATATCGAGGATCCCGTCGCCGAGTTCATCATCTCCGACCGCATCCTGGTCTCCCGCTCCAAAGTGGAGCTGGCGGACGTGCGGGAGCTCAAGGTGGGACTTTCGGCAGACAAGGAGTCCATCGCCGTCTCCCTTAAAACTCCGTGACGCCTTCCACCTCGAGGCCGAGGTCGTCGATGAGGTCCTTGAGGGCCTGGAAAGAAACGTCGGAGGAGAGGAAGGAACCGAGGGCGTCGATGTTGTAATCAGTGTTTCTCATGGCTGTACCGTTTTGTTTTCTGATGCAAAGGTACGGCCACCTTGTGCCAAAGCACGGTACAATATGAAAAAATTAGTGATTTTTGACCTGGACGGAACCCTGCTCGACACGATCGAGGACCTGGGGAACGCCACGAACCATGCCCTGCGCGCCCTCGGCTTCCCCGAGCGGCGGCAGGACGAATACTACCAGCTCGTCGGCCGCGGCATCACGAACCTGTTCAAGGGCGCAGTGCCCGCGGGCTGTGACACGCCGGAAACCATCGACAGGATGCGGGAACTGTTCCTGGCCCATTATGGGGTCCATCTCTGCGACCGCACGCACCCCTACCCCGGGATCCTGGACCTCCTTGAGTGCATCACCGCCCGGGGTGTCCGGATTGCCGTCGCGTCCAACAAGTACCAGGCGGGGGCGGAGAGCGTCATCGGCCATTTCTTCGGAAAGTTCGACTGGGTGACCGTCCTGGGCCAGCGGGAGGGCTTCCCCATCAAGCCCGACCCGGGCATCGTGGACCTGTGCATGCAGGCCGCCGGGGTCACGAAGGACGAGGTCCTGTACGTGGGCGATTCCAATGTCGACATGCAAACCGGGATCGGCGCCGGGGTCGATACCGTCGGCGTCACCTGGGGATTCCGTTCCCGGGAAGAGCTCGCCGCCTTCCGGCCCACCGCGCTGGTGGACACGCCGGCGGAACTGGAGGCGCTGGTCCTCCGATAGGCGCTAGAGCGTGGACATCCGGTCCACCGCGATTTCCGCGAGCTTGCGGATCTGCGGCTTGTAGTCCGGATTGGAACTCTGGAGATAGCGGTTCGCGATGGCGCAGCACACGGTGCACGCGTTGTGGCCAAGCAGCTTGCACAAGCCCGCGAGCGGGGCGCTCTCCATCTCGAAGTTCGTGATGCGGCGCTCCATGCCGCCCGCCTCGAAGCGGAAGGTCTCGATGCGCTCCAGCATCTCGGGCATGGCGAGCGGGATGCGGACCACGCGGCCCTGCGGCCCGTAGAAGCCCGGCGCGGAAATCGTGACGCCCGGGACGGTCACGTCCTTCATCAGGTCCACGATCTTGTCAGACGCCTTCACGAAATAGGGCGACTGGAGGGTCTTTTCCCAGTCCATATGGGCCTTGAAGGCTTCCTCGACCTCGGGGATGGTGACCTGGTCGCGGTGCGCGTACCAGTTCATCACGCCGTCGAAACCGACGGAATAGTGCGAGAGGATGTAGGAGCCCAGGGGAATGTCCGCGTGCAGGGCGCCGGAGGTGCCGATGCGCAGGATGTTCAGGGCCTTGTGCACGGGCTTGACCTCGCGGGTGGCGAAATCGACGTTTGCGAGGGCGTCCAGCTCGGTCATCACGATGTCGATGTTGTCGGGGCCGATGCCATGGGAAAGGAGGGTGATGCGCTTGCCGTTCCGCCGGCCGGTGACGGAGACGAACTCGCGGGATGCGTGCCGGAATTCGATGTCTTCCAGCATTTCGGCGATCATGTCGACCCGGCCGGGGTCGCCCACGAGGATGACGTTGTCGGCCAGTTCTTCGGGCTTGAGGTGGATGTGGAACACGGAGCCGTCGCCGTTGATGATGAGTTCGGATTCAGGGATTCTCATGGCAAATCAATTATGTGATGGAAGACAAATATAGTTTTTTCCGCCGATTTATCCTATATTTGTACAAATAATTGACCTATGTGGCAGCGCATCCAAACCCTATATCTGGCGGTCTCCACCGTCCTCCTGTTCATCCTTTTCTTCAGTGACGCCTACACCGTGACGGCGCCGGACGGCATGCAGTACGTAACCTACCTGCAGCTCCAGAAACCCTATTTCGGCATCCTGCTGGGCATCCTGTTCGCGATGACCGTCCTCGCGCTCATCACCTTCAAGGTCCGCATCCTGCAGATGCGCCTCGCCACCCTCTCGGGCCTCGTCGCCCTGGGCATGACGGGCTGGCTCGCGTACTTCTATTTCTCGGCGCCGGAGAACGTCGCCTTCAAATGGACCGTCATCTTCCCGCTCGTCGCCGCCATCTGCGACTTCCTCGCCGCGCGCGGCTGCTTCCAGGACCAGCTGATGGTCGAGAGCGCCTACCGCATCCGCGAGTCGCGGAAACGGGACCGCAAAAAAAAGAAGTGAGCCGCTCGCCCACTTCTTTTTTTATCTACTTTTCCGAAGTTTTCCCCGGGTCGGGAATCACCGCGAACGTGAGTTTGCCGCGGCAGCAAAGCTTGCCGCGCACTTCCAGCTTGGCCGAGCAGTGGAAGATGCCCGCCTTGGTGTCGTCCAGGTGGCAGGTGACTTCGCACAGGTCGCCCGGGCGGACGGTGTTCTTGAACTTCACATCGTCGATGCCGCGATAGACGGCCAGGTTGCCCGGGAGCACCTCGAGCATCAGGCGGGTGCAGCTCTGCGCCATGATCTCGCAGAGGATGACACCCGGAACCATCGGATTGCCCGGGAAATGGCCCCGGCAGAAGAATTCGTCGTCACGGATGCGGTACTGGCCGTGACCGGTCCCGTCCGGGTCCTGCCACACCTCGTCGATGAGGAGCATGGGTTCCCGGTGGGGAATATGCTGCATGATCTCTTCTCTGTTCATCTTATTCGGAGTACTTGCGGAAGGCGACGCAGGCGTCGTGTCCGCCGAAGCCGAGGGAATCGGAGATGCCGAGGGTGATGTCGCTCTTCACGGCGACGTTCGGCGTGTAGTCCAGGTCGCATTCCGGATCCGGACAGTCCAGGTTGATGGTGGGCGGGATGATGCCGTCCCGCAGGGCCATGATGGTGGCGATGGCCTCGGCCGCGCCGGCGGCGCCGAACATGTGGCCGGTCATCGACTTGATGGAACTGATATGGGCCTTGTAGGCGTAGTCCCCAAGGGCCACCTTGTAGGCTACGGTCTCGGCGACGTCGTTCAGGTGCGTGCCGGTGCCGTGGGCGTTGATGTAGAGGTTGTCCTTCTCCGGGTCGAAGCCGGCCTCTTCCAGGGCGATCTGGATGGCCCGGGCCTGGGTGCTTCCGTCCGGACGCGGAGCGGTGGCGTGGTAGGCGTCGCAGGTGTTGCCGTAGCCCACCATCTCGCCGTAGATCTTGGCGCCGCGCGCCAGGGCATGGTCCAGGGACTCGAGGATGAGGACGGCGGCGCCGTCGCCCATCACGAAGCCCTGCCGGTTCGCGTTGAACGGGAGGGAGGCGTATTTGGGATCCGTCGCGCGGGAAAGGGCCTTCGCGTTGGCGAAACCGGCCACGCCGATCGGAATGGAGGCGTGCTCGGAGCCGCCGGCGATGATGGCGTCGGCATAGCCGTGCCGGACGGCGCGGTACGCCTCGCCGAGGCAGTGCGAAGAAGTGGCGCAGGCCGTGACGATGTCCAGGCACGGGCCCTTCGCCTGGTGCTTGATGGCGATATGGCCGGCCGCGATGTTGGAGATCATCGTCGGGATGAACAGCGGGGAGACCCACTTGCCGGTGGGATCCTCGACCATCTTGGACGTCTCGCGGAACTGGACCTCGAAACCGCCGATGCCGGAGCCCACATAGACGCCCAGGCGGAACGAGTCGATGTTCGCGTCGTCCCCTTCGGTCTTCAGGCCGGACGCTTCCATGGCCTGCCAGGCTGCCGCCATGGCGAACTGGGTGAACTTGTCCTGCTTGCGGACGAAAGCCTTGTCCATCCCGTAAAGTTCCGGATCGAAATCCTTCACCTTGCCGGCGATCGTGACAGGCATGTCCTTGAAGTCCTCGACATAGTCGATGCCGCAGACACCGTCCACGAGGTTCTTCCAATAGGTATCGAGGTCATTTCCCACGGAGGAAATGATTCCCATACCGGTTATAACTACTCTTTTAGGTTCCATAATTTCAGTACAACAGACTGCAAATATACGAATTATTCCGCAATTACCACTCCACGAGGGCGGCCGCAGTCAGGAGTCCGGCGCCGAAGGCGCTGAATACCAGCTTGTCCCCGGGTTTGAAAAGTCCCTTCCGCTTGCACTCGTCCAGCAGGATCGGGCAGGAAGCGGACGAGGAATTCCCGTGGTCAGCAATGTTGGTCGGGAACTTGTCCTCCGGGACGCCCAGCCGGGTCCGGATTCCCTCCACGATGCGGAGATTCGCCTGATGGATCATGTAATAATCCACGTCCTGCACGCCCAGGCCGGCCTCCGCGAGGACCGCCTTGATATCCTCCACGGATGCGGTGACTGCGAAGCGGAACACTTCCCGGCCCTGCATCTGCAGCGGAACGCCGGTTTCGGTCTTGGTGACGAAGGGGGTCGGTTCCAGCGGGCGGAACTGCCAGATCTTGTCCGGGTCGGGACGCGCGCCGATGCGGACGGACCGGACGCCCTCCCCTTCCGAAAGGACGACGGCGCCGGCGCCGTCTCCGAACAGGACGCAGGTGGCGCGGTCCTGCCACGAGGTCATCCGGGAAGGCTCCTCGGCGCAGACGACGAGCACGTTCTTCACCTTCCCCACCTTGAAGTAGGAATCCGCGATGTCCAGGGCGTAGATGAAGCCCGGACAGGCGCAGTTGATGTCGATGCAGGGGCAATGCAGGCCGATGGCCGCGGCGATGATGCAGCCGAGGCCCGGGGTCATGTATTCGTTGACAACATTGGAGCACAGCAGGAGGTCGATGTCCTCCGGCTTCTGGCCGGCGTCGGCAAGGGCCTTCAGGGCCGCGTCGCGGCCCAGGTCCTCCAGCCGCTCGTCGGAAATGACATGGCGGGAATGGATGCCCGTCCGGCTCACGATCCAGTCGTCGGTCGTGTCCAGGAAACTCTCCAGGTCACCGTTGGTGACCACCTTCTTCGGCAGGGCGCTTCCGGTACCGATGATCTTCATATGCAGTATAGGTTTTAGTACAGGATACAAATGTAGGCCGTCGAAACCGATTTATGAAATAAAAGTGGTGAAAACGGGCGCACGCGGGCGCTGCTGGGGCGAAATCGCGCAAAAAGGGGTGAAATCTCGGTTTTTTTGCGTATTTTTGTATTTCTTGCAATGGAAGAAGGTAAGAAGAAATACATCCCCGGTTACCTCCGGGAACGCTATCAGTTGCTGGGCACGGTCACTTTCGCCGCCCTGTTCTCGGTGGTCTTCCTGCTCGTGAGCATCCCCTTCTCCAACAACGCCTGGTTCCGCCTCGGGAACAGCACTTTCTTCGGGTTCACCGCCATCTTCGCCTTCCTCTCGCTGGCCATCCTCATCCTCAGCCGCGTGGTCATGTACAAGACCCGGAACCGCCTGCCAATGACCTACTGGGGCTACACGGCCTGGTGCCTGGCGGAGATCCTCCTGATCACCACCCTCTACACCATCTTCACGGTCACCATCGCGCAGCCCGAGGACCAGAACGGGATCGTCATCTTCCTGCACGCCCTCGTGTATGCGTTCGTGTGCCTGGGCGTTCCTTTCCTCATCGCCGGGATGTTCTTCACCATCATCGACCAGAACCGGACCATCCGGCTGATGAACATGCACGACGTGGTGACGGAAGAGACGCCCGTGGACGGCGCCACCGGCCAGAAGTTCACCCTGTTCGACAACAACGGCGTCCTTAAGCTCTCCGTCTCCAGCGCGAACCTCTATTATGTGGAAGCGGACGACAACTACATCAAGGTCTGGTACGACGACAACAAGGGCGAGCTCCAGACATACATGCTCCGCTGCCGCCTGAAGACGGTCGAAGAGAGTTTCGCCGGCTCGGACCTCATCCGCTGCCACCGGAAGTTCATCGTGAACATGGGCAAGGTCAAGGTGCTCCAGAAAGTGGGCGCCACTTACGAGATCACCCTCGACAACGAGGCCATCGCCCCGATACCGGTCACGAAGACCTATATCGAGAATGTCCTGAAAGCCTTCCAGGAAAAACAGTAGGAAGAATTACTCGTGCGTGGCGAAACGCTGCTCCGCGAGCCGCTCCCACTTCGTGCCGGGGCGGCCGTAGTTCGCGTACGGGTAGATGGAGATGCCGCCGCGCGGGGTGAAGAGGCCCGTGACCTCGATGTATTTCGGGTCCATCAGCTTGATGAGGTCCTTCATGATGGTGTTCACGACGTCCTCGTGGAAATCGCCGTGGCTGCGGAAGCTGAACAGATAGAGCTTCAGGCTCTTGGACTCCACCATGCGGACGTCGGGCACGTAGCTGATGCGGATCTCCGCGAAGTCGGGCTGGCCGGTGATGGGGCACAGGGTGGTGAACTCCGGGCAGTTGAAACGCACCCAGTAGTCGTTGTCGGGATGCTGGTTCTCGAAGGTTTCCAGCACTTCGGGCGCGTAGTCCTGGCTGTAGGAAGTCTTGTGGCCCAGGCTCTTGAGGGCTTCGGGATTGCGTGCCATCTTATGCTTCCTCCTCTCCGGCTTCCTTCAGGCGCTCGGCGTTCTCCGCGATCTGGAGCTGGTCGATGCACTCCTGGATGTCACCGTCCATGAAGACGGGCAGGTTGTACATGCTCCAGCCGATGCGGTGGTCCGTCACGCGGCCCTGGGGATAGTTGTAGGTACGGATCTTCGCGGAACGGTCGCCGGTGGAGACCATGGTCTTGCGCTTCGCGGCGATGCCGTCCAGGTATTTCTGATGCTCGAGATTGTACAGGCGGGTGCGGAGCTCCTCCATCGCCCGGTCCAGGTTCTTGAGCTGGGAACGCTCCTCCTGGCACTGGACCACGAGGCCGGACGGGATGTGCGTCAGGCGCACGGCGGAGTAGGTGGTGTTCACGCCCTGTCCGCCCGGGCCGGAGGCGCAGAAGAGGTCCTTGCGGATGTCGGCCGGGTTCAGCTCCACGTCAAACTCGCCGGCTTCCGGGAACACGGCCACGGAGGCGGCCGACGTCTGGATGCGGCCCTGGGTTTCCGTCTGCGGGACGCGCTGGACGCGGTGCACGCCGGATTCGTACTTCATCACGCCGTACACGCCGTCCTGGCTGGAGGAAAGCTTGAACACGATCTGCTTGAAGCCGCCGGCCGTGCCGGGAGCCTGGTCGGTGACCTCCAGCTTCCAACCCCTGCGCTCGGCGAAGTGCTGGTACATGCGGAACAGGTCGCCGGCGAAGATGGCCGCCTCGTCACCGCCGGTGCCGCCGCGGATTTCCACCATCGCGTTCTTGGAGTCGTCCGGATCGGCCGGGATGAGGAGCAGCTTGATGTTCTGCTCCATCTCGGGGAGCTTGGGTTCGATCTCCGCGACCTCGTCGCGGGCCATCTCGCGAAGGTCCTCGTCCTTCTCGTTCATGAGGATGTCCTTCGCCTGCGCGAGCTCGTCCAGCATGCGCTTGTACTCGAGGCCGGCCTGGATGATGGGCTGCAGTTCCTTGTAGTCCTTGTTCAACTGCACGAATTTCTTCATGTCGGCGATGACGGCCGGGTCGGCGAGCGACTCTTCCAGCTTCCTGTATTTGTCCTGAAGGCTCAGCACCTTCTCCAGCAATGTGTTCTCTGCCATGGGGGCGGGTTTTGAATTAGTCTGCAAAGATACGGAAAAAACTCCGAATTACCATATCAGAGCCCTTTGGCCTTCCCTTCGTCCCAGATGGCGTCCATTTCGGCGAGGGTCATGTCCGCGAGTTTCAGGCCGCGGCGGAGGGTTTCCTCCTCCATATAGGAGAAGCGGCGGCGGAACTTGTCGCAGGCGCCGCTGAGGGCGGCTTCCGGGTCGATGCCGTACAGGCGGGAGGCGTTGATGACGGCGAACAGCAGGTCGCCGAACTCCTCCTGCATGTGCTTCGGGTCGTCTTCCTCGCAGGCGTCCTTCGCCTCCCCCATCTCCTCCTGCACCTTGGGCCAGACATCCTCCTTCTGCTCCCAGTCGAAGCCGCAGCCGCGGGCCTTCTCCTGCATGGACAGGGCCTTGAGGATGGCGGGCATGGCGTCGGGGATGCCGGCCATGACGCGCTTGTTGCCGTCCTTTTCCTTCGCTTTCACGAGTTCCCAGGTATCGGCGATCTCCTTGGCGGTGGTGGGCTTGCCGGCCTCGGGGCCGAACACGTGCGGATGGCGGAAGACCATCTTGTCGCACACTTTGTTCAAGGAGTCGGCGATGTCGAAGGAGCCCTCTTCCTGGGCGATGCGGGCGTAGAAGACCATGTGGTACAGCAGGTCGCCGATCTCCTTCGCCGTCCCCTTCCGGTCGCCCTTGAGGATGGTGTCGCTGAGCTCGTACACTTCCTCCTCCGTCATCGGACGGATGGTGTCGATGGTCTGCGCCGCATTCCACGGGCATTTTTCCCGCAGGAGGTCCATGATATCGAGCAATCGGCCGAAGGCGGCCACCTTTTCTTCCCTGGTATGCATTTTATTCATAAAATTTTTACAAATATACAAAGAATCTGCTTATATTTGCCCGGCTTAGCGTATGAAACCCTTGACATTCATATCGGCGGACGAAGCCGTCCGCGGCGTCCGGAGCGGGGATCACATCCACCTCTCTCCGATCGCCAGCGTCCCCCACGTCCTCATCGACGCCCTGTGCCGCAGGGCCGGGGAACTGCGTGACCTGCATTTCCATCATTTCCATACCGAAGGACCTGCGCCGTACGGTTCCAAGGAGTACGAAGGCATCTTTTTCGACCAGGGCTTCTTCGTGGGCCCGAACGTGCGGAAAAGCGTCCAGGAAGGCTATGCCGACTATATCCCCACGCACCTGTTCGAGTCGCAGGCGATGTACCGCAGCGGCGCGCTCCCGTGCGATGTCGCGATGGTGCAGGTGTCCGAGCCCGTGGACGGGGTTGTCTCCCTCGGCACTTCCGTGGACTGCTCGGTCGCAGCCCTCGAGGTGGCCCGCCTGAAGCTGGCGGTCGTCAACCCGAACGTCCCCTTCTCCTACGGCGAGCCCATCCCCGTGGACCGGTTCGACGCCTTCGTCTGGGATGAGACGCCGCTGATCACCAAGGACTACGTGCAGCCCACGGAGATCGACCGGATGATCGGCCGGAACTGCTCGGAACTCGTTCCGGACGGCGCCTGCCTGCAGATGGGCATCGGCTCGCTGCCCAACGCCGTGTGCTCCGAACTCACGAACCATCAGCACCTCGGCCTCCACACGGAAATGTTCGCCGACGGCGCCCTGGACCTCATCCGGAAAGGCGTCATCGACGGAGCCGCGAAGAAGATCGACACCGGCAAGGTCGTCGCCTCCTTCCTGCTTGGCTCGCAGGACGTGTACGACTTCATCGACCGGAACCCGGCCGTCCAGATGCGGGAAATCGCCTACACGAACGACCCCTGGATCATCGCGAAGAACCCGAACGTCGTGTCCATCAACTCCGCCACCGAAATCGACCTCACCGGCCAGGTGTGCGCCGATTCCATCGGCACCCGGATGTACTCCGGCACCGGCGGCCAGCTGGACTTCGTCCGCGGCGCGAAGATGTCGCCCGGCGGCAAGGCCATCATCGCCCTCGCCTCCCGCACCGCGAAACTCGCCCCGAAGATCGTCCCCACCCTGAAGCCCGGCGCCGGCGTCGTCACGCCCCGCGCCGACGTGCAGTGGGTCGTCACCGAATACGGCGCCGTGAACCTGTACGGCAAGTCCCTGCAGGAGCGCGCCCGCCTGCTGATCTCCATCGCCCATCCGGACGACAGAGAACAGTTGGACCGAGCCGCTTTCGAACGGTTCGGTCCCCACTGGATGTATTAAAAGTCGTCCTTACGCCTCCACGGCGCGGAATGCGGCGAGGTCGGAGGCCTTGAAAGCGCGGATGTACGCGCTCTTTCCATTCACCGTTTCCTCGGCCATCTGCGTCATCACGCGGGCGGACTTCGCGAAGAGTTCCGGCGCGAGGGTGGCGTCCCGCTGCAGCAGCAGGGCCATGACGATCTCGCCGGTCATGTCGTACAGGCGACGGGCGAGGAAGTCCAGGACTTCCTGGTCCTCGAACGCCTTGACGGCCGCGATGCTCGCGTCATAGATGTCGGCGAGCGCCGCAACGCGGGCGCGGAGGGGTTCCATCTCCGCCGACACGGGCTCGGCGAGCAGGCCCCGGATGATCTCGGAGTAGGACCCGTTCGTGATGTAGCGGATCGCCGCCACGACCTGGAGCTGGGTCGTTCCCTCATAGATATTGAAGATGCGCGCGTCGCGCATCAGGCGCTGGCACTTGTATTCCATGATGAAACCGGAACCGCCGTGGACGGACACGCAGTCGAAGGCGTTCTGGTTCGCGTATTCGGAGCTCATGCCCTTGCACAGGGGCGTGAAGGCGTCGGCGAGGCGGCTGTATTTCTTCATCTCGGCGCGCTCCTCCCCCGTCAGCGGACGGTCGCGCTGGATGTCCTCCAGGCACTTGTACACGTCCACGTGCGCGGCGGTGTGATACAGCAGGGTGCGGCTGGCGTCCAGCTTCGCCTTCATCCGGCTAAGCATGTCGTACACGCCCGGGAAGTGCGCGATGGTCTGGCCGAACTGGGCGCGCTCGGAGGCGTACCGGGACGCCTCGTTGTAGGCTTCCTGGCTCAGGCCGGTGGACTGGGCGCCGATGCCGAGGCGGGCGCCGTTCATCAGGGCCATCACATACTTGATCAGGCCGAGGCGGGTGCTGCCGCAAAGCTCGGCGCGGGCATTCTTGTAGGTGAGCTCGCAGGTCGGCGAGCCGTGGATACCGAGCTTGTGCTCGATGTGGCGGACGTCCACGCCGCCCTGCCGCTTGTCGTAGATGAACATCGACAGGCCGCGGCCGTCGCGGGTCCCCTCCTCGCTGCGGGCGAGGACGAGGTGGATGTCGGAGTCGCCGTTGGTGATGAACCGTTTGACGCCGTTCAGGAGCCAGCAGCCCTGTTCCTCGCTCCACGTGGCCTTGAGCATCACGCGCTGGAGGTCGGAACCGGCATCGGGCTCGGTCAGGTCCATGGACATGGTCTCGCCGGCGCAGATGCGCGGGAGGAACTTCTGCCGCTGCTCTTCGGAGCCGAACTCGTACAGGGTGTCGGCGCAGCTCTGCAGGCTCCAGATGTTCTGGAACGAGGCGTCGGCGGCGCTCACGAGCTCGGAGCACATGCTGAACACGACGTTCGGGAGGTTCAGACCGCCGTAGCGGCGCGGCTGCGCGACGCCGGTGAGGCCGGCCTTGCGCATCGCCTCCATGTTCTCGACGGTCTTGGAGGCGTAGATCATCCGCCCGTTCTCGAGGTGCGGACCTTCCAGGTCCACGCTCTCGGAGTTCGGGGCGATGATGTTGGCGGTGATGTCACCGACAACCTCCAGGATGCGCTTGTAGTTCTCGATGCAGTCTTCATAGTCTACGGGCGCCTCCGGATACAGGTCCTTGTCGGCGAATCCCTTTTCCCGAAGCTCCACGATCCGGCGCATCAGGGGATGCTGGAAGTAGAAGGCGATTTCGGGATGGTCGGTATAGTAGTTGGCCATGGCTTACTTGCTGTTTTTCTTGTAATACTTGATGAGCTTCGGGATCACTTCCTCCACGGTGCCCACGATCACGTAGTCCGCGATCTTGTTGATGGGGGCGTCCGGGTCGGAGTTCACGCTGATGATGATGCTGCTGTCCTGCATGCCGGCGATATGCTGGATCTGGCCGCTGATGCCGCAGGCGATGTACACCTTCGGATGGACGGTCACGCCGGTCTGGCCGATCTGGCGGTCGGCGTCGCAGAAGCCGGCGTCCACCGCGGCGCGGCTGGCGCCCACCTCCGCATGGAGGACCTTCGCCAGGTCGAACAGCATCTGGAATCCTTCCTTGGACCCCATGCCGTAACCGCCGGAAACGACGATGGAAGCGCCCTTGAGGTTATGCCTGGCCGCCTCCACGTGATGGTCCAGGACCTTCACGACATAGGCTTCCGGGCTTACGTAGCGGTCCACCTCGGGATAGACCACTTCCCCGCGGGCCTTGCCCGCGTACAGGGCCTTCTGCATGACGCCGGAACGGACCGTTGCCATCTGCGGACGGTGGTCCGGATTCACGATGGTCGCCACGATGTTGCCGCCGAAGGCGGGACGGATCTGGTACAGGAGGTTCTTGTAGGACTTCCCGGTCTTGACGTCGTCGAAATCGCCGATCTCGAGCTGCGTGCAGTCGGCGGTGAGGCCGCTGGTCAGGGAAGAGGACACGCGCGGGCCCAGGTCCCGGCCGATGACGGTCGCGCCCATCAGGCAGATCTGCGGTTTCTCCTCCTGGAAGAGGTTCACGAGAATATCGGTATGGGGCGCGGACGTGTAAGGGAACAGGTCCTTCCCGTCGAATACGAACAGTTTGTCCACCCCGTACGGGAGGATCTGGGACTCCACGGCCCCTTTGATGCCGGTGCCGGCCACCACGGCGTGCAGTTCCACGCCCAGCTCGTCCGCGAGCTTGCGGCCTTTGGTCAGGAGTTCCTGGGAGACCTCGGCCACGACCGTGCCCTCGATCTCGCAATATACGAATACGTTATCCATAGTCTTAGCCGATGATCTTGTCACTGATGAGTTCCTGCACCAGGCTTTCGACATCCGCGTCGGAAGCGGTGAGGGTCTTGCTTTCCTTGGCCTGGAAGACGATGTTCTGCACCGTCTTCACGCGGGTCGGCGAGCCGGCGAAACCGCACTGGGACGGGTCCCCGTCCACATCGGCCACCGTCCACTGGGTGAGGGTCAGGTACGGACGCTCCGCGTACAGGGCGGCGTGGGGGTCGTTCTCGGAGCGCTCGGAAGGGCAGGTCGCCCATTTGTACTTCATCACGAGCCGCACGTTCTGCGGGCGGCAGGGAGCCGCGGTGCCGTTGACGGTAACCACGAGGGGAAGCGGCGCCTCGACCGTCTCGACGCCTCCGTCGATGGAGCGCCGGATGGTCGCCTTGCCGTCTTTCACGTCCAGGATCTCCTGGGCGTAGGTGACTTGCGTCATGCCCAGCTTCTCGGCCACCTGCGGGCCCACCTGGGCCGTGTCGCCGTCGATGGCCTGGCGGCCGCCGAGGACGAGGTCCACGCCGCCGATCTTGCGGATGGCGGTCGCGAGGGCGTAGGAAGTGGCGAGGGTGTCGGCGCCGGCGAAGAGCCGGTCGGTGAGGAGGTAGCCGGTATCGGCCCCGCGGTAGAGGCCCTGGCGGATGATTTCTCCCGCCCGGGGCGGGCCCATGGTCAGGATGGCTACGGTCGAGCCCGGATTCTTCTCTTTCAGGCGGAGAGCCTGCTCCAGGGCGTTCAGGTCGTCGGGATTGAAGATCGCGGGCAGGGCGGCGCGGTTCACGGTTCCTTCGGCCGTCATGGCGTCTTTGCCCACGTTGCGGGTGTCCGGGACTTGTTTGGCCAGGACAACGATTTTCAAAGTCATGTTAGGATTCAGGTTTCAGTATACGTTTTGGAAAAGGGGGAACCTCTATTTGATGAGGTTCCCCAGGATGCTCCGGGTGAGTTCCCGGGTAATGGTGTTCGTCGCGGATTTGGTGGCCTTCTGGACCGCTTTCTTGGTCGTGGAGGTGCCGCTCTTCTTCTTGGTGCCGGAGACGGAGTCGGCCACGGAGGCGGCGACGACGCCGGTGACGGCGGTGATCACGGACTTCAGGACCTTGGAGGCGATGCTGTTCTTCTTTTTCTTCGCCTGCTCCTTTTCGAGCTTGGCCTGTTCCTTGGCCTCGAGGGCGGCCTGCTTCTCGGCCTCCTTCTGCGCCTGGAGTTCGGCCTTCTGGCGCTCGGCCTCCGCCGTGGCGGCGACGAGGATCTCATAGGCGCTCTCGCGGTCATCGACCTTGTCGTAGCGGCCCCAGAGGCGGGACTGCTTGATGATCGTCGCGCGCTGGTCCTCGGTGATGGCGCCGATCTGGCTCAGCGGGAAGAGGATCTTCGCGCGCTCGACCATGGACGGGGCGCCCTTTTCGTCCAGGAAGGAGACGAGGGCTTCGCCGGTCTCCAGCTGGAGGATGGCTTCGTAGGTGTCGAAGGCCGGGTTCGCGCGGAAGGTTTCCGCGGCCACCTTGACCGCCTTCTGGTCCTTGGGGGTATAGGCGCGCAGGGCGTGCTGGACCCGGTTGCCGAGCTGGCCGAGGATGTTCTCGGGGATGTCGGTCGGGCTCTGGGTGACGAAATAGATGCCGACACCTTTGGAGCGGATGAGGCGGATGACCTGCTCGATCTTGGAGGTCAGGGCCTTGGAGGTGTCCTCGAAGAGCATATGGGCCTCGTCGAAGAAGAAGACGAGCTTCGGGAGGTCCATGTCGCCGACCTCCGGGAGGGTGCTGTACAGCTCGGACAGCAGCCAGAGGAGGAAGGTGGAATAGAGCTTCGGCTTGAGCATGAGCTTGTCCGCGGCCAGGACGTTCATCACGCCCTTCCCGCCCTCGCACTGGAGGAGGTCGAAGATGTCGAAGGAAGGACGGCCGAAGAACAGGTCGGCGCCCTGGTTCTCGAGGCCCAGGAGGGCGCGCTGGATGGCGCCGATGGAGGCCGTGGACACATTGCCGTACTGGGTGGTGAATTCCGCCGCGTTCTGGCCCACGAAATTGAGCATGGCGCGGAGGTCCTTCAGGTCATCGAGGAGAAGGCCGTTGTCGTCGGCGATCTTGAAGACGATGTTCAGGACGCCGGTCTGCGTCTCGTTCAGCTCCATCAGGCGGCCCAGCAGGTCCGGGCCCATGTTGGAGATGGTCGAGCGCATGGGATGGCCCTGCTCGCCATAGACGTCGAAGAAGCGGACGGGGCAGCTCTGGAACTGCGGGTCTTCGATGCCGAACTCCGGCAGGCGCTTCTGGATGAAGCCGGAGAGCTTGCCCGCCTGGCTGATGCCGGAGAGGTCGCCCTTCATGTCGGCCATGAAGCAGGGCACGCCGGCCTGGCAGAAGGTTTCGGCCAGCACCTGCAGGGTGACGGTCTTGCCGGTACCGGTGGCGCCGGCGATGAGGCCGTGGCGGTTCGCCATCTTTCCGACGATGGAGATGGGGCCGTTTGCGGAGTGGGCTACGTACAGCCCGCGTTCTTTATCAAGCATGTCTATCTGTTTTTACGATATTTCCAAAGATAGAAAAGAATTGCCGAAATGACAAATGTGCCGAGGGCAATCCAGGGGATCGTGGCGACGGGAAGGCCCAGTCCGATCTTGTCCACGAGGATGAAGGTCGTGCACACGGAGGTCATGAAAAGGGCCGGGAGCAGGGCGATCAGGTAGTACTGCCCCGGCTTGTTGATGACCAGGTACACCGTCGCGGTCCAGAACATAAACACCGACAGCGTCTGGTTGCTCCAGCCGAAGTACCGCCAGATGACGTTGAATCCGTTCGCATCGGCGATGTTGTACCACAGCAGGAGGCCCGAGAGGACAAAGAGCGGAACCGCGATATACAGACGCTTGCGCATCGGTTTCTGGTCCAGGTGCAGGAAGTCGGCGATGATGAGCCGGGCGCTGCGGAACGCCGTGTCACCGCTGGTGATGGGCGCCGCGACGACGCCGAGCACCGCCAGGATGCCGCCCAGCACGCCGAGCCAGCTCCGCGAGACCTTCGTCACCACGACCGGGGCCGCCGCCGTGAGGTCGGAGCCGACCTCGGCCGCGCCGCCGTCGAAGAAGAAGTACGAGGAGACCGTCGCCCAGATCAGGGCGACGAGGCCTTCCGTGACCATCGCCCCGTAGAAAATGGGTCGCCCGAGCTTCTCGGACGTGATGCAGCGGGCCATCAGCGGGCTCTGGGTGGCGTGGAATCCGCTCACCGCGCCGCAGGCGATGGTGATGAACAGGCAGGGGAAGATAGGCTGTCCTTCCACGCCCACCGAGGGGCCGCGGTTCTGCAGGCCCTGCCAGAACTCCGGCAGGGAGGGCCACTTGACGAGGAGGCACACCATCAGCGCCACCGCCATGAACAGCAGGGCCGCCGCGAACACCGGATAGATCCGGCCGATGATCTTGTCGATGGGAAGCAGCGTCGCGACGATGTAGTAGGCGAAGACGACGAACACCCAGGTCATCACCGACCACTGGCCGCCGTCGCCCACCATTCCGCCCAGGATGACCGCCGGGCTGTACACGAACACGGCGCCGACCATCATGAGAAGGAGGACGGAGAAGACGAGCATCACCTTCTTGGTGGTCTCGCCCAGGTACCGGCCCACGAGGACGGGATAGCCCGCCCCGCCGTGCCGGATGGAAAGCATGCCGGACAGGTAGTCGTGGACGGCACCCGCGAAGATGCAGCCGAAGACGATCCACAGGTAGGCCGACGGGCCGAACTTCGCGCCCATGATGGCGCCGAAGATGGGACCGGTGCCGGCGATGTTCAGGAACTGGATCATATACACCTTCCAGGCGGGCATCGCGATGAAGTCCACGTTGTCGGCCTTGGAGACGGCCGGGGTCACCAGGTTCGGATTGGGGCCGAAGACCCGGTCCACGAAAGATCCGTACAAAAGATAGCCGACGACGAGCGCGGCCACGCTGATCAGGAATGAGAACATACTGTGCTAAGCTTCCGTTTGTTCGAAAAACGTGAAATGGACGCGGCCGTACACCTTCTCCTTCTTGAAGCGGGGGTGCTCCCGGAAGGAGTGCTTCCCGCCGTGCTCCAGGATGAAGTAGCAGCCGGGATGGAGGATGTCCTGCGCGAAGACCTGGTCCGGCAGGGTTTCCAGGTTCTCCAGGGCGTAGGGCGGATCGGCGAAGATGATGTCGAACTTCTCGCGGCAGATGGGGAGGAAGTCGAAGACGTTGTCCCGGACCATCGTCACGTTCGCGAGACCGAGGCGCTGCGCCTCGGTCTTGATGAACGAGGCGTTCTCGCGCGCCATTTCCACGCAGTACACGCGGGCGGCGCCGCGGGAGGCAAATTCAAAGGAAATGGCGCCGGTCCCTCCAAAGAGGTCCAGCACCTTGAGATCCTCGAATTCGTATTCGTTGTCCAGGACGTTGAACAGGCCCTCGCGGGCGAAGTCCGTGGTAGGGCGCGCCTTGTATCCCGCAGGGGGCAGGATGGTCTTCCCTTTCAGGCGTCCACCGATGATCCTCATAGTTCGACCACCGCCTTGAAATAGCGGTACAGGGAAAGTTCCGCCTCGGACGTCAGGGGCGTCCGGAAGCAGACGGTCGTGACTTCCGGATTGAGCTGGAGGCGCTTCAGGGCCAGGAACAGGAAGTATTCGGCCGTCGTGAAATCGGGGGCCGCGTACACGTTCGCGAGCTGCAGGCTCCGGCCCTGGGCGACGGCCAGATGCAGCCAGCCGTCCCGGTAAGAGGCCACGACCTTGTTATAGTCCTCGCAGGCGGGCAGCGCCTTGAGGATGTAATACATCTCCGGAAGGACGGGCGCCGACGCGCCGGAGGCCGTCAGAACCGTCTGGGTGAGGACTTTGGACAGGGATTCGCCGATGGAGTTGGAGAACAGCAGGACGGCGCCGAGCTCGGGGATGCGGACATAGCCCGTCGCATCGGACGGCTCGAGGGCGACGACATCGGACAGCAGGGCCCGCACCGCCTCGGGCCGGAAGAAGGATTCCGGAACGAGGGTGCACTTGGGCGTGAGGAGAGAGATGTCCACCTCGTCATACCGGCGCTGGAACTCCGGCGTGGTGAAAAGACGGTCCGCGCTGAGCCAGGCGGAAGAGCGCACTTCGTCACCCTCCCGTACCTTAAAAGAATATCCACTCAAGGAGACTTGAATGGATATTCCTGAAGTCGTTGTGCGCGGATTTTCCATCGCGGAAGATTACTCCCAGTTACCGGCGTTGTTGTTCGGCTGGTTGACGGAACCGACCTGCAGGCCCTGATACCTGTTCTGGTCCTCGCATTCGGCGTCGAGGTTGATGCGGAGCTGGTTGTCCATGCCCTTGAGGAGGGCCTTCCAAGGCATACGGGCCTCGAACAGAGGCACCTGGACACCGGAGACGGTCTTCACGATCGCATCGGTCTCCACGGGCATCTTGCCGGAGAACGGGATGTACTTGAGGGAGTCGACGCAGAAGTCCGGACGGTTGTTGAACAGGGTGTCCTTCACCGCGATCGGGGTGCTGACGGAGAACACGAGCTTCTCACCCTTGCGGTAGAGCTCCATGAACTTCGCGTTCTGTTCCTCCTTGCTGAGCTTCTTGAAATTCCGGTCGTTCTTGTACTTGTTCGTGTTCTCGACGGCGACGGAGTCGTCGTTGGAACCGACCTGCATGATGATGTCCATCTTGCCGGTGTTGTAGAAGTTGATCAGGGAATCGATGCTGGCCGTGTAGCGGTTGTTGACGCCCTTGAAAGCGACCTCCAGGGTACGGATGTCCTTGAGGCGCTGGACGGCGACTTCCTGCCTGCGGGCCTTTTCCTTGTTGAAGTTAACCGGCTTCATGATACTGCGGTAAATACCGTAAACACAGCCGACAGCAGCCAGGGCGAGGAGGATCTCGACGAGGATTTTGACAATCTTGTTCATTATTTCAGTGTTTTATAATTTGTCCAAAGTTCCGACAAAGTTACAAAAATCATTTATGAAAAGCAATATATTTTGTATTTTTGCAT
Source organism: uncultured Bacteroidales bacterium (assembly GCA_900316955.1). GTDB lineage: Bacteria > Bacteroidota > Bacteroidia > Bacteroidales > UBA932 > Cryptobacteroides. The sequence continues at coordinate 90,096 of ONEX01000006.1, forward strand.
CGCAAAAGAACAGTTTGCTTTGTACGGAATCGAAACGGAAGACATCCGGACGCTGGACGCCTTGCTGGAAAGCGGCAGGACGGTGACGGTCACGGCCCATACGCACCCCGACGGGGATGCGCTGGGCAGCGTGTCCGCCCTCGTCGCGTACCTGCGGGAGCGCCGGGGCAAGGACGCCGTCGCCGTCCTGTCCGACTCCCCCGCCGCCACGGTCCGCTTCATCGTTCCGGACAGCGTCCCGCTGCTGTGCCACGACACGGAGCCCGAGGCCTGCCTCGCCCGCATCGCGGCGAGCGACCTGGTCATCCTGCTGGACGCCAACGGCTTCTCCCGCACGGAGAGCCTGCAGGACGCCTTCGGGGCCTCCCCCGCCCCGAAAGTCCTCATCGACCACCACGTCGGCCCCGACCGGGACCGGTTCCGGGTGGTCTTCTCCACCCCGGACGTCTCTTCCGCGTCGGAACTGCTATACTACGTCCTCCTGGAACTCCCGGACATCGGCGGCGACCCCGCCCGGCTCCCCGCCGACACGGCCCGCGCCCTCCTCACCGGGATGACCACCGACACGAACAACTTCGCCAACTCCGTCTATCCCGGCACCTTCCGGATGGCCGCGGACCTCATCGCCGCCGGCGTGGACCGCGACGCCGTCCTGTCGGACCTGTACAACCGCTACCGCGAGAACCGGGTCCGGGTGATGGGCTATCTCCAGCACGAGATTCTCCGCATCACCCCCGAAGGGCTCGCCTACATCATCGCCACGCGGGACATCCTGGACCGCTTCGACGTGGCGGAGGGCGAGACGGAAGGCCTCGTGAACATTCCCCTGTCCATCGACCGGGTGAAGATGAGCATCTTCCTCAAGCAGGAACAGGACCATTTCCGCGTGTCCATCCGCTCCAAGAAGGGCTGGTCGGCGCGGGAATGCGCCTTCGTCCATTTCCATGGGGGCGGCCACGAGAACGCCTCCGGCGGCAAGCTGTGGTGGCCCGCCGACATCCCCGGCCCCGAAGCGGCCGCCGCCTACCTCGAACAAGTATCCCGAGCCTGCCTGTCATGAAAAAGAGCACCCGCATCCTGATACCGACCCTCCTGCTGGCCGTCGCCGCCAGTTTCCTCCCCGCCTGCAACAAAGAGGCGGAGCAGCAGGCCTACGACAAGCAGGAGACCAACATCGCCAAATTCGTGGAAGCCCAGCTCAAGGCCGACGAGACCGCGAAAGTCACCTACAAGGACGGCACGGTCCGCGTGGTCCTGCACGACACGCTCGATCGGGAAGGCCTCCTGGCCGACACTCTCCAGGCGGGCGGCACCGTGTCCTTCTACTACGCCGGCTACCTGCTCACGGGCGCCAGCGTCAGCGGCACCAACCTGTTCGCCACCAACCACAAGAAGACGGCCGACGCGGCCGGCTGGAAACTCTCCGACACGACGGCCTTCCACATCCAGACCCTCACCCTGGAAGACCGGCTGCTCCCGGGCCTGCAGCGAGGCCTGGAAGGCGTCCGGAACCAGGACGAATGCTATATCCTCTTTTCGGGGAAATATGCCTACGGTTCCCACGCCCAAGGCACGATTCCTGCAAGGTCAGCCCTGGTTTACCACATTTGGGTGGAAAGCATTTCCAATGATTAAAATGAACAAGATGAACCATATCCTCCCGAGACTCGCGCTCCTGCCCGTCGTCGCCGCCCTCCTGGCGGCCTCCTGCAACAAGAACACCGGCGAAGGGGCCAACGTCGCCCTCAAGCGCCAGTTCGACGCCTGGCGCGCCATCCACTACCCCGCCGCCGTGGAAAAGGACGGCATCTATATCATCGAAGACATCCCCGGCAACGGCCTGGAATGGGACGACGACCTGCCGGTCACGTTCCTGACCTATACCATGCGGTCCCTGGACGGAACCGTCACCTTCAATACCGACGAGATGTGGGCCAGGCAGCTGGGCGAATGGAACCAGACCTACTATTACGGCCCCCAGGTCACCCCGACCGGCAAGGATGCGTCCTACGCCGGCGTGGACATCCTGCTGGAAGGCATGCGGGAAGGCGGGACCCGGACGGCCATCATCCCCTCCTGGATGTTGACCTACAGCCGCTACGACACCCTAGAAGGGTATCTTGCGGTCTCGACCGACAACCCGGCCACGATCTACACCATCACGCTCCTGGGCCAGACCGAGAACGTCTCGGCGAGCGAGTTCCGGGAACTGAAAGACTATGCGAAGCAGGCCTGGAACGTCTCCGACACCCTGTCCACCGCCGCGGTCTTCTTCAAGTCGTTCTCCGAATTCGAGGACGAACCCGAGGAAATGCCCAATGACACCACCGTGTACATCAACTACACGGGACGGCGCGTCTATGACGGGCAGGTGTTCGACACCACCATCGCGGACACCGCCAAGTACTACCACATCTACAACCCGAGCAAGAAGTACGCTCCCGTTCCGGTCACCTGGGCCGAGAAGCCCACGGAGATCAAACTCGACGGCAGCAGCGTGGTGGGCGGATTCGCCCACGGCTTGTACGCGATGCACCCCGGCGAGAAGGCTTCCTTCTGTTTCGGATTCGACCTCGGTTACGGCAGCTCCGGCTCCGGGAAGCTGATTCCGGGCTATGCCGCGCTGCAGTTCGACGTCGAACTGGTCCCTGAACCGTAGCCTATGGCTGGAAGCGTCCCCACAGAACTGGGCGTCAAGCCCGTCAACCAGCTGATCCGCCAGTACGCAGTCCCCGGCATCATCGCCATGACTGCGTCTTCGCTTTATAACATGGTGGACAGCATCTACATCGGTCATATCGCCGACGTGGGTTCGCTGGCCATCTCCGGCCTCGCGGTCACCTTCCCCCTGATGAACATCTCCACGGCGTTCGGCACCCTGGTGGGCGTGGGCGCCGCCACGATGATCTCCGTCCTGCTGGGCCAGAAGAACTACGCGGTCGCGAACAAGGTCCTCTCCAACGAGGTCACCCTGAACATCATCACCGGCCTCGTCTTCACCTTCGTCGCGCTGATGTGGATGGACCCGATCCTGCGCTTCTTCGGCGCCACCGAGGCCACCCTCCCCTTCGCGCGGCAGTACATGACGGTCATCGCCATCGGCAACGCCGTCACGCACCTGTACTTCGGTCTGAACAGCGTCATCCGCTCGTCCGGGAACCCGAAGACGGCGATGGGCCTCACCCTGTTCACGGTCACGTCCAACGCCATCCTGGACCCGTTGTTCATCTTCGTCTTCAAGCTGGGCGTCCAGGGCGCGGCGATTGCCACCGTCCTGTGCCAGTTCATGGCGCTCTGCTACACGATGTGGTTCTTCCTGGACCAGAACAAGTTCCTCCACCTCCCCCGCAGCCGGAAGGTCTTCCGGATCGACTGGCGCATCGCCAAGGACTCCCTCGCCATCGGCATGGGCCCGTTCCTGATGAACCTCGCCAGTTGCATCGTCGTGCTGTTCATCAACCAGCAGCTCGTCAAGTGGGGCGGCGACCTCGCCCTCGGCGCCTACGGCATCGTGAACCGGATCAGCTTCCTGTTCGTGATGATCATCATGGGCTTCAACCAGGGCATGCAGCCCATCGCAGGCTACAACTACGGCGCCCGGCAGTACGCCCGCGTCCGGGAGGTGTACGTGAAGACGGCCGGCTGGGCCACCCTCGTGTGCCTGTTCGGCTTCTTCATCTCCGAGGTGCTTCCCGGGCCCACCGTGAGCATCTTCACCCCCGACCCCGTCCTGCACGAAATGTCGGCGCGGGGCCTGCGGATGATGAACCTCGCCTTCCCGATCATCGGATTCCAGATGGTCACCACCAACCTGTTCCAGTGCCTCGGGATGGTGAACAAGTCCATCTTCCTGTCCCTTTCGCGGCAGCTCCTGTTCCTGCTGCCGTGCATCTACATCCTGCCGCCGCTGCTGGAGTCCGAGGCCGGCGTGTGGTACAGTTTCCCGATCTCGGACACCATCGCCGCCGTCGTCACGGCCTTCTTCGCCGTCGGCCTCCTGAGGAATCTCGGACGGCTCAAGGACGGGGACGACCCGGCCATTCTCGGAAGCAAGATTTAGATTCTCACACTTCGTTCAGAATGACAAATACGATCATCAACGTAGGAAGACAGTTCGGCAGCGGCGGCGGATACGTCGCCCAGGCCGTCGGCAAGAAGCTCGGCATCCCGGTGTATGACAACGAGCTCATCTCGAAGGCCGCCGAGGAAAGCGGCTATTCCAAGAGCATCTTCGAGGGCGGCGAGCAGCGCAAGAGCCTGTTCTCCATGTCCAGCTTCTTCTCCTCCGGCCGCCTCGGCTTCGGGGAGACGGGCTATGTCAATGACGACATGCTGTTCAAGATCCAGAGCGAGGTGATCCGGAACATCGCCGAGAAGGGCGACGCCATCATCGTGGGCCGCTGCGCCGACTACATCCTCCGCGACCTGGACTGCCTGGACGTGTTCGTGTGCGCGCCCATGGAGTACCGCATCCAGCGCCTCGTGCAGAACGAAGGCCTGGACCCGGACGAGGCCGAATCCCTGATGCGCCGCAAGGACCGCACCCGCGAGGCCTACTACAACTTCTACACGTTCGGCGCCTGGGGCAAGGCCGACAACTACGACCTGTGCATCGACAGCTCCATCCTGGGCATCGACGGCACCGCCGACTGCATCATCGACTTCGGCCGCCGCGCCGGCAAGATCCGGTGAAACGCATAGCATCCATACTGCTCCTTTTCCTCCCCCTCCTCGCCGCCGCGCAGGGAAGGGGCCTCAACGACCGCCTCACCAACGACCTGTCCCGCCTGCCGGCGATGGACGCGGTGGTGGACAGCTTCATGACCCGGTGGTCGCTGCGGGGCGTCTCCCTGTCCATCATGCGGAACGACTCCCTCGTGTACGCCCGCGGGTACGGCCGGGCGGACGCGTCCAGGCCGATGACCCCGGGCACCCTCCTCCGGATGGCGTCCGTATCGAAGCTCATCACGGCCGTGGGCATCATGAAACTGCAGGAGCGGGGCAAGCTCGTGCTGGACACCCCCGTCTTCGGGCCTTTCGGCATCCTGGACGACTATGACCAGTACATCACCGACGACAACTACTACCTCATCACGGTGGAACACCTCCTGCGGCACCAGGCCGGCTTCACCCAGAAGGGCGGCGACCCGATGTTCTCCACGCCCTCGATGATGCGGGCCATCGGCACGTCCAAGGCCCCCACGCAGGAACAGCTCACCCGCTACCTCCTCCGCCGTCCCCTCGCCTACCTGCCGGGGACGGACCAGGAGTATTCCAACTTCGGCTACCTGCTCCTGTCGATGATCATCGAGAAGGTCACCGGGGAGTCCTACGAGACCTGGACGCAGCGCGAAGTGCTGGAACCGGCCGGCTGCACGGACTTCCACATCGGCGGGAACTTCTACGAGAACCGTTTCCCCGGGGAGACACGCTACTTCATGCACAAGGAGGCCAAGCCCATCAGTTCCTTCGACGGACGCGGCCAGGTGGAGCGCTGCTACGGCGGCAACGACATCCACGGGCTGTCCGGCGCGGGCGCCTGGATCGGCTCCACGCCGGAACTCGCCCGCTTCGTCGCCTCCATCGACGGGATCCCCGCCGGCGCCGACCAGATCAATCCTTTCTCCGTCTACCAGATGACCGCGCGCCTGTCCGACGAGATCTACTCGCTGGGCTGGGTGGACTGCACGGTGGACGGCGAATGGACCCGGACCGGCTCGTTCTCCGGCACCTCCGCCCTCGTGAAGACCTTCCCCGACGGCGAGACCTGGGTCCTCATCTCCAACACCTCCACCTGGATGGGCTCCCGCTTCTCCCGCGAGACCGGCGCCCTGTGCAAGAACCTCCGGGGCCGTTTTTCGGCCCAGCTTCCCCGGCGGAACCTCTTCGAGGATTGATTTCTTCACTTTTTTGGTTTGAAAATGATAGGATTATGGACGGAAAATCCGTAACTTGCACCTTGTCAATTACAAGGTGATTATGAAAAAAATTTTCCTGACCCTTTTCACCGCGGCCGTCTGCCTCTCGGCCTGCGGTCCCAAGACCACGTACAAGTATCCGTTCCAGGATCCGTCCCTGAAAATGGAGCAGCGGATCGAGAACCTCCTCTCCCTCCTGACCCCGGAGGAGAAGATCGGCCTGCTGATGAACAAGTCCATTTCCGTGGACAGCCTCGGCATCCCGGCCTACAACTGGTGGAGCGAGGCCTGCCACGGCATCCGCGCGGACGGTTACACCGTGTATCCGCAGCCCATCGGCATGGCCGCCGCCTTCGACCCGGAGCAGGTCTATAAGATCTATTCCACCGTCTCCGACGAGGCGCGCGCCAACTGGAACCGTTCCCAGCGGGAATGGAACGTGGACGACCAGGCCCGGTACTATCCCGGCAACCCGGAACTGTCCTTCTGGTGCCCGAACATCAACATCTTCCGCGACCCGCGCTGGGGACGCGGCCAGGAGACCCCGGGCGAGGACCCGTACCTGACCTCGGTCATCGGCCTCCAGACCGTCCTGGGCATGCAGCAGAAGACCGGCAAGTACTATAAGACCCACGCCTGCGCCAAGCATTACGCCGTGCACAGCGGTCCGGAATCGCTCCGCCACAGCATGGACGTGTCCGTGTCCATGCGGGACCTCTGGGAGACCTACCTCCCCGCCTTCAAGACCCTGGTGGTCGAGGGTGACGTCCGCGAGGTGATGGGCGCCTACCAGCGCTACGAGGGCGTTCCCTGCACGATGAGCGACCGTCTGCTCGTGGACATCCTCCGCGACAAGTGGGGCTATGACGGCCTGGTCGTCACCGACTGCGACGCCATCAACAACTACTTCACCCGCGGCCAGCACATGACCCATCCGGATCCCGTGCACGCCGCCGCCGACGCCCTCAAGCACGGCACCGACCTCGAGTGCGGCCGTACCTTCCGCAACCTCGGCGACGCCCTCGAGCAGGGCCTGATCACCGTCGAGGACCTCGACCACGCCCTTGTTCCGGTCCTCCGCGGCCGCTTCGAGCTGGGCATGTTCGACCCGGACGAGATGTCACCCTGGAAGGACCTCAAGCCCGAGGTGATCTCCAGCGAGGAGCACCACCAGCTGGCCGTCGAGGCCGCGCGTGAAAGCATGGTCCTCCTCAAGAACAACGGCATCCTGCCGCTCTCCAAGGACATCAAGCGCATCGCCGTCGTGGGCCCGAACGCCGACGACGTGGACCTGATGAACGGCAACTACGGCGGCACCCCGACCGACAACCACAAGTTCTCCATCCTCACCGGCATCCGCAACGCCTTCCCGAACACGGAAGTGGTGTATGACAAGGCCTGCGAGCTCGTGGACGAGTACAACACCATCAACCACATGGGCGAGTTCAACGAGGGCAAAGGAATGCTTGTCCAGTTCTACAACAACAGGGAGTTCAAGGGGGAACCGGCCGCTTCCAACTACTACGACGCGATGAATTTCAGCACCTTCGGCGGTTACGGCTTCGCCGACGGTGTGAACACGAACGAGTTCAGCGCCCGCGCCACGGGCAAGTGGACCGCCCCCTACACCGGCGTGCTCAAGTATGTCGTCGCCGGTGACAACGGCTACAAGCTCTTCGTGAACGGCAAGCTCGTGGAGGACCAGAAGGGAACTTCCGCCGGTGGCCGCCGCGGCTTCGGCTTCGGCCGCCGCAGGGCCGTCGAATACAAGGAAATCCCGGTCAAGGAAGGCCAGACCTATGACGTGAAGATCGAATACGTCAAGGGCGACTCCCCGTTCGCCATGTTCAGCGCCCAGTTCTGCGAGCGCACCCTGCCCGACGTCGAGGCGCTCGCGAAGCAGTTCGGCGACGTGGACGCCTGGATTATGGTCGGCGGCATCTCCCCGGCCCTCGAGGGTGAGGGTGGCGACAAGGCCGACATCGAAGTCCCGGCCGTCCAGCAGCGCCTGCTGAAGGGCCTCCGCGCCACTGGCAAGCCGGTCATCCTGGTGAACTGCTCCGGTTCCGCCCTGGCCTTCGCACCCATCGTGGACGACTGCGACGCCATCCTGCAAGCCTGGTACGGCGGCGAAGGCGGCGCCCAGGCCGTCGGCGAAGTCCTGAACGGCGACTGCAACCCTTCCGGCAAGCTTCCCGTCACCTTCTACGCCTCCACCGACCAGCTGCCCGACTTCCTGGACTACAACATGGAAGGCCGCACCTACCGCTACTTCAAGGGCACGCCCCAGTATCCGTTCGGCTTCGGCCTCAGCTACACCACCTTCGCCTACGGCCAGGGCAAGCTCTCCACGTCTTCCGTCAAGGCCGGCAAGGGCGTGAAGGTCACCGTTCCCGTCCAGAACACCGGCAACCGCGCCGGCACCGAGGTCGTCCAGGTCTATGTCAAGGCCCTCGACAACCCCGACGCCCCGATCAAGGCCCTGAAGGGCTTCCAGCGCGTGTCCATCGACCCGGGCAAGACCGCCAGCGTCACCATCGAGATCGCCCCGGACGCCTTCGCCTACTATGACGGCAACGACGGCGTCGCCATCAAGCCCGGCAAGTACCAGATCCTCTACGGCTCCTCCTCCGCCGACGCGGACCTGCAGGCGCTTGACTTCGAGGTAAAGTAAGAGCTCATAGCTATCTGCTTGATGCAGAGCGATATAACGTTTGAGAGGTGCACCTGTGGGTGCACCTCTCTGCTATTAAGTCGTTGACATTGAGTTGATTAGTTGCAGAGCCTAATCCTCCAGCAGGCGGTCCTTGTCGTAGCGGTGGACCTTCGTTTCACCGGCGAGGATGAGGTAGCCGTTTTCGGCGAGGGAGTCGAGCTCGTTCTCGCCGGGATAGACTTCGGTGGGGGCGATGAAGGCGGTGCGGCGGCGGATGTCGGCGACGATGCGGCTGTCCTTGGCGATGCCGCCGGTGAGGAGGATGACATCGACCTTTCCGTCCACGGTGGTGGCGAGGGAGGCGATGTATTTGGCGACATTCAGGCCGAAGGCGTCGAGCCAGGTGTCCACCTTCGGGTCGTCGGCGGCGCGGCGCTCCAGCTCGCGCAGGTCGTTGGTGCCGAAGAAGGCGACGGCGCCGCCCCGGCCCAGGACGCGGTGCTTGACTTCCCGCTCGGACAGGCCGCTGCGGAAGCACATCTCGATCAGCGGGAAGGCTGGGCAGGAGCCGGCGCGCTCCGGGGTGAAGGGACCGTCGCCGCCCAGACCGTTGTTCGTGTCGATGACCTTCCCGTTCCGGTGCAGGGTGACGGTGATGCCGCCGCCCATGTGGGCCACGATCGCCGTCACGTCATTGGTGGTGTGCCCATGCTCGCGGAGGTAGCGGCGGACGACGGCGCGGGAGTTCAGGGCGTGGAAGAAGGCGCGGCGCGGGAAATCGGGGAGACCGCCCACGTGGCACTCCGGGAGCATCTCGTCGGCCATAGGCGGGTCTGCGACGTAGGCGAAGCAGGCGGGGCCTCCGATGCCGCGTTCGCGGCGGTAGGCGGTCACCTCGGCGGCGATGTCGTCGGCGATCACGGCCGACAGGTTGCAGGCATGGACGCCGTCGCGGCCGGAAAGGAGCACCTCGCGCATATTGGCATTGACACTATACACGCCGGTCACGGCCGGGGCGAAAAGGCCGCCGCGCGCCATCACGATGTCGATGTCGCCGAGGCCCACGCCCGCATCCCGGAGGAAATCCATCACGATGCCCTTCCGGAGGTCGCCCTGCTCCAACACGCTGTCGAACCGCAGCACCTCCTGGGCGCTGAGTTCCAGATTCCGGACCAGGACGGTGTTCCCGTCCACATAATACCCCACCTTGGTCGATGTCGACCCCGTGATGATGGCGAGTACCTTCCCTTTCATGTCTTCCGCTTTCGGTTTAGGTTCACGCAAATGTACCCACGCACGCGCGTTCCGCCATAAAAGAGTGGCGAGTCCCCGGTTTTTGTGGCGAAATCCGGATGATGGGGGCGAATAATTGGTTACCTTTGTAAAAACACGGAAACCATGATCGACCAAATCCTCACCTACAACGCCAGGTTCGTGGCCAATAAGGAGTATGAACCCTATGTGACCGACAAGTTTCCCGCCAAGAAGCTGGCGGTGCTCACGTGCATGGACACGCGACTGACGGAGCTGCTGCCGAAGGCGCTGGGGCTCCGGAACGGCGATGCGAAGATCATCAAGAACGCTGGCGGGCTGGTGCTGTCGGAGACGGATTCAGCCATCCGGTCGCTGCTCGTGGGCATCTATGAGCTGGGGGTGCAGGAGGTGATGGTGGTCCATCACTCCACCTGCGGCGCCTGCCACATGAGCTACGACGAGTTCAAGCCGCACATGCTGGAGCGCGGCATCTCCCCCGAGACGCTCGCGGAATGGGAATCCAAAGGCGTCGCCACCTGGCTCGAAGGCTTCCACGACACCGAAGCCTCCGTCCGCCGGACTGTCGATGCCATCGTGAACCATCCCCTGGTCCCGCAGGACGTGGTTGTGCGCGGCTTCATCATCGACTCCGTAACCGGCGCCCTGACGGAAGTGCAGTAGGGACCCCGATCCGGGTCCCGCTGAAGGCCGATTCAAACCTTCAGTGCAGGTAACGTCCCGAAAAAATGGACGCCACCTTCAATTCTGCCGATATTTGCAGGAGACGTCCAAAAAACCGGGACGTCACCCGCACCCGGAGCGTCTAATCGAAATCAATCTTCTTCAACCGCTTGCGGTCGTACACCTTCTTGGAACGGTGTACGGCGGAGCGCAGGGACACGGGCTTCCCGTGCTCCGCAATCTCTTCCATGCGCGCCGCCCTCCGCTGCGCCAGCATGTAATCCGCCTGCGTGATCCGCAGCTTCTTGGGGCTCTTCTTGGGTTTCATGGATGAAAGGGCTTTGTCTGGCAAAAGTACGGTTAATTTGGGGTATTTCCTACGGTCAAACGGAATCCATCAGCTGGGCGGCCTGCTCGTAGGTCAGGCCGCAGACGCGGGCGATCTGATTGACATGGGCACTGAACCTGAAGTGCAGCTGACGGACGAATTCCACCTGCTCCTCACGAGAGAGCCGGGAAAAGTCAGGCTTGCCGAACATACTGCGGCAGAGATCCGGAATGGCGGCCAGGATGACTTGGTCCCGGAAAGCCGGGAGATTGTCATCGGCATCCAGCCGCTTCTTGGCCTTGGAGGAATTCGACAGGAACCAATTCATCCGCTGGGGGGTCTTGAAACACGCTTCGACGGCCGCGACATCGACATAGCTCTGTGGCAGGATGTAGCCATCGGCACCGACCAGCCAGTTCTCCGGGAGCGATTCCACATCCGTGTGTAACAGGCGTTTACACGCCCGCTTGGAGAATGTCCCCAACGGACGCCCGGCGGGTTTCCGGGGATTGAAAAATACGCCTCCGGTCCCCCAGGGATATTGGCTCGGGTGGGAGCAGATGTTGGCTGCTACACAGTTCATTTCCACATACGCAATCGCCTTTTCCGGATCTTCGTCATACCAGGAAATGGGATCGATTTGCACACCGTTCCCCCGAAGAAACTCCTTGACCCCGTACTTACGCCGCAAATACAGGGAGTACCGATGCTTGAAGCCCTCGATGAACGCCTCGGCATCTTTCTTCGAATCCGCCTTCAGGACGAAATGCACATGGTTGGACATCAGGGTGAACGAGAGCACGACAACCCGGCTGGCATGCGCCTGGATGGCGACGAAATTCATCCCCACCTTGTAATCTTCATCATCCCGAAACCAAAGCCCCGCTTTCAAATGTTCCGTCGTAATCAGCCACAACTTCCTCATAATCCTTCTCAAACACCATCTCGTCCGGAGAACCCGGAATGGCTTTACACAAAGATAGACATAAGTCGATGGATTCCAAGGGCCATCGACACATTTTGCGAAACTATTTTTCAGGGGCAAAGGGCCTGCCGAAAGGGGAAAATGCGGGTGACGTCCCGAAAACAGGGACGTCACCGTCAATTTGGTCGATATTTGCAGGAGACGTCCAAAAAACCGGGACGTCACCCGCACCCCGCAGCTATTTTTCCACCGTCCGGAGGCGGATTTCGTCGGAGTCGATGGAGAAGCCGACGATGTCCACGGACTTCAGCTGTTTCTTGAGCTGGGGGATGGCGGAGAGGTTGATGACGGCGCGGCCATTGGAGAAGGAGTCGACGAGGCCGGCGGGGAGGCGCTTCAGGACGTAGGGGGCAACGGCGTCGGCGGCAAGGTTCATCGCCGCGCCGGAGTCCAGCTGGAGGACCAGGCGGTCGCCGGTCACTTCCACGACCCTGAAATCGACGGAGAAGTTCATGTCCTGCTCCCCGACCATGGGGAGGTCCACCTTCCCGTCATAGGCCATCGTGATCTTGTCCGGGGCCGATGTGGACAGGGTGACGTCGCGGCCGCTCTTGTCACGGACGAGCTCGTTGAGGACCTTCACGGGGACGGCGACGACGGTTTCCACGGCGGCCGCAGGCGCGTCGGAGGCAGCGGGCGCGTCAGAGCCGGCAGATTCCCCCGCAGCGGGCACGTCCTTGCGTGACTTCCCGGCCTCGACCTTCCGTTCCCGAACAATCGGGACCGTCTCGCCATCGACTTTCACGTACACGGTATCCCGGACGACGGGGCCGGAGAACTCAGTCTCGGCGGAGACAGGCGCGGAAGACCCGGCCGGCGTGGCCGAGCGACGGTAAAGAAAAAGGCTGGCGGCCACAGCCACGGCGATCGCCGCAACCAGCCACCAGCCCCATTTTCGGCGGTGTGAACCCATGGGACGGGATTACTTCACGCTCATCACCGCGGAGGCGATGGAGTTGAGCTTCACGTCCACGGAGTCGGCGCGGGAAGCGAGGATGCAAGGCACCTTCACGCCCACGAGGAAGCCGGCCTGGCGGACGCCCACAGCGAGCTTGGAGTTCGTCTTCCAGAAGACGTTGGCGGACTCGATGTTCGGGAAGAGGAGGCAGTCGGCGTCGCCGGCCACCGGGCTGACGAGCTTCTTGATCTCCACGGATTCCTGGTCGATGGCGACATCCAGGGCGAGCGGGCCGTCCCCGATGCAGCCCTTGATCTGGCCACGGTCGCACATCTTGGCGAGCATGGCGCCCTCGATGCAGGCGGGCATGGAGTCGAGCATCTGCTCGGAAGCGGCGATGAAGGCGATCTTCGGCTTCGCGATGCCGAAGGACTTCGCGGTGCTGACGAGGTAGCCGGCGAGCTTGACCTTCTGGCGGAAGTCCGGGAGCGGAATCACAGCCATGTCGGAGATGAAGACGAGCTTGTGGTAGTTCGGGTTCTCGATCACGCCCACGTGGCTCAGGACGCCCTTCGGGGGCAGCAGGCCGGTCTCCTTGTTCAGGATGGCGCGGAGGAACTTGTCGGTGGAGCAGAGGCCCTTCATCAGGACTTCGCCCTCGCCGTCATGGACCATCTTCACGGCCTGGGCAACCGCCTTCAGCTCGTCCTTGACGTCCACGATCTCGAACTTGGCCACGTCGATGTTGTTGTCGGCGCAGACCTTCTTGATGATGTCCTCATCACCCACGAGGACGCACTTCACAAAGCCCATGTCGGTGGCCAGGGAGGCCGCCTCGATGGTATGCTCGTCGACAGCCCACGCTGCCACCATCTTCTTGCAGATGTTCTTCGCCTTGAGCTCGACGAAGAGGTCGTTGAAATTCTGGATCATATCAGTGTTATGGATTAGTCTTGGTTCTGGAGGGCGATGTGCATGGTGTCACGGGCGATCACCAGCTCTTCGTTCGTGCAGATGAGGGCGGCCTTCACCTTGGAGTCCTCGGTGGTGATGATGGCGTCCTCGCCGAAGGCGACGTTCGCCTCGTAGTCCACCTTGAGGCCCAGGTAGGAGAAGTTCTCCAGGACGCGGCGGCGGAGGCGGGAGTTGTGCTCGCCGATGCCGCCGGTGAAGACGATCAGGTCCACGCCGTTCATCGCGGCGACGTAGGAGCCGACGTTCTTGATGATGTCGTAGGTGAACTTCTTGAGGGCGAGCTTGGCCTTGGGATCGCCGTTGTTCGCGCGCTCGTCCAGCTCGCGGCAGTCGGAGCTGTACTCGGACACGCCCAGGAAGCCGGACTTGCGGTTCAGGATGGTGGACATCTCGTCAGGAGTGACGCCGAGCTTGTTCTCCAGGTAGATGACGGCGTTCGCGTCGATGTTGCCCACGCGGGTGCCCATGATCATGCCCTCGAGCGGGGAGAAACCCATCGAGGTGTCCACGCACTTGCCGTTCTGGATGGCGCAGATGGAGCTGCCGGCGCCCAGGTGGCAGGTGATGATCTTCGAGTTGTTGATGTCCAGACCGGCAAGCTTCGCGCCCACGCCGGCGACGAACTGGTGGCTCGTGCCGTGCGCGCCGTAGCGGCGGACGCGGTACTTCTCGTAGTACTGGTACGGGAGGCCGTACATGTACGCGTAAGCGGGCATCGTCTGGTGGAAGGCGGTGTCGAAGGTCACGACCTGCGGGACGGACGGGAGGACAGCCTGCATGGCGTGGATGCCCAGCAGGTGCGCCGGATTGTGGAGCGGGGCGAAATCGCTGCAGAAGGCGATCTTCTCCAGGACGTCGTCGTCCACGAGGACGGAACCGGAGAAGAAGTCGCCGCCCTGGACGATGCGGTGGCCCACCGCCTCGATGTCCTCGAGGGAGGAAAGGACGCCCGTCTCAGGATCGGTGAGGGCAGCGAGAATGAGCTCCATGCCCACTTTGTGGTCGGGAATGGGAAGGTCCTTCACGATCTTGTCACGGCCGGTCGGGGCGTACTGGAGGATGCCCGCGGGGAGGCCGATCTTCTCGGCGATACCTTTGGCGATGATGGTGAACACATCGTCGTTTTTCATGTCGAGGAGCTGGTACTTGATGGAAGAACTTCCGCAATTGATGACAAGGATGATCATAGGGTATGAATCTTTAATTAATATTCGGTCAATCCTTGCAAAGTTAATAAAATAATCGCTATTTTCGCAAAAGAAAAGATGGAAATGGCGGAGCGGGCAGGCATAGAGGCGTTGGCAGTCCATTTCACGGCCGGAGTCGCGGCCGGGGCCCTCTTATTGCGTCTTCCCGCGGCCCCTGTCTACCTCTCCAGCGGCCTCCTTCTCGTCCTTGCCTCCCTCGTCGTCATCATCCTGAAAACGGAGCGCGGCGGCCTGCTGTTCCCGGCCTTCGTGCTGCTCGGCGCCTTCTGCGCTCTTACCGACGCTTTCCCCGGCGCGGACACGACAACCTTCCTGGAGCGGTGGACATCGGCCTGGGCGGAACGGCTGCGGGCGTTCATCGACGGAATCCCCTTCCCTTCCGCGGGCACGGCTCCTCTGCTGAAAGCGCTCCTGACCGGCGACCGGAGCGGGCTTTCGGCGGATACCGTGCGCGTGTTCCGGGAAAGCGGCGGCGCGCACCTGCTGGCCCTGTCGGGGCTGCACATCGGCATCCTGTACCTCCTCCTGTCGCGGCTCCTATGGCCACTCGGGAACAGCCCGCGCGCCCGCCGCCTCCGCTACGCGCTCATCGTCCTCGCCGCCGGCCTGTTCACGCTGATGACCGGAGCCTCCCCTTCCATCGTCCGGGCCTTCCTGTTCATCTTCCTGAACGAGACCGCCCACATCGCCTGCCGGCCGCGGGACCCGCTCCGGATCCTGTCCACGGCCCTCCTGATCCAGCTCGTCATCACCCCGTCGGCCATCACTTCCACGGGCTTCCAGCTCTCTTACCTGGCGATGGCGGGCATCTTCCTGCTCTTCCCCATCTTGGAAGGCTGGTATCCGAAAGGCGCCCGCTTCGATCCCGTCCGGAAGATCTGGGAGGCGGCCGCCCTGTCCATCTCCTGCCAGGTGTTCACCGGTCCCCTCGCCTGGTTCCGGTTCCACTCGTTCCCCACCTACTTTCTCCTCACGAACCTCATCGCCCTGCCCTTCACCACCCTCCTGATGGGCTCCGCCGTGACGACGCTCGTGCTCCGGAGCATCCACTGCTGCCCCGGGGTCCTCGTCCACGCCACGGACTGGCTGTGCCAGGCCCTGGTCTGGATCCTGCAGGTTATTTCGTCAATGTGAAGCCCGGGGAGGCCCATTCGGTCATGGCGCCGTCCTCCGCGGTGTAGATCAGATAGCCCTCCACGCCGTCCAGCCCCAGGATCAGTTCGCGGGCGGCGTCCAGCCCCACGACCATGCACCAGGTAGCCAGCGCATCCGCGTCCGCCGCGCCGTCGGGGCTTACCACCGTGGCGCTCAGGAGGTTATGGTCCACGGGATAGCCGCTGCGCGGGTCGATGGAGTGCGCATACTTGCGGCCGTCGCGGACATAGTACTTGCGGTAATTGCCGGAGGTGACGATGCCGGCGGGCGTGAGGGAAGAAGACCAGACGCCGTCCAGTTCCGCGCCCACCGCGTCGGTCCCGTCATCGGGCCGGTCATAAGGCCGGTCCACGCCCACGTTCCACGGCCGCCCGGAGGGATTGTGCCCATCGCACCAGATTTCGCCGATGTCCACGAGCATGTCCTTCGCGCCGATAGAATAGAGATAGGCCGCCACCAGGTCGCAGGTATAGCCCTGCGCGATGGCATTGTAGTTCAGCACGACCGGGGCGTCCGTCCCGTCCCGGCGGATGTCGCGCACCGACAGCGTGCCGTCCGCGCGCGGGGTGGCCGACGGCGTCAGAAGGCCCATCCCGCAGGAGGCCTTGATGGCCGCCACGGCCTCGTCCGAGGGCATTTCTCCCGACTTGAAGCCGAATCCCCAGGCGTCGAAGAGCGGGCCGGCCGCGAAGTCCAGCACGCCGGCGGACCGCTCATACCAGCCGTACGCAATCCGGTACATGTCCAGGAACAGGCCGTTCGGGCGGATGGTCTCCCCGGCGTTGAACCGGGACAGTTGGGATCCCTTGTTGTAGCCCGAAAGGGTCGTGTCCACGCGGGTGAGGATGGCATCGACCGAATCCCGGATCTCCTCCGGAGTCACGGAAACCCCTTTCATATTGACTTTCACGGTATAGACGCCGCCCTGGGCGTGGCCGGTGACCTGGATGAAGCGGTCGCGCGGCCCGCAGGCGGAAAGCGCGAGCGCAGCCAGGAGGACGAGGACGGTTTTTTTCATTTCCAAGACGGTTGCGGCAAGATAGTTGTACAAAAATACGATAAAAATTACGATATTTGCAGATTGGATACGAAAAAACATTTATGAAGAAACGCTTACTGCTCTATACCACCTTGCTTCTGGCCGTCTTCTCCGCCTTCTCCTGCAAGAAAGACACCGAGACGACCGAGATCAAGCCCTCCATCTACGGCCTGGAATTCGAACTGGCCACCTTCGGCCGCCCGGGCGAAACCTTCGTCTTGAAGCCTGTCGGCGCGTTCGTCGCCGAAGGTGAAGGCGTGAAGAAGTTCACTTACAAGTGGAAGGTCAATTCGGAGGAATACCAGGAGATGGACACTTTCACCTTCAAGGCGGAAGAAGTGGGAAACTACACCATCTACTGCCAGGCTTCCGACCCGGATAACAATTACTACGCCTGCACGTACTCCCGGACGGTCATCATCATCGACCCCGCCCTGGGCAAGACCCTGACCGGCACCGGCATCGAACTCTGGGACGACCATATCGTCGATTCCCGCGGGAAAGACGGGGAAAACGAATACTACTACACCCACATCGGCGAACTGGACTGGTTCCGCAACAACCTCGCCTGGACCGGCGAAGGCCTCGCCTTCGAGAACGCCGACGTCACTTCCTACCCGCTTGGCCGCTACTACACCTGGGACGAGGCTATGGAGGCCTGCCCGGAAGGCTGGCGCCTCCCGACCAACGAGGAATGGGATTTCCTGGGCACCGACGCGGCTCCCTTAATGTGCGACGCCTATCTGAACAGCAAGCGGATGTGGGAATACTGGCCCGGTGTGGAACGGACGAACACCTACGCCCTCGCCATCATCCCTTCCGGCTTCGCGCTGCCGGCCATCACGACGCCCCGCTACAAGCGGCTTTACGACTACGCCGCCTTCTGGACCGCCACCGTCTCCGAGGAGGACCCCGACATGGCCGCCTACCGCTACATCCACGTGACGGAGAGCGAAGTGCGCACCACATACGGAGAAAAGGGCTCGCTGGCCCTTTCCGTACGCTGCGTCCGCAATCACGTGGACTGATAGAGGTCTGTGACTTTCCCTGTCATTCTGAGGAGGTCTCCGACCGACGAAAGAATCTACCGCAGATCGGTGATCACATACGAATCGGGAAGCGATTTCACGTTCAGCGTGAAATCGCTTTTTCCTTGCTTATCCTCGAAGACGATGTTCTTGAGGACGAAGCGAGCGGACGTGTCCTCGTCCAGGACGAGCGTGACGTCCAGGGAGTTGGAGGAAGACCCGTTCACCCGAATCTTGTCCATATAGCCCTTGTAGGAATTGATGAAGAGGGCCGGATTGGTGAAGAGGTCCTCCTTCTCCACGGTCTCGATGAGGACTTCCTCCGCCGCACGGTCCATGCTCCAGCGGGTGGTGCCGTCGCTGCGCACCTCCAGGCCGAGACCCGAGAGCAGGTAGGCGTTGTCCTCCACGACGACGTCGCCGTCGGTGACCTGGGTCATCGGCCGGCCGCCCTGGGAGAGGCTGTAGGTGTAGTGGAACAGGACCCGGTGGCCCGGGACACGGTCCAGGATGGGAATGCCGCCCTGCGCAAAGGCGCCGAGGGTCAGGAAGAGGGCCGCAAGGCCTGTGACGATTCTTTTCATTGTTCTCCGTTCAAAAAGTGGCTCAGGATCTGGTCCAGTTCGTTGAAGTCCTTCACCAGGACTTCGCGCGGCTTGGAACCGTTCTGCGGTCCCACGATGCCGGCGGCTTCGAGCTGGTCCATCACTCTGCCTGCTTTTGCATAACCCATGCCAAGCCGACGCTGGAGGTCGGAGGTGGAGCCGCGCTGGCTCGTGACGATGAGGCGCGCGGCCTCCTCGAAACGCTCGTCCAGCTGCTTCATGTCCACCATGCCGCCACCGCCTTCGTCCCCTTCCTCGGGGGCGGGCTCGGGCAGGTAGTACGGAGTATTGTAGGATTTCTGATAGCCGATCTGTCTCCCGACGGCGTCGGTAAGGGCGGCAATCTCGTCATTGCCGATGAAGGCGCACTGGATGCGTTCCATCTCCACGCCGCTGTACAGCAGCATGTCGCCGCGGCCGATGAGCTTGTCGGCGCCGGGCTGGTCCAGGATGGTGGACGAGTCGATACGGGAGGTCACGCGGAAAGCGATGCGCATCGGGAAGTTCGCCTTGATGAGGCCCGTGATGACGTCCACGGTCGGGCGCTGGGTCGCGAGGATCACGTGCAGGCCCGCCGCGCGGCCCTTCTGGGCCAGGCGGATGACGGAGGTGGTGATGCTCCGCGCGACGGCCTTGGACTCGGGACCGGCGCCCACGGACATCGTCAGGTCCGCATATTCGTCGATGACGACGACGATGTAGGGCAGGAAACGATGACCCTCGGTGGGGAGCAGGTGGCGGTCGCGGTACTTGTCGTTGTACAACTTGATGTTGTTCACGCCCGCCTTGTTCAGGAGGGCGTAGCGCTCATCCATCTCGATGCACAGGGACTGAAGGATGGCGGACGCGCTCTTGGCGTTCTTGACGATGGCCTGGTCCCGTTCGTCCTGCTCGTCGGCGGCGTTCGGCAGCACCGCGAGATAGTGGTTCAGGAGTTTCGCATAGGCGGAGAACTCGACCATCTTCGGGTCGATGAAGACGAACTTGAGCTCCGACGGGTGCTTCGCGTACAGGAGCGAGGACACGATCACGTTCAGGCCCACGGACTTGCCCTGCTTCGTGGCGCCGGCCACCAGCAGGTGCGGGGCGTCGGCCAGGTCGAACACCTTGACCTTCTGGGAGATGGTGTAGCCGATGGCGACGGGGAGTTCCGCCTTGCTGTTGCGGTACGCGTCGTCGTTCAGCAGCTGCTTGAGCGGGACGATGGACGGGGTGTCGTTCGCCACCTCGATGCCCACGGAATCAGACAGGGTGACGATACGCACGCCCTTGGCGTTCAGGGAGATGGCGATGTCGTCCTGCAGCATCTTGATCGAGGCGATCTTCACGCCCGGGGCCGGGTACACCTTGTACAGGGTGACGGTCGGGCCCACGATGGCGGTGACGTCCTTGACCTGGATCTTGTAGCTGGCGAGGGTCGCGCGGATCTTGTTGTTGTTGCGGTTCAGCTCGTCCTGCGACGGCTCGTGCCGGGCGCTCAGGTAGTCGCCCAGGATATCCAGGGTCGGGAACTTGTACTTGGGAAGGTCCGCGCGGTTGTCGATGCGCGGGAGCGGCTCCCGGACCTTCTGGTCCAGGGTGTCGTCCGTCTCCACGGTGAAGGTCCCTTCCGCTTCCGGGGCCGGTTCCGTCCCTTCGGCAGGCTCGGAGACCGGTTGGTGAGCTTGTCGAACCACCGGCTCCGGCTTGGGTTCGGATTTCGGCCCTTCGACAGGCTCAGGGACCGAAAACGGGACCGGATGGTGAGCTTGTCGAACCACCGGTTCCGGTACGGGCTCGGGTTCCGGTTCGTCATTCCCGGCCTGGTCGGGCTCCTCCCCGGCGAGCGACTGGAAGCCGCCCGTCAGGAAATAGGTCCACAGGCCCGCGAGGGCCAGGATGGCGATGGCCGTGACGACGAAGCCCACGAGGTTGATGCTTCCGTCCACGAGCGCGGCGGCTGCGCGGCCGCCGAGGCCGCCGCCGAACAGGGTCTCCCAGCCGGCCAGCCGGCTCACGAGGGCCAGGAGCCAGGAACCGATGAAGGTGCCCGTGAAGGAATAGACGAACCACTTGCCCAGCGGAATCCGGAGCTTGGGAAGGGCCCGGCTGAGGGTCCAGGCCACCAGGAAGGCGACGAGGCCGAGCGCGGCGAGGCCGAAGCTCCGCGTGACGAGGAAACGGCCCCAGCGGAAGCCCAGCTTGGAGCCGGCGTTGGAGACGGCGGCCTCGCTGTCCAGCAGGGAAGGCTCCGACAGGAGGCTGGCGTCCTGCTTCCAGGTGAAGAAATACGACCCCACCGCGATGGCGGTGAAAAGGGTGAAGATACCCAAAAGGACAGCGGCGACGATCCGGTATTCGGACCGCCGCTTCTCGTCGAGTTCCGCCCAGTATGCGGAGGGGCGTTTCAGTTTCATTTCTTCTTGCCGTTCTTCTTGTAGTTGACCCACTGCTTCTTGCCGCCGCCGTTGTTGCCGCCGCCCCGGTTGAAGCCCATGTTCATGCCCGGACGGGAGTAGTTGGCGTTCGCGTCGATCTTGGAAAGCTCCAGGCCCTCGGGGACCGTCACGCGGCCGCCGGAGAGGCGCTCGATGTCGGCGAAGATGGTTTCGTCCGCCACGGTGTCCTTGTTCCAGATCAGGTACTGCTGGCGCATGTAGATGGCGAGCGAGCGGATCATGGCGGTCTTCACCTCGCCATCCGGTTCGCTGGCGATCAGGTCGATGATGCTTTCGATGTTGCGGCCGTAGTGGCGCGCCTTGATGGGTTTCGTGTTCAGGGGGATCGGGTCCGGGCGGCTGTTGATCACCTCCGGATGCGGCGCGGGATAGGGCGCGTCGATGTCCAGGTCGTAGCCGGCGATCATGTACAGGTGGTCCCAGAGCTTCTGTTCGAAGTTCTCCTGCTGGTGCACCTGCGGGTTCAGCGTCTCCATCACCTTGACGATGGCGCGGGCCTGCTCGGACCGCTTGGCGCGGTCCTCGATGCCCTGCATGATCTCGACCATTTTCAGCACGTTCCGCCCGTATTCGGGCATCGCGAGCTTCTCGACTTCGGTATTATAGTACAGCTTGATGGTGTTCTCGTTCGCTTCCATTCTTCTCAGACTTTTCGTATAACACGCAAAGATAATCAAAAAACCGCACACAAAGAAAATTATACCTCCACGAATTCGTCCTCCCCGTCCTCGCGGATGTACCAGAGGGTGCCCGTGACGGGGCTGTGTCCCAGCGCCCGGTACAGGTCCATATAGCCGCGGACCTGGTCCAGGTACTTCTTCTCGGGCTGGCCGAACTTGTAGTCGACGACGGCGGCGGAGCCGTCGGGGCGGAGGACGACGCGGTCCGGACGGACCTCGGCGCCGTCCGCGCCCAGGAGCGGCGCCTCGTTCAGCACCTCGATGCCACTGTCCGCGAACCAGCCGCGGGCGGCCACGGAGGCGATTTCCGCCTCCAGGAAGGCCCGCGTGCGCTCGCGGTCGGCCTGCGGCAGTTCGCCGGAGGCGACGGCGCGTTCCACGGCGCGGGGCAGGTCGGCGGGCACCGTGACGGAGGCGAGGATGTCGTGCAGGACGAGGCCGCGGAGGCGGTTGGAGGCGTCGGGGCCGACGAGGCCGTCCGGGCCGAAGTAGTCGGCCGCGTCGCGGCTGAACTTCAGGCGGCCGCGGTCCCCGGCCGCGAAGGACGGGTAGCCCGTCCGGAGCGGCGCGGCCGGCCCCGCCTTCCGCTCCATCGCGCCGAAGTCATACATCGTCCCGGCGTGGTAATCCAGCGTCCCGACAAAGCCGTAGAGAATCTGCGAGAGGTTCTTCCAGTCGGCGCTCTTCCCGTCCCGAACCGCGTCGAGCACCTTGCCGGAAGGCGTTTTCGCGATGACCTTCAGGCCGTACTTCGCCCGGGTCATGGCCACGTAGAAGACGTTGATGTTGTCGATGAACTGGAGCTTCCGCTCGCGGTGGTAATCCTCCGCGAACAGCGTGCTTTCGCTGGAGCCGCTCAGCTCCACGTGATAGACGCCATCGGCAAATTCCGCCAGCGGCGTCCCGTCCACGTCGGGACGGCACCAGTAGGACGAACCCTTGTACAGGGTGACCTTTTCCGCGAACGGGAAGATCACGTACGGGAACTCGAGGCCCTTGGACTTATGGACCGTCATCACGCGGACGGCGGAGCCGGTCTCGGGCGAGGCGATCTTGGGATCGGCGTCCGCCCACTCACGGAGGAAGGCGGAAAGGTCGTTCCCGTGGGCGGCGGACCAGTCCAGGAGATGGTCCATGAAGGACTGGATATAAGGGACTTCCGCCTCGAAGGTGTCCGGATCGGCCTCCCGGAGGTCCCGCAGGAGCGATTCCGCGAGGTCCGTCAGGGAATGGTAGTGGTCCGGGATCCGGATGTCCATGGACCGGGCCAGGAAGCCGGCCACGGAAGCGCGCTTGTCCGAGTCGGGCGAATCAACCAGCGAAAGCTGGGACACGAGTCGCCGCACGGTGACGGAAGACTTCACGAACAGCGAATCGTCAGATACGACCGGAATGCCCTCGGACACGAGCCGGGCGGCGATTTCCGCCCCTTCCTGGTTCCCCCGGACGAGGATGGCGACGTCACCGTACTCCCCGCCCGCTTCAGTTACGCTCCGCACCGAGGCGACGATCTCGTCCATCTCCGCGTCATAGTCCTCCACGAAGCGTATATCGACGGACCCCTCGGCGGGGTCCTTGAAGCAGACCTGCTGCTCCACGTCGTGGTAGATGCGGCGGATGTCGTCCCCGCCCAGGAGGCCGTCCAGCTGCGCCGCCGCATACGGGAAGAAGGCGTTGTTGAACTGCACGATGGCCCCGCAGGTGCGGTAGTTGCCGTCCAGCACCTGCTCAGCCTCCGGGCCCAGGCGGAAATCCTTCCGCACGCCGGAATCCAGCAGGCGCCAGTCGGAACCGCGCCAGCGGTAGATGGACTGCTTGACATCCCCCACGACCAGGTTGTCGAACCCGCCGGCGTCGCTGTTCAGCAGCAGCGGGCGGAAATTCTCCCACTGGATCGTGGACGTGTCCTGGAACTCGTCCAGGAGGAAATCCTCGAACCGGACGCCCAGCTTCTCATACACGAAGGGGGCGTCGGACCCGTCGATGATGCCTTTCAGGATGGTGTTGGAGTCGTCGATGGAGAGGACGTTCTTTTCCTTCTGCACCTCGTCGAAGGCCTTCCGGAGCTCGGCGGCGATGCCCAGCGTATAGGCCTGGCCGCCGATGAGGCCGGCCGTCCGATACTGGCGGAAACGGTCTCCGAACAGAGCGCAGAACGCGTTCAAAGGTTCTTCCAGGCTTCCTTCCAGCTCCACGCGGAACCGGTCCTTGGTCTTGGCGAACCACTTCGTAGAATCGGCCGCCTTGTCCAGGAACGAGTCCGTGGGGGTCCAGACCGCATCGCGCGGGCCCAGGTCCCGGAAGCCGTACAGGGCCTTCAGGAAGCCGCGGTTGCTGTCGGCCGGATCCACGCCGTGCCGCTCCAGCACGTCCAGGACGGCTTGCGCGGCGTCCCGGACATCCTTCACATACGCTTCGCAGAGGGCTGCGCAGCCCTTCTGGATCTCCTTCAGATGGTCCTTGGCATACGCGGCGTCCTCGTCGATGCCGTACCGGCGGACCGCCTCCGCATGGTCCGTGGACTTGAGGTTCACGGCCATCTCCTTGAGCGGAGGCTCCAGGTTGAAGCGGCTGCCGTTCTCCAGGCCGGTCTTCACGTTCTCGGTGAGCCAGCCGAGCAGGCCCCGGTCGTCCTCCGTGAGGCCGTCCAGGATGCGGTCCACGCTCTCCTCCACCAGGGCGGCCTTGTCCAGTTCCACCTGGTAGGAAGCGAACTGCCCGATCTCGCGGGAGAAGGCCCGCAGCGTCTGCTGGAAGAACTTGTCGATGGTGGACACCGCGAAGGAAGAATAGTCGTGCAGGATGCCGCCCAGCTGGCTGGAAGCCCGTTTCTGCAGGGCTTCCGCCGTCTTGAACTCCGGGAGGAAATCCTCGAAGTACGGCGACTTGGCCGGTTCCGTGGAGAGGGTGAACAGCTCGTCCAGGATGCGGCGCTTCATCTCGTCGGTGGCCTTGTTGGTGAAGGTCACGGCGAGGATGTGGCGGTAGGCCTGCGGATCCTTCTTCGTCAGGAGCAGGCGGATGTATTCGCGGGCCAGGTTGTAGGTCTTTCCCGAACCGGCGGAAGCTTTCATGATCTTGATCATCGGCCGCAAATCATTTTGAAGTCACAGTATTCGCATGTCTTGCGTTCTTCCGTACGGCGGAACGGGACGGAAGGGTCCACGAGTTCCGCGAAGAGGTCCTTGAGGCGTTCCCGCGCCAGGCGGGCGAACTCGGCGTTCGCCGGACGGTCCTGGAGCGGCTCCGTGAACAGGCGGGAGACCGAGTAGATGGAATTGACCACGGGACGGCCCCGAAGGTCCGCCCGCTCCTGCGCCAGGAGGCCGTACATGTACAGCTGGAGGGCGATCTTCGGCCGGCCGTTGTTCGTGGGGCCGAAGAGTTTGTCCACCACCGAGGCGGCGTTGTCGTCATTGATGTCGATGTCGTCCTGCTCCACCTTGCCCGTCTTGTAGTCCACGATGCGGGCTTCCCCGCCGAGGTAGCTGTCGATACGGTCCGCATAGCCCTTGATCTTGAAGCCCTCGAACGTTCCATACATCCCCCCTTCCAGGCTCAGGATCTCGAAGCCCTTCGAGCCGGACTTCACCAGGAGGTCCCGGTCGTGCCGGAGCGTCCGGAGGACGTATTCGACGATGACCTCTTCCACGACGAGGTCGCGGCCGGAGACGTCGACCGTCTGCATCTCATGGATGATGATGTCGCGGACGAGGGCCTTGACGGCCTTCCGGTCCTTCATCATCCCCTCGAGGTCCGCCACCGTCAGGCACCCTTGCTTGAACGGCATGTACAGCGCCTCCATGGCGGCGTGGTACACGGTTCCCAGGGCGCCGGCGTCCATCGACTCCAGCACTTCCTCCTCCGTGCTCAGGCGCTTGATGAAGGAGTAGTAGAACTTGGCCGGGCAGTACAGGTAGCTCTGGAGGGACGAGGCGGAGTGCTCCCCTTGCCGGATCAGGTCGATGTCCGCCTGCGTCTTGGGGATGGCGTCGGACTCGGGGGCCAGTTCCATGCGGGACGTGGCCACGAAGCGCTCCAGCGGCACCCGGTAATGGTACTGCAACTGCTTGACATACCGGCTCTCCTCCCCCGTCTTGAGGCCCTCGGTACGGCTGTCGGACACCAGCCACACGTGCTCCGCACGCTGGATCATCCGATAGAAGTAGTAGGCCCAGACGCTGTCCTGATATTCGAAGGTGGGAAGGCCGAAGCCTTTCCGGAGTTCCGGCGGGACAAAGGAAGCGCTGCTGCTCCGGCGCGGGAACGTGCCCTCGTTCGCGGAGAACAGGATGACGTTCCGGAAGTCCAAGGCGCGCGTTTCCAGCGGGCCCATCACCTGCAGGCCCTCCAGCGGCTCGCCCCGGAACGGGACGGACTCGCCGGACAGCAGTTCGTCCAGCAGGCGCAGCCAGGTGGCGGGCAGGATGTCCAGGTCGATGTCCCCGAGCAGGTTCAGCGACTGCAGGCACCGCTTCGCAAAGTCCAGCTCCAGCAGCATCGCCTCCACGCCGCGGAGCTTCCAGCCCACGTAGCTGACGATGTCGGAGAGGTACCGGACCAGCTGGCGGTTCTGCGCGGCGGAAGCCTCCTTGGGCTGGGTGACGACCGGCTTGAACACCAGGTCCAGCAGCGGTCCGCCCTGCAGGTCCGCCTGCGGGATATAGTACTTGGCGTTCTTCTTGACGAGCTGCACGACCTGCTCCTCTTCCGGGCTCAGGACGGCGCGGAACAGGCTGTTGGAGAAGATGGAGCGGACCTCGCGATGGTAATAGTGCCAGACGCCGCCCTTCTCCCGCAGGCGCTGCTGCATCGCGGCCACGGAGGAGATGAGCGAGTAGACGGCGCCGCCCGTGAGGGGGCAGCCCATCGTCACGTTGATGCTGTCGTAGGCCGGCGGAATGGAGTTCAGCAGGGGCATCAGGAGGTTCTCGTCGGGCAGGATGAAGGCCGTCTCCACCGGATTCTCCGTCCGGCAGCGCGAGAGGATTTCCGGGGCGAGCTTCGCCTGCCCCACGGAGGACGGCACGCTCACGACATGGAAGGAGGGCTTCCCGAGGCCATCGGGATCCACCGGGAAGGCGTTCGGGAAATCCCGGACATTCTCCCGCATGAACACGGAGGATTTGTTCCGAGGGTCGCGTACGGCGTCGGAGACATAGTCCCAGCAGAATTCCGCCAGGCCGGCGTCGCGGAGGCGGCGCAGGACCGTCTTCTCGCACTCGTTCAGGGCGTTCAGGCCCACGAACACGTACCGGCGCGCCTGCGGGAACACGGCCGCGAGGATGTCGGCCACGGCCTCGCCGCCTTTCAGGCGCTCGGCCAGGTCGCGGTACACCATCCCCTCGTAGGCCATTCCCTGCGCCCGGAGGCGCGCACAGAAATCCTGATAGAGGGGGAAGAGGATGTTCCAGACCTGGAGGAAGCGGGCCTTCACGGAAGCGTCGTCCGTGTCCAGGCGGACGGTCAGCCGGCCGTTCCGGTCGCGGAAATGGTCCACGAAATGCAGGATGGCCTCCCGCTGGGCCTCGGACAGGTGGCTGTAGTCGTCCTGGATGTCCTTGAAGTCCGCCACGTCGGTGAACAGGTCCTCCGCGTCCACGAGGAACTTGTCCACGTCGCCGAAGTCCGCGAGGATCACCTCGCCCCAGAAGATGAATTCGTCCAAGGGCTCGGCCTTCGGATACACGGCCTTGTAGGATTCGTACAGCGCCAGCAGCAGGCGGATGCGGTCCGTCACCTCGCCGCCATGGACCTTGTAGAAGAAATCGTTGATGGTCAGGGACTGGGGCGCATGCATCGGCCGGTCCGCGCCGCCCTCCCGCAGGAGGTCGCCGAGGTACTTCCGGAAGAACACGGCCGACCGCCGGTTCGGGAAGACGAAGCAGGTCCCTTCTATGTCCGTCGCGAGATAATGGGCCGCGACCTGTTTGAGAAATGGTGTCATACTGCAAAGAAATACTCCCTTTCTGCCAAAACATTGCACAAGGAGGAAGAAATCTTTCCAAATTTACATCTTTTCAGACGCTGTTGCAAATGACACGGAATATTCCTATCTTTGTAAATAGAATAATTCCAAACAACACTAAAAGGATACCCGAAATGAAAAAGAAATTCAGATGCCTCGTGTGCGGATACGTCTACGAAGGCGAGAACCCGCCCGCAGAGTGCCCTATTTGCCACGCGAAGGCTGAAAAGTTCGTCGAAATCAAGGAAGAGGCTGGCAAGCCTATGTGGGCCTGCGAGCACGAACTCGGCGTTGCCAAGGGCTGCGACCCGGAAGTCTGGGCCGGTCTGCAGGACCACTTCAAGGGCGAATGCTCGGAGGTGGGAATGTATCTTGCGATGAGCCGCCAGGCGGAACGCGAGGGCTACCCGGAGATCGCCGACGCCTTCAAGCGCTACGCCTTCGAGGAAGCGGACCACGCCGCCCGCATCGCCGAACTCCTCGGTGAAGTCGTCTGGGACACCAAGACGAACCTCAAGAAGCGCTACGAAGCCGAGGCCGGCGCCTGCGAAGGCAAGCTCGCCATCGCCAAGAAGGCGAAGGCCCTCGGCTATGACGCCATCCACGACACGATCCACGAGATGGCCCGCGACGAAGCCCGTCACGGCGCCGGCTTCCTGGGCCTGTACAACCGCTTCTTCAAGAAGTAAGCGCGATCACACCCTCTGATTACCGCTCCTCGACGCGTTGGAACCCATCGCTGCCGAGGAGCAGGTTTTTTGTACCCCCCGAGATCCGGGCGAAGAGGGTGTCCACCGGGTAGCGGGCAAGGGCGTTGCAGTGGGAGCAGGACGGGAGGGCGAGCAAAGCGCCGCCCGCGCCTGCCAGGTAGTATCGGTCCTGAGGCGCATCGTAGCTCAGGGAAAGGGGCTCGGCTGTGAACAGACAAGGCAGTCCCTGCTCCGTGTAGTCGAGCGGGCGCTCGGACCAGACCGTGCCGCGGGCGGAGGTGAACGCGGCGGGCGTGCCGTCGGGGCGGAGCCCCGCCACCATCACGCTGCCGCCGCCGGCCGCCACGGCCCGGAAATCCATCGACGGATAGAAACCGCCGTATTGGGCATTGAAATCGAAGACCGTCCAGCCGGACGCATCTTTCCGATGCGCGATCTCTCCGGCGTCGGTGACGGCCCACAGGGTATTCCCGTCGGCCGCCAAGGCGCGCAGGACGCCCTTCACGGGCAGTTTCTCCCGCGCCGCGACGCCCCCGTCGGGGGCCAGGCGGAGCAGGTCGCGTCCCTTCTCGTCCAGCGCATACACGCGCTCCCCTACGGCGGCCAAGGCCGTCAGGGGGCGCTCCAGCGGACGTTTGCGCAGGACAGTTCCGTCCGCGTCCAGCCAGGCGAGATAATCTCCGGCGGCGAGGAAACCGCCGTCAGCGGTCGCCACCCCCGTACGCAAATCCTGTCCGTGGGCCGTCAGGCAGCCTACGGACAGGAAAAGCGTCAGGAGGAGGAGCCGGAGCTTCATTACTTGAGGCTGCGGCTGACCAGCTTGAAGTTGGAGAAGCAGGCCTTGAGCGGCTCGGCCTGCGGCATCGGCATGCCGCCCCGGCGGGCGCCGCCGCCACCGCGCATCATCATCGGCATCTCGCCCTCGCAGGCGATCACGCCCGCCTGGACGTCCTTCAGGACGGCCTGCGCGGAGCCCATCTTCTCGAATTTCCTGCCATCCACGGAGTAGAAGGCGGTGTAGGTGTCGCCCTGCTTGTCCAGGCGCAGCCAGAGGACGTTGTCCGCGCCCACGATGCCGTCCAGGGGCAGGGTCGCCACGCTCTTCTGCTGGCCGTTCTCTTCCACCAGGAGCTGCAGCTGGCCCGCGGAGGGACCGGCCTCGGCGGCCGGACGGCGGAAGTTGAAGGTGGCCGTGCGGACGAATTTCACGAAGTTGTCGTCGCACTGGTAGGCCACGAGGCCCGCGTTCTGGGCCGGCGGGGCCGGGGTGCAGACCATCTTCGTTTCCGCGGTCCAGTCGGAATTGGCGCTCTGGAGCAGGATGTTGGTCGCGGCGTTGCCGCCCAGGGCGATGTCACCCTTGCCGGCGGTGATCACGAGGCCGTTCGCGCCGGAGAGCATCCAGGCGGTGGGATCCTCGCGGACCCAGTGCCAGGCGTCGTTCAGCGTACCCTTGCGGAAGGTGTCGGAGGCGCCCTTCGTGCCGAAGTTCACCATGACCTGGCGGTTGTCGCCGGTCTGGCCGTCGTGGAGGGTCACCACGGCCGTGCCCGGAACGGCTTCCGCCTGCTTCACGGACAACTCGATGGCCGGATTGGCCGCCACGGCCTCCACCATCGGGGCCTTGCCGGGCTTGAGCAGGTAGCTCACGGAGGCGGCGTCGCCGAGCTTCACGGCCTTGCCGCCGACCTTCAGGCTCGCGAGCGCGAGGTCCGGCATCACCTTCACGGCGAACGTGTCCTCCTTGGTGCATCCGTCGATGGTGACGGCGCAGGTCACGGTGGCGACGCCCATCGACACGGCCTTCACCGTGCCGTCCGGAGCGACGGTGGCCACGGCCGGGTTGTTGCTCGTCCAGACGCACTTGGCGCCCTCATAGAAGCTGTCGTCGTTCATGCAGGCGGAGAAGGAGGCCTTCGCCGTGTCCCCGATGCGCAGCACGGAAGCGTCGCAGCTGGCCCAGACGGTCTTGAGGGCGCGCTTCAGGCTGCCGGACATCGTCGCGGTCACGCTGCCGCGGATGTCCTGCGAGGAGGAACCGAACTCGAACACGTAGCGGCCCGGGTCGTAGGTCATCCGGTCGGCCTTCATGTCCCAGAACCAGAGGTCCGCACAGTCAATGTCGATGCGGACGGTGCGGGTCTGTCCGCGCGGGATGGTCACCCGTTGGAAACCCTTGAGCCGCTTCGCCGGACGCTCCAGCGCGGCCGGGCTGTCCGGGGTGCGGACATAGATCTGCACCACCTCGTCCGCGCTGACGTCACCGGTGTTGGTCACGTCCACGCTCAGGGTCACCTTGTCGTTCGGGGTGATCGCGTTCTTGCTGATGCGGAAGTTGCTGTATGCGAAGGTCGTATAGCTCAGGCCGTAGCCGAAGGGATAGGACACTTCCCGGTTGAAATACCACAGGGTGCGGCCCTGGTTACCGGAACTGCGGCGGAGGTTGTAGTCGGTGATGGCCGGCAGGTCCTTCACGGTCTTGAACCAGGTGGCGTTCAGCTTGCCGCCCGGGGAGACCTCGCCGAAGAGCAGGCGCGGGATGGCCTCGCCCTGGGCCTGGCCGTTGTAGCCCGTCCAGAGGATGCCGCCGATGCTCGGAAGGTGGCGGAATTCCTCCACCTCCACGCAGCCGAGCGTCTGCATCACCACGATCGTGCGCGGATTCACGGCCGCCACGGCCTGGATGAGCTTGAGCTGGTTGCCGGGCAGGAGGAGGGTCAGGCGGTCGGCCTCCTCGGTCGCCGTGTTCTCGTCGGTGCCGACGAACACGACGGCGACGTCAGCGTCCCGGGCCGTCTGGAGCGTCGCCTCGTCGATCGGCGCGTCCTGCGGGGCCTTGTACACGAGATATACCGTCTGCGGGCCGTTGTAGCCGAGCTTCAGGGCGTTCGTCTTCATGGGCATGCTGGCGCCATAGACGCCGCCCACCCGGGCGCCGGAAGCCTTCGTGGCCTCGATCCGGCCGATCAGGTTGCCGTCCGGGCCGCCCACGCGGATTTCCACGATGCCGCCCTCGGTGGGGATGTTCAGGCCGACGGTGATGTTCTCGATATTGGTGATGTCCACGTTCTCGTAGGCGGTCCAGGAGCCGTCGTCGATGGAACGGACCTGCTCCTCCTCGCCCATGCCGGAGCCGACGGTGATGCCGTCGGCGGAGGCGGTGTACTTGGTGGCGTCGTAGCGGGTGGTGGTGCCGTCGGTCTTCTCGATCTCGAAGTAGGCGATGTACAGGAGGTTGCTCTTGCTCTTGATATCGCCGCCCACGGCCAGGCGCACATCGACGTCATAGCCCTTGGCCTTGAGCCAGGCCTGGATGCCGGCATAGGGAGAGATCATCGCGGACGCCTCCGGGCGGCCGGAATACGGTCCCAGCTCCACGTCGTCGGCCTGCGGGCCGATGAGCGCGATGCTCTTCAGGGCCTTCGGGTCCAGCGGAAGGGCCTTGCCCTCGTTCTTCAGGAGGACCGGCGTCTTCACGGCCAGCTCGGCCGCCAGGGCGCGGTTCGCCGCCGAGCTCACGCGGGACGGCTCGAACTTGGAGTACGGCACCATCTGGTCGGGATCGAACTCGCCGGTGCGCATCCGGATGGTGAACATGTTGATGAGGGCGCGGTCGATCAGGGCCATCGGCAGGATGCCCTGCTCGTAGGCGCTGATGGCGAAGCGCTGGTAGATACTGCCGCAGTCGGAGTCCACGCCGGCGGCGAGGCCGTAGGCCGTCGCGAGCTCGCGGGTCTCGGCGTAGTAGTGTCCATCGTAGATGTCCTGGATGGCGGCGCAGTCACCGGTCACGTAACCCTTCATGCCGTAGGTCCGGCGGGCCAGCGTGTCCAGGTAGAAGGCGCTGGCGGAGGTCGGGACATGGTTGACGGCGTTGTAGGACGACATGATGGACGGGAGCTTCTCGTCCTCGATCAGGCGCTTGTAGGGATACAGGTAGAACTCGCGCATGTCCCGGCTGTCCATGTTGGAGCTGGACACGTGGCGGTCGAACTCGCTGTTGTTGGCGAAATAGTGCTTCGCCGTGGGGACGGCCTTCAGGTATTTGGGGTCGGAGCCCATGAGGCCGCGGACGAAGCCGCGGGCGATCTCGGCGGCCAGGAACGGATCCTCACCGTAGGACTCGCCGGTGCGGCCCCAGCGGGGGTCGCGGACCGGCTCCACGACGGGCGACCAAAAGGTCAGGCCCTTCGTGCCGGTGGCGTAGATGGCGCGCGCCTCGTCGGCGATGGCCGACGCCATGCGTTCCGCAACGGCCGGATCCCAGCTGGAGCCGATGGCCACGCTGTTGGGGAAGGACGACGGTCCGAGGATGCCCACGGAAGGGTTCGCGCCGGAGAGCACGCCATGCAGCGCCTCGCTCCAGACATTGTAGTTCTTCAGGCCCAGCCGCGGGACGGCGGCCATGTTGTTGCCCAGCAGGCTCTGCTTCTCCTCGAGCGTGAGGCGGGACACGAGGTCCGTCGCGCGCTCCTCGAAGGAATACGCCGTGTTGAGGTAAATCGGCACTTGGCCGTCCTGGGCCCGCGCCGAGACGGCGCCCAGCAAGGCGACCGCGCCGGCAAGAATGAGGTTGCGAATCGTGTTCATACTGATATCCAGGTATTTGTATCTTTTACAAATATACGTTTTTTTCCGGAAGATGCACACCTTTTGGCCCGACTTGCGTATATTTGTTGTCCAAACACTGTCGTGATGAAAAAGATCCTGTTATCCTTCCTCGCCGCCCTGGCGCTCGTCTCCTGCGTCCGGGAGAGGATCCCGGAGGCAACGCCGGCGGAAGAGGGCCTGGTCGAAAGGACCTGGACGGTCTCGATGACCGGCGAGGCCCGCGCGACCCTCGACCCCGGGCTGCGCCCCGTCTGGGAGGTCGGCGAAGAACTGTCCGTCTATGACCATGTCTCCCGGGTGGGACGCATCTTCAAGGTCTCGTCCGTCGAGGGGAACGTCGCCACGATTACCGGCCTGATCAGCGCCGGCGGAGACACCCCCTTCGACGCCGTTTACCCCGCCCAGTGCGCGGGAGACTGGTCTTCCGACGTCACCGCCGACTGGAAACTCCCCGAGGTCCAGTCCATCCCGGCGGGGCGCAATGTCTGCCCCGACGCGCTCGTCTCCACCGCCCACAGCGACGTCCCGGACGGGGTCATCCCCTTCCACAACCTCGCCTCGCTGCTGAAGGTGACCGTGGACCGGGAAGGCATCTCGGACCTCCGCATCGATCTTGCAGGGCCCTCGGAGGACGACAGTCCCCGCTACCGGGCGGAAGCCGCATCCGGCACCCTCGCGACGGGCACCTATTTCGTCGCGGTCGATCCCGGGACGTACGGCGGCCTCACGGTCACCTGCCTCGAGCCGTTCGGGCAGGGGTACCGCAAGTCCTCGTCCACGCCCCTGGAAGCCGGTGTCGGCGGCGTCCTGAACCTGGGAACGGTCTCGGACGGAAAGCCCTGGCGCTATTACGACGTCACCGGCGTGAAATCCTATGGTTCCCAGCAGGATCTGCTGGATGAGACGGGACTTTCCAGCCTGTTGTCGGGGTACGAGCTCATGCTGGCTATCATCTTCCCCGACCGCTACAAGACCGCCAGCGCCATCAGCTATACCTACCTCTCCGCGGACCCGCAGGGGGAACCGGTGGAACTGTCGGCCCTCCTCTACATCCCCGACGCCGTCCTTAACGGCACCAAGGCCCTGACCGGCATCTCCCTGACCAACCACGGCACCATCGCCTCCAATGCCGAATGCCCCACGATGAAAGCCCAGTTCGAGGGCGCCCTGGCCTGGAAAAACTACGCCATGGTGATGCCCGACTACTACGGCTTCGGCGCCAGCGCGGACCGTCCCCAGGCCTACCTGGACCCGGAGACCACGGCGCGCGGCAACATCGACGCCTACCTGGCCGCCCGCCAGCTGCTGGAAGACCGGAAAGTCTCCCTCCCGTCCCGGCTGTACAGCTTCGGCTACTCGCAGGGCGGGTTCAATTCCATGGCCAATCTCAAGTATGTCTCCGAGCACCCCGAACTCTCCATCAGCTTCGAGAAAGTGATGTGCGGCGGCAGCCCCTTCGACGTGGAGCTGACCTGGAACGCCTACACCGGCGGTACCTTCCGAAACGCCATCGCGTTCGTCCCCTTGAGCGTGGTCAGCGTCAACGAGGCCCATCAGCTGGGCATCCCCTACGGCGACCTCTTCCAGGGAGCCCTGCTCAGCAACTGGAAGAACTGGATCCTGTCCAAGGAATTCACCCTCGCCGAAATCAACGAGAAGCTCGGCACCGACAACCTGGCGGACGTCCTGAACGAGGATTTCCTGGCGGGAAGGGGCGATGCCCACGACCGCGTCATGGCGGTCTGCCGGGGCTACTCGCTGACGTCCGGATGGACCCCGCCTTCCGGAACGAAGATCTTCCTGTATCACTCGAACCAGGACGACACCGTCCCCTACGAGAACCTCACGTCCATGAAAACCTTCCTGGACGGGGTCGCCCCCGGCTGCTACACCGCCTATGACGGGAACAACGGCGGGCACATCAACGCGGTCGTCAGTTTTGTCTTGAACCTTGTTTTCGAATGGTAGCCATGGAGCATCTCCCTTACATACCCCCGACGACGCGGATCATTCCCGTCCGCTACGAATCCCTCCTGTGCCAACTCAACGCAAGCACCGACCCCTACCACGACAACGGAGACTACGACTGGAGCGACGAAGACTGACCGGGCCCGAACTGCCGATGCATACCGACAAAGACAAACAAGTGAAAAAACGGCTCGCCTCGCTGGACATCCTGCGCGGGGCGGACCTCTTCCTGCTGCTGTTCCTGGGGCCGGTCATCCACGCCTTGTGCGAGGCGTATCCGGAGGGGACGGCCTGGCTGGCGCACCAGAGCGAGCATGTCGCCTGGGAAGGATTCGTGCTGTGGGACCTCATCATGCCGCTCTTCCTGTTCATGTCCGGCATGACGATCCCGTTCTCGATGGCCCGCTACAAGGAGGGCGCAAAGCCGGACGCGCACTTTTACCTGAAGCTCCTCCGGCGCTTCTGCCTGCTGTTCTTCCTGGGCTGGATCGTGCAGGGGAACCTGCTGGATTTCGACTGGAAACTGTTCCATCCCTTCGCCAACACGCTCCAGGCCATCGCCGTGGGCTATGTCATCGCCGCCCTGCTGTTCGTCCATCTGGACGGCAAATGGCAGGTCCTTGCGGCGGCCGTCTTTTTCGCCGGCTACTGGATCGCCTTCGCCTGTACGGGGATGAACCTGGACGGGCAGGAGAACATCGCGATGGTCATCGACAAGGCCGTCCTGGGGTCGCATCGCGACGGCGTCCTCTGGGCGGCGGACGGCAGCTGGCGCTTCAACCCGCGGTATGAATACACCTGGATCCTCTCCAGCCTCAATTTCGCCGTCACCGCCCTGCTGGGCAGCTTCGCCGGGCAGCTGCTGAAGAGTGACCGCCACGCGCCGGCGAAGCGGGCCGCCCTGGTGGCCCTGGCCGGCGCCGGCCTCCTCGCGGCGGGCCTCGCCATCTCCCCGCTGTTCCCCATCATCAAGAAGATCTGGAGCAGCAGCATGACCCTCTATTCGGGCGGCATCTGCTTCCTCCTCATCGCCTTGACCTATTACCTGGTGGACGTACGCGGATGGCACAAGGGGGCGGACTGGCTGAAGCTGTACGGGATGAACGCCATCACGGCCTATGCCGTGGGCAAGACCCTCGACTTCTCCTCGATCTCCGAATCCCTCCTGCACGGCTTTGCCGCCTTCTCCTGGTATCCCGCGCTGATTGCCCTCTCGAACGGCCTCATCCTCCTCGTCATCCTCTGGCTGATGTACCGGAACAGGCTCTTCCTGCGGGTCTAAAAAGAATCAGGTCTTCCGCTCGAACCTTAATACCGCCCTATCCCCGACTTTGAAAAGATGGCAAACTGAATCGAGTTAGTTGTAACTACAGGGATCTGAAAACTGTCTCAGAAATGAGGTGAATGGCTACGTCTATGCATTTTGGCTTCTATCGTTGGCGCTTTATCATATTCTAGTTTCATTCTGAACAGTTCAGTATCCTTTTCAACGATGGCTATCCTATTGTTTTTATAATAAGAGAGAAGCCTACGAGCATCGTCATTCTGGAATCGGACATCAATGTCATCGAAATCGTTTCTGTGAATCGTATCGTTGACTCGGTTCCAGATTTCAAGCGGTAGTGTATTCTTGCAATGATTATAAAGCCGCCACCAAGAATCAGTAGAACTCTCGCAAATCATATCGTTCCCAAGAAGTTTGATGGCCACATCATGCGCGAAATCTGAATTCAACCACTCGAAAAAAAGACGATAGATAATCATGGTCTCTGGCATTTCGAGTAGTTTGAAGTACTCTTCTAAATTACGCCCGAAGGCTTTTTCAAAAAAGGGAGTTCCCTTACCAATCTTTCCTTTTGTGCTATTCAAGATCGCTTGGATGGCACGGATGTACTTTCTATTCCAATGCTTTCCGATGTAGTCTCGATTGTGAGAGTAATCCTGATCCATTTCATCTGTTTTCCGGATGGGATGATATTTCATCGGAAATGAATAAATGCTGACCTGTAACTCGTCACACAAGTCAACATTTATTCGAAGTCGCTTATAAAGATCTTCCGGATAGTCCTCAAAATTGTATAGGAGGTAATTGGAGAAGTCCTTCAAACCGGCAGCGGCACTCATTCTGATGGCGTCGCAGTATTTCTTTTCAGTTTTTAGATCATCAAACGCAATTCGTAAGGGCCGTATAGCAATGCGAGCCAAGAGTTTTACCTTTTCTGGGGTAAAAAGACGTGCATCAACCCCTTGATTGAAGTCCACATAGCGTTGGACGCCTCTACCTGGCTTATGATGCTTTGTGTAAAGGATCTTGAGGTCCTCGTATGCCGCGAGAAGATTCTCCTTGGTCGAGGTTAGAAATTTGTCAATATGGAATTTTACACGGATACAATAAACCGCGTAAGACTCCTCACCTTTGAGTGAGTCATAGAACTCATCAATGAGCTTCCACGTCTTGCGGATATAGGCCCTATCATTAATGTTATTCCGAAGGTTTCTTACCGCGATTTCCAGACGATTAGGTTGTTTGAACAAAGCACCACGTTGGAAACCACAATCAACAATCTCCTGTATAATACGGGGGAAATCTTTGGATGCGAGGACATTGTTGTCCATCAGAAGCAAATCCTTCTGCGGCCCATATAATTCGTCCACACGCCGCAAACGAGCTTTGAGAGGAATGAATGTCTGGTATATCGGTTCAAGAGTGGGGACAGCGCAGAACTTGCAATGCCTAATACATCCACGGGTTGTATAGCGGTAATAGGCATTATCCATCTGATAGTGATAATCAACTTCATCCAAGATGGAATAATCCAGTTCAAGTTCATCGATGTTCTGACAATCTCCTTCATGGATACCACCTGGTCTCAAGATACCGACATGAGGCTTGATTCCCGTGGCTTCTTCAATCTCTTTGGGTTGTATAGAGGCTAATACACCACCAACCATTAGATTATTCTGATCCTTTACTAGTTTCTTTGCAAAGTTGATCGTCTCTATAGTCTTGTCCCAGTAAAACGTGAAAAGCGTAGTGACGCCAACCCAGTCCCACTCTGGCTCCTGTTCCCAGGTTCCTTTCCAGAAAAAGTCTTTGGCATCTTCTACATATTGGATTTGAAGCATGTTCAAACCAGCTTCGTCTTGAGGGAGTTTCTCAAGATGAAGCCTTTTCCGAGTTTTTACGTAATCAGTTAATATATCCTTGTAAATGTGCCAATTAGTACCATTGACGTCATTTGCATTGAGATTCTCGACAAGGTGATCTACGATTCGCTCGATAACGAATGATTTTAAATCGCCTTTATAGAAAACGACCTCCCAGCCACCTAGATTTCGGAAATAGGTGGCGATTTTCATCAAACCGACTGGCGGGAATTTATTCGAGTAGTCTGGTTCTATTAATAGGGCTTTCGGCATTCTACTCGTTCTTCAAGTCGTTTAGCACTGCCGATTTGATGCTGGAAACTATTTCTTTGCTGCGGGTAGGAGTATGACGATCTATAAGAGTAAAGACTTTTTTCAGCATCCCAATGCCCTCGCTTCCATACTTGCAAGCCATTGCTTCCATCTCCTCTGTAGCGGTCGGTTTTGGAACAAGCATATCATTTTTACCCGAGCCATATAGGGCACTCGGTTCTTCAAGCATATTGGCCTCTGCTTCCTCTCTAATTTGATTCATCTTCTGCTGGTAAACATTCAGCATTGCTTTGACGCCAGGCTTCTGGGCGCGAGGAGCATCCAATTGCTTGCGGATTTCTTCAGAAGCCTTAGACTGATCTTCATAGGCTTTTGATACATCCTGCGCCATTGAAGAGGCACTATGGCCAGAAATAGAAGGATCAGTGGGATGGCTTGTCGTAAGGATATTGGTCGCAGACTGGTATTTCTCCAGTTGTTTCTTAACTTTATTCGCAGTTTGATAAACATCCTGCATCTCGTAGTTAAAAAAAGCACGAATCTTTTCTTTAAATTCGAGCGCCTCCGCAGTGGGAGCTAAATCTGAACGATCTGTCGTTGGTTTTATACGAGGATGAATGATATGGATTTCGCCATTGAAATACTTATTACTCCTGGCCTGTTTGAAGTACTCAGTACCATCAAAGAAATTCTGGTTCCCAATCTGGATGTTGTGAATACGTAGACGCATTCCACGCGTTAATACAAAACTATTATTATTAGGATCCCGGTCTGGGATTTGAGTGGAGAACTCTGTAATGGCGTACCAGCCCCAAGCAAGAGACTCACGTTTATCACTTATTATCGTGAAGAAACGAAGCCCATAAATCTGATCACCTGTGCCATCAATGCGAAGTCCATATGGCTTTCGAATATCTACATAGTCGTTTAACGAGACCTTAACACGGCTCATGCTATTATAGCGAAGCAGATAGTCTTCGCCATTCTCGGATATGCTTGGTTTAATAAGACTGTTCTTGAACTCGGCGAGATAATCAATCGGTGCAACCTGTTTCAAATAGTCTCTTATTGCTGTTTCATCCAACAGTTCAGGATAGTCTGCCAAGATGTCGTTCAAGGAGACACGAAAAAAGTGGTCTTCTTCATTCACAGGGCGCTGAGAAAACGCAGTAACTGCGTCAATAACCTCTGATGCACCCATATCATTATCCTCATCTTCAAGAATAGCTCGAATCTTATCTACATCGAATACTATTTTTGATTCCAAAGATTCCCCTTTGGCAGATGTCTCAAAAATGAGTCGCCTGCAATAACCAGCCCCTACGAGACGTCCAATTCCATAATAGCCAGCAAGATAGTCTTTTTTCTTTTTTGTCGTTTTAGCAACATCCTTGAGAGTTCTCTCCGCAGATTCAGCAGAAATTCCAATACCGTTGTCTTGAATCACAACCGAGTGTTGAGATGGATTAATGCGAATGGAAATATGGCCATCTTCCATTGAATCAAGAACACCAGTATCACACGCCTCTCGGATTGAATCTGTTGCGTTCTGCAGATACTCGCGATAGATTGTTTCCGCTTCAGGATAAAGCGAAAACATTAACATTTCAAGGATATCTTTTCCGATTTCTGTCTTATGCGCCATATATACTATCCATTAGGGAACTGTTTATACGTGTTGTAGGGGAACTTGATATTAATAAGCGAACGAAGAGCCGGATTTGAGATAATATACTCACCAGCAGGTAGTCTAGTCATCATGTTTTGATAGACTTTTGGTATATAGCGATAATCCGGTTTGGAAACCTCTATCGCATTTGTGCGACCATAAGCAGATGTTGCGCAGTTGCCTTTCACACGGTCGTGAATAGCGCTACGGAACTGCTCAACCGAGAAAAGAATGATACCTAGGGATCGCCCGCGTTCTGTGATATCAAGCAATTGATGAAGAATGGGCGAATTCTTCGGGGTGTCATTAGAAGCGTATTTGTTTAACTCGTCCACAAAGATGATGACCTTTTGGGGAACATTATCCCGTTCGGTATCAAACTTCATTTCCCACACCGCCTTAGCCACACTACCAAACACAAAACTTTGTGCCAAATCATCCAGCAGAGTCATATCGACCACCATAACTTGGCCACCGATGAGATTGTTCTTGATTTCAAGGGAAAGATCTGTCTCCGTGTCAGCGAGATTATCATTGAATATGCCGTTCGGGTCGATTACCTTGTTGATGATTCGAAGGAATTTCTTCCAGGATGCTGGAAGAATCTCATTCTGCTTACCTGTGGCTTGCTTGTCGGCATATGACTTAATAACCTCCTTGAGTGTGTCCCAGGTGGACACATTCCAAAAGTCTCCCTGACGGTTGATGATGTAATTGACACAACTCTCCATTGTCCCAGAAGCATCATCTTCATTAGCTAAGATTAAATCTAGTTTGTCGAACGAACTATCCAAAGGGAATTTGTACGTAAATGCTTTCCCTTTACGCTTTTGTTTATCCACATCCTTTGGATCGGCATTGGTCATCACACCTTTTAAGTTATAAAAAGGGTAATAGTACTTGACTTTCTGGAATGGCTTCGGTTCAAGTCCCAATTCACTGTATAGTTGCTTGTCTTCTTCTTTTAGAGCCATATTAGGTTCATCAATAGCGAGGAGGTCACGCCCCTTAACATTGAAGAAGACAAATGCGACATCTTCTGTGGCTTGGAACTTTTGTTGAATTGCATTGAGGAGGAACATCGAGTACGAGGTCTTGGCAGCAAGTCCGGAAATACCAGACACATTCAAATGCGCCCCCTCAGGGCCAATTAAAAAATTGGCATTTAACTCAACTTTGATCTTGAGTGCTTCTTCACCCTTATACATTTGCAGATAACCACATACGATAGGATTTTTCACCTTGTCCAAGCCAAGAGCGGTGCGAACATCATCAGCGCTGCACAAAGAAACCTGTTTCCCATCAAGGACAGGAGTGTAGATGTTACCCGTGTTGCTGACAACTTTGGCTTTGACGTAGTTCATCCCAAGTCTGTTCATGTTGCCAACCTTAGCATCGGTAGAACCAAAGTCACTAGAGATGTAGCTGGTAAAATGACTGGGGGCATCCGTAACATGATTAATCTCCTCGATTATCCCATATGTGATTGTCGAGTCATTCGGAAGATGCTTAACCTTCACGATATCAAAAGGACTAAGGATTTCCCCTTTGTCGGTCCAAAAGAAGAAATCATCAGTAGTGGACGGATTCTTCTCTGTCGCTGAAACTTTGCCAATAACTCTCTCTGTACTCATACTCAAAACAGACTCAGAAATATGTTGCTATCAATGTATTGCGATTTGCAGTATGTCTCTGTGAGATATACCGGGTAAATATGATTTCCCCACCGAACGTCCGAGCCAAAACAAACAGGATAAGCTTCACGGATAAGGTTAGCACTTATAGCGTCAATGGTACTGCTCTTTATCGGCTCTGATGCGTTGAACATTATCATTTCACATTTCACCACATCTGAAAAGTGTGTTTCTCTGAAATTATTCTCCTTCCGGAGGCGAAGGTACCAAACCGCAAAGGTCATCCCACTAGAATGCGTTGAAGTGTATTTATATGCTTTGGTACGCTCAAAAGGTTTCAGGTTTGCTATGGTGGAAGAAAGCTTTCTCCCCTCAAAATTCTTAATAAGATCAGGATCGAAAGACTTGGATACTCCCACTACATTCTTGTAATTGGCTCGCATATTCTGCCATTCTGCGATGTCGAAAGACGAGAAACGAGGATTGTATTGAAGTGATCCATCCTTAATTAGCCAGTTCTCATCATTAAGTTTTTTCTGAATGCACAGGTCCTTGACAAGTAACTGCTCATCATCCGTCATTGCATTCTGAATTCGTGCAATAGCGCTGTTTTTGAAACGATTCTTGTCACTTGCATCCCCGACAGTAGGGCCATCAGTAGGATAGAAAACAATCTGGCTTACGCCAATATTTCGTGCCGCGATGTACCGGTGATTGGTTTTCAAGTAGGCATTTAATCGTTCGCAATAGAGACGTGCATAATCCTCAGCCTTCCCACCCATGTGAAACTGCTTCGGTAAAGACAGAATGATTTCTGTTCTCAAATCAGCCATCTTGAAAGTGTCTCTATTTGGGCGATGACAACAACCAACAACAATCTGACCGGCTACAATCGGGAATATCTTCTGGCCGATGGATATATCGTCAACTTTATAAGTGTGACGGGAGCCATCCAAAAAATAGGTAAACCATGGTTGAGTTGTTTCAATAAGATGGCGTGAAATCCTGACAGTATGAATTCTCCGAGCATCATCCTCAGCAATCTTGCCGCTAGTATCCATCGGGATGGTATCCGTATCCGAATTCTCACTGGTAATGGATTCGTAGTTGGCATCATCCAAAGTCAATTTCCGTGTTTTATAGCAGTGGACATTGACTTGGTTATTCTGTTCAATGTAGTCTAGTATTACTCCCATATCAATTCAAATCGGATAAAGAAGCCAAGACTCTCCTGAACACAAACGTGGGACTGCATCCAATCCACCAAGGAGGCTCTGGTAAGCCCGGGCAATGGAATGGCATAACAGTCCCACGCGAACGCGTGAGACGTTATGCTTTCCTGATTACCCTAAAAATTTACCAGATTTCCTTGGACAGGAAAGGCATAACGCTCTTTTCGTATTTTGTTCAAAGATAGAGTTTTTTCCGACGGGAAACAATGTTTCGTTTGGAAAAAGCGTCTCTGTTACCCTGAGATTCCAATTTGGTCTAGTGCACATCCCGCCTTCCATTGGCCATATCGCGGCAGATGCCGGTTTGCAAACCGGGGTCTGCCTCGACTTGATGCGTACAATCGTGTATTGCTCCAGACTTGATTCTGATTCCGGGTCAAGCCCGGAATGACGGAAGGTCAAGCCCGGAATATCGGTGTTTCCATCTGGGGAAGGTTTAATCGGGCGGCGGGAGGCTACGGCGGATTTCGGCTTTCATCGACCGCGAGCCGCGAGGGAAGGCGCGGTCCAGGCAGGGATGACGGCGTCTGTTTGAGCGCTAGTTAGGCCCGCCTGCGGGACTAACTGAGCGAGTTCGCCGTCAAGCGCCTTCCCGACACCGTGCGAGCACGATGAAAGACGCATGACCGTGCGAGCACGATGAAAGACGCATGACGCCGTAGCCTCCCGCCGCCCGCAAGACCTTTCCCGATTATAGTTTTCTCTCCTAGTTATCATCTCTTGCACTATTCAGTCGCCTTGCCTATATTTGCATAAGGAAATGGTCGTGAAATCGGCCGGTAATGAAATCAGGAGCATCTGAGCTTCCCATTCGGGAGCAGCTCCCTTCACAAAACCTATTGTTTTATTTTCAAGGGAAATCCATATCCTAGTATGGAATTTCGCTTTCATTTCCAGTAGTTAATACTGTTACCAGTTTTTATGGATGATTCCTGTGATTTGTTCGTTCTGTACGAACAGTATCCAAATGGTGGGAAGATTTGGCTGATGCTAGGTCTGGAGGAGACCACAGGTTCGGATTATGATGACATACTAACCCTAGCTAAATGCTTGGCAGAAAGCGGACATGAAGTAAAAGTACTTCATGCCATTCACTATAAAGATCCCTTGTATCGCAAAGTGTTTGGCGAACTGATTGGGACGCGCTATTACCGAAAATGCCCTGACCTCCTTGTCGA
The DNA here is from genome assembly GCA_900316955.1 of uncultured Bacteroidales bacterium. GTDB lineage: Bacteria > Bacteroidota > Bacteroidia > Bacteroidales > UBA932 > Cryptobacteroides. The sequence goes on from ONEX01000006.1 coordinate 134,334, forward strand.
TGGCATTTTTGTCGAGTATGAATCGTATAAGACTGACCAACCCAAAAAGGCTTTTCGAAACATGTTGCATAATGGGCTGGCTCAGTCCGACAACATCATACTCCGCCAATGTTGTCTAACTGATGGGTATATGTCACAACAGATACATGGTCAAATATTGGACGGAATCCCTATATCACGCGTATGGATATTCGATGGAAAAGAAGTACGGCTGCTATATAAATACTGAGGGCTGACGATAATCACGCCAGCCCAAAGATCAGCGAATCCGTAGAATCGCTACTGCAAATGTAGCGATTTTTCGGAAAATCACAAGCTTTTTTTCATCAAAAAGAAAACAAAGATTCCGGGTCAGGCCGGGAATGACGGTCAGATCTTCGCGGCGAGCTCGCGGATGCGCTGCATGTGCTGCGGGATGCTGATGTGCTGCGGGCACTTGCGCAGGCAGGCGTTGCAGCCGATGCAGGCATCGGCCCGGACGCCTTCTTCCTGCGCCTTGTACGCTTTCAGGAAAGCCTTGCGCTTCTCGATGACATTCTTGTCGCCGGTATCCGGGGACAGGAGCGCGTCGCTGGCGCTGTTGAAGATCTTGAAGTTGCCGGGAATGTCCACGCCGGCCGGGCAAGGCATGCAGTAGGCGCAGGCCGTGCACGGGATCTGGCCCTTGGACTTGAGCAGGTCCGCGACCGTGAGCATGAAGTTGTGCTCCTGCTCGTCGAAGGGCTTGAAGCCCGTGAACAGGGAGACGTTCTCCTTGAGCTGTTCCATGTTGGACATGCCGCTGAGGGTGACCATCACGCCGGGCAGCGAGCCCACGAACGTGAGGGCGTTCGCGGCGGGGGTAAGGTCGGGATGGCGCTCTTTCAGCACGGCGGCGATGTTGCCGTCCACGTTCGCGAGCTGCCCGCCCTTGACCGGTTCCATCACCAGGGCCGGGATGCCCTTGCTCTCCAGGTACTTGTACAGGTACTCGGCGCTGGTCGTGCCGGAGGAGCCGCCCCAGCCGCGGGACATTTCCTTCCAGTCCACATAGTTGAGCTGGATCTGCACGAAATCCCAGTCGTAGAGGTCCACCAGGCCGGGAAGGTCGTCATTGGTCCCGTGGAAGGAGAAGCCGATGTGGCGGATCCGGCCCTTCGCCTTCTGTTCCAGGAGCCAGTCGAACAGGCCGTTGTTCTTGAACCGGGTCTCGAACCCCCGCATGTTCTGCAGGTTGTGCAGCAGGAGGAAGTCGATGTAGTCCACATGGAGATTCTTCAGGGAGGTCTCGAACATCTGCTGGCCTGCCTCGAGCGTGGCGCGGCCGTTCATGTTGGAGATCTTGGTCGCGATCTTGAAGGACTCGCGCGGATGACGGGCCAGGGCCTTGCCGGTCACCTTCTCGGACTCGCCGTAGGCTGGCGCCGTGTCGAAATAGTTCACGCCGTGGGCGATGGCGTAGTCCACCATCGCATTGACGGCTTCCTGGTCCAGGGGCGCGTTGCGGCCGAAGCCGCCGCCACCGCCGCCCAGCGTGGGCAGGCGCATGCAGCCGAGGCCGAGCATGCCCAGGGTCTCCCCCATCTTGCTCCAAGTGCGGGTGTCGATCTTGGTGCCGGCCGGCGCCTCTTTCCAAGGGCCGGGCAGGCCGGCGGGCGCGCCGGAGCGGTTGGCCGCCCGCGCGGCGTCACACAGCATCGGCCCGCAGAAAGCGAGTCCCATTCCGGCGAGGAACATGCCCCGCAGGGCCTCGCGACGGGTCATCTTGTCTTCCATAGTCGTATCCTTTTATTGTGTTATTGCCGGGTGTCCTTCCCAGAAGCGCTTGACGTCGCTCCAGTGATAGTAGGGGGCGCAATCGGTCTTGATGGGAATGGAGGTTTCATTTTCGTTCAGGAGGAACTTGACGAGGATATCGTCGGAAACCGGCCCTTCGGCAGGCTCAGGGACCGCTTTCCGATAAAAGATCATCTGGATGTTCCCCGCCATCGGGACGATCTTGTCGATGGAAATGGACTTGTACAGGTTCTTCGTGTCGGGCTTGCCGCCCAGGGTTTCCTTCAGGCCGATCAGATAGGCCAGCGGAAGCACGGAGCTGTCGTGGCTGAAGCGGAGCGTCAGCGCAGGCTTGCCTTCGCGGATCACGCGGTCCGCGATGCTTTCGATGCTGTCGCGCACCGCCTTCTTCTGCAGGTACATGGGCGTGGAGCCCGGGATGAGACCCGTCTGGCGGAGCCAGCCGGCGCTGGAACCCGCAAAGATCCGGAACAGTTCCTCCTTCGTGAAGATGTCCGTCATCGAAAGGCCCAGTTCCGGCACGTTCTGGAAGTCCTGCGCCACGTTGTAGAGGCTCTTCATCAGGTCGGGGCCGTCCACGTACGCCTCCACCTTGCGGACGTCCTTGAACAGGACCTTCATCAGGCGTTCAGGCTTGCTGTAGGCGTCGTCCCGGTAGGCGCTGAACTTCTTGTGGATGGCTTCCGCCTCCTCCGTGACCGCCGGCTTCACGCGACTGTCGGACACCACGAACGGCATGTCGTGCTCGCTCGCGTCCATCCGGATGTCCAGGTCCGGATTCAGGCCCTGGAGCTCCCAGCAGAAATTGAACATGCTGATCATCACGCGCCGGGAGGTCGAAGCCCGGGCATCGACCTGCAGGGGCTGCGAGAGCAACTCCGGGAAACGGTCGTACATCCGGTGGGCGATTTCCCGGTGCTGGCGGCCGCCGAGGGCGGTCAGGTCGCCGTCGCGGTTGTAGGCATCGGCATAACCGGCCTTGAGCTTCGCGAGCACTTCCTCGCCCTTGGGCGTGAGGAGGCCCAGCTTCGCGGCGCTGTCCATGGGCGTGATGGCCTGGACATAGTACTTGTTGCTGGTCATGTACCGCGACCCGTGACGGCCGTAGTGGCTGATATAGAAGGGCTCGTACCCGGCCGGAGCCGGCGTCAGGACCTTCTGGACAGGGCCCGGATAGGCGAAGTAGGTGGAACCGTTCCGGTACGGGTTCGCGTACATCTCCCGCTGGGAGGTTTGCGCTGCCGCTCCCACGGTCATGAGAAGGAGCAGGGCGAGGGTGAGTCTAGTCTTCATCGTCAGGGATCTCCTTATAAACCAGGTGGGCGGCCTCGATCATGTTCCGGTAGTACGGCTCCACATCGGACCAGTGATAGTAGGGATAGCAGTCGGTGGCAAGCGGAATGGACGTCTCGTTCTCGTTCATCAGGAACTTGACGAGGATATCGCCGGAAGCCGGCCCTTCGGCAGGCTCAGGGGCCGTCTTCCGGTAGAACACCAGCTGGATGTTCGCCGCCATCGGGATCAGGCGGAAGATGGAGAAGTGGTTGTGCAGGTCCTCCATGTCGTCCGTCGCGTGGATGGCCTCCTGGAAGCCCAGGATGAAGGAGAACGGCAGCACGACGCTGTCGTGGCCGAAGCGGAGGCGGAGGCCGCTGCCGCCGGAGGCGATCATCCTGTCGGCGTCGTCCAGGAAGTTCTGGAGCAGCGGATAGAGGCGCCAGTAGGCGGTCCGGGCGCCGGGCATCAGGCCCTCCCACAGGCACCAGCTGGCATTATAGACCCGGAAACCGTCGATCATGCCCTCCTCCCCGAACAGGTCGTCGAAACGGAGGTTCAGCTCGGGCACGCAGTACATGTCGGAAGCGACATTGTACAGGTCGTCGGCGAAGGTGTACGGGTCGATGAAGGTCTTCGCCCGCTCCGGGTCCTTGAAGATAGCGGCCATCTGCTTTTCCCCGCTCAGGAGCCGCTGCTTGAACTGCTTGAGCTTCCGGTACAGGGCGTCGTCCGTCGCGCTCTCCGGGACCACGATGCGCTTGTCGGCCGTGATGTAGTGCATGTCGTGCTCGCTCGCGTCCATGGAGATGTCCAGCGTGGGATTCAGCGACTTGAGCTCCAGGCAGAAGTTCGCCATGCTCAGCATGACGCGCCGGGAGGTGGAGGAATTCGCCTCCACGAACAGCGGCTTCGTCATCAGCGAGGGATAGTTGTCATACATCCGCCGGGCGATGGCCTTGTGCTGGCGGGCGCCGAGCGTCGTGAGCTCGCCGGCCCGGCCCTCCGCGTCGGCCGCCGCGACCTTGATGCGGCGGCGGACATCCTTTCCGTAGTCCGTCAGGAGGTCCAGCGTCCGGGCCGTGTCCAGCTGCTGGCGCAGCCGGCGGTACGTCTTGTCGCTCGTCATGTACCGCGCGCCGTGGCGACCGTAATGGCTGATGTAAAAAGGCTCATACCCCGCTGGCGCCGGGGTCAGGTGGCCCGTCGGGAGGGGATAGTTGGCATAGTTGCCAGCCGTGAGCTCCATGTGGGAGAGGAGTTCCTCCCGGGAGGTCTGCGCGCCCGCCATCCATCCCAGGACGAGCAGGCCCAGCAAGGCGAGTCCGATTCGTTTCATATACGTTACAGGGTTTCCAGGTCTTCGTCGGATAGGCCGAAATGGGCGGCCACGTCTTCGGGGATGTCATGGAAATCGATGGCATCCCAGGCGTCCTCGATCTCGCGGCGGTCCTTCTTGGTGGGACGGCCCGCCCCGCGGTCGCGGGTGATGAAGAAAGTCTCCACCGGGGCGCGGAGCTTCTCCAGCTCGGCCGCCGGCGTCAGGTTCTGGGCGTACTCGGGGACGAGTTTCGCCCCTACGCGGCGCTCCAGGGGCTGCAGCACCTTGTAGGTGTAGGTGACGGACCCTTTCTTGACCGTCAGGACATCGCCGGGCTTCACCTCCTTGGAAGGCTTGGCATTGACCCCGGCGACCTTCACCTTGCCGCCCTTGCAGGCGTCGGTGGCGTCGGTCCGGGTCTTGAAGGCTCGGATCGCCCAGAGGAACTTGTCGATGCGTGCGTCGGCCATGTCAATTCAGTTCAGGGTCAGGCAGTTCGTCGCCCTCGAGGCCGTCGTATTCCTCCCCTTTCAGGTAGGGTTCGGCGTTCGGGTCGATGTACTCGTCTTTCTCGTGCCGGGGCTCGAGCGTAACCTCCAGCAGGAGGGTGCCGTGGGCTTCGGGTGTAAGCGTAAGCTGCTGGATTTCAGCGGGGACCACGATGGCCTCCCCCGCATGGAAATGAAGCGGCGTCATCCCTTCCACCGCCAGCGAGCCGGCGCCTTTCACGCAGGCGTACAGCAGGAAACTCCCGTTGTTCTCGGCGCCGATGCGCACGGGATTCATCAGGCGGATTTCCGACACGGAAAACTGCGGGGTGACGGCGATCTTTTCCGTCACGGCCTCCGGATCGCCCTTCGCCGGGGCGACGCGGTAAGGATTGAAGTCGATCAGGTCGAAGGCCTCCTCCAGGTGGAGTTCAGCCTCCGGGTCGTCCCAGGCGTGGAGCCGGAACCAGAGTTCGGAGGACTCGGCGACTTCCAGGAGCCGGACGTCCTGCGCGGCATGGACCATGCCCGGGGTGACGAGGTAGTGCTCCCCCACCTTGGGTTTCACGACATTCAGCAGGTCCTCCACCGTGCCGTCCTGGCACTTGCGCCAGAACTCCTCGGCGGTGACTTCCCGCTTGAAGCCGAGGAAGAGCTTCGCATCGGCCCCGGCCGCGGCCACATACCACAGGGCCGTCTTGCCGAAGGCGTCGTAGCGCTGCTCGGCGGACTCGTCGTCCGGGTTCACGTGGAGCGAGGTGCGGCCTTTGATGTCCAGCCACTTGACCATCACCGGGAACTGCGTCCCGTAGTATTCGAAGGGGACCTCCCCGGTGAAACGCTCCAGGTAGGTCTGCATGATGTCGCTGATGGAGTTGCCGGACAGCCAGCCGTCCAGGGCCACGGAGTCGATGTATCCGAGGTCCGCGATCCGGTATTCGGCGATTCCCCACTTGCGCTCCACCTTTTCGGGGCGGAAGCGCATCGGTGTCAGTTTCTTTTCGTCCATTCCCTAGCGGATTTCGATGTCATATGGCAGGCGGGCATAGACCTGCGAAGGCTGGTTCTCGCGGAGGTTCCGGAGGGTCTTTCCGAGCTCCTCGAACGGCGTGTCGGCAAGGATGGACGGCGCCTCCTTCTTGCCGGAGATCATATCCATCAGCAGTTCCGCCTGGGTCAGCTGGGCGGGATAGGTGACCACGTGGTAGTCGCCTTTGGACAGGAAGCCGGCCAGCGAGGCGGCGTAATCCACGGCCTGGCGCAGGCCGCCGATCTCATCGACCAGGCCGAGGCCGAGCGCGTCGGTACCCACCCACACGCGGCCCTGGGCCATGTCGTCCACCTTCTGCGTCTCCAGCGAGCGGCCCTCGGCCACCAGGCCCACGAAACGCTCGTAGACGTCATCGACATAGACCTGCATGCTGGCGGTCTCCTCCGCGTCGAAGGGACGCGTCAGGGAGTACATGTCGCTGTGCTTGTTGGAGCCCACGGTGACGAGGTTCACCCCCACCTTGCCGATGGTCTTGGAGAACTCCGGAATCAGCGAGAACACGCCGATGGAGCCGGTGAGGCAGGTCGCGTCGGAGTAGATCTTCTGGACGCCGGCGGAGATCCAGTAGCCGCCCGAGGCCGCGTAGTTGCCGTAGGAGGCGACGAGCGGTTTCTCGGCCATGAGGAGCTTCAGCGCGGTGCGGATCTTCTCGGAGGCGACGACGCTGCCGCCCGGGGAGTTCACGCGGAGGACGACGGACTTGACGGTCTTGTCCTTGCGGATCTTGTCGATCTCGGCGACGAAGCGGTCGGAGGCGATTTCCTGGTAGTCCCGGCCGTCCACGATCTCGCCGTCGGCGAACAGGATGGCGACGTTCTCCTTGCCGCCGAGCCGGTTCACCTTGGCATCGACATAGTCCGCCAGCGGGATGAGGTGCAGGTCCTCCACTTCCTCCACCTGGGCGAGGGCGCAGAGCTTGGCGACCAGGCCCTCATGGTCCAGGAGTTCGTCCACCAGCCCGTTCTCCAGGAAATCCTCCGGGAAGTTGAGCTTGAGGTTGTCGATCAGGTCGTTGTACTTCTCCTCGGTCAGGCCGCGGGATTCGGCGGTGGCGGCGGAGATGGTCTTCCACAGGGAATTGACCATCACCTGGTACTGCTCGCGGTTCTCGGCGGAGGGGGCGTTCTTGATGTACATCTCGCCGGCGGACTTGTACTTGCCGTGGCGGATGAGCTGGTAGTTCACGCCCACCTTGTCCAGCAGGTCCTTCAGGAAGATCATCCGGCTGGCGACGCCCGTCATCTGCGCGGAGCCGCCGTGGTAGGAGGTCATATAGACCTTGTCGGCCACCGAAGCGAGATAGTAGGAGCCGCAGGAGGGATTCTCCGTATAGGCCACCACGGCCTTGCCGCTCTTGCGGAACTCGGCGAGGGCGGCGCGAAGCTCCTCGATGGAGGAGGTGCCGCCGGAAGCGGCGTCCGCGCGGAGGAGGATATACTTGATGCCGGGATCGGCCGCGGCGGCCTCGATGGCCTGCACGGCGTCCCAGAGGCCCACGGTCATGCCGCCGGCCGACATCCCGAGGAGCGAGAAGCTGGGGTTGAAGGAATCATCCTGCGTCTGCTCGCCGAGGGTGAACTGCTCCATGTCGATGTCCAGCACGCCTTCGCGCGGGAGGACCGTCTTGCTGCTGCCGAGGCTCATCGCCCCGACCATCGCGAACAACAGGAAAAAGCCGACGAGCTGCATCACGATGAACGCGCAGATCACGGCCAACATCATCTTGACAAAATCTTTCATGCTTTCATGTTCGTTATGAATAACAAATATAAGCAATTTTCCACGAAATCGCGTATCTTTGTCTTCGACAAAACGATACAAACATGATCAATCCCATCTACTCCCCCGCCCCCGACCGCTATGAGCGCGGCATCCGCTACCGCCGGTGCGGCCGCAGCGGCATCCTCCTCCCCGAGATCTCCCTGGGCCTGTGGCACAACTTCGGCGACGTGAACCCGCTTGCGAACTCCCTGGAGATGGCCCATTACGCCTTCGACCACGGCATCGTCCACTTCGACCTGGCCAACAACTACGGCCCTTCATACGGTTCGGCCGAGGAAACGTTCGGGATGATCATGCGCAAGTCCTTCGCGCCCTTCCGTGACGAACTGTTCATCTCCTCCAAGGCGGGCTACGACATGTGGCCCGGCCCCTACGGCGAATGGGGCTCCCGGAAGTACCTGATGGCGAGCCTGGACCAGAGCCTCAAGCGGATGAACCTCGACTATGTGGACCTATTCTACTCCCACCGGTTCGATCCCAAGACCCCGCTGGAGGAGACGATGCAGGCGCTCGTGGACATCGTCCGGGCCGGCAAGGCGCTGTACGCCGGCATCTCCAACTACCCGCCGGAGGCCGCTGCTTTCGCCTATAAGTACCTGAAGGACAGGGATGTTCCCTGCCTCATCTACCAGGGCCGCTACAACATCTTGAACCGGGAGCCGGAGCGGCAGGGCATCCTGGACCAGGCGAAGGAGAACGGCGTGGGCTTCATCGCCTTCTCGCCGCTGGCGCAGGGGCTCCTGACCGGCCGCTACCTGGAAGGCATCCCGGCCGATTCCCGCATGGCGAAGGAGAAGTTCCTCAAGTCGTCGGCCCTGACGCCCGCGATGCACGCCGCGCTTGTGAAGTTGAACGGAATCGCCGCCCGCCGCGGGCAGACGCTCGCCGAGATGGCTCTCGCATGGTGCCTCAAGGACGACCGGGTGACGAGCGTGATCATCGGCGCCAGCCGGGTCGCCCAGATCCAGGACGACTTCAAGGCGCTGGAGAACACCGCCTTATCCGCGGAAGAGCTCGCCGCCATCGACGAGGCCGTCCGCGGCCTGTAGATTGGCAGAAAATCCGTATATTTGCAGGATTTTACGAATTGATCATGGCACAGAAACCGTCCATTCCCAAGGGGACCCGTGACTTCGGCCAGCGCGAGATGGCCGAGCGCAACTATATCTTCGACACCATCCGGAGCGTGTTCCGGACCTATGGCTACCAGCAGATCGAAACGCCCGCGATGGAGAACCTCTCCACACTCCTGGGCAAGTACGGCGACGAGGGCGACAAGCTCCTGTTCCGCATCCAGAACAGCGGCGAGAAGGCCGAACTGCCGCCCGAGAAGGGCCTGCGGTACGACCTGACCGTCCCGTTCGCCCGCTACGTGGTCCAGCACCAGAACGAGATCTCCTTCCCGTTCAAGCGGTACCAGATCCAGCCCGTCTGGCGGGCGGACCGGCCGCAGAAGGGCCGCTACCGCGAGTTCTACCAGTGCGACGTGGACGTGATCGGCTCCACCTCGCAGGTCAATGAGCTCGAGCTGGTGGAGATGGTGGACCGCGTGTTCACCCTCCTCGGCATCCGCGTGGGCATCAAGGTCAACAACCGCAAGGTCCTCACCGGCCTCGCGGAGATCTGCGGCTTCCCGGAGCGGGTGGTGGACATCACCGTCGCCATCGACAAGCTGGACAAGATCGGGCTCGAGAGTGTCGAGGCCGAGATGCTGGAGAAGGGCCTGACGGCCGATGCCGTCGCCGTCCTGCGGCCCGTCCTCCTGCTCTCCGGCACCACGTCCGAAAAACTGGCCGTCATGCGCGGGTTGTTCAACGGCGGCTCCGCTTCCGGCCTGGTTTCCGCCACCGGCCTCAAGGGCCTGGACGAGCTGGAGGAGCTGTTCGGCTTCATTGGCACGGCCGGCGTTTCGCAGCCCGTGGAGATCGACCTTTCCCTCGCCCGCGGCCTCAACTACTACACCGGCGCGATCTTCGAGGTGAAGGCCCTGGACTTCCCCATCGGCAGCATCTGCGGCGGCGGCCGCTACGACAACCTCACCGGCATCTTCGGCCTCCCGAACGTCTCCGGCGTGGGCATCTCCTTCGGCGCGGACCGCATCTACGACGTCCTCAAGGGCCTGGAGAAATTCCCTGCCGATCTGGGCAGCTCGACACGGCTCCTGTTCGCGGTAATGGGCGCCGAGGAGCTGCGGTATGTCCTCCCTTTGGCGAAGACCCTCCGCGAAGCCGGCGTCTCCGTCGAAGTCTACCCCGAACCGGGCAAGCTCAAGAAGCAGTTCGACTACGCCGCCAAGAAGGCCATCCCCTTCATCTCCATCAACGGCTCCTCCGAAATCGAGGCCGCCACGGTGAACCTGAAGAACCTTGAAACCGGCGACCAGCAGGCCTTCCCCGCCGCTGAAATGGACAAAATCCTGGAATTCCTGCGCTGACTTCATTCCGGGCTCGACCCGGAATCTCAAAAAAATTTTGGAATTTCAAAAAAAGTCCCTACCTTTGTACTCCACATCGCGGAGTAGAGCAGTCGGTAGCTCGTCGGGCTCATAACCCGGAGGTCGTAGGTTCGAGTCCTGCCTCCGCTACTAAACAGGACATTTCTTCGGAAGTGTCCTTTTTTCGTGCCTACACCACCACAGGAGCCATCTTTTGAGTTCGAAATCATGTATTTCGCGATAAAAAGTGTAATTTTGCTCTGATAAAGGAACGCTATTATTCAATGAAACTCAGGGATTTAATACTTCGCCGTTCAGATAGTTTACGCTTTCTGAAAGCTTCGCATGAAATCGTCAAATATGAACCCCAGTACTATGATGAGAATGGTGCATACCAAAAAGATGAGTGGACATGTTTCTCCGATGTTGGGAAGGAGTATGAGGGAAAGGTCGTAACGATGGAAGATTATTTGGATGTTGAGAACCGATTTATCGATATCACACACTCAATCCTTGAGGCGTCAGGATGCAAATATATTACACTCGGTTATGTGGAAGCAAGGCGGCGAAAAGGATTGAAAGAAGGAATGCGTGTCCGAGTACAGGACATAGACCCCTTCCTGCGTTTTGCATTGAGGGGTAAGGCTTATATCGTATTCATCAACAAAAGCAAAGGTGTTCAATTCGATTTCAGCGAAGATTTTTTGTATATGCATTTGAATTGTCGCATCCCTGATGATGAGTTACGGGCAATCGTCGAGAGTCGCGGTCTATATCTTGACCCCCGAGCCAAAAGGGTTGCAATATGTCACGATGATAGCATTGATATCTACACTTTCGAAAAGACTTCATCATAGTTGTAAATTAGCAAAATGAAAAAGAGCTTTTGTTTAAGTAAGGATTTGTTTCCCATTATACCAGTCCCCCATGACGGTGTAATCAAGTCAATATGTATTGATAATCAGTGTCTTGTCTTTAAATTTGAAGACGAACTTTCATCCAATGATTCGATAGCATATTGGTTCCCTAAAGCAAAAACTCTCACCATACGATATCATTTTTCGGAAGACATTGAGTATTCCATATTCAAGAAGGTCAAACCAAATCTGTTCTTCAAGAATGGCGGTTATAAGTGCCTAACAGATTCACTGACGGACGAAGACTATTCAACGTTGTTGAACCTTACCAACTCAAAACTCGAGTATATTGACCATCATGTTGGATATGGGTATGGAGGGTATTCCATCTATATCGATTTGGGACATGTTGTATTGGCGTGCGATGTCGATGTTATCGAATACGAGTGGAAGGATTGATTTCGAACTCAATTACGGCTTTGAAGCCTTCAATAAACTCGTTCGAAATTTCTAACACCTGTTCTACATAGAAAATAAGTCAGCCTTTTCGGCTGACTTATTTGATTATCAGAGAATTGCGATTCTGTGAAAAGTTCGAGATTGTGAGAATCCGTTTTTTTTCTACTAGTTAAAAAATACCTCGAACCTACTACTTCTCAATCACTCTCTTTTTCGATAAGGCTCTCCATAAGTCACATCACAATCGAATGTACAATAGTCCAAAACATCCTCTCCGTTGTTATGGGCGAGAATAATGGACTGAACAAAGGCCTCATCCCTGGAGTCTGCAATTATGGCAACCTCCGCATTTCTGATTACGATATGCTTTCCAGGGTACTTTTTCTGAAGAGTCTCTTTATTGTCGAAAAAGAACCAGAAATTCTTGTCATTATTCTGCTTATCCATGACATGTTTTGTTTTTGAAGGCCATCGAGAAGAAACTGATATGTGGATTCATCCGGACATTCATTTCGCATCATTTGCTTAACAATCCCTTCGAATTCCGGCGGGCATATTTCAGGTTTGTTCTTCAAAACCCATAGAGAGTGCTGAAACATGTTTAACCTTAGCCATTGTTCATCACTCAATAACTGGAGCTCTTCTTTCGGAGCACCATGAGTCGTCGGATACTTTATGTATATCTTTATTTGATCCAATGAGACCATAACATGATGTTATATACGGAGCACAAGATACTCATTTCCAACGATACCATCAAGTCTTCCCCTGGTTCGACAAGGCCCAAAAGCATCAATTCAGGCCAAAACACAAAGAACCTTATTATCAATGCAATACAGGAATACACCACAAACGAGATGAAGTCCTTTTTCGAACCCCCATTTCCCACAGTTTTTAACGCTTATTTCTCTGAGCCCTCCATTTCTTCCATATTCTCACTTGCCTGATTTTCAATATATTGCGAAAACCTTTCAACCTTCTTGAGGTCCTCCAAAAGGTTCGAGAATTTATGTGTTTTGTCTACTACAGCCGGAAAGTCGAAAGATTTTCCGGTTTTTTCGTTATATAAACAACCGACTAACACACTGATATTCAGCGCATTGTAGTTCCGAAATACGTGTTTCAAGATAGTTCGAGGAAAGTTCGAGGAATTGTTTAGTATAACCGCTATCGCACTGATTATCAACAACTTAATTCATTCGATGTTCTTCGGCTTTTCTTGGTCCGGAGTAGCTTTACGCTTTTTTTCTGCTCTATGTAATTGTCGACAACAAGATTACAATACTGATCAAGGAAATCTCTTAGGGCTGCAATCTGTGAATCACAGTACCCGTCTCTTCCGGGAAGCCATGTTCCCTAAGATACTGCCGATACTCTGGGATAGTCATTTCAAGGGGGGCTTTTTTCGATGCCATGTTTCTTTGGTATTAGATTAGCCACTAAAATACGATTATTTGCCAGGTTAAGAGTGTACAGATACGTCAATGCCCAATTCCGCTCTCCTTGGGCAAAACAATAATAGTTGCTATCTTTGTTGTACAACCCTATCTTCTCTCAGGATGGAAAAGGAAAAACGGTCCTTTTATGATTATCTGATTCTGGTCACGATCATCATGGCCTGTTTGTTTGGCATTGAGTGTTATCCATTGCCGTTTTTGATAAGGAGCACTTTGGACCCAAAGCCTGGCTGTTCGTCCCGTTGGTCATTCTCTTGCAGGCCTATGGATTGTACCGTAATGACCGTACGGCGAAAGAAGCTATGGAAAAAGAAGAAGCGAAGAAACGCGAACCTGGGGAACTGTTACGCCGGGTATCCCAATCTGATCGTCCGGTTTTCATCGTCGTCTCTCATAACTCGAAGCAGGATATCCAATTCGAATTGGATGACAGAACGCTGCTATACATTCTTCCGGATGGGCGCTATTTGGTCCTGTTCCGGGAAAAAGTGGGGATCGAAGAGTTCCAAAACGTCCTTTCCGCCCTTCGCACCGAAGTCAATGCCGATGAAGACGTCATCGGATATTACGGGCTTCCACATAAAGGAAACCATCCGGATAAACCTCTCGCATTCGTGAGCAATCTTCCCGGTGAATGCCGAGTCATCCCTTTCGACCCTAATACTATACCGCTTGCCGATGCGGATCTGGTTACTTGGTAATCAAGTCTGTTCTGCTTACCTCTACCGCCGATATGATAACCTTCTACCGCTCTCATCCTAGTTCGAGGGCCCAAGAAAACAAGCTCAGGAAAGCAAAAAATGCAAAATAATCCGGATTGTTACGGTTTCTAGCGGTATTTTCACCCAAAAAGTAGGATTTCTAAAAAAAGATTCTCATTTTTGCAGAAGCTAAATTACCATCGGGCATAGTAAGACATCTCCTTTCTATCAGAAGGTTCGTTCCTACCCTCGCCCTCCAAAAGGAATAAAACCCCCTTGTACTCCCATACTTGGGGGTTTTCCATCTCCAGCAAAGGAGATAAATCGGCCACACCATTATGGCCATAGGTAGAAAGGAGGTGTACGAAATGTCTAATGGTAATTTAGCTAAAAAAGATGGAGGGCACTACATCTTCCGACCATACGCTGTCAGAAAAGACGGTACCATCATCCGCCCGAAACATGGCAAGATGTTGAAGATATGGATTAAGGACTAAGTGTCTTTTGTATTTTTCGGGGGCGTGGGAGCGCCCTCGTTTTTTTCGACCAAGATGCTTTCTTATGAATGAACTATCCATGTCAATACTGTTGATAAAATTTCGCTTCTTTATTTCCTAGTCTGGGTTCAAAAGGGTATCTTTGCTACTAGAAAAGCAGTATATTATGAACGAACTGACAAAAGAAGTTGCCTCCCTTTTTGAGAGTTTGAGGCATGTGAATGAGAGCGGGGTTGAATACTGGTCCGCTCGTGAGATTTACCCTCATCTTGGATACAATCAATGGAGAGGATTCATTGATGCCATTGAAAGAGCAAAGGAATCCTGCAAATCGGCATCCCAGCGTGTTGAGGAACATTTTGCGGACGTCCGCAAAATGATAAACATCGGGAGAGGTGCAAAAAGAGAAATCGACGATATTCTTCTTACCCGCTATGCTTGCTACCTGGTCGCCCAGAATGGCGACCCCCGTAAACCAGAAATAGCCCAGGCACAAACCTACTTTGCTATCCAAACAAGATATGCCGAAATCCAGCAGATGGAGGCATATCAGCAACTGACGACGGAGGACAGCAAGCGCCTATTCCTACGTGAACAACTTCGTGCGTACAACGCAAAACTTGCCGACGCTGCTCACGCAGCAGGTGTGGTAACCCCTCTTGAATACGCTATATTTCAGAATTGGGGCTACAAAGGCATGTATAATGGTCTCACTGCCAAAGGTATCAAGAAAAAGAAAGGCTTAGGAGAGAAACAGGACATCCTTGATCATATGGGCAGCACTGAATTAGCCGCAAACCTTTTCCGTTCAACCCAAGCCGAAGAATAATTGCGCAAAGAAAACGTCCAAGGGAAGGATGATGCAAATGCTGTTCACTATGCCGTCGGGAAAGAAGTTCGGGATGCCATCAAACGAATCGGCGGAACGATGCCGGAGGATCTTCCTACTGCCGAGAGTATCAAGCTGGTTGAATCAAAGAGAAAGAAACTACTGAAGGGACAATCAAAGAAACAACTCCCGGGAAAGAAAGACAATCATTCATAATAATATGCTTTTCAAAGAATGATTTTCAAGCGGCATGTAGTGATATCTGCCGCTTGTTTTTGTCATTCCTTCTTCGGGCAAGACTCGAGGTCTTTTATCAGCGTTCCTTTCGGTGTGGCCGAGCCCTGTTCGATTCGCTGGTCCTTGGGATCCAAAGACCGATAAACTGTTCTGGTCTTGGCGGCGGTAGTAATGATGATGGGTGTTGGTGAGGAACTAGGAGTAGTTCCATTGGGTGCGCTCAATGGCGCGGGCAGATCTGGATTTTCCATAATGCTAAATGATTAAAATGTTTTGGAAATATGTTGTGTGAAATGATTGTTTTCTGGTTCGAGATTGCATAATACCAGCATCCATCGGCAATTCAACGATGAATACTAATTAATTTATTATCAATGGATTATTGAAATATACCCAAAAAGAGAAAACCACCCAATAATGGATGGCTTTCACGACAGTTTTTTATAGTTTTCCGAGAGGTCTTTTCAGATAACTACTTTTCTCTCAAGACTGTATTTTCTTGATTTTCAATATTTTGCAAGAATCTTTCAACCTTCTTGAGGTCCTCCAAAAGGTTCGAGATTTTACCTGTGTAGTCTACATAGAAAATGATTATCAGAGAATTGCGATTCTGTGAAAAGACAATAATTGTAAGTATATTTGTCAAGTCTAAGATTCATATTTGTCCAATAATCTCTATCTTTGCTAACAAGAAACAACAGAAATATATGTCTGCCTCTAAAAGTGATCGTAGTTTTCTCTATTTGGATATCTTCATTCTACTTACTTGGATAGAATGGTTGATTCGTATCTGGGGCGAACCCGCAATTAGCATCTATCGGATAATTGATACTGTTATCACAATTGTGATATTGGCTATTCTGCTGTTTTCAAAAAGGCGATTGTATCCTGTTAACCACTCGTTTACAAAAACAGAATTGTCCGTATGGCGGGTCATATCCTATGGTTTCATCACTACTGTGTTTCTTTACTATCTACGTTCGTTTCTCCTTTATCCACTGGATGGAATGCCCATTAAAGACTCTATTGAATTGATTATAAAGATTGGTTTCATCTTATTCTCTATAGCATTCCTGATTGCTCAATTATACTTTATAAGAAAAGGAAAACTGTGATATCATACAGGAGGAATCCATATCCACTATCCGTCTGGATATCAATTAAATGAACCTCAAAGTACAAACAAGAGATGGACTACATCTGCGCAGATCAATATCAGCTTTGGATTTCATGTTCTATACGATTTAGCGCACGGATAGCGTCTAAAAGGTTCGATAATTTATCACAATAGTCTACTAAACAGACAAATCTTCGGATTTGTCTTTTTTTGTGCCCACACAATCGGATAACCCTTGTTTTGAGTTCGAAATTGCACCTAATGGAGGAATGATATTTGCAAAGAGTTCGGCAACTTTGAAGTGTAATCCGCTTGTCTTCGCCATGAAACGCCTCCTATTTGCCGCATTGTGCTTTATTCCCCTTTCTGCCATTGTTTGGGTTGGTTGGCTATTTCTTTCGGACCTGACGCTCTTCCCTAATGATATTATCGGGACTTATTACGAAGTCCCCGTTCCGAATAGACTAAAAGTAATAGTTATCAATTCTCCTGATTATGGGTATATCGTGAACGAAGACGATGAAAAGATTGTCAATAGGATAGATTCCTTACAGGTAGTTGGAGATCATGTCTTCGGACGAGACTCATCAGTATTCTTCTCACTAAATACGCTCAATAGAGCAGTAACTTATTATGAGTCAAAAGACCAAATGAAAGAGTCGGAAGGTGTTGACTTGGGCTCCCTAAATACGCCTATCGAGTACTACGAGATAAACCGAAAGCCTTATGATATTGGGGCAATGATTGTGATTGTCCTTCTATCTCTTGCATCCTCCCTCTTTTTCACGAGAAAGATTCATTGAACCTAATCACTGCTATAAAACCGTCGATGAATCCGTTCAAAATTTCTAGCACCAGTTCTACATAGCAAGCCAGCCTTTCGGGGCTGGCTTTTTTGTTTTTATTCACAAATTGTGAACTTCCCATCTTTTTCGTACATTTGCGAGGTATGTCGAGGCAGGAATGCATACAGGGCTTTTCGGACAGCATCTTCTGGGATGTTGACCGGGATCATATCGACCTTTCCCTGCATGCTCCCTATGTCGTTCAGCGGGTGCTGGAATATGGACAGATCAGTGATTGGAAGCTTCTTCTGGCTTATTATGGTCTGGATGAAATCGTGAGCATTTCCAAGAATCTCCGCTCCCTGGAGCCCCGCGCCCTTGCCTTCATCAGTACCATCTCCCGGACCCCTCAAGAGCAGTTCCGATGCTACAATACCAGACAATCGAACCCGGAACACTGCAACTTCTGAAGTCGCTGCAGTCCATGTCGATGTTCCAAGGTCTCCGTCTTGTCGGCGGAACGGCCCTGGCGCTTCAGCTGGGACATCGGAAGTCCATCGACCTGGACCTCTTCGGAACGATTGAGGCGGATTCGCTGGAAATCCGGGAAGCCTTGGAAGAATCCCATACGGTCAGTGTCGTCAAGGAATCCAAGAACATCCACATCTATTTTGTCGACGGAGTCAAGGTCGATTTCGTCAACTACCGGTATTCCTGGATCGACGAGGCGGTCATTGATTCCGATATTACTCTTGCGAGCATCAAGGACATTTCCGCGATGAAAATAGCGGCTGTCATTGGCAGGGGTACCAAGAAGGATTTCATTGATATCAACATATTACTCCGCTCGTTCACTTTGCAAGAGCTTTTGGAACTCTACTTGCAGAAGTATCCGGACGGCACTCTCTTCATCGCTATGAAAAGCCTCACCTACTTCGAAGACGCCGAATCCGACCCCATGCCCTTCATGTTCGAGGAGACGGATTGGGAAGACGTAAAAACGCGGATTCGCGAGGCTGTAATCGGTCTTTAAAAGTGTAGCTATTTTCACATTTTGGAGGACTTCATTTGTGAGCCCTCCATTTCTGTCAAATTCCCATTTTCCTGACTTTCAATATATTGCGCAAATCTATCCACCTTCCGGATGTCTTCCAGAAGGTTCGAGAATTTATGTGTTTGGTCTACTAGTTAAAACACCAATTAGTTGATTATAAACTAGTTGGCGTTTCTCTTTTTTAGTGAGTTCCTCAAATGAGATTATTCCTTGAAGAAGCCATTACCCATTGAAACAGGTCGTTTCTCAGTCCACTTGGAATTTCGTAAAACAATGTATATCTTTGACATCGGAGTTTGAATTCATTTTCCAGACATTTCTTATGAAAAAGATCTTTCTTCCCCTAGTTACCTTGCTGGTATTGACCTCCTGCGAGAAGGATCCGTTTGATGAATTCTTGAAGCAAGACAGTTATAGCCCGAAAGAGGGTATGATTTGGGATATGCGTCCCATTGAATTCATCCTTGAGGTCACTGATGCCCAAGGTCATAACATGTTCGACACTGCAACACCGGATAATTGGCTGTCTGAACCTTTCTCGGCCACTTTTGACGGAACATTATTCCAATGGCCGGATTCGCAGACAAGAGCTTATTTCGCTTCACTAAAGGGCTTCTATATTTATCCTTCATGGTACACAAAGTCTGACGTTGTTGACCTTCGCTTCGGCGAACTGGACGGAACCAAGAAATGGGATAACGATCTGTGCATTTCCTGGCCAGATGGCAGTAAAGATAAGATTAGAGTCCAACATGCTATGCGATGGAACCAAGAGGGTTATCCAGAATACTACACTGCATTCAAAGTGAACGGAGTCCCCGTTGATGGTTGGCTTATTCACTTAACAAAATAACCCGAATCTCAGCCTACCCGAATAGTTCGAGGAGATACTTCGAGGCATCTATTTAACCTTATTCTCCCAAAAGTCTAATTCCCTGAAAATCAACACAACGATTCTTTAGGTTATAAACCCGAAAAACTAATTATCCAAGATGGTTATTTCGGGCTAATTTGTAGTATTGCCATGGCCTCTCTCCTCCCCCCGCCTACATCTTAAGCAACTCATCCTCAATACTTTCCGCAAACCTATCCAGCTTTAGAAGGTCCTCAAAAAAGTTCGAGATTTTACCTGTGTAGTCTACTAAACAGGCCAGCCTTAGGGCTGGCTTTTTTTGTTTAGTAGCGGAGGCTTCGCCTCTTTCACCCCCGCCGCTACGCGGCCGCCCCCAGGGGCACGGGGGAAAGAATTCCCCCGCAGGGCTTCGCCCTCCCCCTTCGGTCGGCCTGCGGCCTCCGAAGTCACTGATCTTTATACGTTCTCTTCCATCGGCGAGGTCTGCGGAAACGTTCTTTGCAATCAATTGATAATCAAGACCGTCATAAAAGAGCATCCGCAAACCTCGGGTTTTTCCACGGGGCCTGCGGGAACACTAGAGAAAGCATTTTGATACTCAACAACTTATGGGATGGCCATCAGCAGACCCATTGGGACAGGAAGGTCCATGCTACTGCTTCTCCGGGATTTGATCCGCAAACCAGCGAATGTATCCTCTCAGAGCTTTCCGCATAGACCCATTCATCCCATCATTCCAGTCGAACCAATCATCGATTCGCCACGACTCGTTTTCATAGACCAGATACATCGTGAATCGAAGGTTAACCGGCTCATATGGCGATCTCTCAGGGATGCGTATGGTAATGTCCACGTTGGTCTTCCCATCCTGCACAATCCCGACTTTATAACGGATGGTATGCCCTCGAAAACTTAAAGGAGAATCACCATTTCCGGCATACCAATAGGCCAGGAATTCCCCAGAGCCTATATATCCTCCTTTTCTATTTCCCATTCATTGATTGCAAAGGCAATCTTGAGAAGCGTATAAAAATCGACGGAGAAGGCTTTTGCATCCACTTCAGATATGTCTCGGTGGTCAGGAAGTTGCTGAAAAGCCCACTTGCACCATTCCTGTGTCGGTGGCGCCGGTTCCTGTCCATGGGCGACAAAGGCAGAAAGATAACAAATGAGTAGGAGAATGGTTTTCTTCATTGGAACGACGCTGTTTTATTAGAAATTCGCAGCCATCAACTCCTGCCCCAACTGATGGATATGGGCCAGGATGGCTTTTTCTCGTTCAACGGATGGTTTTTTGAATCCATTGATATAGTTCCGCAGGAGCGTGGCATTCATGCCGATGGAACGGGCGAACTCAGCAATGTTGATCTCTTTGTGGGTCAGGAAGAACTTCTGCATCGGCGTCGGCTGGGCGTCTTCATAAACGAAGCTCTCGAAACTGATGTCTTCGTCGATATTACGCCAATGGATGCCGTCGAAACCGAAGGTATACTTCTCCCGCTCCTCGGCACTGGCAGCCCGAAGCCGAGGATACCAAAGGAGAGACTGGCTGTAGATACGCCCGTCTTCGCCGCGACCGAATATCTGGTCGTCACTGAACCATATTTCTTTGATCTTGATCATATCCTTTTCCCTTTTACTGGTTAAAGTGCTTGTTCCACTGGGCGATGATGATGTCCGCATTCTCATCAATGACAGCCTTGATCTTCTTGAAGTCACCGGCCTTGATGCCCATCCGCTCCACAAGGACAAACTCCGTCCCGTTCCATTCGAACTTGGCCATTCCTCCATTCCCCTCCACATGGACATGCAAAGGGTCATGCTCCCGACTATAGAAGAAGAAAGAGAATCCGAAGAATCTGAATATTTCTGGCATAATGTCTTTTATCAATTACTACGGCAAAGATAGGAATTATTTTCAATACCCACAAGAAAAAAGAATTCTGGTCGAAAAGGTTAAAATCGACACTGATTAGTGTTGACCTTGGATTCCGAAAGTTCCCCGATTGAGTGCGCGGATGGCATCCAGAAGGTTCGATATTATATCATAGTAGTCTACTAAACAGGCCAGCCTTTCGGGGCTGGCTTTTTCGTTTTTATGTATGCTCGTCCTCAAAAAAGCCTTATTATGAGGACGAGATGTGCATTTTGCCCGTTTCATCCTCAATATCGGCCTAAATTGAGGATGAAAACGCTATAAAAGGATGAGATCACCATCGACAAAGCCCAGGCCAAGGCCCTGCTTGCTACGGAGCAAGGAGGCGTACTTCCCCTTCTTCAGGTACTTCTTCAGATGAGACTCCATCTGGGCCAGAGTCTTTTCCCAAGACTGGCAACTTGACCACTTTAACAGATGCTCCCGGTTATCAAACACTTCATCACAAGCCCAATCGCTATTCCCGGGGTCAAAGGATGCTGCGCCGATTATCTCGGCCGACCATTGTCCCTTTCCATCATCATACAGATTGAAACAAAAGGCTTAAACCCCCTCCGGCAGATCCGCCGACAAAGTAGCATCCACCCATTTCTCAAACGTCCTGTATGTCAAATCCTTTTTCCCGAAGAAACCGAGCAACCCCATCATAACGCTGACAAAACGATCCAAGAGCCGCCCTTGTCCGGGCCCTCTCTTTTGATGACACCTTCGGCTTTCAGTCTAGCAAGATGCTTTTCGACGGCCTTGGGGGTTATGCCGATGATTTCAGCGAGTTTTCGGGCCGAATAGTTGGGGTGAACTTTGAGCAGTTGGAGGATTTTCTCCCTACTTTTTCAAGTTTTCTTACTACTAATTCCGGTTTTCTTACTACTTTTGATGCCGGAATAAATGTCGGAATAACCGTCGGAATAACGAGCAGGCTCGACAATTTGTGAAAATAATTCAACCTTCTTGAAATCCTCCAGAAGGTTCGAGATTTTACCTGTGTAGTCTACTACTTAAAAATTCTAACTGATTAATTATAAATCGGTTAGCATTTTTCTTTTATCTTTGAATCTGGCTTCTCATTGCTGATTGTACAAGGTGTGTTTTTAGGCAGCAGGCCTTGCACACGATATCGCCAATAGAAGGAATTCCAGACTGGTTTTAGCGTTCAAGGTGTATCATTTACAATCACACCTTGAACATCGAAAGGGGGAATGATTTTTGCAAAGCCAAACAATCAGATCCAGCCGGGGCATCTATGAAACAAACCATCATGACTAAACGTTTCTTTACACTTGTGTTTTTCTTGCTCGTTCCGTTGTCTCTGGTTTTAGCACAAGACCTTCCAGACCTTCCCTCCGAACCAGACAAGAATAACACCTACTTTCTGACAAATAACGATGGTTGGGGGCATGTTCCTGCTGGTTGGAAAAAGCAAAAGAAGATACTGAAAAAGGCTTCTGACTCCGACCTCGAGTCTATGGCCCTCAGCGCCGATATTCCAGCACAACGAGCGATGGCCTTTCACGCATTGGCTTCCAAACGAAGCGAGAAGTGTTACGATATTCTGCTGGCAAAGTTGAAGGACAAGGACAAATTCTGGCTCGCATCCTATGATGTTTGGTTCACCTCGGATGTTGCCTCCTTTATGCTGGAGGTCGCAGAATCAGACTCGTTGCTCTTTACCAAGGAGCAAATGCACCGTGTGGACAGTGTGATTGTGTTTAGTTCTGGGTTACATCATCTTGACAAGTCTGGTTCTGCTTACAGGTTACGTGACACAGAGGGCGTTCGCGAGGTAATACGTAATCTATATCTTGACGGTGACTCCAACTTGCTGCCGTTGCTGTTTTATTACAAGAACCCCGATGACATCCCTTTGGCGATCGATGCTCTTCGTGAATATAAGGTGGGGCTGGATGAACAGGGGGCTAATAGTAAAGGCCGAGAAGGCAATACCAACTATGCTTTAAATGCATTAATGATGTGGAGAGACGAGGCGTTCAAGCCCGTGCTGGAAGAACTACGCAATCATGAGCTCTCACGACGGTACATTGATTACTACAGGGTAAAAATGTTATTCAAGGTTGTTATGTCCTATGATGATGACTGGGCATACAACTTTATAGAAGACACATTCGAAAGCATGGGCGCCCTAAACAAGTTCTCGTATCCCGAAAACCTGTTTAGGGCCTACTATGAGGAAAAGGAGAATCCACGCTTCTTGCCTTTAATTGAAAAGTATGCGAAAAAACCATTTGACTGGGATATTCAATATGGGGTTGAGTAGTACCAAGGGGATTTATTCCCTGAATCTAACCTAAAACTCGCATGCAGCATTGTTTAGCGCACAAATAGCATCCAAAAGGTTCGATAATTTATCATAATAGTCTACTAAACAGGCCAGCCTTAGGGCTGGCTTTTTCTGTTTAGTAGCGGAGGCTTCGCCTCTTTCACCCCCGCCGCTACGCGGCTGCCCCCAGGGGCAAGGGGGAAAGGATTTCCCCGCAGGGCTTCGCCCTCCCCCTTCGGTCGGCCTGCGGCCTCCGAGTTAGGGTTGGGACCGCTCGTCACGCAATCATTTAATAATCAAATAGTTATAAAATCATTGGTTCCGAAGCTGCCAGATAAGAAGCAGGTTTGGCACCGGTCATTTCATAACCATCTAAAATAAGTGACTTACAATCAGCCAGGTGCCAACCCTAACAGTGAACTTATACCAGGACGAGACGGAGGTCTGCTGAAGAAATCGTCCGTATGTCATTGATTATCAAAATGCCCCGACAATAGCATCCGCAGACAGTCTCTGATGGCCTGTGAGCAGGAAAGCGTCAGCAAGCATTGAACCAGCAGCCGATTTCCTTGATGCGGCCGTTTTCGTCCAGGGTAAAGTGCCCGTAAACCTCCCACTCTTCCCACCAGTAGTCGTACTGGGACGGATCCTTCTCATTCTGTCGGAGGACAACTCCTTTCCTGCATTTCATGTTCGGCTTTCGCCCCACCCTCAGGCCACCTTCGAACATGTCGGCAGCGACGAGGAACCGAGGAGACACGATGGTGTAATCGCCCAGACAACCATCCTCGAAACATAAAACGTCTCCGCTGTCCAGGGTTACCTCAAAAAGATGAACCCCTTGGCACTCGCCATAGCTTTCTTCGTAAGACTCGACCTTTCCGAATGTCCATTCGATGCATTCGATGGCGGTTTCGCGCCGTTCCTTCGGCATGCAGATATGCGCCCCCGTCTCCGGATCCCAGTAATTGTCGATGTTGGCAGGAAGGCCGGTGCTGAACACCTCGCTTCCATACCGGACCTCCCCGACGGACTGCGCCCGCAGGAGAATCGGAACAAGGAAAAGAAGAATGATGAGTCCTGCGTGCTTCATGATGAACAACGGAAATTATTATCCACAAGCCACTTAGCAAATATCTTGCCGCAAGCCCAGTTATTTTCCTGATTTTCGGCACTTTGAATAAATCTTTCGACCGCCTTAAGGTCCTCCAAAAGGTTCGAGATTTTACCTGTGTAGTCGACTAAACAGGCCAGCCTTTGGGCTGGCTTTTTCGTATCTGCCAAGCCCGGAGTTAGCATCCAGGGCCTTGGAGATATGGCGGAATGTAGCTATCTTCGTTCCATGAAGAAACTCGTCATCCGAGAGATACGCCCCGAGGAGATTCCCCTGCTGAATGACTTCCTGTATGAGGCCATCTTCATTCCGGAAGGGGTGCCGGCGCCGCCCAGGTCCATCATCGAGAATGAGGACCTGCAGGTGTATGTCCGGGACTTCGGGACGAAGGCCGATGACCGATGCCTGGTGGCTGAGGTCGACGGGAAGGTCGTCGGGGCCGTATGGACACGGGGCATGAATGATTATGGCCATATCGCCGACGGCATCCCGTCATTGGCCATCTCCCTCTATAAAGACTACCGCAGCCAAGGCATTGGAACGGAGTTGCTCCGGGAGATGCTTCGGCTGTTGCGGCGTGACGGATATCCGCAGGTTTCCCTGTCGGTCCAGAAAGCGAATTATGCCTTCCGAATGTATCAGAAGGCAGGATTCGAAGTGATGAAAGAAACCGAGGAGGAGTATTTGATGGTCTGTACAATTCAGAATTAAAAACAACTATGGACAAGGATAAACTCTTCCTGCAAGCCCTCGGCAAGTTCCTGCTCGGGGTTGTCGTCATCGGCCTGCTGCTCTTCCTGCCGGCGGGGTCGCTTCGGTATTGGCAAGGTTGGCTGTTGATGGGCATTCTGTTTGTGCCGATGTTCTGCGCCGGCCTCGTCATGATGGCGAAGAATCCGGAACTGCTTCGCAAGCGGCTGAATGCCAAAGAAGGAGAGAAGGAGCAGCGGACGGTCGTGAAACTCAGCGGTATCCTGTTTGTCGCCGCGTTCGTTGTGGCGGGCCTCAACTGGCGCTTTGGCTGGTGCGTGCTGCCGGACTGGGCCGTTTGGGTATCGGCAGGACTGTTCCTGGTCTGCTACCTGCTCTACGCGGAGGTTCTGCGGGAGAACACCTACCTGTCCCGGACCATCGAGGTGCAGGAGAATCAGAAGGTCATCGACACGGGACTTTACGGAGTCGTCCGGCATCCGATGTACATGGCCACGACCGTCCTGTTCCTGGCCATGCCGCTGGTGCTGGCCTCTCCCCTCTCATTCCTCATCATGTTGCTCTACATTCCGCTGATCGCCAAACGGATCAAGAATGAAGAGATGGTCCTGGAAGAAGGGCTGAAGGGTTACAAGGAGTACAAGCGGAAGGTGAGATACAAAGTGATCCCTTACGTGTGGTAAATCCCCCTATAAACGGGCAAGCCGTGAGATCTACAGCAGCCGGGAGAGGTCTTTCTCCTCGATGACGCTGAGGCCGTTGGAGGCGATGACCTCCGCGGCCTTTTCGGCATTGTCCGTGCGGAAGATGAGGACGCCCTTTCCGTTCAGCAGGAAGGAGTACAGGTAGGAGATGCTGATTCCTTCGCTGGCGAAGATCTCGATGGCGTCGGCGGCCTTGCCGGGACGGTCGTCGAGCTCGACGGCGAACACTTCGCAGAGCGACACGGCGACACCGGCTTCCTTGAGGACGCGGCAAGCCTTCTCAGGCTCGGAGCAGATGATGCGGAAGATGCCGAAGTCGGCGGTGTCGGCGATGGTGGAGGCGATCAGCTGGATATTCTCCTGCTTGAGCAGCTGGAGCACCCGGACGAGGGCGCCGGACTTGTTCTCGATGAAGACGGATAGTTGATGGACGGTCATGGTTATGCGGCTGTTTTAGTATTTCTTTCTGGTGTCGACGACCCGGACGGCCTTGCCCTCGCTCTTGGGAAGGGTGTTCTTGGGTACGAGGCGGACCCGGGGCGTAATGAGAATCTCGTCGCGGAGCTGGCGGGTGATCTCCCGGGTGAGCGCCTGGAGCTTGCTGTAGTCGTCAATGAAGAGGTCTTTCATCTCCACGTCGACGGTCATGGCGTCGTTGTCGTCCACGGTCTCGAGCGTGATGAGGTAGTCGGAGGCGAGCTCCTGGAACTGCATCAGGATGGTCTCGATCTGGATCGGGAAGATGTTGACGCCCTTGAGGATGATCATGTCGTCGCTGCGGCCCTTCATGCGGTCGAGGCGGAGGTGATGGCGCCCGCAGGCGCACTCGCCCGGCAGGATGCGGGTGAGGTCGCGCGTCCGGTAGCGGAGCAGCGGCATCGCCTCGCGCTTGAGGGTCGTGAGTACGAGTTCGCCCACCTCGCCGTCCGGCACGGGCTCGAGGGTGTCGGGATCGACGATCTCGACGATGTAGTAGTCCTCCCAGATGTGCATGCCGTTCTGCTCGGGGCACTCGAAGGCGACGCCGGGGCCACACATCTCCGACATGCCGAAGGAGTTGTAGGCCTTGACGCCGAGCATGTTCTCGATGCGCTTGCGCGTGTCCTCGGAGTGCGGCTCAGCGCCGATCACGAGGGTGCGGAGCTTGGTGTCCTTGCGCGGGTCGATGCCCTTCTCGCACATCACCTCATACAGACGTGCGGCATAGGAAGGGATGGCGTGCACGACGGTGGTGCCGAAGTCCGTGAAGAACTTGAGCTGGCGCAGGGTGTTGCCGGCGGCGGCGGGGACGGTGAGCATGCCGACCTTCTCGGCGCCGTACTGGAAGCCGAGGCCGCCGGTGAACATCCCGTAGCCGGAGGTGTTCTGGAACACGTCCTCCGGACGGCAGCCCACCATCCACAGGCAGCGGGCGACAGCGTTGGCCCATTCTTCCAGGTCCTTCTGCGTATGCAGGATGACGGTGGGATTTCCGGTGGTACCGCTGGAGGAATGCAGGCGGACGCACTGGTCAAGCGGAACCGCGGCCATGCCGAAAGGATAGGTTTCGCGGAGGTCCTGTTTGGTGGTGAACGGAATCTTCTTGAGGTCATCGAGCGTCCGGATATCCGCAGGGGTCAGTCCGGCCTGGCGGAAACGCTCCCGGTAGAAAGGCGAATCCATGCAGTGCTTGACCGTGGCTTTCAGCCGCTCCAGCTGGTAAGCCTCTATTTCTGAACGGGAGAACGCCTCCTCCGGATTGAAGAACTTCTGGTAAGACATAACGAGGGTCTATGGTTTATAATCGGTTGTCCCATTGGGCTTCGCAAAGATAATTAAAAAAGTTAAAAACAGCTTGACAAAAATGATTACATTTGTTCCCAGGTCCAGAACATTTTTCCTGAAACGATGAAAAAGATCCTCTTCTCCACCGCTGCCTGCCTCGTGCTTCTCGGGGCGGTCCTCGCCTGCAGCCGCCTCGCCGGATTCCGGGAAGGCCCCTGTGACATCTACCGCAAAGGCGGTACGCCCTGCGTGACGGCCCACAGCACCACGCGTCTGCTCTATTCCAAGTACGGCGGCCCGCTGTATCAAGTGGTCCGCGAAAGCGACGGCGCGACGCTGGACATCTATGCCGGGAAGAACGGCATCGCCGACGCCGCGGCGCAGGATGCCTTCTGCAAAGGCACCGTGTGCTACATCTCGGTGATCTACGACCAGTCCGGGATGGGCAACGACCTGCTGCCGGCGCCTCCGGGAACGTTCCAGGGCCCGGACAAGGGCGGTTTCAACACCCGCTCCATCGCCGACATGGCCCCCGCCCTCGTCGGCGGGCAGAAGGTCTATGGCGCCTATGTGATGCCCGGCATGGGCTACCGCTGCAACGACGCCCGCGGCCTGGCCGTGGACGACGAGCCGGAAGGGATGTACTATGTCATCGACGGAAACCATTACGACAGCGGCTGCTGCTTCGACTACGGCAATTCCTCCACCAACGGCCGCGCCGTGGGCACCGGCACGATGGAAACCACCTATTATGGCACTTCCACCGCCTGGGGCCGCGGCAACGGGGAGGGCCCCTGGATCATGTCCGACATGGAAGCCGGCCTGTTCTCGGGCTATGACCCCAAGCAGAACGACGTCCCGTCCATCACCGACTGGCGCTTCGTGTCCGTCTTC
Source organism: uncultured Bacteroidales bacterium (assembly GCA_900316955.1). GTDB lineage: Bacteria > Bacteroidota > Bacteroidia > Bacteroidales > UBA932 > Cryptobacteroides. Next base: position 162,708 of record ONEX01000006.1, read on the forward strand.
GTGAACGGCGGCGGCGGAAACCAATGGGACCTCCGCGGCGCCGACGCCTCCTGCGACACCCTGACCGTCTTCTACAGCGGTCCTCGTCCCCACAGCAAGGAAGGGAAAGACACCTATTACCCGATGCACAAGAAAGGCGGCATGCTGATGGGCAACGGCGGCGACAACGGAAACGGTTCCGCCGGCACGTTCTTCGAGGGCGTCATGACCGTCGGCTATCCCACCGAGGAGGCCATCGCCGCCGTGCAGAAGAACATCGCCCGGGCCGGATACGGCGCCTATCCGCTGAGCCTTTCCCGCATCACCACCTTCACTCCCGGCGGGAGCGCCCAGGTGGGCGTTTTCTTCGAAAATACGCTGGGCAAGCCCGTCAAGGGCCTGTCGATCCAGGCTTCCCTCCCGAAAGGCTGGACCATCTCGGAAGGAGAATCCCTTCCCGCGTCGATCGCTCCCGGCGAGCGCGTGACGGCGATGTTCACCCTGACGGCGCCGGAAGGCCGTTCGGCCGGATGGGCCGGTTTCTCCGCGGCCTGGAAGGGCGGCGAGCTCGCCATCGGCAGCCGCATCCGCAGCGCCGAGGCCGTCAAGGTCAATGAACTCGCCCTGGCCGGCGAGGGCCTCGACCCGTTCGTCGAACTGTACAACGCCGGTTCCGCGGAGGCCGACCTTTCCGGCCTCGAGCTCGTCGTGCGCCGCAGCGGCCAGGCTTCCGTCCGCGCCCTGACGCTGCCGGAAGGCACCCGGCTCGCCGCCGGCGGCTTCCTGCTGCTGAAGCAGGCCCCGGAAGCCGTCCCCGCCCCGACGACGGTTTTCATCCCCGTCTCCACCGGGCCCATCCTCACCTTCCCGGCGGGGACGGACGTCCTCCCGGCCACATCCGTCGACGGCATCGCGGCCGGGCAGAAGCTCGGCATCGGCCTGGGCGGCAACTATGAACTCGTCACGGTGACCGAGGTGGGAACGCCCGCCACGCAAACCAACCTGGCCAAGCCGGCGAAGGCCGGCGACCATACGCTCTTCCTCGACACGAGCGCGGACCTGGTTCCGGGTCAGGAACTTACCGTCGATACCGGCGACCGCAAGGAAACCGCCGTCGTCAAGCAAGTGCTGGTCTCGGCGCGGAAACGCATCCGCCGGTTCGGCGAACCGATGCCGCCCACCCCGCCCGAACTGGGACAGGTTGAACTGACCGCCCCGCTGCAGAAAGATCATGCGGAAAGCGTGGACGTCTCCAGTACGGGAACGGGCGTCCGCTTCACCCCTGCCACCCGCTACGCCCACGAAAGCGGCGACGCGCTGCAGCCTTTCACCGACGAGCCGGAAGGGCTGTATGCTACTGGAAAGCCTGATATCGGCCTATCCTATCGGTATGCGCTCTCCCCTGCCGCCGGCTCCGTCGCCCTGGTCGATTCCGCCTCCGGCGTCGTCCTGGACGCCGTCGTATACGGTTCGCAGCAGAGCAACTCCAGCGCCAACGGGACGATCGCCAGCCCCGAGCTGGCCACGTTGGAGGGGGACCAGCAAGGCGGAGGCTGCATCGCGGTCGTGCCCCGGGCGCTGTCGCCCTTCCAGCTGGCCCGGATGCCCAAGGGCACCGTTCCGCCGCCGGTATGCATCATCCGCTGGCCCGACGGAACCGATGCCGATGCACTTTGCACCGACTTCCGCCAGACAACGGCTCCCACGCCGGGAGCGCCGAATCAGGATATCCGCTAGAGGAGTTCTTCGATCTCGTCTTCCAGTTCGTCCGGGGTGACCACCGGCTCGAACCGGGCGACGACGCGGCCCTTGCGGTCCACGAGGAACTTCGTGAAGTTCCACTTGATGTCCGGGTTGGACGCATACTCAGGATCGTTCCGGGAGAGCATCCCGTCCATGAACTTGCCCGTGTCGCTGTCCCCGAAGCAGGCGATGGCGCAGACAGCGGCCAGGAGGGTAAGTATCTTCTTCATGGATGCGAAGTTACGCAGAATTCGCCGAGGATACAAAGATTTTCCGTATCTTTGGGAAAGAAAACCTGAGCTATGACCCCACGGGAATTCCTGGACATCCTCCACGTCGCCGAGCGCCTGAAAGACACGCCCCGGCACTGCACCACCACCCAAAGGCGCACCGAGAGCGTCGCCGAGCACAGCTGGCGGATCTCGCTCATGGCCCTGCTGCTCCGAAACGAGTTCCCGGAGGCGGACATGGACAAGGTCGTGCGGATGTGCCTGATCCACGACCTCGGCGAGTGCTTCACCGGCGACATCCCCACCTTCGTCAAGACGGACGCGGACCGCGACGTCGAGGATTCCCTGCTGGCCCGATGGGTACGCTCGCTCCCGCCGGAAGTGTCCGCGGAACTGGCGGCCCTGTTCCGGGAAATGGACGCCCAGGAAACCGTGGAAGCGAAGATCTACAAGTCCCTGGACAAGCTCGAGGCCCTCATCCAGCACAACGAATCGCCGCTGGACACCTGGTCTCAGAATGAATACGCCCTGAACCAGGTGTACGCCTTCGACACGGTGGCCTTCTCCGCCTGGCTCTCCGACTTGCGGAAAGAAATCCTCAACGACACGCTGGCCAAGATCGCCGGCGAAAAACCCGAATAAAGATATGAGACTATCTGCCCTGATCACCCCCCTGCTGGCGCTGGCCACCTGCCTGAGCGCGAACGCGCAGCGCTACTGCAACCCCCTTCCCATGCCCATCGGGCTGGGAGGCAACGCCTCCGGCGATGTCACCGTCCTCGAAGAGGGCGGCAAGTACTACATGTGCTGCACCGGCGGCGGCATGTGGGTGTCCAACAACCTGCTGGACTGGGAGTTCCACGCCGTGGAGCACATCCCCGTAGCGCCGGACCTCGTCAAGTACAAGGGAAAGTTCTACCTGACCGGCAACTCGGACCACGTCTTCGTGGCGGACCATCCGCTCGGCCCCTATAAGGACCTCGGCCTGTTCAAGAACACCGGTCCGGTCGAGCAGGGCTGGAACGGCGGCTTCGACACCAAGATCTATGTCGATGACGACGGACAGCCGTACCTGTTCTGGCCCGGCCGCGGCATCAGCGGCATCTACGGCGTCCGGCTGGACCCGAATGACCTCACCACCTTCGCCGGCGCCCCGGTCCATCTGTTCGGCTTCAATCCCATGCACGCCTGGGAGCGCTACGGCGAGATGAACGAGTATCCCGGCGTCGCCTGGATCGAGGGTCCCTGGATCATCAAGCGGAACGGCATCTACTATCTCGAGTACTCCGCCTCCGGCACCCAGTGGAAAACCTATGCCGAGGGCTATTACACGGCCACTTCCCCGCTCGGGCCCTACTCCTATGCGCCCAACAATCCCCTGCTCCGGAAGACGGAAGGCCTCGTGACCGGCACGGCCCACGGCTCCATCGTCAAGGTCAAGGACAAGGACGAATGGTGGCAGTTCTATACGATCGTGCTGTCCAACCCGCCGGGAGGCCGGCGCATCGGCATGGACAAGGTCACTTTCGATGCGGACGGGCTGATGGCCTGCACGGTCACGGACACGCCGCAGGCGGCCCCCGGCGCAACGCTTCCGGCCGGCGTGCCCGCCTCCATCCCCGTCACCATCAACAAGATGAACGCGATGGACGCGCATTCCTCGTGCTCGTCCCAGCAGGACGGCTATCCGGCCGCGTTCGCCGTGGACAACTTCAGCGGGACGGTCTGGAGACCGGCCGCGGACGATCCGCAGCCGTCCCTGACCGTCGAGCTCTCCCCCGCCACGCGTTTCGATGTCGTCCAGCACTTCACCGTGGACGCCATGCGGATCCTGTTCAGCGGCGGCGGACGGCGGTTCGGCCCGCAGCGCGAACTCCCCGTCTATCGGTATAAACTGGAGGTCTCGCAGGACGGGAACGAATTCAAGACCGTGCTGGACAAGACCGGGAACAACCAGGTCAAGGATACCGTCTATGACGAATTCGAGCCGGTGAACTGCCGTTTCGTCCGGCTCACCGTCACGGACTGGCCGAAGAGCAGCCCGCTGGGCATCATCGACTTCACCGTGTTCGGCTACCCCGACGGCTATGACCCGCCGGCAGTCGCCACCCCCGTCTTCTCCAACCTGCCGCTGGACGGAGAAGGTCGCTAATCGACCGTAGTGTCATGCATAGACGTCATTATTCCATAGCGTTCGCCGTCTCGCTGACGCTTCTCTCGGGCAACGCCCGCGCCCAGGCCCCGTACGTCCCCTCCGAGGGAAACCTGCAGTCCCGGAAGGAGTTCTCCGAGCACCGGCTGGGCATTTTCCTGCACTGGGGCATCTACAGCACCTACGCCCAGGGCGAATGGTATCTCTCCACCGGCCATCTGGATCCGGTGACCTACAGCGAGGCGGCGGCGGGATTCTATCCCGCCCGCTTCGACGCCGAGCAGTGGGCCCGGGCCTTCAAGGAGGCCGGCGCCGGCTACGTCACGCTGACCTCCCGCCACCATGACGGCTTCTCGATGTTCAAGACGGCGCAAACCCCGTTCAACATCGTGGACGCCACGCCCTTCGGCCGGGACGTCCTGGGAGAACTCACGAAAGCGGTGAAGGACCAGGGAATGCGGATGCATTACTACTATTCCCTCATCGACTGGATCCGCCCGGACTACCCCAAAGGCAATTCCGGCGTGGCGAAGGACCCGGCGAAGGCCGATTATGACGCCTACTTCGAGTTCGAGAAGCGGCAGATCCGCGAGCTCCTGGAGCAGTATCACCCGAAGGCCCTGTGGTTCGACGGCCAATGGGACCAGGGCGGCCGGCCTTTCGACTGGCGGATGCGCGAGCTCTACGACTTCATCCACGGCATCGACCCGGACTGCATGATCGGCAACAACCACCATTCCGCGGCCGTCGGTGGCGAGGATTTCCAGCTCTTCGAGAAAGACCTTCCCGGCGAGAACAAAGCAGGATTCAGCGGCGGCGCCACCGTTTCGGAGAGCCTACCGCTGGAAGCGTGCGAAACGATGAACAACAACTGGGGCTACCACGTCGCCGACCTGAACTACAAGAGCGTCCGCACCCTGGTCCACCTGCTGGTCCGGGGCGCCTCGAAGGGCTCGAACCTGCTGCTGAACATCGGCCCGCAGGCAAACGGCGCCTTGCCGGAGCCGGCCTTGGAACGCCTCCGCGGACTGGGAGCATGGATGCGCGCCTACGCCTCCACCGTGGACGGCTGCGGCGTCTCGCCCGTCCCGCCGCAGAGCTGGGGCGTGAGCACCCGTCGGCCCGGAACCGTCTTCCTGCACATCCTGGAGCCCGCTTCCGTCCCCGTATCCGGGGACAAGGGCGTCCTCGTCATCCCCTTCCAGGGAAAGCCTTCGGCCGTCAAGACCTTCCCCGCCGGCGCGCCCCTCAAGTGGAAGGCCGACAAGGAAGGTTTCCTGACCATCTCGATTCCCGCGCCCGACGCTTCCGCGATCGACACGGTCATCGAAATCGACGGCGCGTCCCTGTAATCCAAATTTGAACGAATCCGAAGGATTTCTGGTAGGCATTGTTTTTGGGAATGCCTATCTTTATCAAAAATAAACAAGCGATGAAACTGCACAACATCCTCGCCGTCGCCGCCCTTTTCGGCGCGACCGCCCTTTCCGCCCAGACTGTCCAGAAAGCGGACGATGAAAAATACGTCCTGTCCGTGCAGGACCTCTCGATGACCGTGGACGCCGCGCACGGCGGCAAGATCCTCTCCTTCAAGCTCGGCGAGCAGGAGATCCTTGCGCAGAATCCCGCCGCCGCTCCCCAGCCGGAGCAGGCGGAAGGCCAGCCGCCCCGCCGGCGCTGGTTCAACCCCAACTCCTACGGCAGCACCTTCTGGACCAGCCCGCAGAAAGAATGGAACTGGCCCCCGGTGCCGGAGTATGACAGCCTCCCCTACACCGCCGAGGTCAAGGACGGCCCCGTGAAGGTCGCGGATGTCACCATCCCCGCCCTCTTCCTGCAGGGCCAGGTATCCAAGTATGGCTACCGCGTGTGCAAGACCTTCACCGTGGACCCGTCGGACCTCGCCTTCGTCATCACCTATTCCATCGTCAACGAGTCCGGCGAGACGCGCCAGGTCGCTCCCTGGCAGATTTCCCGCGTTCCGAACGGGGGCTTCCTGGAGTTCGACGCGAAGCCGGAAGGCGTCACCCCGGCGGACCTGATGAAGGTCACCTTCGGGGAAGAGAAGGCCACCCTGGAGGTGGACGTGGCCGAACAGAACCGCAAGATCAACGTGGACGGCAAGGGCTGGCTCAATTTCCGCGACCACGGCCTCGTCCTCACCCAGCGCTTCCCGGACATCGCCCAAGAGGCCGCCGCCCCGGGTGAAGCCGAAATCCAGGTGTACATCGACGCCCGCAAGTCCTTCGTCGAAATCGAGGCGCAGGGCCCCTACACGGAGCTCAAGCCGGGCGAGAAGCTGGACTGGACCGTCCGCTGGTACCTCGCCGCCGACAAATAGCACGCATTTCCCGGAAATTCATTATCTTTGCATTCCCAACCAATTTCCGAGAACATGCGCAACGACAATCTTGAAATATGGTGGTCTTCCCTGACCATCGCCCAGAAAGAAAGGATCGCCCGCAAGGGCCAGACGAAGGCCTCCCCGGACGGGAAGGTAGATGAGGCGCTGGTACGCTATCCCGCCTGCACCCGCTGGTGGAACGCCGTGCCGGATGCGGACAAACAAAAAATCCACGACCATTGCGTGGACCGTCACGGCTACCTGCTCGCAGATTGGAACGAAGCCGACCCGTACGGCGGCGACTAGATCCTTTCCAGCCGGGACGGCGGGACGACGATGTCCAGCGCCCCCGGCATGATTTCCAGCAACAGATCGGCGCCGGCCTCGAAGGGGTCGCCGTCACAATGAGCCGGGCCCGGATGGTCCCGGCTTATTCGTACCCGCGCGCTCCGGAAAGTCCGCACGCGGCGGCTGGCATCGGCCTTGCCCGTCATCAGCTGCGCGGCCAGGACCGGAATCTCCCAGGTGGCGAACGGCTCGACGACCGTCACGTCCAGCAGGCCGTCCCGCAGGGAGGCCTTCGGCACGATGCGCGCCTCGTTCCCCCATTGGTTCGCGTTGCCCACTGTGATGATCACCGCCGGCCCGGACCATGCGCCGTCGTCCGTCCTGAGTTCATACCGGTGCGCCCGGTCCCCGTGCTTCCAGAGCCCCCAGGCGGTGGAGATGTAAGTCAACAGGCCCCGCCGGGACGAGCGGGCGAAATCCCAGGCGACATCCGCGTCCAGGCCCACGCCGGCCGTGCAGAAGAACGGCCGGCCGTCCAGCCGGGCGGCGTCAATGCGGGCGATGCGGCCCGCATTCAGCGCCCGGACGGCTTTCACCGGATTCCGGCTGATTCCGAGGTGCAGGGCCAGGCCGTCGCCGCTTCCGCAGGGGATGATGCCCAGCGCCTTCCCGGTGCCCAGCAGGCCCGTGGCGACTTCGCTCACCGTCCCGTCGCCGCCCACGGCGACGACGATGTCCGCCTCGCACGTCCGGGCCCAGGCCGTCGCGTCGCCTGCCTTGCCCGTCTCCCGCACTTCGTACGAGAAGGCGGACCGGTCCAAATAACGGTCAATGGCGGCAAGGACCTTGTGCTTGTCCTTGCCGCCAGAGACGGGATTCACAATGAATGTGACGTGCTTCACTAGAACCGCCAGCCCAGGGTCAGGAGGGCGTTGCAGAGGGCGGACTGGCCGCAGATCTCAGGCGTTTCGACGCTGTAGTCGACATACGTCGTACCACCGTCCCGGTAATAATACCAATAGGGAGTGAGATACTCGTTCGGGAGATACTGGAACCGGACGGCGAAGTCCGCGAAGAAGGAACGCGGGGAGCTGTAGCCGACGCCGAAGGAAACGGCGGTGCGGAGCTGGGCCTTGCGCTCGTCGGAGGACAGGGCGACCACCCGGTCGGAATCCGACAACGTATTGTACTGGGCACCCGTGGTGAGGTTGTAACCCACCCGGAGCGCCATCGCGGGCATGGGCTTGAGCTCGGCGCCGAGGCGGATGGCATGGACAGGACCGGTGAAATCCCGGATGTCCAGGTTCGCGTTGTCGAAATCGTAGTAGTAGTCGTCGTCATAGGCGGCGCGAAGCTGCATGCCACGGAAGTCCGTGTACTCGTAGTCGGCGCTCACGAGGCCGATCTGGCCGATGGTGTAAGCGACACCGACATTGGCGCGCCAGGGAGCGATGACGTTGAACGCCCACTCGTCCACCGGGGAATTCTGGGACATCGGCTTGCCCTCGGCCACGGAAGCGCCTTCCAGCTCGTAGGTCTCGCGGACCGTCATCAGCGTAGGAGTCTGGATGGCGGCGCCGATCCGGAGGCCGCTGACGGGACGGGCGATGAAGCCGATCTTCGCATAGAGGCCGGAACCGTTGTCATGGATGGCGGAACGGACCCGCAGGGACTTGAAGTCGTTCCCGTAGTCGACGCCGGAGAGGGCCTCCTCGGAACGCGTCTCGTCATTGTAGTAGTTCAGGCTGGTGATCCCGAGGTTCGCGCCCAGATAGAACTTGTCGTTGAAGTCCAGGCCGAAGTTCATCAGGAGGTCATACTTGCTGCCCTTCCGCTCGAGGCCGTAGTACTGGCCGATCTTGTCGGTGAGGACGATATTGCCATTGTCCAGGAGGGATTCGGTGATGCCGACATACTGGCCGTCGATCTGCTCGAAGAGACCGCCCTGCCAGCCGACCATCGTCTCCCAGGAAGGGATGCCGCTCTGGTAGAAGTCGCCGCTGAGGACGTCCATGCTGTAACCGTCGGCCTGGGAAGCCAGGGAGCCGGCGAGCGTGGTGCTCGCGTTGGTGCCGGTGGCGCGCAGCCTGTTCGTATAGTCGCGGGTGACATTGCCCACGATGCCGAAGGAAACGCGCTTGAGGCCGCGCTTGTTGCGGGTGTCATAGACCATCATCGCGCCGAAGTTGGGCATGCCCATCCGGCTGTTGCGCGTGCGGTACTTGTCCTGGAAGCCTTCCGCCAGGGATCCCTGCGCGGTCACCGTGGAGATGCTGAGCCCCGGGGTGATGGTGAACTGGGAATAGGAGGCCACGGCGGAACCGGCCGGGTTGAAAGTCAGGGAACCGAGGTCGCCGCCCACGGCGGTCATCGCGTTGCCCATGCCCACGGAACGGGCCGTGCCCAGGTAGTCGTTCTCGGAGAAGTTGAGTGCATCCGTCCAGCCCTGCGCCCCAGCCTGGAGCGCCATCACGGAGAGGAAGACTGCTGCCAATATCTTTTTCATAGCAATGATCACGATTGAGGGTTAAACGTCCATTTATCGACGGCCACCGCCGCCACCACCGCCACCGCGGGAGGAAGAACCGCTGCTCGAAGAGCCGCCGCCGGAGTATCCGCCACCGCTGCTGCGGGAGGAAGAACCGCCGGAATAGCCACCGCCGCTGCTGCGGGAAGAGGATCCGCCGGAATAGCTGCCGCCGCTGCTGCGGGAAGAAGAGCCACCGGAATAGCTGCCGCCGCTGCTGCGGTAGGAGCCGCCGGAAGAGGAGCCGCTGCTGCGGTAAGAACCGCCGGAAGAGGAACCGCTGCTGCGGTAAGAACCGCCGGAAGAGGAACCGCTGCTACGGGTGGAAGGAGAAGTCCGGTAGTTCGCAGAGGAGCTGCTGCGGGAAGCGGAGCCGCTGCTGCTGCGGGCCGCCGAGCCGGAATTGTAGGTACCGGACGTACCGCGGGTGGCGGCGGAGCCGCTGCGCGCAGAGGTGCCGGAAGCCCGGGTCGCGGTGGAAGCGGAACGGGACGTGCCGGGAGCCGCCGCGCGGGTGACGCTCGTCAGACCCGTGGAAGAGCGGCGGGAGACGGCGGAACCGGAAGCCGTGGAGCCGCCGGCGCGGGTCAGGGCGCTACTGCGTCCGGATGCGCCGCCCCGCGAGACGAAGCTGCGGGTGCTGCGGGAAGCGTCGCGGTGGCCGACCTGGCGGGCGTGGCTGTTGCGCTGGATCCAGCGGCCGGACCAGCCGCCTACGCCGTAGTAGCCGCCATAGTAGTGGCCATAGTAGCCATACCAGCCCGGATGATAGTAGCCGTAGCCGTAATAACCGTAGTAGGAAGGACCCCAGTACCAGGGATCGTAATACCAGGAAGAGTAATACCAGGGATCCCAGGGATCATACCATCCCCACGGACGGTAATAGCTGTAGTGGCGCCAGGGGCGATAGTACCACGGGTCCCAGTACCAAGGATCCCAGTAAGTCCAGGACGAATAGTACCACGGATCGTAGTAACCGCGCAGGTACCAGGGACGGTAGGCCCAGGAATAATCCCAGCCGTAATTGTTCACGACCGTGATATCCGTGATGCCACTGTCGAAGTGGAGCCTTGCAGTCTTTCCTTCGGGAACAACGAGCGTGTCGCCCTGAGCGCTCAGGACGTATACTTCAGACTCGACGGACTCCTTGACCAGGGCGTCCATCTCCTCCTGGGAAACGGCGGCTACGGGAGCCTCCGAACGGGGATCCGCATAGATGCCGTCTTCGAACTGCTGCGAGCCCGCAGCGAACTGGGCGGACGTGCCGCAGGAAACCGCGGCGAGCAGACCCAGCAGGTAGGGAGCCAGATGCTTTTTCATGTCAGAACCTCCTTTTTATCCAATAAAAATAAGTATCTTTGTGCCGGAAAAAACCCGGATTGCCAAGGGAAGCGCAACAAATGTGCCAATTTCCCTTTGTCCGGGCAATGTTACTGACAATTTTTCAAAAAAGCAATCGAAAAAGCAATAGAATTATGGCAAAAGAGGTAACGAAACGGTCCGAGAACTACTCCCAGTGGTACAACGACCTCGTGGTGAAGGCCGACCTGGCCGAGCAGTCCGCCGTCCGCGGCTGCATGGTCATCAAGCCCTACGGATACGCCATCTGGGAGAAGATGCAGCATATTCTCGACGGCATGTTCAAGGAAACCGGGCACAAGAACGCCTACTTCCCGCTCTTCATCCCCAAGTCCTTCTTCAGCCGCGAGGCTGAGCACGTGGCCGGATTCGCGAAGGAGTGCGCCGTGGTGACGCACCACCGCCTGATGAACGATCCCGGCGGCAAGGGCGTCGTCGTGGACCCCGAGGCGAAGCTCGAGGAAGAGCTCATCGTCCGCCCCACTTCCGAAACCATCATCTGGAACACCTATAAGAACTGGATCCATTCCTGGCGCGACCTCCCCATCCTGTGCAACCAGTGGTGCAACGTCGTCCGCTGGGAGATGCGCACCCGGCTGTTCCTCCGCACGGCGGAATTCCTCTGGCAGGAGGGCCACACCGCCCACGCCACCGCCGCCGAGGCCGAGGCCGAGAAGCAGCGGATGGTGGACGTGTACGCCCGTTTCGCCCGTGAGATCATGGCCCTGCCCGTGGTGGTTGGCCACAAGAGCCCGGGCGAGCGCTTCGCCGGCGCCATCGACACGATGACCATCGAGGCGATGATGCAGGACGGCAAGGCCCTGCAGGCCGGTACGTCCCACTTCCTGGGCCAGAACTTTGCGAAGTCCTTCGACGTCCAGTTCACGAATAAGGAAGGCCAGCAGGAATATGTCTGGGCCACCTCCTGGGGCGTGTCCACCCGCCTGATGGGCGCCCTGATCATGGCCCACGGCGACGACAACGGCCTCGTCCTTCCCCCGGCCCTCGCCCCGATCCAGGTGGTGATGGTCCCGATCTACAAGAGCGACGAGGAGCGCAACCTCGTGCTGGACAAGATGTACGAGGTCAAGAAGGCCCTCGAGGCCAAGGGTCACAGCGTCGAGGTCGACGACCGCGACAACCTGCGCCCGGGCTTCAAGTTCGCCGAATGGGAGCTCAAGGGCGTGCCCGTGCGCCTCGCGATGGGCCCGCGCGACCTCCAGAACGGCACCGTCGAGGTCGCCCGCCGCGACACCCTCGAGAAGATCACCGAGCCGCTGGAAGGCCTGGACGAGCGGATCATCGGCCTGCTGGACGACATCCAGAAGAGCATCTACCAGCGCGCCTTCGACTACCGCGCCGCGAACGTCCGCAAGGTGGACACCTGGGACGAGTTCAAGGAGGAGATCGAGAAGGGCGGATTCCTGCTTTGCCACTGGGACGGCACCGCCGAAACGGAAGCCCGGATCCAGGAGGAGACCAAGGCGACCATCCGCTGCATCCCCGTGGACAGCTTCGTCGTCGAGGAGGAAGGCAAGTGCGTGTATAGCGGCAAGCCTTCGCACCAGCGCGTGATTTTTGCAAGATCCTATTAATCAACAGGTCAGCAATATGAAGAAGGTTATCATCCTCGCCCTGGCCCTCGTGGCCGGCAGCACCGCGCTTTCCGCGCAGGACACCCAGAAGGCGGCCGCCGAAGCCGCCGCCGCCCTCACCGCGGCGACCGACAAGCCCGAAGTGGCGCCCAAGCCCTCCTACTGGACCAACTCCATCCTGAACCAGATCAACTTCGGACAGACGTCCCTGTGGAACTGGGCCGCGGGTGGTTACAACAACTACACCCTGGCCGCCGCCATCGACGCGAACGCGAACTACAAGAAGGACAAGACAATATGGAACAACCGGCTCCAGCTGGACTACGGTTTCCTGTATTCCGCCGACAAGCCCATCCTCCAGAAGACCAAGGACCGCATCTACTTCGAGTCCAAGTGGGGCTATGAGACGCCGGTGCGCCACCTGTCCTATTCCGCGAACTTCGACTTCAAGACGCAGTTCGACGACAACTTCAAGTACGGAACGCCCAAGAACGAGGAAGGCCACGACCCGTCCATCCAGGACTGGCTGGACGCCCGGACCCTGATGTCCGGCTTCCTCTCCCCGGCCTACACGAACCTCGGTCTCGGTCTCCTGTGGACCCCGAAGCCCTGGTTCTCCCTCAACTTCTCCCCGCTCACCGCGGACCTCGTGATCGTGCGGAATCCCGCCCTGCGGAACACCTACGGCATGGAGCTCAGGGAAGAAGGGCTGGACAAGACCGTCGGCGATAATTTCCGGCCCGTCCGGTTCGGTCTCGGTGCCCAGCTGAAGGTGGACTGCAAGTGGGTCATCAACGACAACTTCTCCTACACCACGCAGCTGGTCCTCTTCTCCGACTATCTCCACAAGCCCCAGAACCTCCGCGTGAACTGGGACAACAAGATGTTCTGGAAGCTCGCGAAGTACTTCGCCTTCACCATCTCCACGAACCTCATCTACGATGAGAACGTGAAGGTCAAGCAGATTGCTCCGGACACGAAGGTCGCGGCCGTGCAGTTCAAGGAATTCCTGGAGTTCGGCTTCACCTACACCCTCGCCAGCAAGAAATAGATTACAGGAACCATGGTACTGGTCGCCGTCAGCGGTGGCCGGGACTCGATGGTCCTGGCGGAAAAGGTTCGCCGAAACGGCGGACCTTTTGCCATTGCGCACTGCAACTTCCGCCTGCGGGGCGCGGACAGCGACGCCGACGAGGCGCTCGTCCGCGACTGGGCGGCGCGCCACGGCGTGACCTGCCACGTGAAGGCGTTCGACACGGAAGCCTGCGCCGAAGCGGAAGGCATCAGCATCGAGATGGCCGCGCGGAAGCTCCGCTACCGCTGGTTCGGCGAGCTGTGCCGGGAGCATGGCTACGAGGCCGTCCTGACGGCCCACCACGCCGGCGACAACGCGGAAACGTTCTTCCTCAACCTGCTCCGCGGGAGCGGCATCAAAGGCCTCTGCGGCATGGCGGAGGACGGCTTCCTCCCGGAACCGGACTATGCCGACATTCCCCTCCGACGGCCCCTCCTCCACACCACCCGGGCGGAAATCGACGCCCTCGCCGCGGCCTGGGAACTTCCCTGGCGGGAGGACCGCACAAATGCGGAGAATACCGTGAAACGCAATAAGTTACGGAACCAGGTCTTCCCGGTCCTGCGGGAGATCAACCCCTCCTTCGAGGAAACCCTCGCCGCCGACATGGACCGCCTCCGGCTGGTCGAGAAGATTGCCGACGGATACTACCGGGAGCACGTGGACCTGGTCTGGGACGGGCGCCGGGTGGACACGGACCTCTTGAAGACCATCCCCGGCTGGGAATACATCCTGTACCGGATCCTGGAAGGCGAAGGGATGGAGGCGCCGCTCATCGCGCAGGCGACGGACATCGTCCGGAGCGGCCAGAGCGGGCGCCGGGCGGGCACGTTCATCAGCGCCACCGGGCGGCTCGTCCGGGAGGAGGCCGTGGGCGCGCCGGAGATCGAGGTGACGGAGGAGCCCTGGGATCCGGGGCGCTCGCCCGTGATGCCGGAAGGCGTCCTGGCCGTGGATGCGGACAAGGTCCACGGGGACCTCGTCGCGGACCGCTGGGTCGCCGGGGACTGGATCCGACCGCTGGGGATGCGCGGCCGGAAGAAGCTCCAGGACTGGTTCAAGGACCGGCACTACTCCCTCGTGGACAAGAAGCGGGCGGTCGTCGTCCGCGACAGCGGCCTGACCGACCTGCACCACGTCGTGGCGGTCGCCGGCCAGACCATCGACGAAGCCTACAAGATCACGTCCGACACCCGCCGGATCCTCAAGATCACCGTCCATGGATAGGAAACTGCTCACGCTGGGCCTGGCCCTCGCCGGGACCGCCGCGGGGGCGCAGGAGCGCCCGAACATCGTCCTGTTCCTGGTGGACGACATGGGCGTGATGGACACGTCGGTGCCTTTCCTGACCGACGGAAAGGGCAATCCGGTGCGTTATCCGCTGAATAACTGGTATCGCACGCCCCAGATGGAACGTCTTGCCAATCAGGGCGTCCGCTTCTCGCAGTTCTACGCGCAGGGGGTGAGTTCCCCGTCCCGCGCTTCGCTCCTGACCGGACAGGACGCCGCCCGGCACCGGGTCACGAACTGGATCCGCAGCGAAGGGAACAACCGGGACGATTACGGCCCGTACGACTGGAACTGGGAAGGCCTGGGTGCGGACGACGTCACCCTCCCCCGCCTCCTGCGGGAAGCCGGCTACCGGACCATCCACGTAGGCAAGGGCCATTTCGCTCCGTTCGGGCATTCCGGCGAGGACCCGCGGGACCTCGGGTTCGAGATCAATGTCGCCGGCTCGTCCATCGGCGAGCCCGGCAGCTACCTGGGCGAGAACGGCTACGGCCTCCTCCGCGGGACGCGCTCGCGCGCCGTGCCCGGTCTGGAGAAGTACCACGGCACCGACACTTTCCTCACGGAAGCATTGACCCTGGAAGCCCTCGCACAGGTGGATTCGGCCGTCGCCGCGAAGGAGCCTTTCTTCCTGTACCTGTCGCACTACGCCGTGCACAATCCCTTCGAGATTGACAAGCGATTCATCGCTCATTATCAAGACACTACGTACAGCCAGGCCGCCCGCGGCTATGCCACCCTCATCGAGGGCATGGACAAGTCCCTGGGCGATGTGATGGACCATCTGGAACAGCTCGGCATCGCGGAAAACACCCTGATCGTCTTCCTCGGGGACAACGGGTCCGACGCCCCGCTGGGCGGCAGCCACGACATCGGCTCATCGGCCCCGCTCCGGGGCAAGAAGGGCTCCGAGTTCGAGGGCGGGACGCGGGTCCCGTGCATCATCGCCTGGGCCCGGCCGGACAACCGGAACGCCTGGCAGCGGAAATACCCCGTCCTGCAGGGCGCCATCTCCCGGGAAATCGGGACCATCATGGACATCTTCCCGACATTGACCCTTCTCTCCGGCGCCCAGGCGCCCCTTCCTCCCGCCCATACGGAGGACGGATACCTCCTCTGGAGCTTCCTGCGCGGAGATAAGAACCCCTGGCACGAGGACACCTTCCTCAACCACTTTCCCCACCAGCACCGGGGCAGCTACTTCACCTCCTGGCGCCACGGCCCCTGGAAACTGATCTACTACTACAACCCGGACCATCCGGACTACCCCCAGTGCACCCTGTTCAACCTGGAAGAAGACCCGTCGGAGACCCATGACATCCTCCGGCAGCACCCCCGCACCGCCCGCCGCCTCCTCCGTGAAATGATCGACCGACTCCGGCGCGACAACGCCACCTACCCCGTCGATTTCGAAGGCAAGCCCGTCCTCCCCCGCGAGGATGCCATCCGGTAGGGGTACCTACAGCTTCTTCAGCCAGAGGATGGAGTCCGGGCCTTCGTTGAAGAGGAGGTCCAGGACGGAGAGGTTCGGCGTGAAGCCGAAGCGGTCGGCAAATACCTGAAAATAAGGTCGTTCCAGGCCCAGGGAGGACAGGACCGTGTCGGCCCGCTTGGGGTGGATGTCAGCGCGGTAGTCGTCCGGGCCGGCCGTCGCCGGGGATACGAAATAGGCGGTGGACTCCAGGCGGCACACGACGCCCGTCTTCTCCAGCAGGAACTTCGCGAGCGACAGGTTCCAGTCCCAGAGGAGGGCCGGCTTTTCATCCATCCGCGCAAACAGGTCATCCCGGTAATACTCGTAATAGGCCGACGTGTAATAAGCCGCGTCCAGCGACCGCTGCGTCCGGACGAGCCAGGGGGTGGAGTAATCCACCCGGACCTCCGTGATGCGCATCGATTCCGCATGGACCACGGGAACCTGGAGCATCTGCACGCCGTCGCCGGCGAGGATGTAGCAGCGGTTGCGGTAGGATTGTTTCTGGTAGTTCTCGCAGGCTTCCAGGAAGACCGTGGAAGGAGAAACCCTGTCCGGGGACAGGGTCATATCACGCGCGAGGAGGGCGAACCAGGCCACCGGCGGGAAGTATGCGGTGGACAGGAGCACTTACTTGCGGGGTGCGCGGGGGCGGGAGATGATGCCCCGCTTGGAGGCGCGGATGAAGGAGAGGATCGTGTCCCGCTCTTCCGTCTGCGGGAAGTTGGCCTCGATGTGGGCCACGGCGTCGCTGACGTTCATGCCCTGGAAGTAGAGGGCGTCGTAGATGTCCTTGATCTGGTTGATCTGCTCCTCGGTAAAGCCGCGGCGGGACAGGCCCACGCGGTTCACGCCCTCGAAGCACACCGGTTCGCGGCCAGCCAGCACATACGGGGGGATGTCCTTGACGATCTTGAAACCGGCGCCCACCATCGCGTGCGTGCCGATGTGGGAGAACTGGTGCGCCAGGGTGCCGCCGCCGAGGATGGCCCAGTCCGCGACTTCCGTCTCGCCGGCGAGGGCGACGTGGCTCACGAGGATGCAGTGGTTGCCGATCTCGCAGTCATGGGCGATATGGACATAGGACATGATGAGCGTGTCGCTGCCCACCTTGGTCAGGAACTTGCCGCTGGCCTTGGTGCCGCGGTTGATGGTGGCGCACTCGCGGATGGTCACGCGATCGCCGATCTCCACCCAGGTCACCTCGCCTTCATACTTGAGGTCCTGCGGGACGGCGCCCACGACGGCGCCCGGAAAGATGGTGCAGTCGCAGCCCATTTTCACATAGGAGAAGATGACGGCGTGCGGGAGGAGCTTGCAGCCGTCGCCGATTTCGACGTTGTCGTCCACGAACACGTAGGGACCGATTTCGATGTTGTCGCCGAGCTTCGCGAGGGGGCTGACCGTTGCGAGCGGATGGATCTTATTCATAGCCAATGGTTTATTTCAGGATGGCGCGAAGGGCCTTCGCGGCCTGGGTATTGAGATAGTGGCCGGGCTTGAACGCCGTGATGCGGGCGTTCAGCCGGCCGCCGGCGAGGCGGAAGTCGCCCAGGAGGTCCAGCAGCTTGTGCCGGCCGCACTCGTCGGGGAAATGAAGTTGCAGGTTGTTCAGGTAGCCCTGGTCGGTGACCGTCAGGTCAGGCATGTTCAGGAGGGTGGCGATGGAGGACAGCTGCTCCGCGCTCACGGGATGCTCCACGATGACGATGGCGTTGTCCACGTCTCCGCCCTTGATGAGGTTGTTCTTGAACAGGTACTCGATCTCGTGGAAGAAGCAGAAGGTGCGGCAGACGCCGATCTCATGGGCATAGTCCACGGTCTCATCCCAATGGGCGGACTGGACGCCGAGGATGCGGGAGCCGAAGTCCACGGTGATGTCCGCGGAGGGGGCGTCGGCCGGCTCGATCCGGATCCAGGAGCCGGTCTTGCCGTCCCGGATCTCCAGGGTCTGGGGAATGTCGACATAGACACGGGGCTCACCCTGGTCCACGAGGCCGTCGGCGAGGAAGGCCTTCACATAGGGACCCGCGCTGCCGTCCAGGATGGGGACCTCGCGGTTGTCCAGCTCGATGAGGGCGTTGTCCACGCCGAGGCCGGAGAGGGCCGACATGATGTGCTCGATGGTGACCGCCTCGGCCCCGCCGCAGGAGATGGTGGTGCTGCGGGCGGTGTTGGTGACATTTTCGGCGAGGGCCTCGACGACCGGGCCGCCGGGAAGGTCCGTGCGGCGGAACTTGATGCCGTGGCCCGCGTGGGCCGGCGAAACGGTCATGTGGGAATAAGTGCCTGTGTGAAGGCCTTTTCCCTCGAACCGATAGGTCTTGGTGAGCGTATGCTGGTTGCGGTCCATACTGCAAAGATAGGGAAAAACTGCGGACCGCCCAAATCTACTCCTGTCCGCTTTGCCGGAACTTGGCGTAGGCCTTCATATACACGTGCGGGTCGATGCACGGGGAACCCAGCAGCGTCTGTCCTTCCTTCCGGATGTTGCCGATGACGCCGGCCTGCGCCAGGAGGGTCGTATGGTCCGCGATCTTGACGTGCCCGGCGATGCCCACCTGCCCGGCGATGATGCAGTACTTGCCGATGACGGTGGACCCGGCGATGCCCACCTGGGCCGCCATCACCGTATGGTCGCCGATCACCACGTTGTGGGCGATCTGGCACAGGTTGTCGATCCGGACGCCGTCGCCGATGATGGTGGATTCCATCTGGGCGCGGTCCACAGTGGTGTTGGAGCCGATTTCCACGTCGTTGCCGATGATGACGTTCCCGAGGTGCTCGATCTTCTCCCAGCTGCCGTCCTCGCGCGGGGCGTTGCCGAAGCCGTCGTCGCCGATGACGCAGCCCGCGTGCAGGATCACCCGGTCGCCGATGATCATTCCCGGGAAGATCTTCACGCCCGGATAGATGATGCAGTCCTTGCCGATCTTGCAGTCGTCGCCGATGGTCACGTTCTCGCGGATGACCGTGTTGTCTCCGATCACCGTGCGGCGGCCGACGCTGGAGAAGGCCCCCAGCCACACCCGCTTCCCGAACTTCGTGGAGCAGTGCCAGCGCGCCCGGAGGCTGCGGTGGCGCTTCGCCTTCTTGGTCTTGTCCTTGACATACTTCAGCAGCTCGGTGACGGCCGAGTAGGCATTGTCCACCCGCACGAGCGTGGCCTTTACCGGCTCCTTGGGCTCGAAGGCCTTGTCCACCAGGATGATGGACGCCTCGCTGGTGTAGACATACTGTTCATATTTGGGATTGGCGAAAAAGCTCAGGGTGCCGGGCTTCCCGTGCTCGATCTTGGCGAACTTCGTGATGACGGCGTTCTCGTCCCCGTCCACGGTTCCCTTGAGCACTTGCGCCAGCTGTTTTGCGGTGAATTCCATAGTCACAGATTAAATCGTCTGCAAAGATAACACTTTTCCGGGTTTTCTGATGTACCGGTCGCGGTCCTGCGGGGTGATCTTGCGGATGACGCGGCAGGGGTTGCCGGCGGCGAGGACGCCTTCCGGGATGTCGTTGACGACGACGGACCCGGCGCCGATGACGGAGCCCGAGCCGATGGTCACGCCGGGCATCACGCACACCATGCCGCCGATCCAGACGTCATCGCCGATGGTGATGGGAAGCGAGTACTCGAGCTTCCGGCGCCGGAGGTCCTTGTCCAGCGGATGTCCCGCCGTATAGAAGCCGCACTGCGGGGCGATGAACACGTTGTTCCCGATCGTGACCTTCGCCTCGTCCAGGATGACGCAGTAGGCGTTGATGAAGACATTGTCCCCCACCTCGATGTTTGAGCCGTAGTCGCAGAAGAAGGGCGGATTGACAATGAAGTTTTTCCCGACCTTGCCGATGAGCTTTTTCAGCATCGCGGTCCTGTCTTCCAGGTCCGTGATTCTCAAGGCGTTGTAATCCTGGCACAGCTTCTGCGTCCGGAGCAGCTCCTCCAGAAGCTCCCCGTTCGAGGCGTCATACAGACGCCCGGACATCATTTCGTCGCGGATGCTCATAGGTATTCGTCGATGGCTGCCGCGATGGACAGGATGGTCTGGTAAAAGAGGATGTTGGAGTTCTTCAGGGGCATCCAGTGCTCCTCCCCGTTCTTGCCCCGGAGGTACCGGTCCGTGTAGATGGTGCCGAACGTGCCGACATACACCTCGACATTTCCCTTGGCATCCAGCCGCATGGCCCGGATGGGGTAAGTCTCGGAGTACCCCTTCTTGCTGTCGAAGACGAGGGCTTTCATGTCCGTCTTCTCCTCGTTGTTGTTGGAGCAGTTCACGAATCCGTCCGCCTTCCGGATACTCTCGCGGATGGCGTCGTGGATGGCCTCTCCCGCCTTCAGGTAGGTATTGGCCAATTGGGTCAGTTCTTCTCTCATGCTTTCAGGATATCTTGTGCGACAACCGTTTCCGTGGCGAGGACAAGGGCTTTTTTATAGGCAATGTGCGGCATGGTTGTCGATGGTTGTGTTCTTTCAAAGGTAAGAATTAAGGGAGAATTATCAAAACGGAGGCGATTCCGATCCCCAGCGCCCCGCCAGAAAACTCCTTGTCGATGCTGGCCTTATGCAAAAAATAGCTATCTTCGTGAGGAAAACCGATCGAGAAACGACTTTCGAAGCATTCCTGATTCCGAAACACGCTCCACCATGGAAACCAAACCCACCGTCGATAAATACAAGGATGACCTCACCGCCAACCTCCTCGAGACCTGCACCGGCAGCGGCCTGCTGAAAGGGACGCTGCTCGAGACCCCGGACATCGACGATGCCTGGATGCGCCTCGCGCCGGCCTTCTACGGGGACGCCGTGCGGAACTTCAACGCCTACCCGGAGTACTGCCTCGCCTGCGCCGGCTACCTCGGGATGGCCATCGCATACCTCTGGGACAAGGACTGGGCGAAATACCAGGACTTCCCCTACTCGTTCTTCCAGGGCGAGCGGGGCTTCGACGACATGGACGACCACATCACCGACAACATCCTCAAGGACCGCAAACACAGCGTCCCGGCGATGCAAACCTGCTCCGCCAACGCCTACCATTTCCTGATGCGGGAGTGCACGGAGCCCGGCACGGCGGAAGCCTACCAGTTCTTCCTCGTGACGGTCGAGGTCATGTTCAAGATCGGAGCCGCCATCGAACTGGGCCGGCTCGGGTACAAGTATGAGAAAGTGAACATAGGCAACTGACCATGCAGTACAGAAGGAACAAGAAACACAATGCCTACAAGGAGGCCAATGAGGCCTTCCTGCAGGTGAAGGCGCAGGAGGAAGGGATGGTGGTCCTCGATAATGGCGTCCTGTACAAGGTGCTGGAATCGGGCCGTGGAACCAAGAAACCCACCCCGCGCAGCATCGTCTATGTCCATTATACCGGCCGCCTCATCGACGGCACCGTCTTCGACACCACCGAAGGGCAGCCGCTCCCGGCGCTGTTCATGGTGGGAGACCTCATCATGGGCTGGCAGATTGCCCTGACGCGGATGCACGAGGGCGACAAATGGGAGGTGTACATCCCCGCCAAATGGGGCTACGGTTCCCTGAAGATGGACGACATCCCGGCGCACAGCACACTGATCTTCGACCTCGAGCTCGTCAAGATCGAGCGGTAACGGAGAATGCCCATGCCTGACGACCTAGATTCTTTCCCATGACGAAATACATTGCAGACGAGGACCACTTCAAGGAGGTCTTAGCCTTGGTCCCAAAGGTGAAACGTTCAATTTGGATCGGGACGGCAGACATCAAGGACCTCTATGTGGAAGATCGGCCTTTTCTGGGAATCCTTGCCGACCTCATCAAGAAAGGGAAAGAAGTCCGGCTTATTCACGCGAAGGAACCAGGGTCCAATTTCCGGGAGGACTTCGACCAGTATCCAGTTCTCTTTACCGGTCTAGAGCGGGCCCTCTGCCCACGTGTTCACTTCAAGATCATTGTCTTCGACACCAAGGTCGCCTATATCGGATCGGCCAACCTTACTGGAGCCGGCATCGGAATGAAAAGCACACGCACCCGGAACTTTGAAGCCGGAATCCTGACGGATGAACCTGCTCTCGTAGAAGCCGCCATGAACCAATTCGATGCTGTCTGGGCCGGGTTTAAGTGCAAAGACTGTGGGCGGAAGAAGTACTGCGGGGATCCTATTCTTTCCAGGTAGAATTTCTTTGGGTGAATCCTAAACTGAAGTGTAATTCAATATTTCATAGGCATCCAATAGCCGATTCTTCCAAGACCTTTCCTTCCCATCTTTTCCGCTGTAAATCTTCGTCGGGGGCCGGTGTGCTCCTGCTGGGGAGTTATAGCGACTGCTTCTCCTTTTATTCGGTTTATTCTTGCGGAAATCATTTTAATTCGTATCTTTGTCATTGTCATACGATGTGACAATTTTATTGCACTTCAAAGGCATCTCAGCCCATGTGAGATGCCTTTTCTATTCGAAAGAGAGCCAGAGGGGATGTAGTCTTCAAGCCGCCAGATTGCGTTTCACAAGCAATAAAATATCATCGTATGAAACGAAACAGCACATCTAAAGCCGGCATGCAACTTCAAGCAGAAGTCAGAGTGCCCGTCCTTGTTCGGGTGAAATCGCATACGCGAAATCACTCGGGCAAGACAGTGAAAGTCCGTTCGTATCTCAGACGTACATGGGACACGCCTGGGATTACGATAAGGATCAGTACCCGATAGGGTGGTCTTCTTCCGTCCTTCTGGCTTCAGGGAGCGCTTCGGCGCTCCCTTTTTCCGTATATTTCATGATTTGAGAGATGCCCGATCAGGTCGGGCATGACGGGCTAGCCGCGTTTACACAAAATTGCCATTTGGGATGCTTCTGACTGTAAATGTGGAGGGGAAAATGGTGGTTTTCGCCTAAAAACCGTCCGCGTTTACACGCAGGGTGCTTCACATTGCTGTTTTTCTGTAAACGCGGCCGCGGCCAAGCCGGGAAGTAGCGACAGCGATGCCCGATCAGGTCGGGCATGACGGGGAGGTAGCGTTTACCCCGAAAAACAACCGGTCCATTAAATTTCGTACCTTTGCATCGAGAAAAAGTGTATGACCGCCGACCTTCAGAAAGAGAAGTTCATCCGGATGACTACGGCTCCTGTAGGGCATCTCGTGTCCTCGTTGGCTGTTCCGTCCATCATCAGCATGCTGGTCTCCGGCATTTACAACCTGGCGGACACGTTCTTCGTGGGGCAGATCAATACGCAGTCCGTGGCCGCCCTCGGCATTGTCTTCTCCTACATGGCCATCATTCAGGCCATCGCTTTCTATTTCGGTCAGGGTTCAGGGAATTTCATCTCCCGGGCGCTTGGGAGCCGCCACACGGACGAGGCGGAAAGAATGGCCGCCGTAGGTTTCTTCTCTTCGTTCATCACGGGCTGCCTGATTGCCGTGGCAGGTTTCTTCCTGATGGATCCCCTGCTCCGCTTCTTCGGATCGACGGATACCATTCTCCCCTATGCCAAGGATTATTACCGTTTCATCCTTCTGGGCACGCCGTTCATCATGTGCTGCTTCACGATGAACAACCAGATGCGGCACCAGGGAAACGCCCTCCTGTCCATGATCGGCATAGCCTCCGGAGCCGTTCTCAACGTAGCCCTGGACCCGATTCTGATTTTCGGCTTCGGTATGGGCATCCGGGGCGCCGGCCTTGCGACAGCAATCTCACAAGCGGTGAGTTTCACCATCATGCTGTCCATCTGCGGAAAGAAAGGGGGTATCAGAATCCGCTTTGGGAACTTCCGTCCATCCTGGAATACTTATCGGGAAATCAATGCCGGTGGCCTCCCTTCCCTCGCCCGGCAGGGATTGATGAGCGTCGCCGCCATTTGCCTGAACCAGACAGCTGCCACTTACGGCGATGAAGCCGTCGCGGCCTTTTCCGTGGTCAGCAGGATCGCCATGTTGGCTGGCGCTGCGATGATCGGATACGGGCAAGGCTTCCAACCTGTTTGCGGATTCAATTACGGGGCAGGGCGCTACGACAGAGTGAGGTCGGCCTTTCGCCATAGCCTGACCGTCTCCACGGTCTATTGTCTCATCCTCGCTATCCTGGGATTCATCTTCGCCCCGGGCATCGTCCGGGTTTTCCGGGCCGATGACCTCGAAGTCATCCGCATCGGCACGAGAATCCTCCGTTACCAATGCATTTCCTTCCCGCTCACCGGGATGGTCGTGATGTCAAACATGTACCTCCAGAATATCCGGAAGACCATCCCTGCCGTCATCATGGCCACGGCCCGCCAGGGGCTTTTCTTTATCCCGGCCCTTTTCATAGGGCGAGCGCTCCTGGGGTTCTTAGGGATAGAGATTGCACAGACCGTATCTGATGTCTGCGCTTTCCTCCTGTCCATTCCACTTACCCTGACAGCCCTCAGGGCGATGGGAACGGAGAGATGAATGGGCCAACTTGCCCCAATTGCCATTCCCGCCAAAAATCCCTATCTTCGCACCTATAACCCCCACCACCATGCCCACCGAAAAGCCTACCGTCGACAAATACAAGGACGACCTCACCGCCAATCTCCTCGAGACCTGCACGGGCAGCGGCCTGCTGAAGGGGACGCTGCTCGCATCGCCGGACATCGACGATGCCTGGATGCGCCTTGCGCCGGCCTTCTACGGCGACGCCGTTCGGAACTTCAACGCCTATCCGGAGTACTGCCTCGCCTGCGCCGGCTACCTCGGGATGGCCATCGCATACCTCTGGGACAAGGACTGGGCGAAATACCAGGACTTCCCTTACTCGTTCTTCCAGGGCGAGCGGGGCTTCGACGACATGGACAACCATATCACCGACAACATCCTGAAGGACCGCAAGCACAGCGTTCCGGCGATGCAAACCTGCTCCGCCAATGCGTACCACTTCCTGATGCGGGAGTGCACGGAGCCGGGCACGGCGGAGGCGTACCAGTTCTTCCTCGTGACAGTCGAGGTGATGTTCAAGTTCGGGGCCGCCATCGAGTTGGGCCGGCTCGGGTACAGGTATGAGAAAGTAAACCTCGGCAACTGATCGGCCATGGGCATCAAGAAATTCATAGAGACCCTGAAGAACTTCGGCGACACCATCTCCTCCGCCGCCGAAAACGTGTTCGACGAGGTGGACAAGACCTTCGACGGACTGGACACCGCCAAGCTCACCCCCGAACAGGAAAAGGAAATCGAACAGAAGCTGGAGGAGAAGGTCTATGAGGCCAGCGACAAGGCCGACGACGCGGCCGACACCTTCCTCGGCCGCATGAAGCGCGGTCTCATCCTCCTGGAACGGGACAAACCCGACGAAACTGATGAGGAGTAATCGTCGCCCTGAGGGGTTAGCACGTGAAGATTTGTAACTTATTGATTATCAAATAATTATATTTGATACCGTGCCAACCCCCTATCATTTCAGCAGGGTTTAGCACGCGAGCGTACTGACCCCTCCCAAAAACGGAGGGGGTCAGCACATCGAAATTCTTATGTAACTATATATCAATAATATACAAGCAAGAGCGTGCTAACCCCTCTGCGGCCCCTGAACCTCCACCTCAGACATTCCCCAGATACACGGCCTCGATTCCCAGCGCCAAAGCCACCTCGCGCGCCCGCAGAAGCGACTGCTTCGGCGTGGGCCCCGGGAAGGCCATCTTGTACCGTGGGAAGTAGCGGCTGAAGTGCAGCGGGATGCGCTGGAGGCCGTTTTCCACCATCCAGTCGCACAGGGC
The DNA here is from genome assembly GCA_900316955.1 of uncultured Bacteroidales bacterium. Classification (GTDB taxonomy): domain Bacteria; phylum Bacteroidota; class Bacteroidia; order Bacteroidales; family UBA932; genus Cryptobacteroides. The sequence continues at coordinate 188,469 of ONEX01000006.1, forward strand.
CCGCACCTGTTCCTCGGCATCGTTCAGGCCCGGAATCAGGAGGTTCGTAATCTCCACATGCACCCCGGCGGCGACCATCGCCAGGATGTTCTCCAGCACGGGCGCCAGCCGGGCCCCGCACCAGCTGCGGTAAAAGGCATCATCGAACGCCTTGATGTCGATGTTCGCCGCATCCAGATACGGCAGCAGCTCCTGCAGCGGCTCCTTCTCCACAAAACCCGCTGAAACCAGGATGTTCTTCAACCCCCGCTCGTGCGCCAGCACCGCCATATCGTACATATACTCCCACCAGGTAAAAGGTTCCGTGTAAGTATAGGCCATCGACGGAAGCCCGCGGCGGACGCACAGGTCCACAGCCTCCTCAGCCGACAGCGCCGTGCAGTCCACCCCCTCCGGGGCGACCTGCGAGATGTCGCTGTTCTGGCACCATCGGCAGGAAAGGTTGCAGCCGGTGCAGCTCAGGGAGAGGCACCAAGTTCCCGGCAGGAAGTTGTTCAGGGGCTTCTTTTCGACCGGATCCACGGCCAGGGCGCAGGGCGCGCCATAGGACAGGGCCCATAGCTTCCCGCCCCGGCACTCGCGGCTGCGGCATCGGCCCCGGCCTCCTTCCTTGATCCGGCAGTGATGGGGGCAGAGTTGGCACTCCACGCCGCCCTCGACCGGCGTATAGAACCGCGCCTCTTTCATTCCTCCACGATTTCCGTCTGGTAGGTGTACAGTTCGGCATCCTTCCAGCCGTTCCAGCCGATGCCGGCCTTGTCGCGGGCGCAATGGCCCAGGAATTCCTCCGTGGTCCAGCCCGTTTCCGTCGCGACCTGCGGCAGGAAAGTCCCGTGGTACGGGCCCTTGATCATGTAGATGCCGTCGCGGCCCAGCTTGAACTCGTCGATGGAATGGATCCGCTTGAGCGGGGAAAGGACGGAGACCTCGATCTGGACCTTGTGGGCCTCGCTGCGGGACAGGGCCGGGAAGCGCGGATCGGAGAACGCGGCGCTCCGGGCCATCTCCCGGATCGTGGCATGCAGGGTGCTGGAAGAGGTGAACCTGCCGATGCAGCCCCGCAGGCGGCCGTCCATGTGCAACGTCACAAACACGCCGTACCCCTTCTCCTTCAGGATGCCTACAGGCGTGTCGTCGATGTCATGGTCCAGCCGCAGCGCGGAATAGATGGACGCCCGCGCGGCGGCGATCATCGCCCGCTTCTCTTCCTCCGAGAAATGGAACAGATGCTCGTCCTCCGCGGGCGCCGAAGGCACGCGCGTGATGGCGAACGCATTATATCCCACGACCCGGTCCTTGTCTCCATAGACGGAATCCCCCGAGTTCCGGTACATGACATGGTCCACGGCGAAGCGGTCCCTCCCCTGCCCGTCCATCAAGGACAGCAGGACGGCGATGGCGCAGGCGCCGCAGGCGGCGGTGTCCTGGCCCACGAAACCCCGCTTGTGGACATCCGAGAGCGCTTTCAGAAACTCGTTCAGCCCGCCTGAGGCGATGGCTTCCGCCATGAACAGGTCGGAAGTCTTGGCATCCTCGTAGGACGGATAATGGGAGAAATCCGAGCTGATGACAAAGAGGTTTTCCGGGGTGAAATATGGTTCCAGCACCTCCGCGATCCGCTCCAGCACGCTGAGCCGTTCCGTGCTGATGACGATCGGGACGATGGGCGGCACCTCGCCGAGCTCCAACTGCAACAGCGGCAGCTGGACCTCTAGGCAATGCTCCCGGTCATGCGCGTCGCTCCGGTAGGTGAACACGCCCTCCCCCGCCCGGATGAGTTCCTTGCCCACGGCGACATCGACAGGGACCTTCCCCAGCGGGGTTTCCGCCCATGCGCAGGCGGTTTGCACGCTGGCGCCGGTGAAAGCCACGCGGTGGCTGGGTCCGAGCAGGAAAATGCGCTTGTACGCATGCCCCCGCGGGATGCGGTTCAAGGCCGATGCGGCCACTTCGCCGCTGAACACATAGCCGGCGTGCGGGACGATGACCGCCTGCGGGGCGTCGCCCCCGGCGGCGGGATGCAGCCATGGACCGGCCATGGACTTGATTTCACGGGCGGATGCGGGGTAGAAGGAGCCGGCGACGGCGGGCTTCCGGACTTGCTGGTTTTCGGGGTAACGGGACATGGGAAAGGCTGTTAGGAGGGCCAGGATGAACGCGATATGAAGGCGGAACGGAATCATGGCGGGACGATGTTCAAAGTTAGGAAAATTTGGTTATTCCGCAAAGAATTGCTATCTTTGCCGCCGTGAATGAGATAGAGGACGGACGGTCCCCTATTTTTTGTTATATAAGATTCCCGGTCAAGCCGGGAATGACGGAAGGAAAAATGAAAAAGGAAGAGATCATCCAGGCCGTGGAAGCGGCGGTCGCTGAAAGAGGGTGCTTCATCGTGGATGTCACGGTGAACGCCATGAACGACGTGGAAATCGTCCTCGAGAAGGAGGACGGCATCGTGGACTGGGACGACTGCGCCGCCATCGACAAGGTCGTGCACGAAGCGTTCGACCAGGATGTGGAGGACTACTCCCTCACCGTCTCCTCCGCAGGGCTGGACCGGCCCTTCAAGGTGCTCAAGCAGTACCTGAAGGCCGTGGGCTCCAAGGTGGACGTGAAGTTCAAGGGCGGGCGCCGGCTCGTCGCCCTCCTCAAGGCGGCGACCGCGGAGGCCGTCACCCTGCAGTACACCGCCCTGGAGGCCGTGGAAGGCAAGAAGAAGAAGGAGAAGGTGGAGCACGAGGAAACCTGCCCGCTCGGCGAGATCAATTCCGTCACCCCCTACATCGATTTCAAATAATACAAGATAACCACAATGGCAAAAGACAAAGAAAAAGAAATCACCTTGATCGACGCGTTCAAGGATTTCAAGGAAGAGAAGAGCATCGACCGTCCCGTGATGCTCGGTGTCCTGAAGGATGTGTTCCTCACCCAGCTCGCCAAGACCTACGGCAGCGCCGACAATTTCGACGTAATCATCAACGTGGACAAGGGCGACTGCGAGATCTACCAGAACTTCGAGGTGGTGGAGGAAGTCGAGAATCCCGCCACGGAGATCACCGTGGAAGAGATCGCCGCCGAGACCGGTGACGACGACTACGAGATCGGCGACACCTACACCCGCAAGCTCAGCCTCTCCTCCTTCGGCCGCCGCGGCATCCTGAACATCCGCCAGAACCTGCAGGGCCGGATCATGGACATCGAGAAGGCCAATGTCTTCAAGAAGTACTCCGGCAAGGTGGGCGAGATCTTCACCGGCGAGGTGTACCAGACCTGGAAGAACGAGGTCCTCATCCTGGACGAGGACGGCAACGAGCTCCGCATGCCCAAGTCCGAGCAGATCCCGGGCGAGCGCTTCAAGAAGAACGACACCATCCGCGCCATCATCAAGAGCGTGGAGATGAAGAACAACACGACCCCGTACATCGTCCTTTCCCGCACCACCGACTCCTTCCTCGAGAAGCTGTTCGAGATGGAGGTTCCGGAAATCTACGACGGCCTGATCACCGTGAAGAAGGTCGTCCGCATCCCGGGCGAGCGCGCCAAGGTGGCCGTGGAGTCCTATGACGACCGCATCGACCCGATCGGCGCCTGCATCGGCGTCAAGGGTTCCCGCATCATGGGCATCGTCCGCGAGCTCCGCAACGAGAACATCGACGTGATCCAGTGGACCGCGAACACGCAGCTGATGATCACCCGCGCCCTCAACCCGGCCCGCATCTCCCGCATCGACCTGGGCGAAGGCCCCGAGGACAAGATCAAGGTCTTCATGCAGGCCGAGGAAGTGAAGAAGGGCATCGGCAAGGGCGGCTGCAACATCAAGCTCGCCGGCATGCTCGTCGGCCGTGAGATCGAGGTCTGGCGCGAGCTCCCGCAGGACGAGGCCGAAGAGGAAGACGTCCTCCTGAGCGAGTTCACCGACGTGATCGACCCTTGGGTCATCGAGCGCCTGCAGGCCATCGGCTGCGACACCGCGAAGAGCGTCCTCGCCCTCGCGCCGGCCGACATCGCCAGCCGCGCCGACCTGGAGGACGAGACCGTGGAAGAGGTCTTCTCCATCCTGAAGTCCGAATTCGAGGAAGAATAAACTGACAAAAACTGGGGTTACTATATGGCAGAAATCAGACTGAACAAACTTATCAAGCAATTCAACATCGGGCTGGATACGCTCGTGGACTTCCTGAACTCGAAAGGGGCCGGCATCGAGAATGCCAACCCGAACCTGAAGGTGTCCGACGAGTTCCTGCCCGAGCTGCACAAGAAGTTCGGCAAGGACCTCGAGCTCAAGGAAGCCGCCGAGAAGGTGGACGTGAAGCTCACCGAGATCCTGGACAAGGCTTCCCGCCGTCCGTCCGGCTCCCGCGAGGAGGAGGACGAGTACGAGCCGGAGCGCGTCACCGTGATCAAGAGCAACAACCTGTCCCGCGCCGCCGTGGAGCCGGAGCCTGTGAAGGAACCGGAACCCGAGCCGGTCGTCGAACCGGAACCGGTGGTCGAACCCGAGCCGGAACCGGTCGTCGAACCGGAGCCGGTCCCTGAGCCTGTCGAAGGGCCGGAGCCCGTCGTTGAGCCGGAGCCGGTGGTCGAGCCCGAACCGGAGCCCGAACCCGAACCCGTCGTGGAACCGGAGCCGGTCTCCGAGCCTGTCGAAGAGCCGGAGCCGGTCGTCGCTTCCGAGCCGGAAGAAGAGCCGGCCGAAGAGCCCGTCGCAGAGCCTGAGCCTGCCGCCCCCGCCGAGGAGACCCCTTCCGCCCAGACCCCAGCGGAAGCTCCCGCCCCGGAGGCCCCGGCCCAGCCCGCCACCCAGCTCAAGGTCGTCGGCAAGATCGACCTCACCCAGTTCGACCCGAAGAAGGGCAAGAAGCGCGAGCGCATCAAGGGCGGCGGTTCCCAGAAGGTGGACGTCACCAAGGTGCAGGCCGACAAGGCCCCGAAGAAGAACGAGCCTGGCAAGGGCGGCAAGAAGCAGGACCAGCAGGCCGCCGGCAAGGGCCGCAAGCGCGGCAATGACCGCTTCTCCAAGCCCGTCCTCACCGAGGCCGAGCAGGAGGAGATGCAGAAGGAAATCCAGAAGCAGGTCAAGGAGACCTACGCGCGGATGAACGAGACCAAGAACAACTTCGGCGCGAAGCACCGCAAGGAGAAGCGCGAACTGGCCGCCATCCGTTCCCAGGAGGAGATGGAGCAGGCGATGGCCGAGAACAAGGTGCTGAAAGTCACCGAGTTCGTGACGGTCAACGACCTCGCCACCCTGATGAACAACACCCCCGTGGTGAAGGTCATCGGCGCCTGCATGTCCCTCGGCATGATGGTGTCCATCAACCAGCGCCTGGACGCCGAGACCCTCGTCCTGGTGGCCGAGGAATTCGGCTACAAGGTGGAATTCGTCACCGCCGAGCTGACCGAGGAAATCGAGCAGCAGGAGCCGGACAAGGAGGAAGACCTCGTCGAGCGTCCCCCGGTGATCACCGTGATGGGCCATGTCGACCACGGTAAGACTTCCCTCCTGGACAACATCCGCAACACGAACGTCATCGCCGGCGAGGCGGGCGGCATCACCCAGCACATCGGCGCATACAGCGTGAAACTGGACAACGGCCGTCGCATCACCTTCCTGGACACCCCGGGCCACGAGGCCTTCACCGCGATGCGTGCCCGCGGCGCCCAGATGACCGACCTCGCCATCATCATCATCGCGGCCGACGACGCCGTGATGCCCCAGACCAAGGAGGCCATCGCCCACGCGCAGGCCGCCGGCGTCCCGATGGTGTTCGCCATCAACAAGATCGACAAGCCCGGCGCGAATCCCGACACCATCCGCCGCCAGCTCTCCGAGATGAACATCCTCGTGGAGGACTGGGGCGGCAAGTACCAGTGCCAGGAAATCTCCGCCAAGAAGGGCATCAACGTGGACAAGCTCCTGGAGAAGGTCCTCTTCGAGACCGACCTCCTGGAACTCAAGGCCAATCCGAACAAGCTCGGCAGCGGCGCCGTCATCGAGTCCTCCCTGGACAAGGGCCGTGGCTATCTCGCCACCGTCCTCGTGCAGGACGGCACGATGCACGTGGGCGACGTGATCATCTCCGGCTGCTACTACGGCCGCGTCAAGGCGATGTTCAACGAGCGTGGACAGAAGGTCCAGGAAGCCGGCCCCTCCACGCCGGTGTCCATCCTCGGCCTCAACGGCGCTCCCGCCGCCGGTGAGAAGTTCAACGTGATGACCGACGAGAAGGAGGCAAAGTCCATCGCCAACCGCCGCGAGCAGCTCATCCGCATCCAGGGCATCAAGACCCAGAAGCACCTCACCCTCGAGGAGATCGGCCGCCGCATCGCGATCGGCAACTTCAAGGAGCTCAACATCATCGTCAAGGGCGACGTGGACGGCTCCGTGGAGGCCCTGTCCGACTCCCTCATCAAGCTCAGCACCGAGGAAGTGCGCGTGAACGTGATCCACAAGGCCGTGGGCGCCATCTCCGAGAGCGACGTCCTGCTGGCCGAGGCCTCCGACGCCGTGATCATCGGCTTCCAGGTCCGTCCTTCCGCCGAAGCGCGCCGCGCCGCGGAGAAGGAGGGCATCGAAATCCGCCTCTACTCCGTCATCTACGACTGTATCAACGAAGTCAAGGAAGGTATCGAGGGTATGCTCGAGCCGGAGAAGAAGGAGGAGGTCACCGCCACCGCCGAGGTCAAGCAGACCTTCAAGATCTCCAAGGTCGGCACCATCGCCGGCTGCCAGGTCAAGGAAGGCAAACTCACGGCCAAGGCCCAGGTGCGCCTGATCCGCGACGGCATCGTGGTGTACACCGGCGCCCTCGCCTCGCTCCAGCGCGGCAAGGACGACGCCAAGGAAGTGGCCGCCGGCTTCGAGTGCGGCTGCGGCCTGGAGCGCTTCAACGACATCCACATCGGAGACATCATCGAGGCCTTCACGGTCGTGGAAATCAAACGAAGCCTGTAAGTCGATGAAAATCAGGAATATCTGCCATTTGGCACTTTACACGCTCGCTTTTGCGGGCGTGTCCTGTAAACCGGACGAGATACAGGTCGCAACGGTCTCTGTGCAAAGCGTTTCCGTCCAGCCGGCCTCCGCCACCCTGAAAGAGGGCGAGACTTTGCAGCTGGAAGCGGTGATTTCTCCGAAAGACGCCACGGAAAAAGGCGTGGACTGGAGCTCGAACAATGAGAAGGCCGCCGTCGTGGACGCGAAAGGCCTCGTCACCGCCCTGGCTCCCGGCGCCGTGAGCATCACCGTCAAGACCCGGGACGGCGGGCACTCCGCCCGCTGCCGGATCACGGTGAAGGGCCCGGAGGATCCGGGCACCGATCCGGGGACGGACCCCGGCACGAACCCCGGCACGAACCCCACCGCTTACCGCACGTGGGAGGACACCGGCGCCACCCTGCCGGATTATCCGACCTACAACACGGTCAGCACCCTCGCCGACTTCCCCCGCATCGACATTACCTGGGAGAAGGAAACCCAGCGGCTGGCGGAGGGCGAATACACCTGGGTGGACGGCACCGTCCGTTTCCGCGACCCCAAGGGGATGTACAAGACCGCCAACGAGAAGGACTACGAAACCGACTCCCAGGTGCTCCAGATGCGTATCCGCGGCCGCGGCAACACCTCCTACGACGCCGAGGGCGGAATCAAGCACTCCTACAAGATCAAGCTCGCCGACCACCGGAAGGTGTTCGGGATGAAGGGCGACAAGGACTGGATGCTGGTGGCCGATGTCCAGGACCCGTCGCTCCTGCGGAACGCGGTCGCCCTGCGCATCGCCCGGATGGTATCCATGCCCTGGACGCCCAAGTACCGCGCCGCGGAGGTCTATTTCAATGGCAAGTACGGCGGCTGCTACCTGCTGGTGGAAGCCAAGGAAGTGGACCGGGAGAACAAGGTCCCCATCACCGTGGTGGGCCCCGGCGAGACCGACGGCGGCTATCTGCTGGAGATCGACAACAAGGGCGACTACGACCGCTACTTCCGGACGGAGACCTTCCAGAAGAAGATCAAGTTCAAGGATCCCGACTTCGGGGACCGGAACAATCCGGACAACTCGACCGACGCCCAGGCCCAGATGGCCTATATCACCGAGTACGTGAACGACGTGGAGCGCCTCCTGAAGGAGCGTTCCTTCGACCCCGAGACCGGCTACCAGTCCAAGCTGGACCTGTACACCGTCATCGGCAACTACATCGTGCACGAGCTCACGATGAACGTGGACGGCGGCATGCGCCTTTCCACCTACTTCGCCAAGGACAAGGACACCAAGCTGTTCATGCCCATGGTGTGGGACTTCGACCTGTCCCTCGGGAACTGCTCCTACATCGGCCATGACTTCAACCTGGATCCCGGCATGGACGGCCCCAAGGGCTGGTTCATCAAGATCCGCGGCGGTTCCTTCGAGAACGGCGACTGGGACGGCTCCCGGAAGAGCTACTACCAGTACCTGTTCGAGGACCCGCTCTTCGTGCAGGCCCTCAAGGAGCGCTGGAACCTGGTGAAGCCCCGCCTGGACAAGATTCCCGCGTTCATCGACAAGATGGTGGAGTACAATACGCTGGCCTATGACCACAACGTCTCGGGCGGAAAGAATCCGCGCGCGAATCGCTCGTACTACTACCCGCCGGACTATTTCACCAACTGGTCGGAGGCCGTGGCGTATATGAAGGACTTCTACACCGAACGGCTGGCCTGGCTGGACCAGGCAATCAATCAGTTGTAAGGAGATAAAAAACACCTAAACGTATTGCATGCTTAATAAAAAAACGGGAATCCACCTTGTCCCCCTGGCCATCCTGATGGCCCTTTTGTCTTTCGGGAACACGGCGCGCGCCCAGTCCCGGGCGAAATCCCTGACCTTGCAGCTGACAGTCGTCTCCGACACGGACAAACAGCCCGTCGCCGGCGCCGCCTGCATGCTCACCGACTACGGGATCTTCGCCATCACGGACGCCGATGGACGCGCCCGTCTGGAGAAAGTGCCCGTCGGCGACGCGGCCCTGTCCATCCAGATGCTCGGATTCGAGGATTTCACCGAGATGTTCCGCTTCCGCAGCGACTCCACGTTCACCGTCCGCATCCAGGAATCCACCCTCGCCCTGGAAGAGGTCGTGGTGACCGCGAAGCCCAGCGCCGCGGGCTCCTCCACGAGCTCGAACATCGGCCGGATGGCCATCGACCACCTCCAGGCCACGAGTCTGAAGGACGTGATGCAGCTCATCCCCGGCCAGCTGATGTCGTCGTCAGACATGACCTCCGAAGCCAAGATCACCATCCGCAGCGCCAGCGACAACTCGGCGAACAACGCCTTCGGCACCTCCATCATGGTGGACGGCGTCCCGGTCTCGGACAACACGTCCCTGGGCACCAACGCCGGCACCGGCGTGGACCTGCGCCAGATCAGCGCCGACAACATCGAGTCCGTCGAAGTGATCCGGGGCATCCCGTCGGCCGAGTACGGCGACCTCACCTCGGGCGCCGTGGTGGTGAACACCAAGGCGGGCTACACGCCCTTCGAGGTACGCACCAAGCTCAATCCGACGACGCTCAACACCTCCTTCGGCAAGGGCTGGAAGTTCACCAAGGACGCCGGCAGCCTCAATGTCAACGCCGACTACGCCCGCGCCTCGGGCGACCCGCGCACCAAGAACCGCTCCTTCGACCGCATCAGCGGCGGCGTCACCTACAGCAACACCATCGGCCGGATCTGGTCCTCCACCACCAAGGTCAATTTCAGCAGCATCATCGACCTCCGCACCGCAGACCCGGACCTCCTGGTCGAGGGCACGGAGACCGGGCAGAAGCAGTATTCCCTGCGCCTGTCGCACAACGGACGCCTGTCGCTGAACAAGCCACTCTCCCGCTCCCTGACCTATGCCGTGGGCCTCACCCTCTCGAACTCCAATTCCTGGACCTCAAGCATCGTCTCCGCCGACGGCGGCCTGCCCATTATCACCTCCCTCACCGACGGCTACTACCAGGTCCCCTACATCACGAGTTCGTACCGGGCCGGCGGCAGCACCGTCTCGCAGCCCCTGAACTTCTTCGCCAAGACCGGCAACGTGTTCACCATCAACACCGAGAAGGTGAAGCAGCGCTTCAACATGGGCGCGGAATACCGCTATGAGTCCAACAAGGCCCGCGGATTCTCCAACGACGACAACTTCCTTCCCCTGCGGCCCAACAGCAACGGCCGTCCCCGCCCCTACTTCGACATCCCGGCCCTGAGCCAAGTGTCGGCCTACCTGGAGGACAACCTCACCTGGGAACTGCCCCTGAAGATGGAATTCAAACTGCAGGGCGGCGTCCGCTTCGATATGATGCAGCCGGGGCTGCCCGAGCAGGTGTCGGCCTTCTCCCCGCGTTTCAACGGCTCGCTGAAGGTGACGGAATGGCTCAGCATCCGGGGCGGCTGGGGCCAGAGCAACAAGACGCCGGGCCTCGCGCACCTGTATCCCGAGCCCAAGTACACGGACCGGGAAGCCGCCTCCTACCTGCCTTCCGACGTCAGCCGGCAGCTGGTGGTGTACAACACCAAGGTGACCGAGGTAGAACGGAACAACTCCCTGAAGAACGCCACCAACAGCAAGTCCGAAATCGGCGTGGACCTGCATTTCAAGAACGGGATGACCTTCTCCGTGGTGGGCTACCAGGACTATCTGAAGAGCGGGTTCGGCAACTTCACGGAGTACAGCGTCTATTACGCCAACTACTACACGGCCACCCAGGGCATCCGGCAGGATGCGGACGGGATGCCGTACATCGAGTGGAACAACCCCGCCCGCGTGGACACGGTGTTCACCACCAGCGGCCGCATCGGCAACACCCAGGCCAGCCTGAACCGGGGCGTCGAGTTCGACTTCAACCTGGGCCAGATCAAGGCCATCCGCACCTCGGTGCTCCTGAGCGGCGCCTATATGGAGACGCAGACCTGGACCACCGGTCCCAACTACGCCAGCCCGGCGGGCATCCCGGCGAGCAGCGTCTACGCCCAGGGCGGCTCCAACACGCCGCCGTTCAAGCTCCAGTACCCCAGCGGCGTCTCCCGGGACATCGACCGCCGCTTCAGCGCGAACCTTCGGCTGGTTTGTAACATTCCCCGGATGAAGATGGTGGCCTCCCTGGCGAACCAGGTGATCTTCTACCAGTATCGCCATACGACCAACCAGAAGAGCGACCCCTTCGCCTGGATCGACACGGATCTGTCCGTGCACGACATCACCCAGGCGATGCTGAATGACCCCGAATGCCGCATCAAGGGCATCCTCCTGTCGGCCCAGCGGAGGAATCCCGCCGACAGCCAGCCCGTCACGCAGCCGCCCATCTGGCTGATGAACATGCGCCTGACCAAGGACGTTTCCAAGAACTTCGGATTCTCCTTCTATGTGAACAACGCTTTCTTCCACATGCCGTACCAGTCCAGTTCCGCCTCCGGCACCCTGACGGAGCGCAACACCGGGACCTTCTCGTTCGGCGTCGAAATGTACGTCAAGATATGAAACGGATCCTCTTCGCATCATTGATGGCGCTCGCGCTTTCCTGCACCCGGGAGGCGCCCAAACCCGCCGCGCCGTTCCTCCTGGAATTCCGGATGCCGGAGGCCTGCAAGGCTGACGCCCAGTATAAGAACCAACGGGTATTCATCAAGGGGAACCTCTCCTACGAGTTCGAGACCGACATCGCCGGCATGGTGACGGTGGACGGCCTGGTTCCCGGCATCTACGACATCATCACCAACTGGGAGATGAGCGGCAAGCAGTACAAAGCCCTGCTCAAGGACCCGGCGGCCGCCGTCGAGGACAAGGCGCGGGTCATCGTAGGCGTGTCCCTGATGAACCAGCGGCTGTTCCAGCCCCGGGACATGGTCATCGACCTGTCCGCGGCCGTGGTCAAGGGCCTGATGATCTCCAAGGTCTATTACGCCGGCACCAAGGACAAGATGGGCCGGAACTACGGGACCGACTCCTATGTCGAGATCTTCAACAACTCCGACGAGGTCCTCTACATCGACGGCAAGTACCTGGGGCTCGCGGAAGCCGTCTCCCCCGCCGCCTATCCGGCGCACGAGAACCCGGATTCCATCTATATGCGCCAGATCTGCAAGTTCCCGGGCACTGGAAACGATTATCCGGTCGCACCCGGCGGAAGCATCGTGGTCGCAGCCAAGAGCGCCCGCAACCACCAGGAAAGCGCCGACAACACCGTGGACCTCTCCCGCGCCGACTTCGAAGTCAAGGTGATCGAGGGTTCCGGCAACCCGGACGTGCCCATGCTGCCCATCATCTCCAACTCCACGAAGATCCAGACGCTGAACCTCATCAACGGCGGCCTGAACGCCGTGGTGCTCTTCGAGACCGACGAGGACGTCCTCTCCTGGCCGGAAGTGTACCAGCGGGGGAAGACCTCCGGCGAGATGTTCCGGCGCATCCACAAGAGCGTCGTGATCGACGGCGTGGAATGCCTCAAGAAACCGGCCCAGACGGACCCGGACGTATATACCAAGCGCCTGCAGCCCGACATCGACGCCGGCTACATCACCATCACGGCCGTCAACGGGTACAACCACGAATCCGTGGACCGCAAGGTGTCCCGCTACGAGAACGGCCGGTATTACCTGACCGACACCAACAACACGTCGGCGGATTTCGTGGTGTGCACGGATCCGACGCCGCGCAAATATGACAAGGAGGGCCTGCTATGAGAAAGACCGTTCTTCTGACCCTCGCCATCCTCACCGGCGGCGCCCTCGTGGCGCAGGAAGTTCCTTCGGACTTCCACCGGCTCACCCTGGAAGAGGTCTTCCAGCAGTTCCAGGCCACGGACAACGCCGCCGGCATGGGCCTGTTCCAGCCGCTCAGCGGCAGCCGGACGCAGATCGAGACCTTCTATTCGGCCGGCGACGACCATCTCTCCCAGCAGGGAAGCCCCGACTACGGCTTCGACTTCTCCACGCTGCGGTACGACCGATTCTCCGACAAGCTGTTCATGCGCGGCTCCTTCCACTACTCCCTGGACCGGGAGAAGGAACGCAAGTGGTCGGACGTGATCGACCCGTGGTTCTCCATCCCCTTCATCTACGGCAACGCCATCGCGAAGGACTACGACAAGCACCAGTGCGGCCTGACCCTGGACCTGTACACCGCCCCGCTCGCGGACTGGATTTCCCTGGGCCTCCGGACGAAGTATGACGTGGCCGACATCTCCGGCCTCCGCGACCCGCGTCCCCGGACCGGGTACCTGGACTACCAGATCGTTCCGTCCGCGCTGGCCACCTTCGGAGCCCATCACGTGGGCCTGGACCTGGGCTACGGCTACTCCAAGGAGAAGCTCTCCGGCCTCACCACCATCCAGTCCTACCCGAACCTGTACTACTACAAGATGTCCGGCCTGGACCATGTGGACGGCGCCATCGGGGCCTACAGCGGCTTCAAGCGGCAGTTCTACGGTCCCCGCTTCCTCGGCGGCCTCAGCTACGGCTACACGGCCGGCAACGTCCGCGCGCTGGTCTCCGGCGGCGCGGAATACGGCCGTCTGGACGCCTATGGCGACAAGAAGGCGAGCCCCGGCTCGTACAATTATTTCCTGTACCACGCGGTCGCCGACCTCCAGCTGCAGGGCGGAAAGAATCTCCATCGGCTGCACTGGACCGGCCGCTTCAAGGACGCCGGCGCCGACGAGTTCCTCCAGGAGCTCCAGGCGGAGAAGGACCCTGTCACGGGCATCACCACCGAGACCTGGGTGACCCTGTACGAGTACCAGAACCGGTACATGCTCAAGCAGTACGAGACGGCGCTGGACTACACGCTGTATGGCGCCTGCACCGGCACGGACTACCGCTGGAGCCTCCAGGCCGGCGCTGCCTACACCGGGTTCCTCAAGAACAGCTACCTCCCCTTCTCGGTCTTCAAGTCCGATGTCCTTTCCTTCTCGCTGGGCGGCTCCTTCCTTTTGGCGGATGTCCGCCGGCACCGGGTGGAAGCCGGCTTCCAGGCCACGGGAAGCCTTCCCCTGCTGACATTCCAGCGCCTCCTGTACGAGAACGACTACACCCGCGAAGTCCTCGTGCCGGACGCCGGCTACTACGGCAAGCAGCGCTTCGGCGGCACCGGCAGCCTCACCTGGACCTTCCCGATGAACCTGGGGAAGGCCGGCCTGGCGAACGGCTATGTGCGGCTGAGCGGCGGCTACGCCAAGGCCCTGCCCACCGGCAGCCTGGCGAACGTCTCCCTGTCTGTCGGACTGTTTACTTTCTGACGCCATGAAAAGATACCTCATACTTTTGGCGGTCCTCCTCGCCGCATCCGCCTGCCGGCAGGCGCAGGACACCCGCTACTTCGCCCCGGCGGTGGAATTCGGGAGCGCGCAGTACGCCGTCACGCCCGGCCAGGGCGGCCTGGACATCGACCTGCACCTTTCCCGGCCGGCATCCCAGGCGCTGCACGTCGGCCTGAACATCGACAGTTCCCTGGAAGAAGGCCTGCAGTACCAGGTCTCGTCCCGGACGGTGGACATCGCCGTCGGGCAGCAGGACGCCAGCGTCCACGTGGACCTGGTCGATGATGAAATCTGGGTGGAATCCGCCTGGATCGAGCTCATCCTGAAACCCGGCGAGCGCTATACGCTGGATCCCGGGAAGAGCGTGGCCCGGGTGGATGTCAGCAAGACCATCGAGATCCCCGTCTTCCGCCTGAACGCGCCGGAAGCGCCGGTCGTGACGAATCCTTTCCTGGCCGAAACGCTCCATTTCCAGCTGACAGCCGAACGCGTGACGACCAAGGACTTGGATGTGGTGCTGGACTTCGACGGCCTGGAGTTCGGGAAGGACTACCGGATCGCGGGCAGCGAGACGGCCGGTTTCACCTACCCGGCCGGCGCCCGCAGCCATGTCTTCTCCGTGGAGATCCTGAAGAAGGACCAGTCCGGCTACGACCGGCAGGCCACCCTCGCCGTCGTACCCCAAAAGGGACTGTACACGGTGGATCCTGACGGCAGTTCGGTCCCGGTCCATCTGAGCGACCCCGTGGTGCCGCTGAACGCCCTCTGGCGGACCCCCGCCCTGAACGGCGGCACCGGCTACCGCTGGAACCAGGCCATCAAGACCCCGGAAGGCGAATGGGATGGCAATACGACCGTCGACATGGGACGGTCGGCCGAAGGTTCCAACTATGTCCAGAACCAGCGGAGCCTCTGGGACCATTCCTCCTTCAGCTGCCCCGCCACGGCTTCCCCGTCCCATCCGTTCCGCCTGACGGACCTCTGTCCCAAGATCAGGTATCCCAGCGAGGTGGCCATCCTGGACTACGGCGCCAACGAGAGTTACCGGAGCTTCTTCCCCTGCGATTCCCTCCTCCGCTTCGTCGCGGACAAGCCGGACACCCCCAACCAGGGTTCCCTCGCTATTCCTTCTCCCCGCCGCTTGCAGGCCTACATCGGCGACCGCGCGGCCTGGGGCAACACCTGGAAGGATGACGCGAATAAAACCGGCGGCGACATGGCCGCCTCCACCGACCCTGCCATCCAGGGCCAGGTGACCGTGACGCTGGAAAAGCTGGAAGGCACGTACGACCTGGACGAGCGGGTCCTGTACGTCACGGCCTGGTTCAGCAGCGAAGACGCCCACCTGATGGAGGATGTGGACTTCACCAAATGGGCCATTTCCAAGGATGACGGCCTTTGGAAGGTCGAATACAAGATCTGGCCGCGCTGACGGATGCACCTGCTGCTGAGTATACTGGCGGCCCTGACGGTGCTCTACGTGCCCAAAGACAAAGTGGGCGCGCCCGTCCTGTACGGTTCCAGGATCGTGGACGTGAACCGCGCGCACGGCAAGGTGTTCGCGCCCGGCCAGCGGAATCCGCGGCCGCAGGTGTTGGCGTTCGTGCGCCGGGACAGCGTGTTGATGCTCGTCCCGGACAATCCTTCCCGCCGGCGCGGGCCCGGTCCGCGCCCCGTCGTTTTCCCAATCGTGGAAGAGACGGCGGAGGCCTTCGCCATCTCGCTGGAGCCCTACTTCTCCACCTACCCGGAGGAAATCTCCGCCATCCCGCCCAAGATGCTGCCCGGACATGCCGTGGAACATGAATTGAACTGCCCGGCCACCCCGCCGGAATGGCTGCAGGTGAACGGGCGTTACCGGTATCGGAACGGGCTGGAGGTCACCGCCGCCTGCTATTTCCTCTGGCTCCGGGAGAAACCGCTGCCGCCGATCGGCCTCGACCCTCGGAAAGTCGGATACAACAGCGTGGAAGGCCGCCATCCGGAAGGGCGCTTCCAGCGCTGGGACCTGACCGGCGGCCGGAAGCTGGACTTCTACGTGGACAAGACATTCCCGGAGGCGTGGTATCCCTACATCCGGGAAGGCATCGAGGACTGGAACCAGGCGTTCCGGGCCATCGGCCTGGGCGACGTGCTCGCCGTCCATCCGGAACCGGAGGGGCTGGACACCACGTCGCCGCTGGTGAACATGGTCCGATACATGGACGTGGAAGAGTCCAATGCCAAGGGGGACGTGCTCATCGACCCCCGCAGCGGAGAGATCCTCCAGGGGGATATCCTCTGGTGGAAGAACGTCGTCGATCTCATGCAGGGCTGGCGCTATGTCCAGACGGGTGCGGCCGATCCCGCCGCCCGGCAGGAGGACCTCCCGATAGAGATCCTCGGCCCGATGATCCGGCACGCAGTCTGCCATGAAATGGGGCACGTGCTGGGCCTGAGCCACAATATGGGCGCCTCCTGGGCCTATCCGGCCGATTCCCTGCGCAGTCCGTCCTTTACCCGGAAATACGGCACCACCGCCTCGGTGATGGACTACGCCCGCTACAACCACCTGGCCACGGCGGCCGATATCCAGGCCGGCGTGGCGCTTCTTCCGCCCCGCCTGGGGCCTTACGACTATTACGCCATCGCCTGCGGCTATGGCGCCGGACCGGCCCCGGAACCCGGTCCCTACTGCTACTTCGCGCCGATGATCAGCGCGGCCATCTCGCCGGACCCGTCCTCCCAGGCGGAGAGCCTGGGGAACGACCTCCTGCGCTCCTCCGAGGCCGGCCTCCGCAACTGCCGGGCCCTGCTGGACCTGGACGGTCTCTCGGCGGACCGCCTGGCCCTGCTCCGCAAGTATTACTACCGCTACCTGTCCCTGTCGCTGTCCAACATCGGCGGTGCCGTCGCCGGCGAGCCCGTGGACGAAAAGACAAGGAACCGGACGCTCAAGTTCATCTTCGACGCCCTGGACGAAGTCCCCGCCCAACTCAAGGACGAGCGCGAAGAGCAGCGCATCCTGAACGAGCTGGTGGGCCATTTCCTCCCCGAGCGGATCCTCCGCACCTGCGGGGAGAAGTCCCTGCGACGGTATGGACGCGAACTCCGCCGCTATGCGCGGAAGTACCCTCGTCTTCCCCTGAAAGACGAGGACGAATGGATATTCAACAATCAATCTTCACCATTATGATTCATTTTTCCAAAACCCTGAAAGCCCTGACGGCTTTCGTGGCGGGGCTCCTGGTCCTCGCCTGCACACCGACGGTGGTTCCGGAGCTCTCCCTGTCCGACCTGGCCGCCAGTTTCGATGCGTCCGGCTCGCCGGAAAAGATCATCAGCGTCACCTCGAATGTCGACTGGACCGTATCCTGCCCCGACACCTGGGTGACCGTCTCCCCCGCTGCCGGAACCGGCAACGGCACCTTCAAGATCTCCGTGGCCGCCCATGACAAGTTCGAGGCCCGCTCCTCCACCGTGACCGTCAAGGCCGGCGACAAGACCGCCACCGTCAAGGTCTCCCAGGCGGCCCTCGCTCCGGCCCTGGAAGTCAATCCCGTCGCCGTCATATTCAACGCGGAGAGCAGCTCCGTGGAGCTCAAGGTCAATTCCAACGCCGCCTGGACTGTCTCGGCCAATGCAGACTGGCTCACGCTCGAGCCCGCCAGCGGCCAGGGCGACGCCACGGTCATCCTGACCGTCGCCGAGAATAACGTCCGCGCGGAACGCACCGCCGTGGTCACCGTCAAGGAGACCGTCGGCAACACCGAGAAGACCGTCGACGTGAGACAGGAAGCGCTGCCGCTCGGCCACAAGGCCGATTCCCTGGCCCTGGTGAAAATCTACACCATCGCCGACGGTGCGAACTGGAAGGACTCCCGGAGATGGACCCTGACCGAGCCCATGGACCAGTGGCCTGGCGTCAAGGTCAACAAGGAAGGCCGCGTCTACGAACTCAGCATCACCAACGGAACCGTCTCGACCGTGGAGTGGGAGATTCCGGAAGAGCTGGCCGACCTGACCGAGGTCAGCACCCTGCAGATCGTGGGCAGCAAGCTCAAGGGGCAGATTCCCGAGTTCCTGTACGGCATGACCTCCCTCAGCAAGGTCCGGCTCAACGGCAACAACCTCACCGGCGCGATCTCCGACAAGGTCAGCCAGCTGACGGAACTGACGGAGCTATACGTCAATGAGAACAAGGAGCTCGGCGGTTCGCTTCCCACCACGATGGGGCAGCTGAAGAAACTCGTCGGCCTGAACGTCGCCAAGACATCCATTACCGGCGCCGTGCCTGCCGAACTGTCCGGGTGCGAATCCCTGCAGAATTTCATGGCCTATGAGGCCAAGTTCACCTCCATCCCGGACAACTGGGACCAGTGGCCGGCGCTGAAGATCGTGCAGTTGTATGGCAACGAAGGACTGACGTGCCCGCTGCCCGCCTCCCTGGGCAACGCCAAGAAAGTCACCTCCCTCCAGCTCAAGAACTGCAACTTCACCGGCAACATTCCGGAATCCTATGGCAACCTGCCGACCACGTGCAACCAGCTCTTCCTCAACGGAAACCAGTTGAAGGGTGTCGTCCCCGCCGCCGTGCAGGCCCATCCCAAGTTCCAGGAGAACTCCGAATGGAAGTACAAGCTGAACATCCTGCCGCAGCAGGAAGGCTATGGCCTGACACTCGAATAATCGGTTGGAAATCAAATGGAAGAAGGTGACTAAAAAGTCTGTTGACTGATTGGTCACCTTCTTTTTGTATAAAGAGAGAAACCGTGCCCTTTTGGGGCATCAAAATAATAGCTATTC
>ONEX01000037.1 GCA_900316955.1 uncultured Bacteroidales bacterium
CTGGAACCCGGCGCATCGGCCCAGGTCGATTTCACGCTCACCCAAGAGGATCTTTCCTACTACAACCACGATCTCCAGTGGGTCTGCGAGCCCGGCGACTTCGAGATCATGGTCGGCCCCAACAGCCGGGACACGGAAGGAGCGACCCTCCGGGTCATTGAACACGGAAATGTTTAATTTCATATCGAAATACACTTCGATCCTATGAAGACCTTTATGAAAAAGACCATCTTGCTTGCCACCTTGCTGCTGACCGTCTCGGTCTTGCATGCCAAACTTGCTCTCAGGCATCCTACTGGAGACCACATGGTCCTTCAGCAGAATGCAGAAGCTGCGGTCTGGGGCTATGCTTCGCCCGGCTCCACCATCACGGTCACCCCCTCGTGGGACGGAAAGGCTTATCTTGCGAAGGCCGATGCCCGCGGACATTGGACCGCTTACTTGAAGACTCCGCAGGCCGGTTATGACGTCTATAGCATCTCCGTGAAAGGAGATGGGGACCAGATCGTGATCTCGGACGTCCTTGTGGGCGAGGTCTGGCTGGCTTCCGGCCAGTCCAACATGGAGATTCCGATCAAGGGCTTCGACAATTGTCCCATCGAAGGCTACGGTGAAATCGTCACCCAGGCGCCCGCGCGGAACCGGATCCGGATGTTCTATGCCCATGCCGACCAGACCGACGAGCCGCTCGAAGAGGTGCGCAATACGGAAGGATGGTGGGGAGCGGACCCGAATACCATCTCCGACATGAGTGCCGTCGGCTACTTTTTCGCCCGGAAACTCAACCAAGTGCTAGACATTCCCGTCGGAATCGTCGCTTTCCCGCGGGGAGGGGCCCGTGTCGAGAGCTGGCTCCCCCGGGAGACCGTCGCATCTTATGGTACGGAAGACCTCAGCCCGGAAGGAATTGCCAAGCTGGTCGGATACACCCGGCCCTTCCAGATGTACAATGCCATGGAAGTGCCTCTCCAGGGCTATACGGCCCGTGGTTTCATCTGGTATCAAGGATGCTCCAATGTGGGGAAGGAAGACGAGTTCGTGCCCCGTATGACGGACCTTGTGAACCAGTGGAGGAAGGACTGGGGGGATACGGATGCATCCATGCCTTTCTACATGGTGGAAATCGCCCCGTATCTCTATTCCCGTGACAACGGGGACAGCGGCGCCCGGCTCCGCAAGGCGCAGCACGATGCCGCGAAGGCCATTCCCAATGCGGCGATTGTCTGCACCAACGACCTGGTCTCTTCTTACGAGGCAGACAACATCCATCCCTGCCGCAAGGAACCGATCGGCAACCGGCTGGCCTATATCGCCCTGAACAGGGATTATGGCTTCAAACAGGTGGCGTTCGAATCGCCCGAGGCCGTGGAGTTGTTCAAACGCCAGCCTCCGACCGGCGACTCTGCAGGCCGGATGGGTCCTTGGGGCAGGATTCCGGCCAATGAGATCAATGTCCGGCTCGCGAACTGCCCGCACGGAATCGACCGGGTGAACGAAATCGAAGGGCTCGAGGTCTGCGGCGCGGACGGCGTGTGGTATCCGGTGACCCGCATCCGCTACAATTTTGGCGCGATCAGCATTGCCGTGGACGAAGTCCAGGAGCCCAAGGCCGTGCGCTATGGATGGGCGGACTTCCGTCCGGGCAATATCCACAGCGTCGAGGGACTGCCGCTTGTTCCTTTCTGTCTGACCCTGGAATAAAGCGGACGGAGGTATTTATTCTACCGTGACTGATTTCGCCAGGTTGCGGGGCTGGTCCACATCGCGGCCTTTGGCGATGGCGATGTGGTAGGCCAGCAGCTGGAGCGGGATGATGGATAGGATGGGTTCGAAACACTCCTCCGTGTCCGGAATCTCGAAATACCAGTCGGAAAGGGCCTTGACGTCCGTATCCCCTTCCGTGATGACGCTGATGATCCTGCCCTTGCGGGCTTTGACTTCCTGGATATTGCTCAAGATTTTCTCGTAGTTGCCACGACGGGGTGCGATCACGACGACCGGCATTTCCTCGTCAATCAGGGCAATCGGGCCATGTTTCATCTCTGCAGCGGGATAGCCTTCTGCGTGGATGTAGGAGATTTCCTTCAGTTTAAGCGCACCCTCCAGCGCAACGGGATAATTGTAGCCGCGTCCCAGGTATAGGAAGTTGTGCGAATAGGTGAAAACCTTCGCCAGGTCGGCAATCTGCGCGTCATGTTCCAAGATCTTGGCAATCTTATCGGGAATGTCCTGCAGTTCTTGGACAAGGGCGGCCTGACGTTCGCCGGAGACGGTGCCGAGCTGTTCGGCCAGGCTCAGCGCAAGCAGGAAGAGCGTCGTCACCTGGGCGGTAAATGCCTTCGTGGAAGCGACGCCGATTTCCGGGCCGATGTGCGTATAACAGCCGGTAATTTCCGGGCCGATGTGCGTATAACAGCCGGTATCCGTCGCGCGGGCAATCGAGGAACCGACCACATTGCAGATGCCGAACAGGAATGCGCCCGCCTCCCGGGCCAGGTTTACGGCGGCCAACGTGTCGGCGGTCTCACCGGACTGGGAAATGGCGATGACGACATCCGACGGGAAAATGACCGGACGGCGATAGCGGAATTCGGAGGCGTATTCGACTTCGACCGGCTTGCGCGTCAAATCTTCGATCATGTATTTCCCAATCAGGCCGGCATGCCAGGAGGTGCCGCAGGCGCAGATGACGATGCGTTTCGCGTTCAGAAGCCGTTCGCGGTTGTCGATGACACCGGAAAGCTTGACCTCGCCGAGTTCCGGGTGCAGGCGGCCCTGCATGGAGGCACGCAGGGTGCGCGGCTGCTCGAAAATCTCCTTCAGCATGAAGTGCGGGAAACCGCCTTTTTCGATCTCGCTCAGGCTCATCTCCAACTCCCGCACC
>ONEX01000035.1 GCA_900316955.1 uncultured Bacteroidales bacterium
TCAGTCTTTTCAATGAACTTTTTGGTCGCCCGCCTTTCGGCTTTGGGCGTTTAAAAACCCGCTCGTTTCCGAACGGGATTGCAAAGGTACACCTTTTTTCTGAACTGGCAAATTTTTTCTGACTTTTTTTGAAAAAATTCTCAAATTTTTCGCCACGCTCAGAATGACAGGAGGGGGCCTATTTCTTCATCGACGCGATAACATCCTGATTCACAGCGCGAAGCCGCTGCTCGTCCATTTTGACAATTTTCCGGTCATAGGTCATCAGGCCGTTCACTTCGCCTTCGACGTCGGTCGTCTGGGTATAGACGGCGGCGGAGACCCCTTCCTGGACGATCTTCTTCAGATCCTCCGCATACACGGAGTACTGCTTCAGGACATCGTCCCCACTCTTATATTCTATATAGCCCCAGTTCTTGTCTGCCTGCCAGAGATGGCCCTCGACCGGCCAGCCGATGCCGCCGTACTCGCCGAGCACGTCGATCTGCAGGCCGCCGGAGGTGAACTTCATCTGCGGGTTGGGATAGTTGTGACTGTCGAAGATGTCGCCCACCGGATAGGAGTTGCCGCCGGAGGCGGAGTTGATCAGGCGGGTAGGATCGCAGGAACGGGTGAACTCGACGGCCTTCGGGGTGTCGAACTGGGACCACGCCTCGTTGAAGGGAACCCAGGCGACGATGCACGGATGGTTCCGCAGCTGGGCGATGATTTCGCCCCATTCCTTATAATAGGTAGCCTTCGCCGTCTCGGTCATCTTGCTGTCGTACTCCGGCAGGGCCCATTTCCACATCTCCCAGTGGCTGCCCATATGCGCGCCCAGGGACGGCATGTCCTGCCAGACCACGATGCCCAGCTGGTCGCAGTAGTAATACCAGCGGGCGGGCTCCACCTTGATATGCTTCCGGATCATGTTGTAGCCGAAATCCTTCGTCTTCACGAGGTCGAACTTGAGGGCCTCGTCCGTCGGCGCCGTATAGAGACCGTCCGGCCACCAGCCCTGGTCCAGCGGACCGTACTGGAAATAAGGCTCGTTGTTCAGGCCCATGCGCTTGTGCCCCTCGCTGTCCACCACCTCGGAGGTCTTGCGGAGGGCCGTGTAGCCGCGGACCTCGTCCACCACCTTCTTCCCCTGCTTGAGCTGGATCTCCATCTCATACAGGAAAGGAGACTCCGGGGACCACAGCTTCGGGTCGGTGACCGTCAGGCGCACCGGCTTGCCGGGCGCGACGGAGGCGAAAGCGACAGTCGACGTCTCGCCGGGATTCTCGGTGGAATAGCCCACGCCGCCCTCGCGGAGCCAGATCTCCACGCGGTCGTTCTCCGTGGCGCCATCGGCATAGACCGTCACGTCCACGGCGCCGGCGTCCACGTCGGGAACGGCCAGGTAGGAGGTCACGGCCGCGCTGCGCACGGGCTCCATCCACACGCTCTGCCAGATGCCCGTCACCGGGGTGTACCAGATGCCGTTGGGGTCGGACACCTGCTTGCCGCGCGGCTGTTCGCCGTTGTCGGTGGCATCCAGGACCTTCACGGCGAGCTTCTGCTTGCCGCGGCCCTTCAGGAACGGCGTGACATCGAAGGAGAACGCGGTATAGCCGCCGGTGTGATGGCCCACGAGCTTGTCATTGACATAGACCTCGGCCGACCAGTCCACCGCCTCGAAGTTCAGCATCACACGCTGCTTCCGCCAGGAGGAAGGGACCTTGAACGTGGTGGAATACCACAGGGCCTGGTCCGCGGAAACCCGCATGCCCACGCCGGAAAGCGAGGACTCGATGCAGAACGGGACCAGGATCTGCCCGTCCCACTGCTTCGGCTTCGGATCCTCGGCCGGGACCACGGCGTAGTCCCACAGCCCGTTGAGCGAGGCCCATTTCTCCCGCACCAGCTGCGGGCGGGGATATTCGGGATGGGCGTTCGCCGGGGAGACCTCGGCGGACCAGACTGTCTGGATGGGAACCGGGGCAGGGGCCCAGGACCCGGACGCGTCTTTCTTCCCGCAGCCGACGACGGCGGCCACGAGGAGGACGGCGGCAAAAGGATGTCTCATACGGTTAGAATTTGGATTTCAACTGCTGCATGAAGGACTCCGCGGCCTTCGAGCGCGGAAGGATCTGCTTCGCGGCGCGAAGCCAGGCATCGGCCTCGTCGGACCCGACGCCCTTCACGGGCCAGGTGTTCTCCACCAGGACCTCGCCGCCCCGGACCATGTAGGCCCGGATGTCGATGTTCAGGGCCGTCTGGGAGGCCGATCCGGGCGTTTCCATCCGGTCGGTGACCTTGCCCTCGATGAACAGGGTCTCCCCGCCCTCGCCGACGGTCACGCCGGCGCCCTGGAGCATCTGGGTGAAACGCTGGACGAGGACTTCGCGCGCCGCCTCGGGCACGTTCTCGGGGACCTTCAGGGACAGGGTCTGGGCGAAAGCCGCCGTGGAAAGCAGCGCAGCGGCTGCCAAAAGGATCATTTTCTTCATCATAGCCAATAACCTCGGATCGGCAGCGTGGTTTTCCGCCTCCAAGGACCGTAAGGACAAAAGTAGTAATTTTATGCCGATAATGAAAATGGACTTTTTGTCACCTTCCGTGCCTTTTTGTCCACTTTTCCGGCCTTGGCCCCGGGTTTGCAACCCCCTTATGCGGTTCCGACAAGGAACTCCGGGAATAAGGGTCCGCTGGAGGGCCTCCAAACCGGGACGATTAAAGTTTTTGAACTATGTTACCTGCAAGA
>ONEX01000005.1 GCA_900316955.1 uncultured Bacteroidales bacterium
GGAGGTGGATATTGCTTTGACTAAAACTCGCTCGAAAAAACGACATGGTCGGCGAGGAAAAAAGGAAGGTGACCAATAATCACTTATTAGTCACCTTCTCTTTTCATGTGTTCAGCGGGCAATTACTTGCCGGCGAGGCGCTTGTAGGTGTTCAGGCGGACCTTGGCGAATTCCTCGGTCTTGGCGAGGAGTTCGTTGGCGCTCTCCGGGAACAACTTGTACAGGGACGCGAAGCGGACCTCTCCCTTCAGGAAGTCCTGGAACTTGCTCCAGTCGGGCTCCTTAGAGTCGAGGGTGAACGGGTTCTTGTCCGTGCCTTCGAGAGCCGGGTTGTAGCGGTAGAGGTGCCAGTAGCCGCAGTCGACGGCCAGCTTCTCTTCCTTCTGGCTCAGGCCCATGCCCGCCTTCAGGCCGTGGTTGATACACGGGGAGTAGGCGATGATGAGGGACGGGCCGTCGTAAGCCTCGGCTTCCTTGATGGCGTTGAAGAACTGCACCGGGCTGGCGCCCATGGCGACCTGGGCCACATAGACATAGCCGTAGCTGATGGCCATCATGCCGAGGTCCTTCTTGCGGATCTTCTTGCCGGAGGCGGCGAACTTGGCGATGGCGCCGACCGGGGTGGCCTTGGAACTCTGGCCGCCGGTGTTGGAGTACACCTCGGTGTCGAGCACCAGGATGTTCACGTTCTCACCGCTGGCGAGGACATGGTCCAGACCGCCGTAACCGATGTCGTAGGAGGCACCGTCACCACCGATGATCCACTGGCTGCGGGACGGGATGAAGTGCTGGAGTTCGACGAGCTTCTTGCAGGTGTCGCAGCTGCACTCCTGGGCGAGCGGGACGATCTTGTCCGCGACCTCGCGGGTGACGGTGGCGTCCTTCGGAGCCTCGAGCCACTTGGCGGCGAGGTCCTTGATTTCCTGGCTGCAGCACTCGCACTCGAGGGCCTGCTTCATCGTGGAGGCGACCGTCTCACGGATGCGGTCGGAACCGAGATGCATGCCGAGACCGAACTCGCAGAAGTCCTCGAACAGGGAGTTCTGCCAGGCCGGGCCGTGGCCCGCGGCGTTGGTGCAGTACGGGCTGGCCGGGAAGGAAGCGCCGTAGATGGAGGAGCAACCGGTGGCGTTCGCGATCATCATGTGGTCGCCGAAGAGCTGGGTGATGGCCTTGATGTTCGGGGTCTCACCGCAACCGGCGCAGGCACCGGAGAACTCGAAGAGCGGCTGGGCGAACTGGGAGTTCTTCACGTTGGCGAACTTGTTCACATACTCCTTGTAGCCGACCTTCTTGTTCAGGTAGTCGAAGTTGGCCTGCTCGGCCTCGTGCTGGATGTACGGGACCATGGCGAGGGCCTTGTCCTTGGCGAGGCAGACGTCCACGCAGTTGCCGCAGCCCGTGCAGTCGTCCACGGAGACGGCGAGGGCGTACTTCCAGTCCTTGAGGTTCGCCTTGCCCTGGGCCATCTTGACGGTGGCGGGAGCGGCGGCGGCTTCCTCGTCGGTGAGGAGGAACGGACGGATGGCGGCGTGCGGGCAGACGAAGGCGCAGCTGTTGCACTGGATACACTTCTCGGCGTCCCACATCGGAACCATCACGGCGACGCCGCGCTTCTCGAAGGCGGCGGTGCCGGCCGGCATGGTACCGTCGGCGTACGGCATGAAGGCGCTGACCGGGAGGGTGTCGCCGGCCTGGGCGTTCACGATGTCCGCGACTTCCTTGACGAAGGCGGGAGCCAGACGGTCCTTGTTCGGGTTCTCGAACTTGGCGGTGAGGTTCGCCCACTCGGCCGGGACGTGGATCTCGGTGTACTCGCCACCGCGGTCGACGGCCGCGTAGTTCATGTTCACCACGTTCTCACCCTTCTTGCCGTAGGACTTCACGATGGCGTCCTTCATGTACTTCACGGCGTCCTCGTAAGGGATGATGCCCGTGATCTTGAAGAAGGCGCTCTGGAGGATGGTGTTCGTGCGGTTGCCGAGGCCGATCTCCGCGGCGATCTTGGTCGCGTTGATGATATAGACCTTGATGTGCTTCCGGCCGATAATCGCCTTCGCGTTGTCCGGGATGTTCTTGATGGTCTCTTCCTCGTCCCAGAGGCTGTTCAGCAGCAGGGTGCCGCCTTCCTTGATGCCCTTCAGGACGTCATACTTGCGGAGGTAGGACGGGACGTGGCAGGCCACGAAGTCGGGGGTGTTCACCAGGTACGGAGCCTTGATGGG
The DNA here is from genome assembly GCA_900316955.1 of uncultured Bacteroidales bacterium. Lineage (GTDB taxonomy): Bacteria > Bacteroidota > Bacteroidia > Bacteroidales > UBA932 > Cryptobacteroides. The sequence continues at coordinate 2,226 of ONEX01000005.1, forward strand.
CTGCTGGCCGAAGCGCAGGTGCGAGCAGGTGTAACCGCCGGACTTCTTGGAGTCGTAGTCGAAGTAGGCCTGGCTGTAGAGGTCGGTGTGGGAACCGATGATCTTGATGGTGTTCTTGTTCGCGCCCACGGTACCGTCGGAACCGAGACCGTAGAACTTGCACTCGGTGGTGCCGGGCTTCACGATGGAAACCTCGCTCTTGATCGGGAGGGACTTGAAGGTGACGTCATCGACGATGCCGATGGTGAAGTCCGCCTTGGGCTCCTTCATGTCCAGGTTGTCGAACACGGCGACGATCTGGGCCGGGGTGGTGTCCTTGGAGGAGAGGCCGTAGCGGCCGCCCACGATCTGGACGTTGTCCTTGCCCTGGAAGAGGGCCTTCACGTCGGTGTAGAGAGGCTCGCCCACGGCGCCGGGCTCCTTCGTGCGGTCGAGGACCGCGATCTTGCGGACGCTCTTCGGCAGGACGGCGAAGAAGTACTTCTCGGAGAACGGACGATAGAGGTGGCAGGTGATGAGGCCGTACTTGCGGCCGCGGCCGGCGAGGTAGTCGATGGTCTCCTTGATGGTCTCGGTGACGGAGCCCATGGCGACGATGATGTTCTCGGCGGTGGGGTCGCCGTAGTACTCGAAGGGACGGTAGCTGCGGCCGGTGAGCTCGGAAATCTCACCCATGTAGCGGGCCACGATGTCCGGAACGGCGTCGTAGAACTGGTTGCGGGTCTCGACGGCCTGGAAATAGACGTCACCGTTCTGGGCGGTACCGCGGGTGACGGGGGCGTCCGGGTTCAGGGCGCGCTCGCGGAAGCGGGCGAGGGCCTTCTCGGAAACCATCTCCTTGAGCTTGTCTTCCGGAAGCGCCTCGATCTTCTGGATCTCATGGCTGGTGCGGAAGCCGTCGAAGAAGTGCAGGAACGGCAGGCTGGCCTTGATGGAGGCCAGATGGGCCACGGCGGCGATGTCCTGGGCTTCCTGGACACTGCCGGAGGCGATCATGCAGAAGCCGGTCTGGCGGCAGGCCATGACGTCCTGGTGGTCGCCGAAGATGGACAGGGCGTGGCTGGCGAGGGCGCGGGCGGACACGTGGAACACGGTCGGGAGCATTTCACCGGCGATCTTGTACATGTTCGGGATCATCAGGAGGAGACCCTGGGAGGCCGTGAAGGTGGAGGTGAGGGCACCAGCCTGGAGGGAACCGTGCACCGCGCCGGCGGCGCCGGCCTCGCTCTGCATCTCCGTCACTTTGACGGTTTCGCCCCAGAGGTTCTTCTTCCCGTGGGCGGCCCACTCGTCGATGTTCTCGGCCATGGTCGAGGACGGGGTGATCGGGTAGATGGCGGCGTGCTCGCTGAACAGGTAAGCGATGTTCGAGGCGGCGTAGTTACCATCACAGGTGATGAATTTCTTTTCGTTTGCCATAATTGATAGTTAAAAGTTATGTGGATTTATTCAGATATTCCTTGGTTCTCTACTTCGGGCGCGATGCGCTTCACGAGGCCCTGCAGGACCGATCCGGGTCCGATCTCGAGGAAGCTGTCCGCGCCGTCCGCGACCATGTTCCGGATGGTCTGGGTCCAGCGCACCGGGGCGGTGAGCTGCCGCAGGAGGTTGTCCTTGATGACATCCGGGTCCGTGGAGGGGAGGGCGGTGACGTTCTGGTACACCGGGCACACGGGCGCCCGGAAAGGGGTCTTGTCGATGGCCTCGGCCAGTTCCAGCCGGGCCGGCTCCATCAGCGGGGAGTGGAATGCGCCGCTCACGGGAAGCGGGAGGGCGCGCTTCGCGCCGGCTTCCTTCATCTTCGCGCAGGCTTCGGCGATTGCCGCAGCCTCGCCGGAGATGACGACCTGGCCGTCGCTGTTGTAGTTGGCGGGAATCACGATGCCGGTGCAGGAGGCGCAGATTTCCTCGATGGTTTCGGCGGGGAGATTGATGACGGCGGCCATCGTGCCGGGGACCTGCTCGCAGCATTTCTGCATCGCGGAGGCGCGGACGGCGACGAGCCGGAGGGCGTCCTCGAAGTCCATCGCGCCGGCGGCGGCGAGGGCGGAGAACTCCCCGAGGGAGTGCCCGGCGGCCATCGACGGAGCCTCCAGGCCGCTGCAGCGGGCCAGGACGACGCTGTGGATGAAGATGGCGGGCTGGGTGACACGCGTGGCCTTCAGGTCCTCCGCCGACTCCCCGAACATGATGTCCGTGATGGGGAATCCGAGGATCTCGTTGGCCTTGTCCATCATCTCCCGGGCCTCCGCGCTGCGCTCATAGAGCGCCTTCCCCATGCCGGGGAACTGGGAGCCTTGACCGGGAAAGATATATGCTTTGCTCATACGGTTTCAGTACGATAATCTAATATCGTACAAATATAGGTAAAAAAGATGAGCAAAGCAAGGCAAAGACCGGTTCCCGAAAGAACTTTCGGGGAGAGGTCCCCGCATCAGGAAACCGCCCGATTCTCGACGTCTTCGACCAGCAGCCGGGTGTTCTTGATGAAGATGTCGAAGAACCGCTCGACGATGGCCCGGTCTTCCTCGTTTCCGCGGATGCACATGCCGATGGTGAGATCGTCCCCGAGGGAGCACGCCGACAGCAGGACATAGGGCTTGTACTTGACGGCGCCGGTGATGAACCCGTCGACAGGCGGGTTCCCCAGCAGGCGCAGGGAGGCGTCGTCCAGCTGGCCGATGTTGCTGAGCGAGGTGGGCGGGTTGTCATAGACGACCTTGATGCCGAACTCGGCGATGGCATGCGGCAGCACGTTGTAGATCGTGCCGATCAGCGGCAGTCCGTGCAGGCCCATGTACGGGTCCGCCTTGAATCCCGCCACGGATTCCCGGACGGCGTCGAGCGTCTCGGCCGGCGACGATCCCTTGCCGGGCGTCCGGCACTGCATCCACGCCGTGTGGTTGGTGATGCTCTCCTTCGCCGGGCCGGACAGGTGCCGGCGGAGGTCGATGGCGCAGGAGATGGACAGGCCTCGGTCCCGGGCATACCCGGCCAGGTCGTACAGGGACTCGAAGTAGGCGGTGAGGATGAGGTCGTTGATCGTGGCCCCGACCCTTTTCGCCGCGGCGCGCATCTCGGGAAGCATCCCGGCCGGAAGCTTGCGGCGGATGATCATGATCCGGTCTCCTTCGGCCTCGGGCGTCAAGGGGAAGAAACTGTCGTCTTTCTCGTTGATGTTCTTCAGCTGGCGCAGGGCGCCTTTGCGCTTTTCGGGGGAGAAGCATTCGTAGACGGCCGTGTAGGCGCGGTCGCCCATCTTGATCTTCTCCGGCGTCTCGCCCCGGGAAATCTGGCCGTAGATGCGGCACAGGCACGCGAGGAAATACTTGAGGGATCCCGCGTCCATGCACATGTGGCTGACCAGCAGGCAGATGGTGGATTTCTCGCCGTGGTAGAAGACGCGGATGCGGAGCTGCTCCCGCTCGGAGGGCGCGATGTAATCGGCCAGGAACCGCTCCTGCTGCTCCTCCAGGTCCGCGTCGGCGATCTCCTGGAAGGTGACGGTCTTATGGACGTCCCGGGGATGGACTTTCCAATGGGACCGGAAGAATCCGACTTCGAAAGAAGCGTGGAAGACGGGGACGCACTGGAGAATGTGGTCCATCGTGCGGAGGAAGACATCGGGGTCGATGTGGAATCCGTAGGTGAAGGAGGCATGGACCATGCGGTCGTTCACGTCGCGGAACAAGTAGTGCATGTTGTCCCAGAGCTCTCCACGGAGGCGGGAAGGGGAAGGAGGCTGGTTCATAGTCAAGTTCGTGAATTGCTACAAAAAAAGGCCGTCTGCTGACGGCCCGGTAGGGACGATCGGATTCGAACCGATGACCTCTTCAATGTGACTGAAGCGCTCTAAACCAGCTGAGCTACGCCCCTGTCTGTTTGAAACAGGACTGCAAAGATGAGGTTTTTTCCTCAATTATGCAAGACTTTTCTGAAAAACTTACCGCACGATGACGGCGTTCGGGACGATGCGCTGGCCCACATGGTCGAACTTCCCGTTGTCGCAGGGGTGGTTCAGGACGCCGCCCGGGAGGGTCCACAGGGTGGAGGACCCGCCGCCGTCCAGGTTGAGGGCTTCCACGAGGCCGAGCTTTTCGGAAAGGGCGGTGAGTTCCGCGATGGTCATGCCTTCCGCCTCGCCGGGGAAGCGGCCGTCCACGACCACGAGCCACACGCCGCCGTCGGCATCCTTGCCCATCAGCGTGCGCGGGTGGCGCTTGTTGTAGAACGACTTCCATTTGGGCATCTCCTCGCCGTAGGTGGCCGTTACCCCGTCATCGACCAGGACAGGACCGCTCGCGACGGCTTCCCAATCCTGCTCGAAGACCGCCGTCGTGTCGCAGGCCTCGACGCGGATCCCCTCCGGGTTCAGGACAAGGGCTCCGTTCGTCCGGAAAGTCTCGCTCGCCTTCGTGTCCCCGATGATGAAACCGTCGTCCTTGATGAAGGTGGTGGTCGTGAGACTGTCCATGTTGAAGTAACTCCCGTTGATGCCGGCGAAAGCGTCGTACTTCAGGCACAGCGCGCTGGTGCTGTCGGCCTGCTCCCTTTCGGCCGTCACGACCGTAGTCTGGAACGCCGCCGGATTGTACCGCACGAAGGCGATGAACTGGCCGTCCTCGTGGATCGTCCCATAATACCCGTCGGCCTTCGCGGCCTTCTTGACGCTGAGCTCGTTCCCCGTGCGGAGGTCGAACACCTTCTCCGCCCCCACAGGGATATGATTGACCGGCCGGCTGCAACCGGCGATGACCGCAAGCGCGATGACGAATGAGGTTGCGAGGGCGAGTGCACTGACGCCGCCTATGTTGAGTGATTTCATGCGTGGAATCATCTTGGACCTTAACGAAGTGGAATTGTCTTGTAACTCACAAAGATAACAATTGTTCGGATATCTTGCTAATCTTTCTTTCTACGACCTGCCCGTCCCCGGAGTGTGCCCGTAGGTCCACTTGAGGGACCGATGGGGCAACTTTTCGCCGTTTTTCCGCCCGTAGGTACCGAGCCTGGACCTACGGGCAAACCGGCTGGGAAGCCTTGTCGCGCGGAGCATCGCGATGTGCCACTGAAGGGCGCGCAAGCCGACCGGAAAGCCCTGTTGCGCTGGGAGCCCCGTCGCTGCCCGTCGCCAAACAGGCGCACAGGAAGCCCCTTCCTACGCTTTGTGTCTATGGTTGCGGTGCGTAGAGCCTGCCCTCCCGTGCGGCATTTTGGCGAAAACCCATTTAGCTACCGGGAAGCACGATAGTTGGCGCAGGTGGTGTCGATTCTTGGCGCAGGTGTCTAGGGTGTTTGGCGCAGGTGTGGAAAATGGGTGGGGACCTGCGCCACTGGAGGGCGTAGGAGGCCGATTTGCGGTGCAGGTCCCCCTCCCAAAAACACACCTGCGCAAAGGAAGCCTGGGACCTGCGCCAAGGAAACCTGGGACCTGCGTGGGGGTGCCGGGAATAGGAGCCCAGCCCCAACCCGAAATTCGCGGAGCATGTCAATGTGCCCCTGAGGTCCCTGTACGGCCTAATCCGATGCTTCGCCAGCCAAAATTGTCGCGCGGAGCATCGCGATGTGCCACTGAGGGGCGCGCAACGGGGGTGGTGATGCTCTGCGTTTTTCGGGTTGGGGGGTGTCGCCTTCGTGAGTGTGCCCGTAGGCCCCCGGCCCGGCCTGCCGCCTCGGCAAGAATTTCCGTAGGTCCACTTGAGGGACCGACGGGGCAACTTTTCGCCGTTTTTTCCGCCCGTAGGTACCGAGCCTGGACCTACGGGCAAGCCGGCTGGCGAAAGGACGATCCAAAAGCAAATATAAAATTTTGGTAAAAAATTATTGAATTTCAATAAATATACCTATATTTGTGACATGAGGGAAAACGAGAATAGCACGATTGGGGATCTGATGATCTGGGTGACGGTCCTGGGGGCGGGGACGTTCGCTTTGGAGGGCCTGTGTGTGCACTTCATCGGCAAGGACTGGTTGAAAATCGTCTTTTTCCTGCTTGGTGTGCTTGTCCTGATCCGGGAGTCTGTCGTCGAGTGGCGGAAGCCAGGCAAATCGGCCGGGGCGGCCAAGTCGGCCCAGGTCGATAATAAGTCGGCCCAGGTCGAAAGTAGGTCGGGCAAGGTTGATAGCCTCTCGGGCCAGGCCGATAGCCAGTCGGGCCGGGCCGTGGGGAAATTGACCTGGGCGGAGGCGACGAAAGTTTGTTCGATGGCGTTGACTGTTTTCCCAATCGTTTTCCTGCCGGGCAGCAATACCAGCCCGCTGGGCAAGGCGCTTTTGCTGATCGCGTTCTTCCCGCTGATGGTCTACGGCCTGTACCGCAGCCGGCGCAAGGAGGAGGCGGAGGCCCGGAAGGAGGAGGAGCGGCTGCGGGCGCCGTTGGTGCTGCGGGATCAGGTGGCGCGCTCGGCCCGGAAGGTTTTCATCGTCTGTGCCCATGCCCGGGAGGTGGACCTGCATTTCGAGGTGGACGACCGGATGTTCCTGTACAGCCTGCCCGACGGCCGTTTCTTGGTGCTGTTCCGGAAAGATGTCCCCCTGGATGCCTTCCTGGGTACATTGGCCGATTTCCGGACCGAGGTCGATGCCGATGAGGACGCCATCGGCTGCTACGGTCTTCCGCACGACGGCCCCCGGCCCGACCTGCCGCTGGTTTTCGTGTGCAACAAGGATATGGAGAGCCGTCCGTTCGAGTTCGATCCGTCGACAGTTCCCATTTCTGCGGCGGTTCCGGTGTAGGGGGCGTTTCTTTCGGAGAAAAACACTATTTTTGCGATATGAAAAAGGGTTTTTCTATCGCAAGGGCTATGCTTGCGCCCATGGTAAGGTCCCTGGTCGCGCCCATGGCCGTGGCCATGCTGGCCGCCGTGGCCTGTACGCCGGAGCTGGAGGTCACCGGGGAGTGGGGGTTGTATCTGGAGCCCGCGGCCGCGGCAACAGCCTGCCCCGCGGTGCCGGTCGATTCACTCCTGGGGGAGCGGGCGGATTCGCTGTTTGCCGACAGCATCGTCCTGCCCGGGACGACGGACCTGGCCGGGAAGGGGATGGCGGCGCCGGATCCGCAGTATGGCCTGCCCGTGGAAACCGGGCGGCTGACGCGCCGGCATTCGTTCGTGGGCAAGGCCTGGTACCGGAAGAAGATAGTAGCGCCGTATGTGTGGCGGGACAAGGAGCTGGCGCTGTACCTGGAGCGCACCAAGGCGACGACCTTGTACCTGGACGGCGCCCTGGTGGACTCCTGCAATGACGTGTCCACGCCGCAGCTCTACCGCCTGGGCAAGCTGAAACCGGGCGTGCATACGCTCACCCTCTGCGTGGACAATGGCGGGGGCGTGCCGATGCAGGTGATCAAGAACTCCCACCTCTATTCGGACGACACCCAGACGAACTGGAACGGCGTCATCGGCCGGATCGAGTTCGGGCCGGTGGAGGAGTTTTCCGAGCTGCTTCCGGTTCCGGAGATGCCGCGGCTGGAGGTTGTGGGCTGTCAGTTCCGGGCCGACGGGCATCCGGTCTTCCTCCGCGGCAAGCACGACGCCTGCGTGTTCCCGTTGACGGGGCACACGCCCATGGACAAACCCACCTGGATCCATTACTTCCAGCGCTGCAAGGATTACGGTATCAATCATGTCCGGTTCCATTCCTGGTGCCCGCCGGAGGCCGCTTTCGCCGCCGCGGACGAGCTCGGGATCTACCTCCAGCCGGAGCTCCCGTTCTGGGGGACGCTGGAAGGGGAGGAACTGGTCTCGTTCCTGACGAAGGAAGGCCTGAACATCGTCCGCACCTATGGACGCCATCCCTCCTTCGCGCTGTTCTCCCTGGGCAACGAGCTCTGGGGCGATCCGGCGGTGATGCGGGAGATGGTCGATACCTTCCGCGCCGAAGCCCCGCAGATCCTGTACACCAACGGCACGAACGCGTACCTGGGCTGGCAGGGTTATGTCGATGGCATGGACTTCTTCGCTACCTGCCGCACCAAGGGCGAGGCGTACGGCGAGTATGACACCCACGTCCGAAGCTCCTTCGCTTTCTGCGACGCGAAGGACGGCGGCATCCTGAACCATTTCTATCCCGGCACGATGCGGAACTACCACCAGGCGATCCTGGACGTGCCGATGCCGGTGATCAGCCACGAGACGGGCCAGTTCCAGAGCTATCCCGATTACGCGCAGATCGACAAGTACACCGGCCCGCTGGCTCCGTACAACTTGATGGAGTTCCGCCGCCGGCTCGGAGCGGCAGGCATGGCGGACCAGGCCGAGGACTTCCGACGCGCCTCCGTCCGCTGGGCCCTCGAGCTGTACAAGGCCGATGTGGAGATGTGCCTGCGGACCCCGGGCCTCGGCGGCTTCCAACTGCTGGACATCCAGGACTATCCCGGCCAGGGATCGGCCTATGTGGGGATGATGGACGCGTTCCTGGAGGACAAGGACACCCTCATCGCGCCCACCTGGAAGAACTTCTGCGGCGAGATGGTCCCGCTGGCGGAGTTCCAGAAATACTGCTGGACCACGGACGAGGTGTTCGAGGCCCATCTGCTGGTGTCCAAGTTCACCCCGAAGCCGCTCAACGGCGTGGCCTGGATCCTGGATCTGGGCGGGGACGTGAAGTCGGGCGGCGTGGACTGGTATTCCGAGGAGGGGCTCCTGAACCTGGAGACGGTGCGCACGGAACTGCCCCAGGTGGAGAAGGCCACCGCCGGGACTTTCTACGTGGACGCCTATTCCGGAGAGGAGCTCGTCCGGAACCGTTGGCCCATCTGGGTGTACCCCGCCCACAACCAGCCGGACAGGAGCGGAATCACCATCGTCCGGAAGCTGGACAAGGCGGCCCGGAAGGCCCTGGAGGCGGGGGAGAAGGTGCTCCTGATGCCCGCCGACACGACGAACACGGTGGGCGGTCTCTTCCAGACCGACTACTGGAACTACCGGATGTTCAAGCAGATATGCGAGAGCAACGGCAAGCCCGTGTCGCCCGGCACCCTGGGCATCCTCACGGACCCGGCGCACCCGCTGTTCCGGGAGTTCCCGACCGAGGAACACACCGATTGGCAGTGGTTCCCGGTCCTGAAGGCTTCCCGGCCGATGATCCTGGACGCCCTGCGGGGGTACAGGCCCATCGTCCAGGTGATCGACAACGTGGAACGGAACCATCGGCTCGGACTCGTGTTCGAGTTCGCGGTGGGGAAGGGGAAGCTGCTGGTGTGCTGCTCCGACCTGGAGAGCACGCTGGAGTACCCGGAGGGCCGGCAGTTCTACAAGGCCGTCCTGGATTATATGCGTTCCGATGACTTCCAGCCGTCGGTGGAATTGGATGATAAACTCTCCCTATGAAGATAAGATTGCTTTTCGTGGCCGCGCTGACGGCCGTGGTTTCCTGCGCTCCCCGCGAGCGGGTTCCGGCCGCGCCGGACTATGCCTCGCCCGAGGCGTGGTACGCCGTCGACCGCGGGGCGGACGTGGACCTGTTCTACATCAGCTCCACGGAGACTTTTGATGATACGGTGGGCCGGAAGGTGTACCATTTCGCGCAGGCGGCGGACTCCGCGGCCTGCCCCGGCATGCGCGCCGAGATGGAGGGCGTGGACCGGATCCTCTCCGGCGGTCTGAATTTCTATTCGCCCTACTATCGGCAGATGACCATGGAAACCTACCTGGATACGGCCCTGATCGACAGCCGCTTCCCGGTGGCGATGGGCGATGTCCGCGCGGCGTTCAAGCACTATGTCGACAACCTCTCCGACGGCCGGCCCTTCGTCCTGGCGGGCTTCAGCCAGGGCGGCGAGGTCCTCGTGGAACTGCTGAAGGAACTGCCCGACAGCCTGCAGGACCGCCTCGTCGCGGCCTATGTCCTGGGGTGGAAGATCACCCCGGAGGACCTCGCCGCCTCCGCCATCCGGCCCGCCCAGGGCGCCGACGACACCGGTGTCACCATCTGCTACAATTCCGTCGATGCGCCCGAGCACGCCAGCTTCGTGAGCAGCGGCAACACCGTCGCCATCAACCCGGTGAACTGGTGCACGGACGCCACCCCGGCGGTCTTGTTCGATTCCCTGACGGTCACCCTGGACCCGGAAACGAAGCTCCTCCTGGTCGATGGCTTCGAGGGCACCGGCTACGCCTGGAAGCCCTACTTCGAGGACGGCTGCTACCATACCTTCGAGATCCGCTGGTACGGGGAGTCCCTGCGGGAGAACATCGCCGAGCGGTGCGAGGCGTACCAGGTGGCGCACACGAGCGGCAACCCGCTCTTCGATGGCTGGTATGCGGACCCGGAGGCGGTGGTCTTCGACCAGGAATACTGGATCTATCCCACCTATTCGCATCCCTACGAGGAGCAGCTGTTCATGGACGCGTTCTCGTCGAAGGACCTGGTGCATTGGACCAAGCACGACAAGGTGCTGTCGAAGGATAACATTTCCTGGCTCTGGCGGGCCCTGTGGGCGCCTTCCGTAGTCCGGAAAGACGGTCGGTATTACCTTTATTTCGGGGCGAACGACATGCACGAGAAAGGGGAGGGCGGCATCGGCGTCGCCGTGGCGGACAACCCCGCCGGCCCGTTCAAGGACGCCCTCGGGCATCCGCTCGTGGACGAGGTCGTGAACGGGGCGCAGCCCATCGACCAGTTCGTCTTCCTGGATGACGACGGGACGTACTACATGTACTACGGCGGCTGGGGGCACTGCAACCTGGTGAAGCTGGGGGACGACCTGATGAGCCTCGTTCCTTTCAAGGATGGAAGCATCTACAAGGAAGTGACGCCGCAGGGCTATGTGGAGGGTCCTTTCATGCTCAAGCGGAACGGGACGTACTACTTCATGTGGAGCGAAGGCGGCTGGACCGGCCCCGACTACCATGTGGCCTACGCCCGTGCCGACAGTCCCTTCGGCCCCTTCCGGCGGGAAGGGACGATCCTCGAGTCCGACCCGGCCGTCGCCACCGGCGCCGGCCACCACTCCGTCATCCGCGGCCGCGGCGAGGACGAGTACTACATCGTCTATCATCGGCACCCGCTCGGCGCCACCGACGGCAACAACCGCGTCGTGTGCATCGAACGGCTCCATTTCGACGACTCCGGCCGCATCCTCCCCGTGCGGATCACCTTCGAGGGCGTTCCGGCCTCGCGGCTCTAGGCGGGCGGCGGGCCCCGCCCGGGGGCGGGGCCACGGACAGGGCATTAGCGCCCGGCCCGCGAAAAATCCGGAAAGATTGCTTGCAAATCAACGAAAATTGTTAACTTTGCAATCCCTTAACCGGGAATGCCCCTGTAGTTTAAAGGATAGAATTTCAGATTCCGGTTCTGACGGTCCCGGTTCGATTCCGAGCGGGGGTACACGGAAAGCCAGGCTTCATCGCCTGGCTTTTTCTGTTATTTGGGGAGCGGCCAGTGGGGTTGGGAACATGGACGTTTATAACATACTGTTATTCAGATTGTTACATAATGGATAGTACCAAGCCTGCTATTTTTGGGGAGGGTTGAGAACCAGCGGTTTTGCAAGTGATTGAGAATCAGTCGAGTATAAATAGTTCGGTTCCCAACCCTGTGTAACCTATTTCAGGACAGGGTCACCTGCACTGCCTTCCAAGATTGATTCTGTGTAAACGTGGAGAAACGACTCACTCCTTTCGCTCGTAGAAGTATCCGGGTGTAGTCCTATCCCCGTAGTCATGCAGGTCAAGGCGCTTGACATCAGCAGAGGAATGCCGGGCAGCGGCATCGTCCGCCATGTTTCGCGGGCTTTTTGTTTTGATTTGGAATCACTATCTTTGAATCGAATAGACCAGATAGTATGAAAAAACTCTTTCTTGCAATTCGGCATAACGACCTTCAACAGGTCAAGGACATCATCAGCAAAAAACCGGATCTGGTTCATTGCACGGCCAAACAGCCGCCCAAGAAGGATGACGGGCAATCTCCTTTGCAGGTTGCTTTGAAGACGGGCAACTTCGATATTGCCGATTATTTGCTCGATATGGGGGCGGATCCCAATTTCATGGAATCGGAGAACTGCGTTTACAATGATTGGAGGGCGCCTGCGTTGCACGATGCCATCTGCGCCGCTGTTATGGAATCCAGATGGAGTGTGAAAAGAGGAGGATGGGGTGGTAAACCAGTCTATTATGAGGTAATGTCCAAACCTGAAGTAACCGAACACGCATACCGTGTTCTGGAAAGAATGATTTCTTTAGGAGGCGATGTCAATAAGCTTGATTCGCTTGGAGATAATTCCATATGGCGATTCTTCATGGAGGCGCATCATATCATTCCCCGAGATGATGAAGACACAATCTATCAGTTTTCTGAGGAAGTGCACAGTGACCTTCTCAGAATCCTGAAACTTCTGAAATCTTCCGGAGCTCGCTTTGATGTCGTCAGACCGGATTTAGGCTGGACGGTAAAAGAGATGTTTAACAAAGGCGCCACTAAAATTCTTCTTGAAGAGATTACTGCCTGGAATGGAGATTAAGGGTTAGGGATAACGTCAAGGGTTAGGGATAACGTCTCTGAGTGCCCAAATTCTATCGAGATCTTCGAGAAATTGGTTCGATATTACTCCGGTTGCGGGTACGAAAAAAGGCTGACGCATCACGCGCCAGCCTTTTTTCGCTGTCTGGAGGTCGGGAAACCGGGTGACTCTTATGCCGCTGAGGGGGTTAGCACGTGTGCAAATGCAATTAATTGATAATTAGGTAGTTGGGTTTTACTGCGTGCTGACCCGTCACATTTATTCGAGGGCTTAGCACGCTCCCGTGCTGACCCCTCCAACAGTCATCACGATGGCGCAGGTCCCCATACCTTTTGGCGCAGGTGAGGAAAAGAGGGCAGGACCTGCGCCACAGGAGCGCATGAGAGACGGATTCGTGGCGCAGGTCCCCCATCAAAAAACACACCTGCGCCGAAAACCATCGACACCTGCGCCAAGAATAGGCAGGACCTGCGCCAAGCGGCCGGAACCGTCCATTCTCAGGTAGAACAATTGGTAGTTCAATTTTTCACAACATTCTTGCAAGATTATTGTTATCTTTGATTTTACTTGATGTAAATGGACAGATAAGTATATGCGGAGAAAGCATTCCAGCCTATATCTCGTCGTTTGTGCGACGTTCCTGCTGCTGCTATCCTGCAAGGAAAAGCAGGTGCCGTCCTCTATTACGACCATAGCCCTGGAAGAGTTCCATGAAACGCTGGACGCGAAAGAGATTTTCCGGCGGAGCGACTACAATAATATGTCTGATTGGGTTGTTCCGGATGAAAAGGGCGATCTGAAGATTCAACTGGGAAGGGAAAGCACGGCGCGGAGCCTTTGGATGAGGAACGACGACCCCCTGGGTTTCTCTATGCAAGGAGGAGCGGAGAAGACCGTGAGGATTGATATCCCGCCCATCGGCGAGTCCGCGTCGATGGATGTCCCTTTTTCTTTCGAGGTTCCATGGTCTCTGTCTGCTGACGCTGTACCGGATATCTACAAGCGCCTGTTCGAAATCGGACTGTACCAGCGGGGTGAATTTCGATATGATTTTGGAGAAGATCTGCCTTTCATCAGCATTATTCCGGATATACGGCTCATTCTTCCGTCCTGCATGTCTCCCGACCCCGAGGATCACAATGTCATGCCGGAAGGGAATGGATATCGATTCTATGTCCAGTATTATGGACCTTCCCATGAGGATGTTTCCATGGTCGCCTCCTTCGAAGTCCCGGACGAGTGCCAGTCGCTGCCGGATCGAGCAATCCGCATGGGCTCGAATCTTACGATCAGTGGAACGCTGCATCTGGAGAAAAAAAGCTTGAAGGAAAGCCGGGAATGGCCTGACCATCTGGATTTTTCCTTCTCCTTCGCGCACGAGGGCGGCCTTCTTCGGGCAAAAGGACTGTTCAACCTTCCATCGGCGTACACCGTTCCGGATATTTCCTATCATTATGATTTGCAAATCCGACCTTTCCTGTTCCAGGAGGGTTCCTCGAACATCCACTTATATGACACGCGCATCCGGCTGGACTTCATGAACAAAAGCCCGTTCCATGTCAGGCTCCGTGGGACCGTCGCATCTTATAAGAATGGAGAGGTCCTCCATTCGATGCCCTTTGGCGACGACGGCCCGATCGAAGCGAAGCCATTCGATGCCGACCGGGCCAATTGGAGCTATGAAGGGGTCTGTGAAAAAACGATCTTCCTCAGCGAGTACGACCGGTTTCCGGTCAGCTTCCCGGGCTCGGAATTTCCGGACTATCAGGAACATGTCTCCCTTCAGGTCGATGGGCTCGCAAGCCTCATCGCTGGAGATCCGGACGACATCCGCTTCACCGATCTCCGGGTTGAAAGAGACCCCGATGAGATCATCGACCTGACGGTCAGCGATTTCGAAGAGGCGTATTTCAAGTTGAGTGGACAGGTCACCACGCCTCTCCAGGCTGGGAAAGATTTCTCCGCCCAGAAAGGACTCACGGTTTATTTCCCGAGGGACATATTCAAGGAGGACGCCCCTCTGTATAAGGCCATGATAGAAGGGACATTGACATCCACGCTTCCGTTCTTCTTCGAACTGAAAGACATCGTTGTCAACCCGGGTATTACTTGTACCTGGGATAAGGTCCTCCTGCCCCCTTCTCTGGCCAATGAAACGTCTTCCGTCCATTTCACCATGCAGTTCGAATCACAGAAGGATTTGAAAAGCCTGTTGAGTGAAGCAACGTTTCTTTTCCGGCTTTACGCCGATGACTCCTGCGCCGGAAAGCCCATCAACGAGTCCGGCTGCATCTCCTTGACGGACGTGGTTGTCAAGTATTAAACGCGGAGAAGGGTCTATTTCTCCCGCACGGCCTTGCCGCTCAGGTGGTCGATGGTGAATTCGAGCATTTCGGCGCGGGGGCCGTTCTTGAGGATGTCGGCCTCGGTGTCGTAGCCGTCGGGGAAGTATTTCTTGCCCAGGGAGCGGAGGCGGGCGAGGCGGTCGGCGTCATCGGCCAGGATGCGGACGCGGCCGAAGCAGATCACGCTCTTGACGTGGTACCACCAGTCGCCGGGCTCCTTCTCCGGCTCGTCCAGGACCGTGAAGCAGGCCTTGTCGCAGGCGCGGAGGGCGTCCAGCTTGTGGCCTTCCTTGGCGCAGTGGAAGTACAGTTTCCCGTCCTCGAACACGAAGTTGATGGGCACGGTGTAGGGATATCCGCCATCGCCGATGACGGAGAGGAAGCCCCGGTAGCCGCTCGCCAGGATCCGGAGGCATTCTTCCTCCGGAAGGGCTTGCTTGGACCGGCGCATGGGCCGGAAAATGGGTTCCATGGCTATTTGAGCCCGTCCGCCCAGGCCTTGATGTCGGCCTTGGAGGCGCCGTTCAGGGTCTTGCCGGCTTTCCAGTGGATGGCGGGATAGGCGGCGGCGAAGTCCTTGTTGGCCTTGTCGATGGAACTGCCGCCGGAGGTGGCGAAGAAGATGACCGTCTTGCCTTCGAAGCCGTAAGCCTCGATGAAGGTGTTGATGATCGTCGGGGCCGTGTACCACCACACGGGGAAGCCGATGTACACCACATCATAGCTGTCGGCATCCTTCAGGTCCTTGACGATGGCCGGGCGGGAGGCCTTGTCCTGCATCTCGACGGAGCTGCGGGAGGCCTTGTCGCGCCAGTCCAGGTCGGCGGCCGTGTACTTGACCTCGGGCTTGATTTCGTAGAGCGTTCCGCCGGTGACATCGGCCAGGTCCTGGGCCACGGCCGCGGTGGTGCCGGTGGCGGAGAAATAGGCGACGAGGGTTTTCATTTCTTTCTTGTTGTTCTGGCCGCAGGCGGTGAGGGTCAATGCCAGGGCGGCGAGGGTGATGAGGATTCTGTTCATAGCTATAGGTTTCTTATTCGATTCGGATGCTTCCGTCATCGTCGATGACGACGATGTCTCCTTCCTGGACATTCACGAACCCGTCGTCCGTGAGGATGGACAGGATCGTAAGGCCCATGCAGAAGTAGGGATCCAGGACCCTGTCGCCCAGGACCTCCTTGAATTCGGCCTGGTTGGTGCCGGTGTAGGGGATCTTAGTCATTCTTTCCTTTCAGTTTCAACACCAGGTATTCCGAGCGGGTGCCGACGCGGATCTTGGCGCCCCAGAGGCCGAGGCCGGAGGAGATGTAGTAGCGGGTGTCGCCTTTGCGGTAGGGCCCCCAGGCTTTCTCGAACATCAGGTCGGTGGCCCAGGAGACGGGCCAGACTTGGCCGCGGTGGGTGTGGCCGCTGAACTGGAAGTCGATGCCCGCCTGCTCGGCTTCCTCCAGGTGGCTGGGCTGGTGGTCCAGGACGAGGGTGAAGCCTTCCAGGCCGGCGGCGAGGTCGCGCAGGGCGGCCCGGCCCGGGGTGGAGCGGTCCTTGCGGCCGATCACATCGACCCCCTTGAAATGGGCCACGGAGTCCTTCAGGACCCGGATTCCGGCGGCCTGGAAGAACTGTTCCGCCTGCGGGAGGCCGGCGTAGGTCTCGTGGTTGCCGAGGACGGTCCAGACAGGCGCCTCGATGCGCCGGAACTCCTCCTCGTAGCGGCCTTCCGTCACCGGGCGCAGGCTCCGGTCGATGATGTCGCCGCCGATGAGCACGAGGTCCGGCTTCTCCGCGTTGATGAGGTCCACCCAGCGGGCGAGTTCCGCCTTCCGGTTGTGGTAGCCGATGTGCAGGTCGCTCGCGAGGACGATGGTCAGGGGCTGCTCCAGCGGCTTGTCCGTCTCGATGGTGAGTTCCTCGCGGTATTTGTGCGGGTAGTGGATGGCGCCCAGCGTCATGATGAGCGCCACAATGCCGACGGCGCCGAGGAGCCCTGCCGCGCTGTCTTTCAGGAGCGTCTTGGGCAGGAGGTGGCAGAGGGAGGCGATATCGGCCAGGAGGAAGACCAGCAGCAGGTACAGGAAGGCGATCATCCAGGTGTTGCCCACTTCGTAGAGCACGGTCGCGGCCCGGACGGGGACGCGCTCCGTGTAGGCGAAGCCGGCGAACATCGTGGCCATCCAGAGGACGAAAAGGCCCGTTACGACGAGTTTCCACCCGGAGGGGGATATCCGCCACAGATGCCAGCAAACGTAGCCTGTAAGCGCCAAAACAAGCGCGAAAATGGCAAGGAATCCGGCGCGCACGGCTATCTCAGTTGGAAGCGGTGGGACAGGAGCGTGCTGCTGCCCGCGTAGAAGTCCACGAAGATGTCTTCGGGGCCGACCAGGAGCTTGTAGGAGCCGGCCGCATCGGCCCAGCTGTAGCGGCGGACGCCGGGGCGGTACTCGTCGAAGATGTCCTTCACCGGGCCCGGCTCGCCGAGCTCGGGATGGCCCTTGAGCATCTGGGAGCCGTAGCCTTCGGGGGAGGAGACCTTCTCGGTCCAGGCGCCCTGGGCTTCCTTGGCCCAGACGCTGGACATGGTCATCTGGGTGATGCGGCCGCCGTCGCCGTACCAGTCCAGCAGCTCGGTCTTGTGCGTGTGCCCGCACAGGACGATGACCTCGCGGGAGGCCATCAGGCGGCGGATGCGGCGGCGCTCATCGGCCCGCCTGTCGTCGCGGCTGCCCAGCAGGAACCACCACCAGTAGGAGGCGCTGTCATAGGGGAAAACGGGGCTGTGGACCACGACGAACGTGTGCCGGGCGCCCTGCGTTTCCTGGAACAGCCGCTCGATCCGGGCGACGTCGGGGTGCGTGAAGTCCAGGACGAGGTAGGCGTCGTCGCCCACGGAGAACCGGAAGTTGGTGTCCGTGATTTCCCTGCCCAGCTCCTTCGTGAGGCGGGCGGGCATATAGTCCGCATAGGCTTTCGTGGCGACGGCGTCGTCATTGCCCCGGAGGTCGTGGTTGCCGGCGACGGTGACGAAGGGGAGGCCGGGGGCCACTCCCTGCTTGAGGAGGTCGAAGGTGTCGGCCAGGAAGGCGGCGTGGACGGCCGCCGTGGCGGTGTCACCCTGGATCAGGTCGCCCATCTGCAGGACGAAGCGGGTGTCGCCGTCCACCAGGGCGGCCGCCCGTTTCACGAGGGCCGGGCAGCGCGCCTCCCACATGTCGGCGTTGCGCACGAACTCTTTCCGGTGGTTCGCTTCCCGCGTGGGATTCGGGTCCGTGTAGCCGGCGTGATACTTTTCGGGGTCCGGCGCGTCGTAGTGCGTGTCGCCCAGGATGACGGCGGAATAGGAGCCATCGTCCGCGGCGAAAGCCTTCGTAGCGCGTCCCAGCAGGGAAGCGCCCACCACCGCGCCGGCCGAATACTTGAAAAATGATCTCCTGTCCATAGGGATATGTTTCTTTTATAATGCTTTCCAGGTGACTTCATCCGCGGTGCCGTCGGGGGAGACGACCTTGAAGACGGTGTCGCCCGGGCCCATGGTCACGTCCGCGAACTTCCAGATGACGCCGGTGGGCTCGCCGGTGGCGGCAAGTTCAGCCACCTTCTCGCCGTTGCGGAAGAGGGTGAGGCTCGGGGCGTTGGCATAGACGGTAAGCGTAAACTGCTGGCCTGCAGGACGATAGTGCAGCCGTCTCTCCGTAATATACACCGTCTTTGCCTCGTGGTTCCACCAGGCCTTGTACAGGTAGAACACGTCCTTTTTCGTCTGGCGGTCCCGGGTGATGAGGCCCTTGTCGTTCATGTACATCCGGGCGGGGTTCACGACGTAGTTCACGCCGTCCTCCGAGTCCACGAAGCCTTCGTGCCGGTCGGCGACCGGGAAGTCGAACAGGATCCAGAGGGAGGTGAAGTTCAGCCACGGCATCTCGGCGATCTGCTGCGCGTGCGCCTCGTGCGAGCGGTTGCCGTAGGCCTCGAAGTGCAGGGAGTCGGTGCGGTCGCGGCGGACGGCGCTCTCGTCCCAGGTCTCGCAGTAGGGGTTGATGCCCACGCCGTATTCGGAGATGTTGGCCGGGCCCATGACGTCGCGGATCTTCGTCATATCCGTGGTGAGGCCGCTGAAGTCGCCGTAGTTGTAGTACCAGCCGTGGTAGCGGTTCTCGGAATAGTAGTCGGCCTTGAGCTCGGTGTAGCGGTCGCGCTGGAAGACGGAATCGTCGGTGAGGCCCACCAGGCGGGTGGGATCCAGCGACTTCGCGTAGTCGTACAGCCGCGCGGTCTCTTCCACCACGCGGTCCGTGTCCAGCCAGCCCTGGTAGTTCGGGCGGTTGCCCCAGCTGTCCAGCTCGTTCCACATGCCCCAGAAGCAGATGGACGGGTGGTTGTACAGGCTCGTGACCATCTCCCACATCTGCTGGTGGATGTTGTCGAAATAGGCCTGGGTGGCGTTCGTGCCGCAGATATTGACCCAGGGAATCTCGGTCTGGACGATGATGCCCATGCGGTCGCACAGCCGGAATTCCTCGTCGTTGTGCGGATAATGCGCCAGCCGGAGGAAGTTGCAGCCCAGCTCCTTCACGATGGCGTAGTCGTTCGCGATATCCTCCTTGGTCAGGGCCGACGCCTTCCCGGCCATGTCCTGGTGCATGGACACGCCCCGGAGGGAGTAAGGCTTGCCGTTGAGGCTGAAGCCTTTGTCCTTGTCCACGTTGAAATAGCGGAAGCCGACCTCGGTGCAGGCGACGTCCTTGTCGACCTGGATTTCCACCGTGTAAAGGTACGGGTCCAGGACGCCGTTCCAGAGGTGCGGGTTGTCCAGGGTCAGGACCGTCGCATACTCCTGGCTCGCTCCGGCGGGAAGGTCGATGGAAGCGGTCTCCTTCGCGACCACCTTTCCATCGGCGGCCTTGAGCTGCGCCACCACCTGCTCCGTCCGGGCCTTCCCGGTGTTCCGGAGGTGGGCGCGGACCTCGGCAACAACTTTATTGTCAGAGACTTCCTTCTGGACTACGTGCAGGCGGTACGGCCCGTATTCCTCCGGAGAGAAGAAGACATCGCCGTACACCAGCAGGCGGACGGGATTGTGGAGGCCGCCGTTCTTGTTGAAGTCGGAGCTGACGGGGATCATCTCGATGTCCTCCGTGTTGTCGCAGACCACTTCCACCTGGCCGCTATGCGGGAGCGGCACGACGAAGGGTGTGTAGCCACCCTTATGGGCCTTCAGGAGCGTGCCGTCCAGATACACTTCCGCCGCCTGGGCCGCGCCCTCGAAGAGCAGGAAGGCGTTCTTCCCGGAGGAGAAGGAAACTTCCCGGCGGTAATGGGCCTTGCCGCGGTAATATTTCTGGGTGGGTCCGTCCTGGGCGTTGTAGGAGTGGGGGACCGTGACGGCTTCCCACTGCTCCCCGTCCTTGGAGAACTGCCAGTCTTTCAATTCGGATTGCACGCCGCAGGCGACGGCGAGGAGGGAAAGGGCCACGAGGCCCGGCAACAGGTTTTTCATCGGCTTGATCCTTTGTTTTCCAATCGTGCAAGTTACGAATTCTTGGCGGGTCCGCCAAAAAAAAACCGGGGAAGACAAGGTCTTTCCCGGTCGGTCGCAAGGGGCGAGGCTGTCGCCTACAGGTCCTGGCTGTTCAGCTCGTCCTGGCGGAGGCAGTTGATGGTGTCCTCGTAGAGCAGGTTGATGGCCGGCTGCTGGGTCATCGGATTGTTGGCGATCACGAGGTGGATCGTCCCCTCGGGCGAGACGAACCGGGCGTACCAGCGTGCCCGGCCCCGGCGGAGGGCCTCCAGTTCGCGTCCGTCACCGTCGGAGAAAGGAAGCTGGAATTCCTGGGTCAGTTCCACGGGCTCTCCATATTTGAAGGAGAGGCTCCTGAGGAGGGAATAGAAGTCTATGCGGAGGTTGCCCCAGTTCTCGGGCGAGGGGTAGTTCACCGCGACGCGGCTGACGTTCCCTTCTTCGTTGGGCATGACGAAGACATCGACCGTCTTGCCGGTGAAGCGGCCGCTGAGGGATGCGCCGTGGGAGCCGTCGTGGACGAGGTGGAATTCGCTCTGGCAGAGGGCTTCGACGAACGCTTTCTCGGAGCCGTCCATGGGGATGTTCTTGAACTTGAGATGCTCCTGCGCCCCGGCCCAGCAGCAGACGCCCAGGGTGACCAGGAAGAGGACAATTCTTTTCATAGTGGTGTGGTATTGGTTATCTGTGAACAAAAATAGGTAAAAAATTAGAAAAGATGGTGGACATTTTTAAAAAAAGTACATTTTTCGGGCGTGCCCGCAACCGCTTGAAGAGAATTTGAAAGGATTTGGTGCGATTATGTAAAATCAAGGGGGGATTGTTGTGTAACTTTGCTACAAGCAAAGATTCCTTGACACGAAACCAAACCTCATCTGATATGAAGAAACTCTATTTCCTGGCCCTTGCGGCCCTGCTGCTTGCCGCGTGCAAGACTGAGACAAAGGTCCCTGTGCTGACCATCGAAGGTGGTCAGGTCCAGGGCGTGACGACCGACATTCCGGGTGTCGTCGCGTATAAAGGCATCCCTTACGCCGCGCCGCCGATTGGCGACCTCCGCTGGAAGGAACCGCAGCCCGTCGTTCCGTGGGACGGCGTGATGCAGGCGGACCGCTTCGGCCATCCCGGCTACCAGGCCGTCCACTATCCCGGCGGCTATTTCACCGAGTGGGGCTATGGCGAGGAGGCCCAGTGCAGTGAGGACTGCCTGTACCTGAACGTCTGGACGACGGCCGCCGGCAAGCCCGGCGAGAAACTTCCGGTCGCGTACTGGATCCATGGCGGCGGCTACCGCGAAGGCTGGGGCTCCGAGCCCGAGTTCGACGGTGAGGAATTCGCCAATCACGGCGTGGTGCTCGTGTCCATCAACTACCGCCTCGGCGTCTTCGGCTTCCTGGCCCATCCCGAGCTGGCGGCCGAGAGCCCGCACGGCGTGTCCGGCAACTACGGTGTCCTGGACATGATCCAGGGCCTGAAGTGGGTCAAGCAGAACATCGCCCAGTTCGGCGGCGATCCTGACAACGTGATGATCTTCGGCCAGAGCGCCGGCGGCGGCGCCGTCCGCACCCTGGTCGAGTCCCCGCTTGCCCGCGGCCTGTTCAACAAGGCGGTCATCATGAGCGCCGGCGGCATGGGCGGCATGGGCGGCGGCCGTCGTCCGGCTGCGCCTACGGCTCCGGCGAACGCCCGTCCTGCGGCGGCTCCCGCCTTCGCCGCACCGACCCTGGAGAGCATCCAGAACGCCAACAAGGAGATCCTCGACTGGGCCGGCCTGACCGACCTGCAGAAGATGCGTGCGGCCGGCACCGAGACCATCTACGCCCTCAGCACCATCTACGCCGGCGCCAACGGCGCGGCCTCCAACGGCGGTTTCGGCCGCGGTCCCGCGCTCACCGGCGCTCCGATCGTGGACGGCTACGTCTCCCTGAAGTCCTTCGACGAGGCGGCCATGGACGGCTCCCTGGCGGATGTCCCGTACATGATGGGCTTCACCAAGGACGACATGGGCAACATGACCGAAGGTATCGCGAACTTCGCGCTGAACCGCCAGGAGAAGGGCGGCAAGTGCTACGCCTACCAGTTCGCCCGTCCGCTCCCGGACGACGGCAGCCAGAAGGTGTATGTCCTGAAGGGCGCCTTCCACTCCTCCGACCTCTGGTACGTGTTCAAGTCCCTGAAGCACTGCTGGCGTCCCTGGACGCAGGGTGACTGGGATCTCGCCGAGAAGGAAGTGACCTATTGGGCCAACTTCTGCAAGTACGGCGACCCGAACGGCCCGGACGGCGGTGAATGGACCCCTTACACCAAGGAGAACCCGAAGTTCATGATCTTCAAGCTGGACGATGCCGACAACGAGGCCTCCGCGATGGGCGATCCCGTCCTGGGCGAGCGCTTCAACTGGCCCCCGCAGCCTCCGAAGGAGGACGCGAAGTAAGCGTCAGACTTTCATGAACGCGCGGCCGCTGCGGCCATCGATGCAGATCTTGAGAGGCTCGTCCAGGCGGATGAGCCTCCAGTATTTTGTCTCCTCGGCGGCGGGGAGGGCGTCCAGCATGGACGTGTCGAACTCGTCCTCGCGGCGGGCGAACGGGTCCACATGGACGAAGCCCACGTTGAAAGAGGTGAGGTTCTGGAAGAAGTGCGTGCCCTGGCTCGGGTCGATGCGGAATTCCGGCAGGACGCACTCCACGAGGGCTTTCACCTCCGAGATGTCGCTCCATTTGACCGGGATGCCCAGGGACGGGATGCTGGTGCCCCAGCGGCCGTAGCCGATGAGGACGTAGCCGCGGCCTTCCTCCCGCATCCGGTTGTTGATGGCGGCGATCTCGTCGGCCATCGCCTTGGTCTCCATCTTGTCGAAGCGCTCCTTCGGGATATAGACGATGTCCTTCACGTCCGTCACCCAGCCGGTGCCGAGGGCGCTGCCGGAGCGGAGGAACGCGCCGCTGTCATCGACCCCGTTCCAGTCCACTTCGGTGTCCAGGCTGTCGGACGAGATGGGGCGGATCTGCAGGACGTGGAAGGTGGCGGACCGGTCGGCGGGCTTGTCCAGGTTCGCGGCGAACTCGATCTCCACGCAGCATTTCATCTCCCGCTGGCCGATCTCGAGGAGCTCCTTCAGGATGTCCGCGAGCGGGAAGGTGTTGTAGCGGAGGATATGGGCGAAGGTGACGAACTTGGGGCCGCGGGGGATGGGGGAGTCCACCATCCGCTGGTTCTCGTAGTCGAAGGTGGAGACGACCTTCTGCAGGTTCCGGAAGTCCTTGCAGTCGCTGATGCGGAGGCGCGCGAGGTTCACGGCGTCATCGACGGAGGTCTTGAAGGTCTCGGGCTTGAGGTTGAGGCCGTACATGTACTTCTGGGTCTCCTGCATCGTCAGTTCCGGGGTGGAGGTCTGGATCACGTGGCCGGGGTAGGCGGGGGAGAAGCGGAGCGTCTGCTCGCCGTCCACGACCGCCTTTCCGAGGCCGAAGGCCAGGCGGACGATGCCCTCCTCGGGTTTCTCGTGGCCCACGGGATAGAAGTTCAGCGACCGGGCGACGCCGGAAAGCGTCGGGAACCACAGGCCGTGGTCCTCGCTGCCGCACACTTCCTGCAGGACGATGGCCATCTTCTCCTCGGAGATCATG
Source organism: uncultured Bacteroidales bacterium (assembly GCA_900316955.1). GTDB lineage: Bacteria > Bacteroidota > Bacteroidia > Bacteroidales > UBA932 > Cryptobacteroides. The sequence goes on from ONEX01000005.1 coordinate 26,175, forward strand.
TTGCCGGTGGCCAGGATATAGCTTCGGGCGGAGGCGTAATAGACGGATGCGTACACGCTCTTGATGGCCTTGGAGATGAGCCGCAGCTCCTGGTCCTCGTTTTCCGTGGCCGGGACCATGCAGGTGGAATAGACACCGGCGAACGGCTGGTAGTAAGAGTCTTCCAGCTTGGAGGACGAGCGGATGGCGAGCGGCTTGCGGACGTGGCGGATGAAGATGCGGAGGGCTTCCGTCAGGTCCTGGGGCAGGGTGGAAGCGACGAATTCCGAGAGGATTTCCTCGTCGGAAAGGTCCGCGTTGATCACGTACTGTAGGCCGTTCTCGAGGATGAACCGGTCGAAGAAAGTCGTCGTGATGACCAGGGTGCGGGGAACCAGCACGCGGACGCCTTCCCACTTGTCGTACAGGTCGTAGCGCTGGAGCATCTGGTTCAGGAAGGCGAGGCCGCGGGCCTTGCCGCCCAGCGAGCCGTCGCCCAGGCGGGCGAAGCGGATGGCGTCGTTGTAGCGTTCGGGCTCGAAGCGGGCCACCACGCCGAGGCCCTGCGCCATGCGGTAGCGCCGGATGGAGCGGATCGTCGTCTCCCGGCGTTCCGCCGAGTTGTCGAAATGACTCTTCTTGACCCGGTTGCCGACCTCGAACAGGCCGCGGGCCAGCAGCCAGCGGGAGATGTAGTTCTTGGAGGCCAGGCGGTCGAGGTCCTCGTCCGAAATGGTGGCGAGGATGCGCTCGGCCCCGTACAAGTCGCTGGCGCGGGCAGTCTCCTCGCCGGTCACGGGATCGGTGACGACGAAGTCGCCGAAACCGAATTCCCGGCCGATGAATTCCGCCAGGTCGTGGTTGAGGGTCTTGGAGCGCTTGATGAGGAAGCCGGCCTGCAGGGACTTGGCCACCGGCCGCATGCTCTCCTGCGAGGACTGCATCAGGATGGGCATCTTGGGGTCGTCCTTGCGGATCATCCGGCACAGGTCGATGCCCGCGTCCAGCTTCTCCTGCGAGGGCTTGTCGCCCCGGTGCAGGACGAAGCCGATGTCGGAGATGACGCCCAGCATGTTGCTCTTGTACTTCTCGTACATGGCCACGGCGTCGTCGTAGTTCGTGGCCATCAGGATCTTCGGCCGGGCCCGCTTGCGGAGGCTCTGCTGGCTCTCGTTGAGGGCGTCCCGGATGGCTTCGCTGTTCTGCAGGAGGATGAGGCGGTACAGTTCGGGAAGGTAGATGGAGTAGAAGCGGACCGAGTCCTCCACCAGGAGGATGCACTGCACGCCGTTCTCCAGGATGTCCACGGGCGCGTTCCGGCTGTCCTCCAGGAGCTTGATGATCGCGATGATCAGGTCCGTGGAGTTGTTCCAGCAGAAGATGCCGTCGAAATGGCTCAGGTCGTGACTCTCCATCTTCTTGTAGATCTCCTTCGCGAAGGCGGTCAGGAGGACGACGGAGGTGTCCGGGTCGATGGCCTTGACGCGCTGGGAGAAGTCGAACACATCCACCTCGCCCACGTTGTACATCGTGATGACCAGGTCGTACTGCGCCCCTTTCTCCATCATTTCCAGCGCTTCTACGGTGGATTCCGCCCGCTCGAAGACCGGCGGGTTGGAAAGGTTCAGCTCGGAGTATTCGGCGGTGATCCGGGGCTCGATGCGTCCGTCCTCTTCGAGGGCGAACTTGTCGTAGTTGTTGCACACGAGCAGGATCCGGCGGATCCGCCGGGCCATCAGGGGAGAAGCCGTTTCAGTCATCTTTCGTCCGTTTAATCCCACAAATATACGAAAAGATTCGTATCTTTGCCCAGATGCGTCCGCTCCTCCATACCGTTCCGCTGCTGCTCGCCGTCGTCCTGGCTGTGTCCGGATGCCACGGCCGCGCGGACGTGGAGGACATCGTGCAGCGGGAAATCGAGGCCATCACCGCGATGAAGCAGCTCAGCCTGGTCGAATACCGGGTGAGCAAGATCGTGAAGGCTGACGACGAAGGCGCCTGGTACAAGATCGGGGACCGGAAGATCCTCCTCAGCTGCACGGCCTACCTGAAGGCCGGCATCGACCTGGCCACTTTCGGTCCGGACGATGTGGGCATCGACTGGACCGGCAAGCGTGTGTCCGTCACGATTCCCCATGCCACCCTTCTTTCGCTGGATATGCCGGCCTCGGAAATCCGGGAGGAATATGACCACGTGACGATGTTCCGCCAGTCCTTCACCGCGGAGGAGCGCAACGCCCTGCTCCGCCAGGGCGAAAAGCAGATCCGCCGCAGCGTCCCTTCCCTCGGCATCCTGGAGAAGGCCGATGAGAACGCCCGCCGCTTCTTCGAATCGGTGTTCCAGAAAATGGGGTTTGAAACCGTCGAAGTGGCATTCAAGTAGGAGGGCCCATGGAGAAGAAAATCATCGTCAAGATCACTCCGGCGGCCGTTTTGCTGGTCGTCCTCCTACTCGTGGGCGCCTTCCTGCTGCACCGGGGCGTCCGGCAGGAGAAGCGTCCCCTCACCATCGACGACACGCCCGTCATCGTCTCGAAAATCCGCTCGCTCGGCGAGCTGACTACGGCTTGCTATTACGACGAGATGGTCCTTTCCCGGACCAAGGAGAACGCCTTCTCGTCCTCCGCCCTGGGCTCCCTGGCCGAAGGGCTCGGCAAGGACGTGGACGACCACCTCGTCCTCATCGCGAAGGGAACGGTCCGCGCGGGACTGGACCTGATGGACATGAGCGAGGAGGACGTCCGTTTCGTGGGCGACACAGCCTATATCCGCCTCCCCGCTCCGCAGTATCTGGACGTGATCGTGAATCCCTCCGATTTCGAGGTGTTCGCCGAAACCGGGAAATGGACGCACGAGGAGATTACCGGCCTGCAGGAAACGGCCCGGACGCGGCTCCTGATGGGCGCGGACCACTATGGGCTCAAATCAAGGGCCTATGCCGGGGCGATGGATGCCGTGACCGAACTGCTCGTCGCGTCCGGCTACACGTACATCCGGTTCGATCACCCGGGCTCCTACATCCGGATGCCTATGCCTCGGGAGTGACGTTCTCGTCCTCGGTTGTCGTCCCGGTTTCGGGGTCCGGAAGGTTGATGGGCCCGGACGGGGTGTGCGTGACGAAGACGTGTTTGTAGCCGCAGGCAGTGAGGAACTCCGTAACGATGTCCTCCGCGCCCTGGCTGGCTTTCTCCATCGCCTTGGAAGCCTTCGCCCGGTTCAGCAGGGTGTCTTTGACCGGTTCCAGCACTTCCTGGAACTGCTCGAAGGCCCATTTCTTGTTCCTCGACGTGGTCTCGGAATAGATGTCGGTGTCGGTCGGGTTCATGATGACATGCAGGCATTCCACAGGCGGGAGGGTGATCCGGATCGTCGTGTCTCCCTCTACTTGGATATCCTCGTCGCGCAACTGGGCCAGGTCCACACCGATGCGGACATGGGCCTTCTGGATAATCACGATTTCGCCCGTGTGACCGTCATTCGTGTTGACGAGCTCTTGCTTGTTGCGCTTGATGATCATCTCGTCATAGAAGCTGGCAGTCACGAGCTTGCCCACGGCCCGGACGTCCTGGATGGTCATCGGCGTGTTCTCGATGGTGATGGCGGGTTTCTGCCGCTTGAAGGAGAACAGGGAACCGGCGAAGATGCCGCCTCCGGCTGAATAGAGGAGAAGGGCCACCGCAACGACGGCCAGGAGAACCTTGAGGAATAGGTTGATGATGAAATTCACCGTGTTCTGCGTCTTGTTTTCCATGGCATCCTCCTATTTTTGGACGGGTTGTTTGAAGGAGATGTAAACGCTGGCGAACCCGAGATGCTTCAGCGCGGGTTCGAAGAACAGTCGGGCGTTCTGCTTCGCCTCGTCGATGAGGCCCAGGGCGGGAACGCAATCCAGGATCTGCTGTTCGCCCAGGCGGAGGATCTTGTTGATTTCCGCCATCTCGAAATCGTCGCGGAGTCCCGTGATTCTTTCGTCCGCCACCTCGACTTCCTGGAGGGGCATGTCCATGGACAGCAGGGTGGGGCAGGGAAGCGTGATGGAAATGGCCTGCCGTTCTTCATCGACGATCACGTCCGTCAGCGGGTTGAAATCGGTCAGGTCGATGCCTCCCTGCAGGTAGGCCTTGCAGGTGAGTAGCAGTTTCCGGTCACCGATCGTGTACCAGGCGCCTTTGTCGGAGGCTTTGACGATCTTGTGGATTTCATACTCGACCAGTTCGAGCTGTCGCTCGGAACTGACCTGGTTGATGCACTGGAGGGCGGCATCCGTCAAGGACTTCCCCGCGTCCGGTGACGCGCAACCGGCCGCCGCCAGCAGGCCGATGCCGGCCGCCAGAAGCCATTTCAAAAGGGTTAAGTTCGTTTTCATATCAGGTGTGTTTTGTGTGTTGGCGGGCTATTGTTCCGTCACCAGCTGGAACCAGTCCTGGGCGGTCTTGATATCACCCTTGGACCAGCAGGATCCGAAGGAGTAGCGGACGGGCTGGCCGGAAGTGACGTACTTCCAGACGAGGAGATGGTTCCCGTCCTCGGAGAGGCTGGTGCCGTCGGCGTCAGGCATCACGACGGCGACGCCCAGCATTCCGTCCTCGGGTTCGAAGGTCTGGTCGGAGGCGTGCTCCCAGATGGCCACGCGGCCGGGCTGGACGAGCTGCTTGTCGACGGTCTCCAGCGCGGCGTGGATGTTCATGCCGGCGGCGATGGCGAGGGTTTCGGCGCCCTCGAAGGTATAGACGTCCTCCACGGCGCAGAAATAGGTGTCCGGGACCACGGTGACGGTCTTGTCCAGCGCGACCTTCACGCTGTCAGCGGCCTGCCACTGCGGGTAGTGGAGCGTAAAGACGACCTTCTTCGGGCTGTTCTCCACGATGTCCCAGGAGCGGTAGTTCGTGGCCGGATAGCAGAGTTTCCCGTCGATGAGCGGGGACGAGGCGCCGCCGCCCAGGGAGACGGCCACCTTGTAGCAGTCCTTGCCGCCGTGGTCGTGGTGGTAGTATTCGTCGCTTTGGGTCTCGAAGCCCTTGTACCACTCGTCGGCGACGAGCTTGCCGGGCAGTTTCACCCAGATATCCAGGCCGGGGGAGGTTGGATTCCCCTCCAGCGCCTTGCCGTAGAAGCGGCCGGCGATGAGGTTGTTCTCGAAGACGAAGTCGTCGGACCGCTCGGGAACGAAGCGGGCCATCACTTTTTTATCCTGGGAGCAGGCGCACAGGGCGGCCAGCGCGAGGAGGACGATGAAAATGCGTTTCATACTATTTGAGGTCCTTGGTGGCGCACCAGTCCATGTCGTTGTAGTCGTCGTTCTCGCCGCACATGCCCCAGATGAAGGTGTAGTTGCGGGTGGCGCAGGCGGAGTGGATGCTCCACTGCGGGGAGATGACGGCTTCCTCGTTGTGCATCCAGATGTGGCGCGTCTCCTGGGGCTCGCCCATGAAGTGGCACACGGCCGCGTCTTCCGGAAGCTCGAAGTAGAAGTAGACCTCCATGCGGCGGTCGTGGGTGTGGGCGGGCATCGTGTTCCAGGTGCTGCCCGGGGCGAGCTCGGTCATGCCCATCTGGAGCTGGCAGCAGGGGACCACTTCCTTCACGAGCAGACGGTTGATCGTGCGCTCGTTGCTCTCCTCCAGGGAACCGAGGTGCATCACGACGGCGTCCTTCTTGGAAACCTTCTTCACGCCGGTCTCCTTGTGAGCGGTGGCGGAGCAGAAGTAGAAGTGCGCGGGCTTCGCGGGGTCGAGGCTGCGGAAAGCGACGTGGCGGTTGCCGCGGCCGACGTAGATGGCCTCCTTGTAGGGAATCTCGTACTCCTCGTCACCGACTTTCACGACGCCGGTTCCGCCGACGTTGATGATGCCGATCTCGCGGCGCTGGGTGAAATATTCGGCGCGGAGAACCTCCGGGGCCTCGAGGACGAGTTCCTCATCGACGGGGACGGCGCCGCCGGCGATGATGCGGTCGAACATGGAATAGACCATGTTGATCTCGCCGGGAACCATGATGTTCTGCACGAGGTACTCCTTGCGGATGCGCTCGGTGTCGTAATGCTTCGCGTCCACGTTGCTGGACGCCTGACGGACGGTGCAATTCACTTTTGCCATAAGTTTATTCTTTTGTCATTCCGAACGAAGTGAAGGAATCTATTTCGGCTGCTTGCCGATGTAAGCGAGGATACCGCCGTCCACATACAGGATGTGGCCGTTCACGGCGTCGGAGGCGTGGGAGGCGAGGAACACGGCGGGGCCGCCGAGTTCGGACGGGTCGAGCCAGCGGCCGGCCGGGGTCTTCGCGCAGATGAAGCTGTCGAAGGGATTGCGGCTGCCGTCGGGCTGGCGCTCGCGCAGGGGAGCGGTCTGCGGCGTGGCGATGTAGCCGGGGCCGATGCCGTTGCACTGGATGTTGTACTCACCGTACTCGGAGCAGATGTTGCGGGTGAGCATCTTCAGGCCGCCCTTCGCGGCGGCGTAGGCGCTCACGGTCTCGCGGCCGAGCTCGGACATCATCGAGCAGATGTTGATGATCTTGCCTTCGCGGCGCTCCATCATCTCGGGGAGGACGGCGGAGGCGACGATGAACGGGGCGACGAGGTCCACGTCGATGACGGCCTGGAACTCGGAGCGCTTCATCTCGTGCATCGGGATGCGCTTGATGATGCCGGCGTTGTTGACGAGGATGTCGATCTGGCCCACCTCGGCGTGGATCTTCTCCACGAGGGCCTTCACGTCGTCTTCCTTGGTCACGTCGCACACGTACCCGTGCACGTTCGTGATGCCCGCTTCCTTATAATTGTTCAGGCCCCGCTCCAGCGCGGCCTCGTTGATGTCGTTGAAGATGATGTTCTGGATGCCCGCCTCGACAAAAGCCTTGGCGATGTTGAAACCGATTCCGTAAGAAGCGCCGGTGATCCAGGCGTTCTTGCCTTCGAGGGAGAAGATGTTTGTCATATCTGGATTAGTTTGGTTTTTCCGTTTCCGACCGCAAAGATAGGGAAGAATCCGGAAAAATACAAACGTTTGTACAAACTTTATTCCACCGTCAGCACGAAGCCGCCGGCGGATTCCATCGTAATCTCCAGCGGCTTGTCCGGGGAGACTTTCAAGACTTTCTTTTCCAGGATCTTCGGGTCCTTGGCGGTTTTCTTGCCGTCCATCCAGACCGTGGCCGTGTGGGTGCCGGCGGGGAGGAAGCCCAGGTCCACGGAGACCTTCTTTTTCACGGAATTGTTCAGTCCGCCCACGAACCAGGTGTCGCCGGAGCGCTTGGCGAGGAGCACGTATTCCTCCGGGGCGCCGCCCAGGAAGCGGGTGTCGTCCCAGACGGTGGGGACGACCTGCAGGAAATCGGCCCCCGGCTGGCCCAGGACGTGTTTGGGATGGTCGCAGAAGACCATGTACGGGCTGTCATAGATGACGAATTTCGCCAGTTCGGCGCAGCGGGTGTCGCACACCAGCGCCGGCGTCTGCCGCTTCCAGTCCTCGCGGCGGACGTTGAGGAAGCCGCCCGGGGTGTAGTCCATCTGGCCGGCGATCATCCGCGTGAAGGCGAGGGTGACGTTATGCTCGGGCGTCGGCAGCTGGCGGTCCTGGGCGAACTTGTAGTATTCGCTGCCCAGCACGCCTTCCCGCGTCATCATGTTGGGCCAGGTCCGGTCGATGCCGTCGGGCTTGTAGGCGCCGTGGAAATCGACCATCAAATGGCATTCCGCCGCCCGCTCGATGACTTTCCGGTACCAGCGCACCATCTCCTGGTCCTCGCGGTCCATGAAGTCGATCTTGACGCCCGCGACGCCCCAGTCGCGGTAAATCGGGAACGCGTCGTAGAAGGCGTTGTTCCGGGCGGCGTCGTCGGAATGGATCCAGAGCCAGCAGCGGACGTTCCTGTCCTCGGCGTAGGCGAGGATTTCCGGCATGTCCAGCTGCGGCGCGGCCTTGGTGATGTCCGCATTCGGCTGTGCGTACGGGCCGTACCACTGCCAGTCGATGAGCATGTAGGGCCAGCCCATCTGCGAGGCGAAGTCAATGTATTCCTTGATGGTGGGCATATCCACCTTGACCTCGCCGCTCCACCAGTGGTCCCAGGCACTCAGGCCGGGCTTGATCCAGGAAGGATCCTCGATGGCGCAGGGCTCGTTCAGGGAATGGATGGCCTCCGATTCGATGAACCGGCCGGGGTTGTCGGCGATCATCACCAGCCGCCAGGAGGAACGGATGACGTCGTCGAAGCGGACCTTGACGCCCTCCTCGTATTTCTTGAGATTGGCCCAGGATTCGGGCTCTTCCCAAGGGAGAGGGGAGAGGTGCGTTTCCAGCGTGCAGACACCGCCGGCGGTCTTGCCGACGCCCAGGTAGAAGCCGGACCAGTTGTCCATCGCGGCTTCGGTGATGGCCAGGTAGAGGTCGTCATCCGCTTTCAACAGCAGGGGAAGGCCGGTAATCTGGCTGTCCGGAACGGAAGCCAGCGGGGTCCGGGTGCGCCAGGCCTCCTGGGAGGAGCGGAACGGACGCGGATACTCCGTCATCCAGCCCTCCGTGCCCGCCGGGACGGCGAACTCGGTGAGCTCCCGCTGGACCATCCGGTCGCCCACGCGGGTGACAGGATATAAAGTGTACCGGAAGGCGACCCCGTCGTCCATCACCCGGAATTCCAGGTCCATGCGCCGGCCCTCGTCAGCGGTTTCCTTCAACTGGAGCGTGAGGCTCTTCGAGGCGACGCTGATGTCGCTGTACTTGTTCGCGACCACCGGCTTCCAGGCCTCCACGTGCGCTTCTACGCAAGGGTTCCCCAGGACCGTGAAGGGCCCGGCCATCGGCTTTTCGCCTTTGAACTCGAATCCCATCGCGGAGGGGGCGATGGCCGTCCGCCCGTTCCAGGTGACGGAGTAGGAGAGTTTGTCCCCGTTGGACACGGTCAGGACGATGCTCCCGGAAGGGGAGGAAACCCGGTAATCCGCGGCGTGGCCGCTGAAACAGCCGGCGACGAAGGCCAGCAGGGCGAGAAGGAAGTGTCTCATCTTGAATGAATGGCTATCTGTACAAAGATAATAAGAAAGTACGAGATTAACTTGTCGGTTTTTTCGTATCTTTGCCAAAATTAGCTGAAAATGAAAAAGATTATCATTGCTCTTCTGGCGGTGATGGCGACCGTGGGGTGCGCCAAGAATACCGCGAAGTATGCCATCAAGGGTTCCGGTCTCGAGGACGGAGCGACTGTCCAGCTGATCGACAAGCTCACGGACGAACCCATCAACACGGCCGTTGTCAGTGGCGGTGTGTTCGAGATGAACGGCGAGGCCGCAAAGGACGCCTTCCTGTCCATTTCCACGGAAAGCTCCACCTGGAGCTTCCCGGTCATCAACGATGGAAAACCCATCGAAGTGGATTTCTCCGACAATACCGTCAAGGCCGCTTCCGAGCAGAACCTGAAGCTCGCGGAATGTGACACGAAAACTGGCGATCTGCTCAATGAATACCAGGATTTCGTCCGCGGACTGATGCAGCTCCCCGAAGAGGAAGTGGAGGCCAAGATGCCCGAATACCGGGCGTGGATCGGCAAGCTGAGCGATTGCTTCCTGGGTGTTTTCGCGGAGAACCAGGACAATTTCGTCCCTGTCGCGTTCATCGAGCAGGTCCGTTCCCTGGCCGGCCCGGAGAAGCTTGACTCCCTCATGGCTTCGGGCGCGAAGTTCGCCACGCATCCGTATGTGGTGGAATTGAAGCGCAAGATGGACGAGGCCGAGGCCAAGGAGAAGGAAACCGAGGAAAAGAAGCAGGCCATCGTCGGCCAGAAGTTCCTCGACCTCGAGGAGGCCGATCCGGACGGCAATATGCACAAGTTAAGCGAGTACGTGGGCCAGGGCAAGTGGGTCCTCGTCGATTTCTGGGCCTCCTGGTGCGGCCCCTGCAAGGCGGAGATGCCCAACGTGGTCAACGCCTATGCGAAGTATCACGACAAGGGATTCGAGGTCGTGGGCCTGTCCTTCGACCGCGAGAAGGAGCCCTGGGTGGAAGCCATCAAGGAATGGGAGATGCCCTGGATCCACCTCTCCGATCTCAAGTACTGGAAGACCGTCGCCTCCGACGTGTACAACGTCAATTCCATCCCGGACAACCTGCTGATCGATCCGGAAGGAACCGTCGTGGCCCGCTGCCTGCGTGGTGAGGCCCTCGAGGCCAAGCTGGCCGAGATTTTCGACTAGTCCGATTGTAGCCCGGCCACCTGCCGGGCTTTTTTCGGAAAGATTGTACAAACGTTTGTATTATTCCGGAATCTTCCCTATCTTTGCACCGCAATGGTGACGATCTCCGACATAGCCGCCGCCCTTGGGGTGACGCCGTCCACGGTTTCGCGGGCGCTTTCCGGCAGCCCGCGTGTGAAGGAGGAAACCCGCCTGGCCGTCGAAAAGATGGCGGCGGAAATGGGCTATGAACGCAATATCGTCGCGTCCAATCTCCGGAAGGGACGGTCCGACATCGTCGGCATCATCGTCCCGCGCATCCACCGCAACTTTTTCTCCAACGTCATCGGCGGGGCCGAGTCCATCCTGGAAGCGGCCGGCTACTGCGTCCTCATCTGCCAGACGCACGAACGGTTCGAGGCGGAGGTGAAGGCGCTCCGGACGCTCAAGAACAACCAGGTGGCGGGCGTCCTGATGTCCCACGCCATCGGCTCGGACAACGGAAACCATATCCTGGAAGTGCTCGGGGACCGGATCCCGCTCGTGCAGTTCGACCGCGTGTTCAGCGAGCTGCCCGGGGCAAAGGTCGTGAGCAACAACTTCGAGGGCGCCTATGCCGCCACGAAGCATCTGGTGGAGCAGGGATATCGCCGCATCGGCACGCTCGCGGGCTATATGAACTCCGAGGCGTATGCCGCCCGGTTGGAAGGGTACCGCCAGGCGCTCCGGGACAGCGGCCTTCCTGTGGACGAATCCCTCGTCCATTACGATACCATCGTCCGGGAAACCGGCTTCGAAGCGGGCCTCAAGGCTATCGACGCGGGCTGCGACGCACTCTACAGCGCCGGCGACTTCTCCGCCCTCGGCGCCATCGAAGCCGCGCGGGAGCGGGGCCTCCGCATTCCGGAGGACTTCGGCATCGTGGGCACGGCCAACGAAGCCTTCACGGCCCTGATGACCCCGTCCATGAGCTCCCTCGCCTTGAATCCCTTCGAGATGGGCCGCCAGGCCGCCCAGGCCTTCCTGGCCGGGGAGGAGGGGACCGTCGTCGTGCCCATGGAACTGAAAGTGCGGGAATCCTCCTGCCGCAACAAGCTACAAAACCTATCGATCTAATATGCCTAAAGTAGTTACCTTCGGCGAAGTGATGCTTCGTCTCTCCACTCCCGGTTACCTGCGCTTCTCGCAGGCCCATCAGTTCGACGCCACCTTCGGCGGCGGCGAGGCCAACGTGGCCGTCTCCCTGGCCAATTACGGCATCGACACCCAGTTCGTCACCCGGCTTCCCAAGAATGACATCGCCGACATGTGCGTCGCGGAGCTCCGCGGCTTCGGCGTCGGCACCGACGGCATCGTCTGGGGCGGTGACCGCGTGGGCATCTATTACCTGGAGACCGGTGCCGTGGCGCGCGGTTCCAAGGTCGTCTATGACCGGGCCCATTCCGCCATCTCCGAGATCCAGCCCGGCATGGTGGACTGGCACAAGGTCCTCGAGGGAGCCGACTGGTTCCATTGGACCGGCATCACCCCGGCGCTGAGCCAGGGCGCGGCCGACGCCTGCCTGGAGGCCATCAAGGTCGCCAATGAGATGGGCGTGAAGGTCTCCTGCGACCTCAACTACCGCAAGAAGCTTTGGAAGTATGGCAAGTCCGCTTCCGAGGTCATGCCCGCCCTCGTGGAAGGCTGCGACCTCATCCTCGGCAACGAGGAGGATGCGGAGAAGGAGTTCGGCATCAAGCCCGAGGGCTTCGACGCGGAAAAGACGGGCGGCGAGATCGACCAGACCCGCTTCGAGAGCGTCTGCCGCCAGCTCATGGACCGTTTCCCGCGCTGCAAGAAGGTCGCGGTGACCCTCCGCGGCTCCATCAACGCGAACCACAACACCTGGGGCGGCGTCCTCTATGACGGCAAGACCCTCTGGCAGAGCAAGCGCTACGACATCACCCACATCGTCGACCGCGTGGGCGGCGGCGACTCCTTCATGGGCGGTCTCCTGTACGGTCTCCTGGCTTACGACACCGATCAGCAGGCCATCGAGTTCGCGGCTGCGGCCTCCTGCCTCAAGCACACCATCATCGGCGACTACAACCGCGTCACCGTCGCCGAAGTCGAAGGTCTCATCGCCGGCGGCGGTTCCGGCCGGGTCAGCAGATAAATTTGAACTATGGCAAAATTCAAGAAATTCGATACCGTCGGTATCATCAAGGGCACCGGGATCGTGCCGGTGTTTTACAATGCGGATGTGGAACTGACCAAGAAGGTGGTCAAGGCTTGCTATGACGGCGGGATCCGCGCGTTCGAGTTCACGAACCGGGGCGACGGCGCCCATCGGGTGTTCAAGGAGGTGATCTCCTTCGTGCGGGCGGAGTGCCCGGAGATGGCGTTCGGCGCCGGAACGATTCTCGATGCGCCGACGGCTGCGCTGTATATGCAGCTGGGCGCGGACTTTATCGTGTCGCCGTGCCTGGTTGAAGAGGTGGCTCCGATTTGCAACCGTCGCGGCGTGCCTTACAGCCCCGGCTGCGGCACCGTGACGGAGATCGTTCACGCGATGGAGCTGGGCTGCGACCTGGTGAAGGTGTTCCCGGCCGGCACCGTGGGCGGTCCCGCGTTCGTGAAGAACGTCCTCGGCCCGCTGCCGTGGGCGATGATCATGTGCACCGGCGCGGTGGAACCCACCGAGGAGAACCTCACGGCCTGGGCCAAGTCCGGCGTCACCGCCGTGGGCATGGGCTCCAAGCTCTTCCCGAAGGAGGTCATCAAGGCCGGCGACTGGGCCTCCGTCTCCACCCTCTGCGCGAAGTGCCTCACCTGGTTCGGCGCGTAAAATGGAAACGATTGACTGATCGTTCGTTATTAAAAGTGCTTTAGGTGAATCTGCCTAAAGCACTTTGTGTAATTGTTTGTGTTTGAACTAGTTCCATTTAACAGCCTATGAAACGCACGCTGCTGCTCCTGTTGCTCCTGCTTCCGTTGAGCCTGACGGCCCAGTTCCGGTACCAGAATCCGGTGGTGCATGCCGATTATTCCGATCCGGACGTGTGCCGGGTGGGGGAGGACTATTGGATGACGGCGTCGTCGTTCAACTGCTTCCCGGGCCTGCCCATCCTGCATTCGCGGGACCTGGTGCACTGGGAGCTCGTGGGCGCGGCGCTGACGGAGTATCCGGGCGCCGGCTGGGAAGGTCCGGAGAACGATTTCCGGACGGTGGTGCACCACGGCAAGGCCGTGTGGGCGCCGGCCATCCGGTTCCACGAAGGCTGGTACTACATCTATGTGGGCGATCCGGACCGGGGCATCTTCATGGTGCGGACGCAGGATCCTGCGGGTCCATGGGAACCGCCCGTGTGGGTGGTCCGGGAGAAGGGGTTCATCGACCCGTGCCCTTTCTGGGACGAGGATGGAAAGGCTTATCTGTCACACGGTTGCGCCGGTTCCCGGGCGGGGAACAAGAGCATCCTGTTCGTCGCGCCGATGGCCCCGGACGGGACGCGCCTGCTGGGCCCTTCCCGCATCGTGTATGACGGGCATCTGAGCCAGCCGACCATCGAAGGGACGAAGTTCTACAAGCGGGACGGGAAGTATTACATCTTCTCGCCGGCCGGCGGCGTGGCCACGGGCTGGCAGACGGTCCTGCGGGCCGACAACCCGTTCGGCCCCTACGAGGAGCGCATCGTCATGGCCTGGGCGCCGGGTACCATCAACGGCCCGCATCAGGGAGCCTGGGTGGATACCCCGGAAGGGGAGGACTGGTTCCTCCATTTCCAGGACAAGGGCGCTTACGGGCGCATCCTGCACCTCCAGCCGATGACCTGGCGGGCCGATGGCTGGCCGCTCATCGGCGTGGATCCCGACGGGGACGGCGTGGGGCAGCCGGTGGGGGACTATAGGAAGCCCACTGTCATTCCGGGCGAAGCTCCCACTGTCATTCTGAGCGAAGCGAAAGAATCTAAAACCGCATACAAGCCCTACGGCATCGGCCTGGAATGGCAGTATCCGGCGTTGCCGTCGCCGTATTGGCATTATGCGTTGCAGGACGGCGTACGGCTGTATTCGGTGCAGCAGACCTGGCCGTACAAGAGCCTCTGGGACTGCCCGAATTTCCTGGCGCAGAAGTTCCCGGCCGAGCGGTTCACCGTCCGGGCTAAGCTCGCTTTCCGGCCGAACCCGCAGCTCAAGGAGCGCGGCGAGCAGGCCGGTTTCGCCGTGATGGGGAACGACTACGCCGGCTTGCGCCTGACCGATACCGGAAAGGGCGCCGTCCTGGACTATGTCGAATGCCTGAAGGCCAATGAGGGCGCTGTCGAGACGGTCCGCGAGCTGGCGGTGCTGCCGTATCGGTACGAGCCGCTGCCGCATGACCGGGAGTCGAAGAATGTCCCGTTGGTCAACTATCCCGATGTGCCCGTAGCGGCCGTCTGGGTGGAGCTGGACGTCCGGGCGAAGGCGGTGGAGGGGAATGTCCCCGACGCCGTCTGCCGGTTCCGCTACAGTCTTGATGGAAAGCGGTTTACGCAAGTAGAAGGCAGTTTCCTGGCGCAGCCCGAACTGTGGGTGGGCGCGAAGTTCGGCTTCTGGTGCAACCGGTTCGCGACCAAGAACGATTCCGGCTGGGTGGACGTGACGGACCTCGTCGTGAAGCCGGCCTTCGACCCGCTGGAAGGGTTCCTCTATGACGAGGAAAAGGTGCCGGCTTACGAGCTCCCGGACCTGCTCGCAGGTACGCGCACCGTGAAGGACTGGGAGAAGAAACGCCGTCCCGAGCTTGTGAAACTGTTCGAGGAAGAGATGTACGGCAGCGTTCCGGGCAAGCCGGCGGGCCTGCATTTCCAGGTCCGCGACAACGATTCCGCCGCGTTGGAAGGCCTGGCCACCCGGCGGCAGGTGCGGATCTTCTTCGATTCCGAAGAATCGGCCTACGAGGACCTTCTGCTGTATATTCCGAACCGTCGGAAAGGCCCGGCGCCGGCTTTCATGGGCGTCAATTTCTTCGGGAACCATACCATCGACCAGGACCCCGGCATCTTCCTGCCGGATTCGGTCCGGTACCGGAAGGACTATACCGTGGACCCGCGCGGCTCCCAGCAGCAGCGCTGGCCGCTCCGGGACATCCTGGAACGGGGCTATGCCGTGGCGACATTCTGTTGCGAGGATGTCGTGCCCGATGCGGACGGCTATCCCGGAATCCGCTCGAAGTATGACGGTTACACCTGGGGCGCCCTCGCCGCCTGGGGCTGGGGCCTGTCCCGCGCCCTGGACTATCTGGAGACGGACGCCGAGGTCGATGCGTCCCGCGTGGCGGTCTTCGGCCATTCCCGGATGGGCAAGGCGGCGGTCTGGGCCGGCGCCCGCGACACCCGCTTCGCGATGGTCGTCTCCAATGCCTCCGGCTGTGGGGGAGCGGCCCTTTCCCGCCGCCGCTTCGGCGAAACCGTCCGCCGCATCAACACGCATTTTCCGTACTGGTTCTGCGAGAATTACCACAAGTACGGGGACAACGAGTCTAGGCTTCCCTTCGACCAGCACGAACTGCTGGCCCTCATCGCGCCGCGTCCGCTCTATGTGGAAAGCGGCAGCGAGGACCGCTGGTCCGATCCGCGGGGTGAATTCCTGGGACTGGCGAATGCCGCTCCGGTGTATCGACTCTATGGGTATGAGGGATTTGCGCCGTCAGAGTGGCCGGCCGTGGAACAGCCTGTCGTCAAGGGCCGCAACGGCTATCACATCCGGAACGGCCGTCACGAGATTCTGCGGTACGACTGGCTGCAGTATCTGGATTTCGCGGATAAGAATCTCTAGTAATCCTCCACGTTATACCGCGTGAGGATGTCCATGTGCATGAAGTTGTCCTTGCGCGCGGGAGCCTTGCCCAGGAGGGCGTGCTTCGCGAGGGCCTCGATGGCGAGGCGCACCTGTTCGTCGGGCCGCTGGCCGATGAGGACGGAGACGGTGCCGTCCCGCAGGGCGTCCATGTTCGCTTTCAGATTGTCGAATCCCACCACGCGGCGCTCCGGATCCGGATGCGCGGCGAGCCACGGGACCAGGAGGTGGATGCGGGAGTTGAACATCACGATGTGCCTAACCTCCTGATGCTCCGCGAAATACCCGTCCAGGATGGTGTAGATGCCTTCCGGATCGTTCGGGTCCACGAATACGTTGTCGATCTTGCAGTCGGGGGCGTTCTCCAGCATGTAGTCCAGGAAGCCGGCGCGGCGGTTCACGGTGGGGTCCGACTGCTGGTAGCGGTCGCGGCGGACCCGGACGATCAGGGCGCCGCGGATGTTCTGCCCGCGCGTGAGCTGGTCCGCGCACAGGTAGCCGCTCTTGTACAGCGGCATGCCGAAATACGCCAGGTAGCCGTTCGAGTCGGGCCTTGAGTCGATGAAGCAGTAGGGGATACCGCTTTCGGACAGTTTCCCGGTGAAAGCCTCCGTCTCGCCCTGGAAGATGGGGGCGAGGACGACGCCCGAAGGCTCGGCCGCGAGCACTTCGGCGCAGGCGGCGCGGAACGATTCGATGTCGTACTGGTCGTAGGGGAAGGAAACGGCTTCCACGCCGGCGGCGGTCACCGGATCGACGCCCCGGCCGATGCCGGAGGCGGCCAGCTCCCAGAAGGAGCCCGGCTCGCTGGCGGGAATGAGGACGGCCACGAGGTGTTTCTTGCCCTTCGCGAGGAGGGAAGCGTACACGTTGGGTTCATAGCCCAGTTCCCGGATCACCTCCATTACGCGCTCGTAGCTCTTGCGCGAGACTTCGCCCCGGTTATGCAGTACGCGGTCCACCGTGCCTTTGGAGAGGCCGGTCCGACGGGCGATGTCGTTGATGGTGATCTTTTCGTTCTGTGCCATGTGGTTTCCGGTTGCAAATCTGCGAATAAAAAAGGGACTTTGCAAGAAAAAACGGAAAAATCGTGCACGGGCACGGAGGCCTCTGGCGTTATTAACATAAGATGTTGAAAAATATTTCCGTTACCGTGCACGGAAATTCGAAAATACTTCTTATATTTGTAGCCGTTGAAAAGTAACCGCACGTAACCACTGATGAAAGCACGCTTCTTCCTCCTGCCGATCCTTGCCCTGGCCGTGGCCTGCCAAGGCGTCCAGAAAGACGAATTTGCCGCTCTGTATGAGGGACTTCCCTTCGATATGCCCCGGGTGGAACTGCCGTCCATCCCCAACCGTTCCGTCGTGCTGACGGACTTCGGCGGCGTCGGCGACGGCGTGGCGATGAACACGGACGCGTTCGCGGCCGCGATCGCCAAGCTCTCGCAGCAGGGTGGGGGACGCCTCGTCGTTCCCGCTGGAATCTGGCGCACCGGCCCGATCGAACTGAAGGACCATATCGAACTGTACGTGGACAAGGACGCCATCGTCGTCTTCGATCCCAACCAGGATCTGTACCCCATCATCGACACGAACTTCGAGGGACTGGACGTGCGCCGCTGCGTGTCTCCGCTCAACGCCACCGGCGCGCATGACATCGCCATCACCGGCGGCGGCATCTTCGACGGAAGCGGAGAATACTGGCGCGAGGTCAAGCGCCGCAAGGTCTCCGACGACCAGTGGAAGGAGATCCTCAAGCGCGGCGGTTACATTCCGGAGGACGGCAAGACCTGGTTCCCGGACGAGGGCTACGCGAAGGCGCGCGCCACCGCGGGCTCGCTCAATTACCAGGATCCTTCCCTGGACGAGCAGGAAATCAAGACCTTCCTCCGTCCCGTGCTCCTGTCCTTCCGCAACTGCGAGCGCGTCCTCCTCAAGGACTGCACCTTCCAGAATTCCCCGTGCTGGAATCTTCACCCGCTGTACTGCAAGGATGTCGTGATCCAGGACATCATCGTCCGGAACCCGCATTTCTCCACCAACGGCGACGGCATCGACATCGACGCCTGCGAGAACGTGATCCTCACCGGCTCCTCCTTCGACGTGGGCGACGACGCCATCTGCATCAAGTCCGGCAAGGACGCCGACGGCCGCAAACACGGGAAGAAGTGCCGTAACCTCATCATCGCCGACTGCACCGTCTATCACGGCCACGGCGGCTTCGTGGTGGGCAGCGAGATGTCCGGTGGCGTGGAGAACATCCGCGTCACGGGCTGCCGCTTCATCGGCACGGACGTGGGCCTTCGGTTCAAGAGCGCCCGCGGCCGCGGCGGCGTGGTGAAGGACATCTGGTGCGACCACATCTACATGAAGGACATCGTCACCTACGGCGTCATCTTCAACCTCTACTACATGGGCGTTTCCGCCTCGGAGATGTCCAAGGACGGCGAAAGCGACATCCAGCCGGTGGACGAGACCACCCCGGAGTTCCGCGACTTCCACTTCTCTGATATCACGTGCGCGGGCGCGGAGCAGGCGGTGTTCGTGAACGGCCTCCCGGAGATGCCGGTGCGCAACCTCACCATCCGCAACAGCAACTTCACGGCCGACAAGGGCGTGGAAACCCATTATTACGAGAACGTCAACTTCGAGAACGTCACTGTCAACGGTACCAAGTTATGAAAAGAATCCTCTATCTCGTCGCCGTCTGGCTGGTAGCCAGCTCCTTCACGACCATCCACCTGATGGGCGATTCCACGATGGCGGAGAAAGACCTCTCCGACGGCAAGCTCGAGCGCGGCTGGGGCATGATGTTCCCGAATTTCGTGGACAGCACCCTCCACGTCATCAACTACGCGCAGAACGGCCGCAGCACGAAGAGCTTCATCGACAAGGGCCTCTGGGACATGGTCGAGTACGCCCTCCAGCCCGGGGACTACGTGTTCATCCAGTTCGGCCACAATGACGCGAAGGCCGACGATCCAGACCGCTATGCGCCCGCCTTCGGCGCCTACCAGGAGAACCTCCGGACCTTCATCCGCGGCGCCCGCGAGAAAGGCGCGACGCCGATCCTCCTCACCCCGGTGGCCCGCCGCTGGTTCAAAAGCGGCAAGCTGGACCGCAACTGCCATACCGACTATCCCGCCGCGATGAAGCAGGTGGCCGAGGAGATGGGCGTGACGCTCCTGGACATCACCACGCCCACCCTGGACTGGCTCGAAAGCATCGGCGACGAGGCTTCCAAGGCCTATTTCATGATCTCCACCGGCAAGGACGACAACACCCATACGGTCGCCTGCGGGGCGCGCAAGGTGACGGAGATCGTCTGCGACGCCCTCAAGAAGCAGGTTCCCGCCCTCGGCGAGCATCTCGTGCGGTACGACATCGTCGTGGACAAGACCGGCCACGGCGACTACATGACCGTCCAGGAGGGCATCAACGCCGTCCCGAACTACAGCCACAGCAAGATCACCACCATCCTCATCAAGGCCGGCACCTACAAGGAGGCCATCGACATCCCGCACACCAAGTTCCGGATGAAGATCATGGGCGAGGGCGCGGACAAGACCATCCTCACCTACGACCGGTATGCGGAGCAGCTGTGGCCGGACAACGACTTCAAGGTGGGCACTTCCGGCAGCGCCAGCATCTACATCCACTCCAGCTACGTGACCTTCGAGGACATCACCTTCGAGAACACGGCGGGGGAGGGCAAGGAGATCGGCCAGGCCGTGGCGGTGTTCACCGACGGCGACTTCCTGTTCTTCCACCGCTGCCGCTTCATCGGCAACCAGGACACCCTCTACACCTACGGCCGTTTCGGCAAGGAAGGCGGCATCAAGCGGAACTATTTCCTGGACTGCTACATCGAGGGCACGACGGACTTCATCTTCGGCCCCAGCATCGCCTACTTCGAGAACTGCCAGCTCCATTCCAAGAAGAACAGCTATGTGACGGCGGCTTCCACCCTGCCGGGGCAGAAGTACGGCTACGTGTTCAAGAACTGCAAGCTGACGGCCGCTCCGGGCATCGACAAATGCTACCTGGGCCGCCCGTGGGGCGCCTACGCGAAGACCGTGTTCATCGGCTGCGAGCTGGGCCCGCACATCGTCGCGGACGGCTGGCACGACTGGGAGAAGGAGGGGAAGCCCAATACCAAGAAGAACTCCTACTACGCTGAATATCAGAATGCCGGCCCCGGCGCGAGAGGCCCGCGCGTGAAATGGGCGCACACCCTCACCGCGAAGCAGGCCGCCGAGTACACCTTCGAGAAGGTGATGTACCAGGCGCAGGACGGCATCCGCTGGAACCCTTATGACAACCGATAGATGAAAAGGATCGCAATACTGGCCACTTTGCTGCTGGCGGCCTGCGCGCCGAAGACGGACCTCAAGACGGGACCTTATTCCGTCCGGATGGTGCGCTCGGAGATCAAGCGGGCGCCGGAAGCCACCTACCTGGACGGGCAGGAAGGAAACTACAAGTGGAACTACACGACCGGCCTGGAGCTGCGGAGCTTCCTGGCCGTTTCCCGCGCCTATGACATTCCCGAATTCGACGCGTATGTGCGCGCCTGGTATGACGGCGTCCTGGACAAGGGCGGTCAGATCGGCGGGAAATACGACCTCGAGAAATACAACCTGGACCATATCTGCCCGGCCCGGACGCTGATCGGCCTGTACCAGGCCACCCCGGACCTCCGGTACGCCGCCGCCATCGAGACGGCCCGGAAGCAGCTCGAGGGTCAGCCCCGCACCGAGGCGGGCGCCTTCTGGCACAAGAAGGCGTATCCGTACCAGGTGTGGCTGGACGGCCTGTACATGGCGGAGCCTTTCTATGCGGTCTATGCGGACATCACCCACCGGGACGAGCTCTTCGACGATGTCGTCACCCAGTTCAAGGTGGCGGCGGAGAAGACCTACGACCCGGCGACCGGCCTCTACCGCCACGCCTGGGACGAGTCGAAGCAGATGTTCTGGGCCGATCCGGTGACGGGCCAGTCCGCCCACTGCTGGGGCCGCGCCCTCGGCTGGTACACGATGGCCCTCGTGGAGGTCCTGCCGTTCTTCCCGGAGAACCATCCCGGCAAGGCGGAGTTGCAGGGCATCCTGGAAGGCATCCTCGCCACGCTCCCGAAATATGCCGATCCCGAGACCGGCATGTGGTACCAGGTCCTGGACAGCCCGGGCCGGGAAGGGAACTACCTGGAGGCCACCTGCTCCGCAATGTTCACCTACGCCTATCTGCGGGCCGCCCGCGAAGGCTATGCGGTCCCCGCGTCCGTCGACCCGAAGGCCCTCTACGAGGCCCTCGTGAAGAAGTTCATCCGCGAGGATGCCGACGGCACCCTGAATCTCACCGACTGCTGCGCCGTCGCCGGCCTCGGCGGCAAGGAGAACCGCAGCGGCACCTTCGAGTATTATATCAACGAGAAGATCATCGAGAATGACCCGAAGGGCGTCGGCCCCTTCATCTGGGCTTCGCTCGAATACGAAAAGCTATGAGAAAAGAACTGACCCTGATGGCCCTGTTCGCCCTCATCCTCGCCGCTTGCGGCGGGAAGGAGGATCCGGTCGTGGTGCCCGACACCCCCAAGGCCCCTTCCGCTCCAGCGAACGTGAAACTGCACAAGGCGACGGAAACCAGCCTGCAGTTCCAGTGGGACGCGGTCGAGGGTGCGGCTTCCTATTCCTGGGAACTCCAGAAAGACGGCGCCAAAGTGAAGGAAGGGACGGCCGGCACCCGCAACGCGACCGTCACCGAACTGACCAAGGCGACGAACTACCGGTTCGGCGTCAAGGCCGTCAATGCCGGCGGCTCCTCCTCCATGACCTGGGTCGATGCCCGCACGGAAGGAACGGATGAACCCGATCCGCCCACCCCGCCGTTCGGCCAGTACTATGAGCAATTCTCCATTCCTGCGGCGGAAGAGGACGGCGTCGCCCGCGCCTTCCCCGGCGCAGAGGGCGGCGGCATGTACGCCACCGGCGGCCGCGGCGGCAAGGTCTACCACGTGACCTCCCTGGAGGACAACAACACGAATGGAACGCTCCGTTACGGCATCGAGAATGCCGAGCGGCCGCTCATCATCGTCTTCGACGTCGCCGGTACGATCGCGCTGCAGAAGCAGCTCCAGATCAAGAAGGGCAACCTCACCATCGCCGGCCAGACGGCCCCCGGCGACGGCATCTGCCTGAAGAACTACACCTTCCGCATCAGCGCCAGCAACGTGATCGTCCGTTTCATCCGCTGCCGGATGGGCGACGAGAAAAAGACGGAAGACGACGCCATGCAGGTGATGAGCCACGACGACGACAAGTACGAGAAGATCATCATCGACCATTGCTCCGTGAGCTGGTGCACCGACGAGTGCGCCTCTTTCTACGGGATGAAGGATTTCACCTTCCAGTGGAACATCGTTTCGGAGAGCCTCCGCAACTCCATTCACGACAAGGGGTCCCACGGCTATGGCGGCATCTGGGGCGGCAACAACGCCACTTACCACCACAACCTGCTGGCGCACCACGACAGCCGCAATCCTCGCATCGACCACGACTACGTGTCCACCCAGAAGGGCCCTGTGTCCATCTTCAACAACGTGATCTACAACTGGAAGGGCAACAGCACCTACGGCGGCGAGAGTTCCAACAAGTATGGAACCGACCACCGGAAGTACAACCTGTTCAACAACTATTACAAGCCGGGTCCCGTGACGCCCACCAACCACATCTGGTTCCTGCAGCCCACGACTTCCTGCAGCAATTGCGGCGGCACGATCCTGCCCGGTCACTTCTATATGGACGGCAACGTGATGCACGGGAAGAGCGACCTGACGGCCGACAACTGGAAGGCCGGCAAGAGTTCTCCGGTCTCCGTCTATATCAGCGAGGCCGATGCGGCCAAAATCAAGGAGGCGAACCGGTATGCCACGGACACCTACCAGAACGTCCACACCGGCGCGAATTGCCTGGATCCGGTCCTGAACTATGCGGGCGCCAGCTTCGCCCGTGACGGCATCGACACGCGCATCGCGAAGGAGACGAAGGACGGCACTTCCACCTATCAGGGCAGCAACACGGCCGCCAGCGACCGTTCCACGAAGGGCCTCATCGACACCCAGACCGACGTCCAGGACGCCACCTGGAAGAACGGCTGGCCGGTGTACACCGCCACCGACGAGCAGAAGGCGAAGATCAAGGACTCCGACTCCGACGGCATGCCCGACTGGTTCGAGGATCAGTTCGGCCTCAAGAAGACCGACAAGTCCGACGCCGGGACCGTCACTCTGGACAAGAACAACCGCTACACCAACCTGGAGATGTATCTCCACTATCTGGTGAAGGACATCGTCGCCGGGCAGAACGCCGGCGGCAGCTACATGAAACTCTAACTCAATCATCAATAACCAACTTAAAACCATCCATTCATGAAAAATCCAGTCAAGAAACTCGCGCTCGCGCTTCTCGGCCTGGTATCGGCATGGACCCTGTCCGCCCAGACGACCATCAAGGGCGTGGTGACGGACGAGTCCGGTGAGCCGCTCATCGGAGCGGGTGTGGTTGTCGAGGGTACGACCATCGGCACCGTCACCGGCATCGACGGCGACTACGAGCTGACCGTGCCCGCAGACGCGGTGAACCTGGTGTTCTCCTTCATCGGACTGAGTGATCAGACGATTCCCATCGCGGGACAGACCGTCATCAACGTGGTCCTGAAGGTGGACTCGACCTTCCTCGACGAAGTGGTCGTCGTGGGTTACCAGACGGTCAAGCGCCGTGACCTCCTCGGCGCCGTCGCTTCCGTCGGTTCCGACAAGCTCACCGAACAGCCGGTGACCACTGTTTCCCAGGCTCTTTCCGGAAAGATGGCGGGCGTCTCCGTCATCACGACGGAAGGCGATCCGGACGCTGATATCAAGATCCGCGTCCGTGGCGGCGGTTCCATCACCCAGGACAGCAGCCCGCTCTACATCGTGGACGGCTTCCCGGTGGAGTCCATCAACGACATCCCGTCCTCCGAGATCCAGTCCATCGACGTCCTGAAGGACGCCTTCTCCACGGCCATCTACGGTAGCCGCGGCGCGAACGGTGTGGTCATCGTCACCACCAAGAGCGCTGAAAAGGGACAGCGGGTCTCCGTGAAGTTCAACACGTACTACGGTCTCAAGAAAATGGCCAACGCCGGCGCCATCGTCGCGATGGATCCGGAGAACTTCGTGAAGTTCCAGTACGAACTCGGTGTCATCCGCGACAACCTCAGCTCCTATTACGAGCCTTACTTCGGCAACTTTACCGATATCGACCTGTACAAAGGCCTGAAAGGTAACAATTGGGTCGATGCGGTCTTCGGCAACGTGGGTAATTCCTTCTCCGCCGACTTCTCCGTCTCGGGCAGCGGTGACAATGTGAACTGGACCCTCGGCTATGCCCACATGGGCGACGAGGCCATCATGTCCGGTTCCACCTATTCCCGCGACAACCTGAATTTCAAGGCGAATTTCAAGACCTCCGAAACCACCAGCATCGACGCCAACGTCCGTTATTCCCGCGTGAATGTCCGCGGTTCCGGCGCCAACGGCATCAACGATACCGGAACCACCTCCGGAAACGGTCGTCTGAAGCATGCGGTCTCCTATGCACCGATTCCTCTCGCCTCCACCTTGGAAGGCGTGGACGAAGAGCAGGATTATGGCGACAACGCGCCGCCGCTCCTTTCGGTGGCCGATAACGATTCCCGCCGTATCCGTACCACCTGGAATGCGAATGCAGCCTTCAACTGGAAGATCGTCGACAACCTCAACCTCAAGATCGAGGGCGGCCTGGAGAAGTACAACCAGACCGACGACCGCTTCTATGGCATGACGACCTACTATGTCGCGAACAACTCCACCGACAAGACCGGCGTGTCCAATCAGCACAAGGAAGCGTTCCGCACCAAGTATCGCAATACGAACACCCTGAATTACAGCTTCGCCAACGTTCTCGGTGAGGACCACAACCTGACCCTCCTCCTCGGTGAGGAAATGACGATCGCCAAGTCGAACCTCCTGACCATCATGGTGGATGGCCTCAATGCCTCCTACGACGCTCCCATGGCCTGGAATTTCCTTTCCTCCGGTACGCCCGCTTCGGTGAACAACTACTATGATCCGGACGACAAGCTGCTCTCCTTCTTCGGCCGCGTGAACTACGACTACAAGCACCGCTATTCCATCGGCGGCACGCTCCGCGCCGACGGCTCCTCCAAGTTCGCCCGCGGTCACCGCTGGGGTTACTTCCCGTCCGCGGCGGCTTCCTGGACCATCTCAAACGAGCCCTGGATGGACAATGCCCACAGCTGGCTGGACCAGCTCAAGCTCCGCTACAGCTTCGGTACCGCCGGTAATAACAACATCCCTTCCGGACAGCTGCTGAAGCAGTATAGCGCCACCGTCACGGCCTGGCTCAGCCAGAGCAACAATTACTGGATGGCCGGCAAGATCATGAACAATCCGGACCTGACCTGGGAGACCACGATCACCCACAACATCGGTCTGGACTTCGGCCTCTTCCAGGGTCGTCTGACCGGTAGCGTCGAGGTCTATCAGAACACGACGAAGGACCTCCTCATCAACTTCCCGATCACGGGTTCCGGTTATGACAGCCAGTACCGCAACCTCGGTTCTACGCGCAACCGTGGTGCTGAAGTTGCTTTGAACATGCCCCTCATCTCCAAGAAGGACGTGTCCCTGAACATCGGCGGCAACATCGCCTACAACCAGAACCGGGTGACGGACCTGGGCGGACTGAACAGCATCACCGCACAGTCCTACTGGGCCTCCACTGAAATCGGTGACGACTACATCGTCGAGGTCGGCCAGCCGCTCGGCAACATGTACGGTTTCGTGAGCGACGGCATGTATTCGGTGGATGATTTCACCTGGACGGGCTCCAAGTGGGCCCTCAATGATGGAGTCGTTGACAATTCCGCCATCATCGGCGCGAACTACATGATTCCGGGCGCCATGAAGCTCAAGGACCTCACCGGCGACGGCAAGGTTACCGTGGCCGACCGCAAGGTCATCGGCAACGCTTCTCCTGACTTCACCGGCGGTTTCAACTTCAGCGGTTTTCTCTACGGATTCGACTTCAGCGCCAACTTCAATTACATGATCGGCAACCAGGTTTACAACGCCAACAAGGTCGAGTTCACCTCCTCCCGCAAGTTCTCGAACCGTAACCTCCTGAACCTGATGACCGTGGATCAGCGCTGGACCAACATCGACTGGGCGACCGGCGAGCAGATCTCGGATCCCGCCACGCTCAAGAGCCTCAACAGCGGCAAGACCATGTGGTCGCCGGCTATCGGCACGGCCGTGTTCAGCGACTGGGCGGTGGAAGACGCATCGTTCCTCCGCTTGCAGAGTGTCACCCTCGGTTATACGCTTCCCGAGGACCTGACCCAGAAAGCCCATATCCGTCGTGCGCGCGTATATGTGACTGGGACCAACCTTTTCTGCCTTACCAAGTATTCCGGTTACGATCCGGAAGTGGACACCCGCCGTTCCACCCCGCTGACGCCGGGTGTGGACTATTCCGCTTATCCGAAGAGCATCGGCTTCGTCGCCGGTCTCAACCTGACTTTCTAATCCGCCTTGAATATGAAAAAGATTGTTGAATATATCCTTTCTGCGGCCGTCGTTTTGCTTTCCCTGTCCGCCTGCGACAAGATCCTGGACAGCGAATCCCCGTCCGCGTTCGATGCGGCGACCGTCTATTCCAACTATGCGCTGACCGAAGGTACCATCTTCGGCATCACCGAGGCTTTCTGCGAGGTGAACTCCTATCGCGGCCGTTTCCTGCCCTGGTATGGCTTCAACACCGACGTGGAGTGGTACAATACATACAAGCCGGGTGACGGAAAGTCCGACATTGCCGCCTATGACTGCCTGCCGAACAATGCGCAGCTGAATCTCTCCAACGGTCCTTTCCCGCTCATGTATATGGGCATTGAACGGGCAAACCTGGTCATTGAAGGTCTCCGCGAATACGGCAATTGCGAAACACGATCTGACATGGCCTACCTGCTCGGCGAGGCCCTCACGCTCCGGGCAATGATCTATTATGATCTCACCAAGGCCTGGGGCGACGTCCCGGCCCGTTTCGAGTCGCTGACCTCCGAAACGATCTATGCCAAGAAGGAAAGCCGCGATGTCATCTACAAGCAGATCCTCGCCGACCTGGAAGAGGCGATCCCGTATCTCCCGAAT
The DNA here is from genome assembly GCA_900316955.1 of uncultured Bacteroidales bacterium. Classification (GTDB taxonomy): domain Bacteria; phylum Bacteroidota; class Bacteroidia; order Bacteroidales; family UBA932; genus Cryptobacteroides. The sequence continues at coordinate 53,392 of ONEX01000005.1, forward strand.
CCGGGTGCGACGACGGCCACTTCCCGGACCGACCGGATCAACAAGGTGTTTGCGGAAGGTCTGTATGCACGCATTGCCCTGGCTGCCTCCGGCTATGCGATTCGTCCCGATGACGGCGCCGTGGGCACTGGCGACCTGGGAACGGTCCGCCTTTCCAGCGATTCCGAGCTCCAGAAGGCCACCCTCTATCCGAAGGCCCTGAATTACCTGAAAGCCGCCATCGCTTCCGGCAGCGCCTCCCTGGAACAGAACGTCGAAGCCTATTGGCGAAAGATGAACAATATGGACAACCTCACCGCCGGTCCCGCCTTCGAGACGCTGTACGTGATTCCGTTCGGCGCCGGCCGCGGTCGTTGGAACTTCACCTTCGCCATCTCTTCGGAGGGTGCCTCCATCTCCAACGGCGTGTCTCGCGGTGGTGATGCCGGCCCGCTTCCCACCATGTACTTCAAGTATGGCGAGAACGACCAGCGTCGCGACGTCACCTGCGTGAACTACAAGTGGAACAAGGACAACACCATCGAGCCCGCCGGCATCGGTAAGTGGTATTTCGGAAAATACCGTTTCGAGTGGATGGACGCCCAGCCGTATACCGGTGGCAACGATGACGGCATCAAGCCCGTCGTGATGCGCTACGCCGACATCCTTCTGATGGCCGCGGAGATCGAGAATGAGCTGAATGGTCCCAACGGCGCCAAGCAGTATCTCCTCCCGGTCCGCGAACGTGCCTACAAGGGACACGAGAGCCAGGCCGAAGCCTATGTCGCCGCCATTTCTTCCAAGGAGGAGATGTTCCAGGCGATCGTGGACGAGCGCGCGCTCGAGTTCTGCGGCGAGTTCCTCCGCAAGGGTGACCTCATCCGCTGGAACCTCTTGAAGACCAACCTGGACGCTGCGATCGATGACATGCTGGCCCTCCGCGACCTGCAGGGAGCCTATGCCAGCCTGACCGGCGACATCGCCTATGCCTATGCCGACGACAGCAAGTCCATCAACATTACCTTCCTCACCACTGAGGGTGAGGTTCCGGCCGGGACGGAAATCTCCACCGGTTATGTGAACAAGTATGATGATGCAAAGTCCACCGGTTTCTACGAGGCGCGAATCCGTGGCCTCTATACCTACGATCCCGAGCAGCATATGTTCTGGCCCATCTTCAATGATACCATGACCAACAGCCAGGGATACATCAAGAACGACTATGGCTATGACAGCATCTAATACCCTGACAGTTATGAACAAGATCAAATATGCCATCCTCGCCCTCGCGACTCTTGTTGCGGCAGCCTCCTGCTCGACGAAGGAGTTCGACGAGATTACCGAACTGAACCTTTCCCGCTGCCTCGCCCCGATGGGCCTGAACGCGCGCGTGAGCGCCGCCCAGGGTGATGTGGTGACCTTCTCCTGGGATGTGGCCAAGGATGCGGAGGCGTACAATTTCGTCGTCTATACGGATGCTGCTGGTACCCAGGTGTACCTGAGCGAGACGGTCCTTCCGTCCCAGGTTCCGTACCAGAAGAAACTGGAGGCTGACCAGACCTACTGGTTCTCCGTCCAGGCTACGGCTTCCGGAAAGGGAGATTCCAAGATCGCCTTCCTGGAGAAGTCCTTCAAGACTTTTGCCGTGAAGGACAACCTCTTCCTGAAAGTCTCCGGACGTACCGTGAATTCCGTCTCCCTGGCCTGGTCCACGGAAGTGGCGGACTTCGAGGAGGTCGACCGGATCGAATATGGCCTGCCCGGGGCTGATGCCACCGAAACCCACACCCTCTCCGATTCGGAGATCAGTGGCGGAACGGCGACCATCGACGGTCTGGATGCTTCCACGCAGTATGTCTTCACGCTGTACTATCTCTCCGCCAGCCGCGGCCAGGTGAACGCCTGGACGACGCCGGACATCAGTGGGACGACCGAGGTCAATTCCACGGAAGCGCTGCTCAATGCGGTCAAGACCGCGGGCGCCAAGATCCTCCTCAAGATGGAAGGCTCCCCGTATGACATCGGGGCGCTGGACATCTCCAACGGCTTCACGCTGCTCGGTGAAGAAGCCGCCGACGGTACCAAGCCGGTGGTCCAGGGCGAATTCCACTTCGCCGACACCTGGGCTCCGGGCGCCGACCTCTATTTCGAGGGCGTCGAGTTCAACGGCGGTCCTACCGCCACCAGTCCTTCCGGTTTCGGTTTCGCCATCCAGAACAAGAACGGCGGCACGGTGAAGGACAAGAACATCGGCAACATCACCTACAAGAACTGCGTGATCGCGAACTACACCAAGGGTCTCATGTATGAATGGGGCAACAACATGGTGCTGGGGAATGTCACGTACGACAGCTGCGACATCCATGACATCAACACCGACGGTACCGTGGGCGGTGATGTCTTCGATATCCGCCAGGCCACCACGCTGGAGAGCCTCTCCTTCGTGAACAACACCATCTGGCAGGGCATGCGCACGTTCGTCCGCTTCGACGCCGGCTCCATCGGCTCCCTGGTCTTCGAGAACAACACCCTGCAGAACCTGAACTTCGTGGACAACGCGAACAACGCGGGTGTCTTCGGACTCCAGATCACCCCGGGTTCCTTCTCCTTCAAGAACAACCTGTTCCTGAATATGACCGGCAAGGCTGTGCTCGCGGGCGCCAACGCCAAGTACGTCCCGGCGGGCGACATGGGTGTCGCCGCTGCGAACAACTGGTTCTACAACCTGCCGAAGGGCGATGACGGAGCGGTTACCTATTTCACCGACAACTTCACCCAGGGCCAGGCGGCCGGTACGATTCTGGAGAACGATCCGTGCTACAATGCCGCGGGCGGTTACTTCAACCTCCTGGCGGACTGTGAAATCGCAGACAAGATGGTGGGCGCGTCCAAATGGTGGACTCCGTTCGTGGAGGAGCCGGAGGACCTCACGCTGAATCTCCTTGCCGGCAACAAGACCTGGAACCTGGCGAACGCCAAGTTCTTCTCCGGCACCATCAAGAAGGAGATGGTCCGTGACGACCTGTATATCAACGGCGGCGAATCCAACGCCATCGTGGTGGATGGCGGAAAACTCAACTTCCAGACGGCGGCGGTGACCAACCGCCAGGGTGTCCCCACGCTCAGCTATGTTGCCTTCAAGGTGGACAAGCCTGGTTCCGTCCTTGTGAAGGCGGCCGATCCGGAGAGCCTGGGCAACCATTTCGTCGTGGGTGTCGGCCCTGTCGACGGCGGCTCTATCGCCCTCAAGGGTGGCGTTTCCGCGATGGCCGACATGACCACCCCGACCAAGATCCTGGTCACCACCATCACCGAGGAATCCCTCGTGTATGTCTTCCCGTCCGGCCCCGTCTCCCTCGAGAAGCTGGCCTGGTCCACCGATGTCACTCCGGTCAACACGGCCCTGCCGACGCCGGCACCGACCGCCGATCCCGCCTCCATCACGGCTGGCGAAGCCGCTGACATCACCATCAGCTGGGAGCCTGTGGAGAACGCCGGCAGTTATTCCGTCGTCTTCAACGGCAAGAGCAACACCGTGTCCGAAGGTACTGAGTATGTCATTGGCGGTACTACCACCGGCATGCTGGATGCGGGCAGTTACAAGGTGGAAGTCTATGCCAATCCGACCGCGACCGATATCTACAACACCGAATCCGCTGCCGGTGTGGCTGCTTTCGCGGTCCTGCCGAAGGGCGGCGGCGGTGAAGGCGACGAATTGGTGGTCAACACCGTCGATGCCCTCAAGTCCGCCATCGAGGCCGGCAAGGAAGCCGTCACCCTCGCTCCCGGCGAGTATGACCTGGAGGGCGGCCTGACCATCACGGCCCCGCTGACCCTGAAGGGCCAGGATGGCGCCGTGGTCAAGGGCGGCTTCAAACTCAGCGGTGCGGTGGGCACCTTCGCGACCGACAACCTGGAGGTCGTCGCCAACGGCGGTGACATCTTCATCAACCTGGACAATGCCGAGGGCGTGACCGCCGAGAAGATCGACATCCGCAATACGGTCATCGACGGTTTCTCCAAGAGTGTCATCTATGCTTCCAACACGGCTGACAAGTTCGACATCGCCGACATTACTTTCTACAATGTCGTCGTGAAGAACCAGGGCACCGGGCAGGGCGTGTTCGATCTCCGCAACGGCCGGTACGGCTCCTTCACCCTGGAAGAGTCCACCTGCACGGGCGGACGTGACTTCCTCCGGATCGATGCCCCTTGCGTCATCAATGCGGTCTATGTGAAGAACAACACCCTGGACAACCTGAACAACCCGGCCAACGCGGGCGGTGTCCTGTGCGTGCGTGCCACGCCGACCACCTACGAGGTCACCGGCAACATCTTCGCCAACATTGTCAACTCCATCAGCGGCCGTACGGCTGCGATGAAGCCCAAGATGAAGAAGAATGTGTGGTACAACATCGGCGATGCCTTCTACACGGGCTGCATCGACGCCGAACTGGCGGTCGACGGTGGCGGTGTGGTTCTTTCCGCCGATCCGTTCAAGGATGCGGCCAGCGGTGACTACACCCTGACGAATGCCGTTGTCATGAGCCTCGGCGCCGGCGCTTCCCGCTGGAATCCCGCCGCCGCCTCCGCTTCTGACAGTAATGCGTTCACCGTGTCCTCCGTCGAGGAGTTCCAGGCTGCCATCGATGCCGCGAAGACCGACATCAAGTTTGCGGCCGGGTCCTATGACCTCTCCGCCGCGAACATCACCCTCACCGCCGGCATGCACCTGAGCGGCGAGCCCGGCGCCGAGATCACCGTGTCCCAGTTCGACCTGGCGGAGGGTGACCTGGGTACCATCATCATCGAGAACCTTTCGATTACGGGGGGCGCCAACAATCTCGTGAGCGTCGGCGCGGCTTCGGTGGTCCGTTCCCTGGTGCTCCGTAACCTGGATGTCAACACCGTGGGCAAGAGCCTCTTCTATGGCAATGCCGACGACTCCGAGTTCCAGGCGGTCGTGTTCGACAATGTCTTTGCGACGGGTCTGGGCGGCGGACAGGGTACGATCGATATCCGCAAGGGTACCTATCACGCCCTCACCATCCAGAACTGCACCATCGTCGGCGGCCGTGACTTCATCCGGGCCGATGGGGGCAAGGTCACCGGCGCGGTGAACATCGTGAACAACACGTTCGACGGCGTCACGCTGAACAACGGAAACGGCGTCCTGTACGTCCGTTCGACCCCGGACAGCTACGTGCTCAAGAACAACCTGTTCCTCAATGAGAACGGAGAGAACAACCTGCTCTCCAAGGCTTCCGGCATCACGGTCCCGGACGAGGTCGCGAACAACTACTTCTATGGCTGCACGGCCGAGAAGTTCTGGACCGGTCTGATCAACCAGGAAGTCGCCCTCGCGAACGGTGGCGTCATCCTCGCCTCGGATCCTGTCAAGGATGCGGCGGGCCATGACTACACGCTCGTGGACGCCCTGTGCCTCGCTTCCAACGTGGGCGCAGCCCGCTGGAACCCGAATGCCGGCCGGGTGTCTTCCGAGATCACGGTCGCTTCGGTCATCGACCTGACGACGGCCATCGACGCCGGCAAGTCCGCCATCACCCTGAAGGCGGGTGTCTATGACCTCCGTGAGGCGGTCGAGAGCGGCGTCATCAACCTGATCGCCCCGCTCTCGCTGACCGGACAGGGAACCGTCGAAATCATCGGCGGATTCAAGTTCGGCGCTGGTACTACCTCCTTCGAGGCTGAGAATGTGAAGTTCAACGGCGCTGAGAAGGCGATGGGCAATGCATTCGAGATTGCCGAGGCCGTGGAGATGTCCAAGATCCGGATCACGGGCTGTGACATCTTCGCCTACAACAAGAGTCTGTTCTATGGAAACGGCACCGATTCCAAGATCGCGGTCTTCGACTTCCAGAAGAACCTGGTCCATGGCTTCGGCACCGGCCAGGGCATGATTGACATCCGCAAGGGCGTGTACGATGCCATCATCGTCTCCAAGAATACGTTCTATGACGGTGGACGCGACTTCATCCGCTGCGACAAGGAAATCGCAGGGTCGGTTGCCATCACGAACAACACGTTCGCGGCTTGCTCCATCGATGCCGGAAACGGCCTCCTGTGGGTCCGTTCCTGTGCGGATGCGGCCCAGAAGTACAATGTCGCCAAAAACCTGTTCCTGAACCTGACCGGTGAGGCTACCATCCTCGCCAAGACGGGCGCGACGGTTCCGACGATGAATGCGAACTACTTCTTCAACGTGGGTCCGGCCTTCTGGAACGGGGCCATCAACCAGGAAACCGCGACCGTCGGTGGCGCCCTCCTCGAGGCCGATCCTTGCGCCGGTTCCGCCGAGTTCAACTTCAAGTTGACCGACGCGGACCTCCGTAAGGCCGACATCGGCGATCCGCGCTGGAACTCCGCTTCCCAGAACTATTCCCGGAGGAAGTAACTGTACAAAGGGAGCCGGGGGTGATACCCCGACTCTCTTCCAAGATTATTCAAAACAAAGACTGATATGAGTTTCATCAACGACAACTTCATGCTCCAGACGGAGACCGCCCGCCAGCTCTACCACGAGCATGCGGCGAAAATGCCCATCATCGACTACCACTGCCACCTCGTGCCGCAGCAGATCGCCGAGAATATCCAGTTCCGCGACATCACCCAGCTCTGGCTGGTGGACGGCCACTACGGCGACCACTACAAGTGGCGCGCGATGCGGGCGAACGGCGTTTCCGAGGACTACCTGACCGGCGGCAAGCACACTGCCTGGGAAACCTTCGAGAAATGGGCGGAGACCGTTCCGTACACGATGCGGAACCCGCTGTACCACTGGACGCACCTGGAGCTGAGCCGCGTGTTCGGCATCGACAAGCTCCTGTGCCCGGCGACGGCCCGCGAGATCTTCGAGGAGTGCAATGCGAAACTGGCGACGCCCGAGTTCCGCGGCCAGGCCCTCATCCGCAAGTTTGGCGTGGAGGTGGTCTGCACCACCGACGACCCGGCCGACGACCTCCGCTGGCACAAGATGATCGCGGAGAACCCCTTCGGCACGAAGGTGATTCCCGCCTGGCGCCCGGACAAGGCGATGGCGATCGAAAACCCGGCCGCCTACAAGGCCTATCTGAAGCAGCTCGGCGAGGCCGCCGACATGGAGATCGACTCCTATGCCGACCTCTGCGAGGCCCTGAAGAAGCGCCACGATTTCTTCGCGTCGATGGGCTGCAAGCTCTCCGACCACGGCTTGGAGAACTTCTACGCCGCCGACTACAAGGAGATCGAGATCGAACTGATCTTCAAGAAGGTCCTGATGGGCATCGCCCCGAACGCCAAGGAACTGGAGAAGTTCCGCAGCGCGTTCCTGCACGACCAGGCCGTGATGGACGCCGAGGCCGGCTGGGCCCAGCAGTTCCACATCGGCGCCATCCGGAACAACAACACGAAGATGTTCAACGAGGTGGGTCCTGACACGGGCTACGACGCCATCCACGACCCGGAAATCGCGGCCGCCGGCCACCGGTTCTTCGACCGGCTCACCCTGGAAGGCAAGCTCGCGAAGACCATCCTCTACTGCCTGAATCCCAAGGACAACGCGGTGATGATGACGATGGCCTACACCTTCAACGACGGCACCTTCCCGGGCAAGATGCAGTTCGGTTCGGGCTGGTGGTTCCTGGATCAGGAAGTGGGCATGCGCCGTCAGCTGGACTCCCTGTCCGCGCTGGGTCTCCTGAGCCGTTTCGTGGGCATGCTCACGGACAGCCGCAGCTTCATCAGCTACCCGCGCCACGAGTACTTCCGCCGCATCCTCTGCGATGTCCTGGGCAAGGACGTGGAGCAGGGCAAGCTCCCGGCCTCCGAGCTCGATTTCATCGGCAAGATGGTCGAGGACATCTCCTACAACAACGCGAAGAATTACTTTAACTTCTGATGGATTATATCAAGATCAACCCCGCCGACAACGTCGCCGTCGCCCTCCAGGACCTCTCCAAGGGGGCCGTGGTGGAAGGCGTGACCTTGTCGATGGACATTCCCCGCGGGCACAAGATCGTCCTGAGGGACCTCAAGGCCGGGGAGAACGTCGTCAAGTACGGCTTCCCGATCGGGCACGTGACGCGCGATGCGGCCGCGGGCACGATGGTGGACCACACCTGCATCAAGACGAACCTGGAAGGCCTGCTGGAGTATAGCTACCAGCCGGCGCTGGTGGATATCCCGGACGATCCGAAGAAGCGGACCTTCAAGGGCTTCCGCCGGGCGGACGGACAGGTGGGCGTTCGCAACCAGATTTGGGTCATTCCCAACGTGGGCTGCGTGAACGGCATCTGCCAGACCATCGTGGAGCGCTTCAAGGCGGAAATCGCCGGGAAGGAGGGGAGTGTCGACGCCGTCGTCGCGTTCCCGCACAACTACGGCTGCTCGCAGCTCGGCGCGGACCACGAGAATACCCGCACCGTCCTCGCCGACATGGTGCACCATCCCAACGCCGGCGGCGTGCTGGTGGTCTCGCTCGGCTGCGAGAACAACCAGCTGGACGCCTTCCGCGAGCTGGTGGGCCCGGTCGATGAAAGCCGCGTGCGGATGTTCGTCACCCAGAAGGTGGACGACGAGATCGAATACGGCCTGCAGCAGCTCCGCGAGATCTTCGCCGTGTGCTCGAAGGACGAGCGCGTGGACGTTCCCGTGTCGGAACTCCGCGTCGGCCTCAAGTGCGGCGGCTCCGACGGCCTCAGCGGCATCACGGCGAACCCGCTCCTGGGCGTGTTCTCCGACTGGATCGTCGCCCAGGGTGGCACGACCGTCCTGACCGAGGTCCCCGAGATGTTCGGCGCCGAGACGATCCTGATGAACCGCTGCCAGGACGTGGCCACGTTCGACAAGACCGTCCATCTGATCAACGACTTCAAGGAGTACTTCATGAAGCAGGGGATGCCCGTGTACGAGAATCCATCGCCGGGCAACAAGGCCGGCGGCATCTCCACCCTGGAGGAGAAGTCCCTCGGCTGCACGCAGAAGTGCGGCAAGAGCATCGTCCGCGGTGTTCTGAAATACGGCGAGCGCTTGAGCGTCAAGGGTTTGAACCTTCTCAGCGCCCCGGGTAACGATCTTGTGGCCTCCACGGCTCTCGCATCCTGTGGCTGCCAGATCGTCCTCTTCACCACCGGCCGCGGCACCCCGTTCGGCACCTTCGTGCCCACGATGAAGATCTCCACCAACACCCCCCTGTACGAGAAGAAGGGCAACTGGATCGACTTCAACGCCGGCGTCCTCGCCCAGGGCGAGCCGATGGCGGACGTCGCCGCGCGCTTCGTCGATTTCGTCCTCGCCGCCGCCTCCGGCGCCCCGGTGAACAACGAAAAGAACGGCTGGCGCGAAATCGCCATCTTCAAATCCGGCGTAACGCTGTAGCCCGTCATTTCGAGCTTGTCGAGCAATCTAAAATTCTAAATCACTAATATGGAAAGATTAAACAGAACTTCCGCCCCGCAGGCGAAACAGTACACCGAAAAGGTCATCCAATTCGGTGAGGGCAACTTCCTCCGCGCGTTCATCGAGTGGATCATCTGGAAGACCAACCAGAAAACCGATTTCAATGGCTCCGTCGTCGTGGTCCAGCCCATCGAGAAGGGCATGGTCGGCTGGCTCAACGAGCAGGACGGCCTGTATCACCTGAATCTCCAGGGCCTCCAGGACGGCCAGCCCGTGGACAGCGTCGACCTGATCGACGTCATCAGCCGCGGCCTGAGCCCGTATGAGGACTTCCAGGGCTACCTGAAGCTCGCCGAGCAGCCGGAGATGCGTTTCGTCATCTCCAATACGACCGAGGCGGGAATCGCTTTCGATCCGGCCTGCAAGCTGGACGACGCCCCCGCATCGTCCTATCCCGGCAAGCTCACCCAGCTGCTGTACCACCGCTGGGAGTACTTCAAGGGCGACAAGACCAAGGGCTTCATCATTTTCCCGTGCGAGCTCATCTTCGAGAACGGCAAGCACCTGAAGGAGTGCATCCGCCAGTACATCGACCTGTGGAACCTGGGCCCGGACTTCCGCGCCTGGTTCGAGGAGGCTTGCGGCGTGTATTCGACGCTCGTGGACCGCATCGTTCCCGGTTATCCGCGGGACACCGCCGCGCAGCTGTGCGAGCGCGTGGGCTATGACGACCATCTGCTGGACAAGGCCGAGATCTTCCACCTGTGGGTGATCGAGGCACCGGCGGAGGTCGCCGCCGAGTTCCCGGCCGACAAGGCCGGCCTGCACGTCCTCTTCGTCCCGTCCGAGGCTCCGTACCACGAGCGGAAGGTGACCCTGCTCAACGGCCCGCACACCGTGCTTTCGCCGGTGGGCTACCTGAGCGGACTGGACACCGTGAAGGAGTGCTGCGAGGATCCCGAGGTGGGCCCGTTCGTGAAGAAGGTGATGTTCGAGGAACTCCTCCCGACGCTCAACCTCCCGAAGGAGGAACTGGAGAAGTTCGGCTGCGACGTGATGGAGCGCTTCCGCAACCCGTTCGTGAAGCACTTCGTGACGAGCATCATGCTCAACTCCTTCCCGAAGTTCAAGACGCGCGACCTGCCGGGTCTTAAGACCTACCTGGAGCGCAAGGGCGAACTGCCGAAGGGCATCGTCCTCGGCCTCGCCGCCATCTGCACCTACTACAAGGGCGGGAAGCGCGGAGACGTGGATATCGTTCCGAACGACGATCCCAAGATCATGGAGCTGCTCAAGGACCTCTGGGCGACCGGCGACGTGCGCAAGGTGGCCGAGGGCGTCCTGGCCGACGAATTCATCTGGGGCGAGAACCTGAACGCCATCCCGGGCCTGACCGACCTCCTGGAGTCCGACCTCGCCCTCATCCAGGCCGAAGGCATGCGCGCCGCCGTCAAAACTGTAATTGCTTAATACTATGGGTGAAACACAGAAAAAACTGATGACCAACTGGCGTTGGTGGCTGTGCTCGCTGCTGTTCGTGGCGACGACCGTCAACTACCTGGACCGCCAGGTGCTGTCCCTCACGTACGAGAACTTCATCAAGCCGGAATTCCACTGGAATGACGACAATTACGGTACGATCACCGCTTTCTTCTCCATCTTCTACGCCATCGCCTGCCTGTTCGCGGGCAAGTTCGTGGACTGGATGGGCACGAAGAAGGGTTACCTGATCGCCATCGGCGTCTGGTCCGCCGGCGCGTGCCTGCACGCCGCCTGCGGCTGGGCCACGGGCGCGATCGTCGGCCAGGATCTCGCCGCCCTCAAGGGCGTCGAGGTCGCTTCCAACGTCGCGCTGGCCATCTCGACGACGTCCGTCTATCTGTTCCTGCTCTGCCGGGGCATCCTGGCGCTCGGCGAGGCCGGCAACTTCCCGGCGGCCATCAAGGTGACCGCCGAGTACTTCCCGAAGAAGGACCGCGCCTTCGCGACCTCCATCTTCAACGCCGGCGCCTCCGTGGGCGCGCTTGCCGCTCCGCTGTGCATCCCGCCGCTCGCGATGAAGTTCGGCTGGGAGATGGCCTTCATCATCATCGGTGCCCTGGGCTTCATCTGGATGTTCTTCTGGGCCTTCATGTATGAGAAGCCCGAAAAGAGCAAGCACGTGAACGAGGCCGAGCTGGAGTACATCCACCAGGACGATGTGGACGACGCGGCCGCCGCGAACGCGGCGCCCAAGGCCGCCGAGGAGAAGCAGGTCTCCCTGTGGAAGTGCTTCACTTTCAAGCAGACCTGGCAGTTCATCACCGGCAAGTTCTTCACGGACGGCGTGTGGTGGTTCTTCCTGTTCTGGGCTCCTTCCTACTTCAGCAACCAGTTCAATGCGCCCGTGACGACCCCGCTGGGCCAGTGGCTCATCTTCACGCTCTACCTGATCGTGACGGTCGTCTCCATCGGCGGCGGCTACCTGCCGAAGATCTTCGTCGAGAAGAAGGGAATGCATCCTTATCCGGGCCGTATGCTAGCGATGCTCATCTTCGCGTTCTTCCCGCTCTGCGCCCTGCTGGCGCAGCCGCTGGGCATGCACTACAACTCCGCCTGGATCCCGGCCATCCTCATCGGCCTTGCGGCCGCCGGCCACCAGGCCTGGAGCGCGAACCTCTTCTCCACCATCGGCGACATGTTCCCGAAGGGCGCGATCGCGACCGTGACGGGCATCGGCGCCATGGCGGGCGGTGTCGGTTCGATGTTCATCCAGAAGATCGCCGGCAAGCTGTTCACCTATGCGGAGAACGCCGGTCCGGCCTTCCGCTTCCTCGGTTTCGAAGGCAAGCCTGCGGGTTACTTCATCATGTTCTGCTTCTGCGGCCTGGCGTACCTGATCGCCTGGGTCATCATGAAGTTCCTCGTGCCGAAGTACAAGCCGGTGGAACTGTAATGAGAAAAGGAATCGCAGCCCTGTTGGCGCTCTGCGCCATCAGTTCCTGCGGCAAGGGTGAGGAACCGGCCGCCCCGGAGCAGGGGCAGCCGGTTCCTTCCGTTCCGCAGAACGTGAAACTGCACGGCGCCACGGAAACCAGCCTGACGTTCCAGTGGGATGCGGTCCAGGGGGCGGCTTCCTACAAATGGAAGCTGACCAAGGAGGGCTCCGCCGCCAGCGAAGGAACGGCGAATACTCGCAACGTGACCGTGAATTCCCTGGAGAAGGCGACCACGTACGGGTTCTCCGTGTGCGCGACCGGTCCCGGAGGGACATCGGCCTACAGCGCTGTCGTGGAAGCGACGACGGCCGGAACGAAACCCGTTCCGCCCGATCCGTCTTCCACGGTCCTGTGCGTGGATGCTCCGCTGGTCATTCCTTTCGACTCGGCGCCCACCCTCGGGACCTCCGGCCTCGTGCAGGTGTTCAAGGCCGACGGCACCCTGGTGGACAAGATAGACCTGGCGGACATCTCCAAGGTCGATGTCCTCTCCGACGGCACCATGGTCCCCAAGGGAGCGGATGCCGACGCCGGCAAGATCGCCATCAACGACGATTCGCCGTTCCATACCTTCATGGACGCGCTCCACAGCGCCCAGTACCGCATCGTCCATTATACGCCGCTGCGGGTCAAGGGAAAGACGCTGGAAATCAAGCTCCACAACGAGGCGCTTTCCTTCGGGGAGTCCTATTATGTGACGGTCGATGCGTCCGTCGTCGGAAAGGCCGTCGGCAAGGACGACATGCCTTTCACGGTGAAAGCGGCTCCTACCGGCACCACGTTCAAGGTGGCGGCCGATGGCAGCGGCGACTTCTGCACCGTGCAGGGAGCCCTCAGCTATGTGAGCACGCTGAAGAAAGACGATGCCGTGACCGTCGAAATAGGGGAGGGAACCTATCCCGAACAGCTCTTCCTCCGCAACAAGAACAACGTCACCCTCAAGGGAACGTCCCGGGATAAGAGCGTCATCGCCTACCCGAACAACGACTCCTACGAGACCGGCTCCGGCGGTTCCGTGTCGGCCAAGCCGTCCCTAGGCGCCTCCATCGGCAAGTCCGGCGGGCGCAGCGTCTTCCTGGTGGAGAGTTGCGACAACCTGGTGCTGGAGAACCTGACCATCGAGAACACCTATTCGATCCCGTCCCACAAGGGGCAGGCGGAGACGATCTACTTCAACTCCCCCCACCGGCTGACGGTGGAGAACTGCTCGCTGATCTCCTGGCAGGATACGTTCCTGTGCAAGGGCAAAGTGTGGGTGCACAATTCCCTGATTGCCGGCCACGTGGACTACATCTGGGGCTACCCGGAAGCCTGCCTGTTCGAGGACTGCGAGATCCGCTCCCGGGCGGGCGGCTACATCGTCCAGGCCAGGATTGAAAAGGAGGATAACAAGGGATTCGTGTTCCTGAACTGCAAGTTGACAGCGGAGTCCGGCGCCAAGGACGGCTCGATGTACCTCGCCCGTTCCGGTGGAGATGCCAAAGTCTACGACAACGTGGTCTTCGTGAACTGTACCATGGGCCCGGTCGTCGCCGCCGCCGGCTGGCACACGAACAAGGCCCCGAACCCTTCGACGCCCACCGCCACCTCCGGCTGGCGCGAATACGGCTCCGTGGACCCCTCCGGCAAGGCCGTCACCGGCCACAACGCCTCCGGCAAGGTCCTCACCGCCGCCGAAGCCGAACCCTACTCCTCCCGGCAGGCCGTGCTGGGGTGGTAGGAGGCTTTCGCCAACTCCTATCAAATTCTGAGTTTGCCCGTAGGTCCATTCGTTGGACCTACGGGTGTTTTTTCCGAAGTGCGGGAATCCTGTTTTTTGGGGGATAGCGTGGCTTCAGGTCCATTTGCTGGGACGATGGACACGATTACCCGCGGTTTTCATGGCTTGCCCTACATCGGTTGGGACGGTAGCCACGGTGCATCTTATTTTCGTCGACAAAAGAAGCTGTAATACCTTGCGGTTTCTGTGTGAAACGCTATATTTGTAACGGGTGCTGCCAGCATCCGTTTGTTCAACTTTATATGTGTGTGAGATATGAGCGTCTTGAGTCAATGTATGAGCATCATCCAGCTAACTTCCTTGGATTGGTCGTGGAAGGAGCGCTTCAGCATGGTGGGCCATTCGTTCCGGGTGATGGCGATGGCAAAGAATCTTGATGAGATGGTGGTGGGTATGATGCACGCTTTCTATGCCGGATCCGGTTATACGAGGGCCCTATTTGACATCGATGTGGATGGAGACCCGGAGTGGAAGGCGGCTTTGGATCTTTTCGTGCCGCCTTTGAAGATGAAACGGCCCAAGTCAAAGTATGACGTGCCTGCAGAAGATTTGCTGGGCGCCAATATGCCACAAATCTTTTCGGAAGACGAGAAGGCGAGGCAGGACTGGATGATCGGTGAAACGCTTTGGAACACGGCCTATGAAAAGTATATCTGGAAAATCCGTGAGAACAGAATCGCCAGGAACGTGATGATCCATAAATTGCTGGATATGCTGGACGTCTTGCGGAATCCAGGCAAATACGAAGATGAGTCTGGTCCCCAATACTATGTCCTCCCCTGGAAGAAGCATTGGATGATTGACATCCGGGGGAGAGAGACAAGGGTGCCGCGAACGGATGACAAGTATCTCTTGAGAGAACCAACAGCCATTGAACGGGCGAACCTGATCGATAAGTATGAGCAGGCACTGGAAATTCTTGTGGATGAAGAGGTTCTTTTCCCTGTCCAGGATTGTTTTACGGAGGAAGAGCATCGGGAGCACGAACAAGGATGCCACAGTTGGTTCCTGTCCTGGATGGCAGGAGAAAAGGCTGAGATGGAACGATACGGCGAAACGGAGGAAGAATATGAGAGCGATGGGGAGGAAGAATCCGAAGGATTGTCGTTCTAAAGACTATTGGCTGGTTACGACCGAACACCTGAAAGAAGGATTATGGTTCCGCGAAGATGAGGACTACAAGGTGGGGATGAACTATGTCGCAGTCTTGTCATTCTTGCTCGGAGTGACAGTCTTGTCCTTTACACTGATGTCAAATCATGTCCATTTTGTCCTTTATTGTACCCACGATGATGCACGGCTTTTCATTGATGCTTTCAAGAAGAACTGTTCCAGATTTATATCGAAGAAATATGGCATCAAGGAAGCACTGAGACGAAACAAGGTGGATATCCAGCGGATCAGCCCGGATGATGAATCCTTTCATTGGGCGGTTGCCTATGTGGAAATGAACCCGGTGGCGGCCAATATCTGCCTGCATCCTTCCGCCTATCGATGGGGAACGGGCCGCTCTTTTTTCCAAGTCTCTCCACCCAAGGCTGTGCGTCTGGGAACCTTGTCCATCAATGCGGCGAGACGCTTGCTTCATAGCAAGCAAACGCTCCCATCCGACTGGCTCGTCGGGGAGGACGGTTATATCCTTCCGGAATCCTATGTGCCGGTCAAGTTGGTCGAATCCATCTTCAAGACCCCAAGACGGATGAATTACTACTTGCAGAATTCATCCAAGGCGAAGCGTCGCAGAGAATTGCAGGAAAACGAATTGCCCTCTTTCCGGGACCAGGTGCTTTACGCGGCCATCCCGGACCTTTGCCGGTCTCTTTTCGGCAAGAACGACGCTTCTGATTTAAACGACGAGCAGCGGCAAGAACTGGTACGCCAGATCCGCCGCCGCTTCAGTGCCGATATCCATCAGATTGTCCGCGTAACATCCTTTTCAATGGAGGATGTGGCGCGCTTCCTGGATGCACCTTGACGATTGTCGTGGCCTGAGGTCCATCCTATTGGACGATGGGCACGATTTGCCGCAGTTTTCGCGGCTTGCCCTCCGTCGGATGGGACGATGGCCGCGGCCCTACTCGATGACCGCGGCCCTACTCGATCACCGCGGCCCAGCCGCCGTTGCGGGCCATGTGGATGTCGACGGTTTCCGAGCTGTCGACATTCTTTTCGACCTTGTTGTAGTGCATGGCCTGGTAGCCGGCGTTGAGGCCGTCCTTGAAGGCGGTCATCCGGTGTCGGCCGGGGGAGAGGAAGTCGAGCTTGAGGCTGAAGTCCCGCTCGGTGCCGTTCGTGATGCCGCCGATGAACCACTTGGAGCCCTTGCGCTTGGCGACGATGACATATTCGCCGGCCTTGGCCTCCAGGGCACGGGTCTCGTCCCAGGTGGTGGGGACGCTGGCGATGTAGCGGGCGCAGTCCTCGTTCTCGTAATAGCGCGTGGGGTTGTCGCAGAGCATTTGGACGCCGCTTTCCAGGATCACGTACAGCGCCATGTTGAAGGCGCGGGTGCCGGGGGCGCCGCTGTTCGGGCGGATGGCGCGGTAGCGGTCCGGCTGCAGGTTGTACATGCCGCCGGGGGTGAAGTCCGCGGCGCCCACGGCGTTGCGGATGAACGGCAGCCATACGGTGTTCTCCGGCCGGCAGCGTTCCATGTTTTCCAGGCCCAGGATGCCCTCGTAGCTGAGGAGGTTCGGGTATTCATACTCCAGGCCGGCCGGGGTGAAGGCGCCGTGCCAGTCCAGGACGATATGGTACTTGGCAGCCTCCGCCGTCACTTTCTTGTAGAAGTTCACCATCCACTGGTCGGCATGGTCCATGAAGTCGATCTTCATGGCCGGGATGCCCCATTCCGCATAGGTCTTGAAGATGGTGTCGAAGTGGTTGTAAACCGTAAGCCAGGGCACCCAGAGCACGATTTTTACGCCGATGCCGTTGCAGTAGCGGATGAGTTCGTGAATGTCCAGGTCCGCGTTCCCGTGGAAGGGATCCGTCGTGGACACCGCCCAGCCTTCGTCCAGGAGGATGTATTCGACGCCGAACTTCGCGGCGAAATCGGCATAATACTTATACGTGGCGAGATTGCAGCCCGCCTTGAAGTCCACGTCGGGGCCGTAGGGCGCCGCGCCGTTCCACCATTCCCAGGAGAACTGGCCGGGGTGGATCCAGCTGGTGTCGTCCAGGACGCTCCGGCGGGAAAGTTGCGCGGGAAGGGTCTGCTCGAGGATGCCCTTGGAGTCCGTCACGGCCACCCAGCGCCAAGGGAAGGCGCGGCTGGCGGACGTCTTGGCGATGTACGGGGCCTCCTCGACGATTTCCTCGCTCCGGTCCCCGCGCGGCTCCCAGCGGAGCGGCGCCTTCGGGTAGGTGGGGATCACGGCCGTCCCGTCGGTGGTGTAGAACAGGTGCGGATAGTCATCCAGGTCGCTTTCGCCCATCAGGAGCTGCGTGTCGTCGGCGCCCGAGAGCAGGAGCGGGGACGTGGCCATCTTCCGGTCCGAGGCGGCCCAGTCCGCAAGCGAACCGCTGCGGTAGGGCTCCTCGCTGGAGGTGTTGAAGGAACGAGCCGTCTGGTAGTTGGCCGTGAAACCGTCGGCGGGAACCAGGAGGAAGTGGTCGTCATACACTTCCACATCGCCCTTCCGGTCCATCACGAACCGGTAGGCGACGGCATTGTCCATCACGCGGAGAAGCATCGTGATGCCCTTTCCCAGACTGACTTCCGTTTCGTTGTATTCATCGACGACCGTCGAGAACTTGAGCGGGACGACCGGCTGGAACTTGTCGTACATGAAGCGCGTCTTCCCGACTTTCACATTGCCGTCGGGAATGGTTTCCGTCCCGGTCACGAGGCGGATGTCGCGCATTTCGTACACGGGCTTCCCGTCCTTGACGACGGTGTAGGACAGACTGCCGGACCCGGTTTCCAGGTTCACGGTAAGCTTCCCGTTCGGGGAAAGGAGCGTGGTGGCCTTGGGCGCGGCCAGCGCCGCCACGGCCGTCAGCGCGGCCGCCAGGATGCAGAAGAGGGCTTTTTTCATCGTTTCAGCAAAAAATCAGTGGATCCGAAAGGACCCACTAATATAATGAGAATTACCTGTTTGTGCAAATGCTCCCTTACACCAGGCCTTGGTCCACCATCGCATTGGCGACTTTGATGAAGCCGGCGATGTTGGCGCCCTTGACGTAATTGACGTATCCGTTCTCCTCGGTGCCGTACTTGAGGCACGCGGAATGGATGTCCGTCATGATGCGGCGGAGGTTCGCGTCCACTTCCTCGGCTGTCCATTTCTGGCGCATCGAGTTCTGGGACATCTCCAGGCCGGAGGTGGCGACGCCGCCCGCATTGGAGGCCTTGCCGGGGGAGTAGAGGAGACCGTTGGACTGGAAGATGCGGATGGCTTCCGGGGTGGAAGGCATGTTGGCGCCTTCGGCTACGCAGAAGCAGCCGCCGGCGACGAGTTTCTCGGCGTCCTCCTTGTCGATCTCATTCTGCGTGGCGCAGGGGAGGGCGATGTCGCAGGGGACGCCCCAGGGACGCTCGTCCGGATGATAGGTAGCCTGCGGATACTGCTCCACATACTCCTTGATGCGGCCGCGGCGGAAGTTCTTGAGTTCGAAGACGAAAGCGAGCTTCTCCTCATCCAGCCCTTCCGGATCGTGGATGTAGCCGTTGGAGTCGGACAGGGTCACGACCTTGGCGCCCAGGCGCATCGCTTTCTGCGCGGCGTACTGGGCCACGTTGCCCGAGCCGGAGATTGCGACGGTCTTGCCCTGAAAAGACTCGCCGCGGGTCGCGAGCATCTGCTCGGCGAAGTAGCAGAGGCCGTAGCCGGTGGCCTCCGGGCGCATGCGGGAACCGCCCCAGCCCTGGCCCTTTCCGGTGAGCGTGCCGGTGAATTCGTCACGGAGCCGCTTGTACTGGCCGAAGAGGTAGCCGATTTCGCGGCCGCCCACGCCGATGTCGCCCGCCGGAACGTCGGTGTCCGGGCCGATGTGACGCTGCAGTTCGGTCATGAAACTCTGGCAGAATCGCATCACCTCCGCATCAGACTTGCCCTTGGGGTTGAAGTCGGAACCGCCCTTGCCGCCGCCCATCGGGAGGGTGGTGAGGCTGTTCTTGAAGGTCTGTTCGAAGGCGAGGAACTTCATGATGGACAGGTTCACGCTCGGATGGAAACGGATGCCGCCCTTGTACGGGCCGATGGCGCTGTTCATCTGCACGCGGAAACCGCGATTGATCTGGACTTCGCCCCGGTCGTCCATCCAAGGGACGCGGAAGATGATGACCCGCTCGGGTTCGACCATCCGCTCCATGATCTTGAGATCGAGCAGGTGGGGGTAAGCGGTGATGTAGGGAGCAACGCTCTCCACGACTTCGCGGACAGCCTGGTGGAATTCATTCTCTCCCGGGTTACGCGCAATCACGTTTGCCATGAACCCGTCGATGTAGTTCTGGGTGAATTTGTCCATATTGAGAAACACTGCTAAGTTTAACCGCTTACAAACATAATTAAAAATTTTATTAGATGAAAGATTTTTGCCAAAAAAATGCGAAAAAATTTTAAGAACTATTTTTGAGTAGTTGATTATCAGTGAGTTATTGAAAATACGCCAAGCGGTGCCCGGAGGCGCCCGAACCCTATCAATTTGAAAGTTGTGAATCTCCGGCATTTTCCGTACTTTTGCCAAACGACAGCACAATCCCATGGTTTCCGAACTCATCGACAAATACATCTGGCTGGTGCAGACCTTCATCGACGCTGGCCCCGGCGGCCTGTCGCTGCCCGAGATCGCCGACCGGTGGACCGCCCGCTACGGCGGGACGGACTACCCCCGGCGCTCCTTCAACAACCACCGGGAGGCCGTCGCCGAGGTATTCGGCATCGAGATCGCCTGCAACCGGAGCACCAACCGTTATTATATAGACGCGGGGGAGAGCGCCGTCGACAAGCGGCAGTCCGTCGACTGGCTCGTCAATACCTTCACGGTGAACAACCTTCTCTCCCTCGGGAAGGAGCGCCTCTCCGGCCGCGTGGCCGTCGAGGACATCCCCTCGGGCCAGAAGCACCTGGTCACCGTGATGCAGGCGATGCTGGACAATGCCGTGATGAAACTCCGCTACCGGAAATACCTCAGCGAAGAGGAGGAAATCCGGCACATCCGGCCCTATGCGGTGAAGGAATTCGAGAAGCGGTGGTATATCGTCGCCTATAGCGAGGAGGCGGAAACCCTGCGCGTCTATGCGATGGACCGCATCCTTTCCCTGACCCCGACGGGGGAGCATTTCAAGATGCCGAAAGGCTTCCGGGTCGATGACCTTTTCGAGGCCAGCTACGGCATCTATCTCCCCGAAGATGTACCGCCGGTGCTCGTGCGGCTCCGGACGACGGCGCGCGAAGCCGCCTACCTGAAGGACTTGCCCATCCACCCGAGCCAGGTCTTCCTGGGGGAGGAAAAAGACGGCCGATGCCTCTTCGCCATGCGCGTCATCCCGAATCCGAACCTGGTCATGGAGCTGTGCCGGCACGGAAACCGGCTCGAAGTGCTGGAACCGGAGGCCTTGCGGGAGCAAGTGGCGGATGAATTGCGTAACGCGTTGAAAATCTATGAAAGAAACAAATAAGTTTTATATGAAAACAAAAATGTTAACCCTCGCGTTGGCGGCTTTTTCCCTCCTCGCGTGCAAGCAAGAACCCATGAAACCACAGCAAGGTTACATCGGTCCGGCCGACTTGAAGATCGAGGACGGCCGGATGACCCCGGAAGTCCTCCTGTCCCTCGGACGCCTCTCCGATCCGCAGCTTTCCCCGGACGGAAAGACCATCCTGTACGGGGTCAGCTACACCTCGATCGCCGAGAACCGCAGCGTCCGCAACCTCTTCACCCTCCCGGCCGAAGGCGGCGCGCCGACGCAGCTCACCATGGACGGCAAGAGCATCTCGAACGCCCGCTGGTCTCCGGACGGCGGCTGGATCTTCTTCCTCCAGGGCGGTCAGGTATGGAAGGCGCCCTACAAGGCCGGCAAGCTGGGCAAGCGCGTCCAGGTGACGGACGTCGAGCGGGGTGTCGACGAGTTCACCCTTTCTCCGGACGCCGGCCAGATCATGTACGTGAGCACGGTGCACAGCGCCGTCGAGCGTCCCGTGGACACCGACCCGCTGCTGGACAAGGCCGACGCCTATGCGACCGAGGATCTCATGTACCGCCATTGGGACCACTGGATGGAGGACATCAACCATACCTTCATCGCCCCGCTCGGCAACGGCATTGTCAAGGAGGGCCTGGACATCCTGGGCGGTCCGGATGTGCTGTACCAGCTCCCGAACGGCCCCTTCGGCGGCATCGAGAACCTCTGCTGGAGCCCGGACGGCCGCTACGTCGCCTATTCCTGCAAGAAGAAGGAAGGCAAGGAATACGCTTTCTCCACCGATACGGAAATCTACATCTACTGCATCCTGACCGGCGAGACCACCGTCATCCCCCTGGGCGGCGGCTATGACACCGTGCCCGTGTGGAGCCCCGACGGCAGCAAGATCGCCTGGCTGTCCATGGCCCGGGACGGCTACGAGGCCGACAAGGTGCGCCTGATGGTGGCCGATGTCGTCTATGAGCCGGAAGGGGAGGGGCAGACCGCCAATCCTGCCGTCGAAAACATCGTGGACCTGACCGCGGATTTCGCCTACAATGTCGACGGCCCCGTCTGGGCGGCTGACAGCAAGTCCTTGTATTTCAATTCGCTCGTGGAAGGCGTCCAGGCCATCTACAACGTGATCGCCGATCCCGAGACAGCCTTCTTCCGCATCACCGCCCCGAGCCTCTGGTTCGATTTCGGCTCCCCGTTCGCCGTCCTCCAGGACGGCACGCTCCTCACGACGTACTGCTCGATGGACTTCCCGACCGAACTCGTGGCCGTGAAGGACAACTCCATCGACCAGCTCACCTTCGAGAACGCCCATCTGCTGGACCAGCTGGACAAGCACGAGACCGAGGCCCGCATGGTGCCCACGGCTGACGGCGGGCAGATGCTCACCTGGGTCCTGTACCCGCCCAAGTTCGACCCCACGAAGGTGTACCCGGCCATCCAGATCTGCCTCGGCGGCCCGCAGGGCACCCTGTCGCAGGGCTGGTCCTACCGCTGGAACTACTGCCTGATGGCCCACCAGGGCTATGTCGTCGTCCTTCCGAACCGCCACGGTACGACCGCCTTCGGCCAGCCCTGGTGCGAGCAGATCTCGGGCGACTACATCGGCCTGAACATGCAGGATTACATGGCCGCCGCGAAGATGATCAAGGACGAGCCGTATGTGGACAAGGTGGCCGCCTGCGGCGCTTCCTACGGCGGCTATAGCGTTTATTATCTGGCTGGTATCCACGGTGACCTGTACGATTGCTTCATCGCCCACGCGGGCATCTTCAACGAGGAACACATGTACATGACCACCGAGGAAATGTGGTTCCCGAACTGGGACAACGGCGGCATCCCGCACGAGTACGCCTACGAAGCAGGGCAGGTGGGCCCGGCCGGCGACGGCATCACCTTCGGCGGCATCCAGCAGGCCGGATCGCCCTGGTCCAACGCCCCGAAGGCCGTCCGCCACTACGCCAACTCCCCGCACAAGCTCGTCCAGAACTGGCACACCCCGATCCTGTGCATCCACGGCGGCATGGACTTCCGCGTCCCGTACGACGAGGGCATGGCCGCGTTCAACGCCGCCCAGATGATGGGCGTCCCGTCGAAGCTGGTCGTGTTCCCGGGTGAAAACCACTGGATCCTCAAGCCGCAGAACGCCCTGTACTGGCACCGGACGTATTTCGGCTGGCTGGACCGCTGGATGAAATAGATTCCCGGTCAAGCCGGGAATGACGACGAATGACCGTCATGCCCGGCCCCGACCGGGCATCTATGATATCTTGGAATAGTCCTTCTGGACATATTTGTCTTTCCGAAGCTCGGCCGCGAGAACCGCGTTGCCGGGCTTTTCCAATGTGGGGTCGAGGTCCAGGATGTGGGCCGCGTAGCCGCGGGCGTCGGACAGGATGACACCGTCGCGGGCGAGGGAGGCGATGTTCAGGGAGATGGGGAGGCCGGACTGCTGCGTGCCCTCGAGGTCGCCGGGCCCGCGCATCTTCATGTCCTCTTCCGCGATCTCGAAGCCGTCCTCCGTGGCGCACATCAAGTCCAGGCGCTTCTGGGATTCCTTGGAAACCTTGGTCCCCTTCATCAAGATGCAGTAGGAGCGTTCCGCGCCCCGGCCCACGCGGCCGCGCAGCTGGTGCAACTGGCTCAGGCCGAAGCGTTCCGCGCTTTCGATGACCATCACGGACGCGTTGGGGACGTCTACGCCCACCTCGATGACGGTGGTGGACACGAGGATGTTCGCCCGGCCCGCCGAGAAGGCGTCCATGAAGAACTTCTTTTCCTCGGCCGTCTGCCGCCCGTGGACGATCGCCACCTGGTACCGGGGCTCGGGGAACTGCCGGATGACCTCTTCGTAGCCGAGTTCCAGGTTCTTGTAGTCCAGTTTCTCGCTCTCGAAGATGAGCGGATAAACGATGAAGGCCTGGCGCCCCTTTGCGATCTCGTCGCGGATGAAATTGTACATCGCGATGCGCTTGTTCTCGCCCACGCAGAGTGTCTGGACGGGCTTCCGGCCCGGCGGCATCTCGTCGATGACGGAGACGTCCAGGTCCCCGTACAGGGTCATGGCGAGGGTGCGGGGGATGGGGGTGGCCGTCATCACGAGCACGTGCGGGGCCACGCCGTCCGCGCCCTTCGACCAGAGCTTCGCGCGCTGGTCCACGCCGAAGCGGTGCTGCTCGTCCACGATCGCCAGCCCGAGCGCCTTGAACACGACCGTGTCCTCGATGAGGGCGTGGGTGCCCACGATCAGGCCGATACTGCCGTCCTGGAGCCCGGCGTGGATCTCGCGCCGGGCCGCCACCCCGGTGGAACCGGTGAGGAGGGCGGCCTTCACCCCGGTGGGGACCAGGTACTTGGTGATATTGGCAAAATGCTGATGGGCAAGGACTTCCGTAGGCGCCATCAGGCAGGCCTGGTAGCCGTTCGCGACGGCGATGAGGGCCGACAGCACGGCCACCATCGTCTTGCCGCTGCCCACGTCTCCCTGCAGGAGGCGGTTCATCTGGTGACCGCCCTTGAGGTCCTCGCGGATTTCCTTGATCACGCGTTTCTGGGCACCGGTGAGGTCGTAGGGGAGGGCCTGGTAGCAGCGGTTGAACGCCTCGCCCACCCGGGGCATGGGCAGGCCCACGGCGTTCCGGCTGCGGATGTATTTCTGCTTGAGCAGCGAGAGCTGCAGGTAGAAGAGCTCCTCGAACTTGAGCCGGTAGGTGGCCTTCGCCAGGGCGTTCTGGTCCACGGGGAAGTGGATCTGCCGGAGGGCGTAGCTCAGGGGCACGAGGCCCTTCTCCTTGAGGATGTAGTCCGGCAGCGTCTCCTCCAGGCCGGGGAGGACGAGGTCCAGGGCCGATGCGGCGAGCTTGCACATCAGTTTCCCGGTGATGCCGCCCGTCTTGAGCTTTTCCGTGGACGTGTACACGCCCGTCAGGACGCCGGCCTGCGCCTGGTCGGGGGCGTCGAATTCGGGATGGACCATGTTGATGCGGCCGTTGAAGGCCTGCGGCTTGCCGAAGAACAGGAAGGTGTGCCCCGGAATGAGCCGGGAATGCATGTACTTGACGCCCTTGAAGAACACGATCTCCATCTCGCCGCTGTCGTCGCCGATGATGGCCGACAGGCGGCTCACCGCGTTGTATTTGAGCTTTTCCACGGGGAGTTCGGCGCCGTTCTTTGCAAGCAGGCGGACCTTCAGGACGGTGCCCACGACCTGCACGTAGGACTGGTCCGGGTGGATGTCGGCGATCCGCTGGACGGAGCTGCGGTCGATGTAGCGGAAAGGATACAGATGCACGAGGTCTCCCACCGTCGCGATTCCCAGTTCGCTCCTAAGGAGCGCCGCCCGCCGGGGCCCCACGCCCGGAAGGTACTGGATGTCCGTATCCATCGCCTTGCCCATAATGCAAAAATAATAAATCTTTCGTAACTTTGTCCCTCGTATGGAAAAGATGATCATCGACAACGACACGTTCTTTGCCGACGTCCTGCAGGTGCTGGACCAGGGGAAGCGGGTGACCATTCCCGTCAAGGGATTCAGCATGCTCCCGTTCATCCGCGGCGGCAAGGACCTCGTCGTCCTGGAGAAGGCCGGCGGGGACCTGAAGGCCGATGACATCGTCCTGTTCCATGTGGGCCCCCGGGACGGCGGCCGGTACGTGATGCACCGGATCCTCGCCATCGACGGGGACGCGGTGGACATCATGGGCGACGGGGTTCCCGAGGCCCACGAGCACGTGCGCCGGAACCAGGTCCTCGCGAAGGCGGTCGAGATTCTCCGCGCCGGAAAGCGCTCCGTGGACCCGTACAGTCCCGGCCAGCTCCGCCTGGTACACTTTTGGCAGCGCCTGCGCCCCGTGCGCCGGTACATCCTGTTCATCTACCGGCACTTGCCGTGGAACCGTAGTTGGATCAAAGAGAATGTAAACATATGAAGATTAAAGAAGGATTCGTCTTAAGGACCATTTGCGGACAGAACGTCGTCTCCGGCGAGGGAACGGCCAATGTCAACTTCTCCAAGCTGGTGAGCCTCAATGACAGCGCCGCGTACCTGTTCAAGGCCGTGGGCCAGGAGGACTTCACTCCGGAGCGTCTCGCCGACTTGCTCCTGGAAGAATACGAGGTGGACCGCGAAACGGCCCTGAAGGACGCCGAAGCCCTGTGCGCCCAATGGAAGGAAATCGGGATCGTCGAGTAGGACAGGCGACGGACAGCCAGTTCTTTGCGCTCCTGCGGTCCGGGCTTTGGAACGAAGTCCCGGACCGGACTCCCTTTGCCGGAGGCACCGACTGGGAGGCCCTGTACCGGCTCGCTTTCCAGCAGACGGTCGTCCCGCTGGTGACCGACGGCATCAACCGGCTCCCCGGAGAACTGCTTCCGGCGGAACCCGAGCGGCTGGACCCGTTCCTCGGGGACCTGATGGCGACCGCCAAGCGGAACCGCGTGCTGGACGCCTTCATTCCCAAGCTTTTCGGCGCGCTCAAGGACATCCCGGTCGTCCTCGTCAAGGGACAGTCCCTGGCGTTGGACTATCCGGAACCGGAACGCCGGCAGCCGGGCGACATCGACCTGCTCCTGCTTCCGTCTTCCTACGAGGCGGCGAAGGGCATCCTCCTGCCCAAGGCGACGAAGGTGCTGGAAGAGGAAACGGTCGTCTGGCACCAGGGCATGCGGTTCCGCAGTATCGAAGTCGAGATTCATGGATGTATCAGTACCTTGATGTCCAGGAAGTTGGACCGGAAACTTGCAGCACTGCTTGAGGAACAGTTCGACGGCCGCCCCTTCCCGACGGTAACCCTCGGCGAGACCCCGGTCCCGGTTCCGGATGCGGATTTCAACGCGGTGTACATCTTCGTCCATTTCCTCCATCACTACTGGGCCGGCGGCGTGGGGCTGCGGCAGCTTGTCGACTGGATGACCTTCATCTCCGTGCACAAGCGGGAGATTCATCCGGTTGTCCTGGAAGTGCGGCTGAAGGACCTCGGACTGCTTCACCTGTGGAAAGTGTTCACCGGTTTCGCGCAGGAATACCTGGGCTGCCCGCCGGAGAAACTGCCCCTCGCGGCGGCGCCCGATGCCGCGAAGAACGCCCGGATCTGGCGGTACATCCGCCGCTCCGGCAACTTCGGAAAGAACGTGGACCGCGCCCGGAAGGAAGAGGCCTATCTGGTCCGGAAGATCCATTCCCTCTGGCGCCTGGTCATCGTCGACCGGCTGCGGCATTTCCCGGTGTTCCCGAAGGAATCCGTCCGGTTTTTCCTGGGTGCTTTCGGATATGGCTTACAAAGACTTGCAAAGGGAGAATGAAAGGAATACTTAAATATGTACGCTGGCTTTGGTCGCACTCCGTGGGCGCGCGGGGGGCGGTCTTGGCGAACATCCTGCTCGGCACCTTGAACGTGGGCCTGAACCTGCTGTTCATCTACCTGTGCAAGCGGCTGGTGGATATCGCGACCGGCGCCGCCCAGGGGAGCCTGGACGTGTACACGGCCATCGTCCTCACCGTCGTCGTCCTCCGGCTCGTGGTCTCCGCCGTCAACGTGCGGGTGGAGAACCTGACGAACTCCAAGATGAATTTCATCATCCGGAAAAGCCTGTATTCCAACCTCCTCTATGCGGAATGGCTGGGGAAGGAGAAACGGCATACGGGTGATACCGTGAATCGGCTCGAATCCGACGTGAGCACCGTCACGAATGTCATCGTCTCCGATGTCCCGCAGATCTTCACCTCGGTAATCCAGATGGTCGCCGCCGTCGTGTTCCTCTGCACGATGGAATGGCGGCTTGCCGCGCTGCTGGTGCTCATCACTCCGCTCTTCCTGCTGTTCAGCAAGATCTTCGTCCGCCGCCTGCGGGAGATGACCCGCGGCATCCGGGAGACCGAAAGCCAGGTCCAGAGCCATCTCCAGGAGAGCCTCCAGCACCGGATGGTGATCCAGTCCATGGAGAACGAAGGCCGGATGGAAGGCCGCCTGGACGATCTCCAGGACCGGGAGTACGACCAGATCAAGGAGCGCACGCGCTTCAACATCTTCGCGCGTACCATGGTCAGCGCCGCCTTCTCCTTCGGCTATATCGCCGCTTTCCTCTGGGGTGTGTACGGAATCTCGAAGGGTTCCATCACCTTCGGCGTGATGACCGCCTTCCTGCAGCTCGTGGGACAGGTCCAGCGTCCGGTCGTGAACCTGACCCGCCAGATTCCGTCCTTCGTGTACTCCACCACGTCCGTCGACCGGCTCATGGAGCTGGAGGACGCGCCCAAGGAGTCGGCCGGCGATCCCGTGAAACTCGCCGGTGCCGCCGGCATCCGCGTCGAAGGGGTCGCTTACCGCTATCCCGACGGCAAGCGGATGATCCTCAAGGACTTGTCCTACGATTTCCCGCCGTTGTCCCGCACGGCTATCGTGGGGGAGACCGGGTCGGGCAAGAGCACGCTCATCCGCCTGATGCTCGCCCTGCTGAAGCCCGTCGAAGGCCGGGTGGTCCTGTATGACGAGGCGCAGGAAGTGCCGGCTTCCGCCGCCACCCGCTGCAATCTCGTCTATGTGCCCCAGGGCAACACGCTGTTCAGCGGCACCGTCCGCGAAAACCTCCTGATGGGCAATCCCGAAGCGACGGAGGACCAGATGAAATCGGCCCTGGAAACGGCTGTGGCCGATTTCGTGTTCACCCTGCCGGACGGACTGGAAACCCGCTGCGGCGAAGGCGGCTCGGGCCTCAGCGAAGGCCAGGCGCAGCGCATCGCCATCGCACGCGGCCTCCTGCGGCCGGGCTCCATCCTGCTCCTGGACGAGTTCAGCTCCTCCCTCGACCCCGAGACCGAGCGGAAACTGATGGACAATCTCACGAAAAAAGCGGCGGGCAAGACGATGATCTTCATTACCCACCGCGAAAGGATCGCGCAGCTGTGTGAGCGGACTTGCCGGATCGACCGGCTGTCCTAGCGTTCCAGCCTCATTTTTCCACTGTGCAGCTCGTCGTAGGCGAGCCGGTTGTTGAAGATGTCGATCGCCGTGTAGATGGCGTGCAGCATCGAATGCGGATCGGCTTCGTCGCGGCCGGCCATGTCGTAGGCGGTGCCGTGGTCGGGCGAGGTGCGGACGACCGGCAGGCCGGCCGTGTAGTTCACGCCCTCGGAGAAGGCGAGGGCCTTGAACGGGCCCAGGCCCTGGTCGTGGTACATCGCCAGGGTGGCGTCGAAGCGGCCGTAGTTCCCGAGGCCGAAGAAGCCGTCGGGGGAGTAGGGGCCGAAGGCGAGGATGCCTTCCTCCTGCGCCTGGAGAACGGCCGGGAGGATGATCTCCTTCTCCTCGTCGCCCAGCAGGCCGCCGTCGCCGCAGTGCGGGTTCAGGCCCAGCACGGCGATCTTCGGCTTCGGGATGGCGAAGTCGCGCTCCAGGGATTCGTTCATCAGGCGGAGCTTCGACAGGATGCCTTCCTTGGTGATGGAGGACGGCACGTCCTTGAGCGGGATGTGGCCGGTGGCCACGGCGACCCGAAGCTGGGGCGAAACCATGATCATCGCGATCTCGCGGGCGCCGAAGGCGTCCTGGAGGTATTCCGTGTGGCCGGTGAAGCCGAAGCCTTCGGCCGTCATCGCCCGCTTGTTGATCGGGCCGGTCACGAGGACGTCGATGTAGCCGTCCTTGAGGTCCTTCACGGCCGCGGACAGGGACAGCATCGCCGCCTTGGCGGAGTCGGGGCTGGGCTGGCCGGGCTCCGCGTAGAAGTTCTCCGGCAGGCAGTTGACGATGTTGATGCGCTTCTGGTGGACGTCCTTCGCCGTGTGGAT
Source organism: uncultured Bacteroidales bacterium (assembly GCA_900316955.1). Classification (GTDB taxonomy): domain Bacteria; phylum Bacteroidota; class Bacteroidia; order Bacteroidales; family UBA932; genus Cryptobacteroides. The sequence goes on from ONEX01000005.1 coordinate 82,953, forward strand.
GACGTAGGTGTCCATCTGCTCGATCTCGTGGAGCTGCTTGCGGTAGAAACCGAAGATCTTGGACGATCCGTACACCACGGGGGTGAAGGAATCCAGGATGCGGGAGTCCGCGAGGGACTTGATGAGCACTTCATATCCGATGCCGTTGCTGTCACCTTGGGTGATGCCGACGACGAGTTTGGGCTTGTTCATATGTTCAATCCTTGATTTTCAGTGATATAACCGGTGTCTTCCAGGAGGTTTTCCGCGCTCTGGTACGCGGCCACGGCGAGGGCGTCGCAGCGCTCGTTCTCGGGATGGCCGGCGTGGCCCTTGAGCCAGTTGAAGGAGACGCGGTGCCGGCGGTAGACGGCGTCGAACCGGAGCCACAGGTCCACGTTCTTCTTCTTGGCGAAACCGGCGCGCTTCCAGGTGTCGAGCCAGCCTTCGTTGATGGCCTTCACCACGTAGGAGGAGTCGCTCCAGACGTGGACTTCGGCGTTCTCCCACTTGATGGCCTCGAGGCCTTTGATGACGGCCAGGAGTTCCATGCGGTTGTTCGTGGTGAGGCGGTATCCGCCGGACATCTCCTTCCGGCGGCCGGCGCAGACGAGGACGACGCCATACCCGCCCGGGCCGGGGTTGCCGCTGGCGGCCCCGTCGGTGTACAGGAAGATAGGCGGTCGGTTCTGTTCCATCGTTCCACAAAGATAGCACTTTCCGGCCAATTATTTGCTTTCCTAAAGGAAAAACCGTAATTTTGTACGTTTTTACGGACAATTGAAGCATATGAAAAAGATACTCAAATCCATGACCTTGGCGGCCGTCCTGCTCGGCCTCGTTTCCTGCAATCCGGAAACCTACAAGAAAATCAATTACCTGCAGGATATCCACGGGGACACCTCGATGAGCATGAAGGTGAACCGGGGCATCATCATCCAGCCCCAGGACCAGCTTTCCATCATCGTGACAAGCCGCGATCCCAAGATGGCCATCCCGTTCAACCTGTCGGTCTCCAACTTCTACACGGGCAGCGAACTGGCCTCTTCGGGCGGTTCCAGCCAGCGTATCACCGGCTACGTGGTGAACAACGAAGGCAACATCAATTTCCCGTCCCTGGGCTCGCTGCATGCGGCCGGCCTGAACCGCTGGGAGCTCCAGGACCTGATCAAGGACCGCCTGGCCGACGAAGGCCTCCTGAAGGACGCCGTCGTAACCGTCGAGTTCCTGAACTTCAAGGTCTCCGTCCTCGGTGAAGTGGCGTCCCCGGGCACCTATTCCGTGACCGGCGACAAGATCACCATCCTCCAGGCCCTTGCCCTGGCCCGCGACCTCACCATCTACGGCCAGCGCGAGAACGTGCAGGTCATCCGCGAGCAGAACGGAAAGCGGCAGATCTACACCCTGGACCTCACGAACTCCGGCATCTTCGACTCCCCGGCCTATTACCTCCAGCAGAACGACGTCGTGTACGTGACCCCGTCCAGGGTCCGCGCCGGCCAGGGCGAGATCAACGAGAACTACTTCAAGTCCGGAAGCTTCTGGATCTCCCTGGCTTCCATCAGCGCCACCATGGCCACCCTCGTCATCAACATCGCAAGATTCAGCAAATAAGATATGGCAGACAGCAATCAGACCAATCTGCCGGTCATGACCGGCCAGAATGTCAACGAAGAAGATCAGTCCCTCCAGCTCGCCGACCTCTGGGCCCTGGTCTGGGACCACAAATGGTGGTACGTCATCTGCATCCTGGTGGCCCTGATGATCGCCAGCTTCTACCTGTACAAGACCCCGAAGACCTACAGCCGGACGGAGAAAGTCATCGTGGACGAGGATTCCCAGAACTCCATGATGCGTGACCTCACCTCCTTCGCCGGAACGGCCCGCCGGTACACTTCCGGTACCAATGTGGACAACGAAATCGAGGCGTTCGGCGCTCCGGACCTCATGCAGAAGGTCGTCACCCGCCTGGGACTCGAGACCTCCTACATCGACAACCAGTTCATGCGGGTCCGCGAGATGTACAAGAATTCTCCGATCGAGATGCAGCTCCCGGACGAGATCGCGGCTTCGAGCTTCTCCTACACCATCGCCAAGGGAAAGGACAGCACCTACGTCATCCGCGATTTCTTCGTGGGTCCCGAGGAGTTCAAGGGCTTCAAGCTCAGCGGCCACGTCAAGGACACCGTCGAGACGCCCGTCGGCCGGATCGTCATCTATCCCACGGCCAATTTCGGCAAGTGGAACCATGACATCACCGTCTCCTGGGTCAATGCCGCCAGCCGCGCCAAGTCCTACTGCGGCCGTCTCTCCGCAGGCCTGTCCTCGAAGCAGTCTTCCGTTGTGGTCCTCTCCCTCAAGGATGTCTTCCCGTCCCGCGCCGAAGCCGTGCTCGGAACGCTCCTGGACATCTACAACGAGGAGTGGGTGGAGAACAAGAACCAGTCGGTGCGCAACACCTCCCTGTTCATCAACGACCGTCTGAACGTCATCGAGCGGGAACTCGGCGGCATCGAGGCGGACATCAAGGAATTCAAGCAGAGCCACAACATCACGGATATCCAGCAGGCCGGAAACGCCTACATGCAGCAGTCCAGCGCCTATTCCGCACAGGGCTTCGAGGCTTCCAACCAGCTGGCGATCGCCAAGATGATCAAGCAGTTCATCAACGATCCCACCCATGTGAACGACCTGATGCCGGCGAACTCCGGCCTCTCCAGCGCGAACATCGAGTCCCAGATCCGCGATTACAACACCGCGCTCCTCGAGCGCGACCGCTCCCTCTCCCTGTCCAGTGAGAACAACCCGTACGTTCAGGACCTGAACAAGAGCCTGGAGATGTACAAGCTTGCGGTGAACCGTTCCATCGACAACCTCATCTCCACCCTGCAGCTGCAAGTGAACAAGATCGAGGCGCAGGAGAACGCCATCCTGGGCCGCCTGTCCTCCACGTCCGGCCAGCAGCTGGAACTCCTCTCCATCGAGCGTCAGCAGAAGGTGAAGGAGCAGCTGTACATCTTCCTCCTCCAGAAGCGCGAAGAAAACGAACTCCAGGGCCTCCTGACCGTGGGGAACACCCGTCTGATCCAGCGGGCCACCGGCTCCAGCGCGCCGATCGCGCCGAACAAGATGATGATCCTGCTGATCGCCCTCATCCTCGGCTTCGGCCTGCCGTTCGCCGTCTTCTACGTGATGAAGGTGCTCGACACGACCGTCAAGGGCCGCAACGACCTCGGCAAGCTTTCCGTGCCGTTCCTGGCCGAACTGCCGCAGATGGGCATCAGCTCCAACTACTGGGAGCGCATCCGGCTCAACCGCTTCGACAACAAGAATACCCGCATCCTGGTGGAGCACGGCAAGCGTGACTCCATGAACGAGGCCTTCCGCGTCCTCCGTACGAACCTGGACCTGATGATCCATCGCGAGACCGAGACGCAGGCCATCATGTTCACCTCCTTCAACCCGAACGCCGGTAAGACCTTCACCCTGATGAACCTCGCCGCCTCGATGGCTCTGAAGGGGAACAAGAAGGTGATCATCCTGGACTTCGACCTGCGCAAGGCCACCCTCTCCAAGTCGCTCGGCAAGAATGCGACGGGCGTCGCTTCCTTCCTGAACGCCAAGTATGAGGATCCGTTCGAGCATGTGGTGAACATCCAGGAGAACCTCGACCTCCTGCCCGTGGGCTCCATCCCGCCGAACCCGGCCGAGCTGCTGGTCTCCGACCGTCTCCCGAAGCTCATCAAGGCCATGAAGGAGAAGTACGACTACGTGTTCATGGACTGCCCGCCGATCGACCTCGTCGCCGACAGCAGCATCGTGGCCCCGTATGCGAACATCACCATCTTCGTCCTCCGCGCCGGCCTGTTCGACAAGCGCGCGCTGCCGGCCGTCGAGGAAATGTACAACGAAGGCAAGTACAACCGCATGGCCCTCATCCTGAACGGTGTCGACTCCTACGCCGGCCGCCACGGCTATGGCTACGGCTACGGCTACGGTTACGGCTACGGTTACGGAAACGAGGACGACAAGAAGAAGGCCTGATGCTCGGACTGTTCAACCGGCGCAGGTCCCTGCTGGAAAGCGGGCTCCTGAAGGGAGCCGTCGACCAGCATTCCCACATCCTGTACGGACTCGATGACGGCGTGAAGACGCAGGAAGACTCCCTGGCCATCCTCCGGTTCCTGGAGGAGCAGGGAGTCTCCGAAGTCTGGTTCACCCCGCACGTGATGGAGGATGTCCCGAACACGACCGAGGGAATCCGGGCCCGGTTCGCTGAACTGAAAGGCGTCTATCACGGCGGCCTGCGGTTCCACCTCGCCGCCGAATACATGATCGACACCCTCTTCGAGGAACGGCTTGCGGCCCGGGACCTCCTGACGCACGGGAACGACACCGTGCTGGTGGAGACTTCCGCCGTCGCCCCGCCCATCAACCTCTGGGAGGTGCTCGAAACGATGCGGAAGGCGGGTTACCGTCCCCTCATCGCCCATCCGGAACGCTACCGTTACATGGACAAGGCCGATTACAAACGCCTCCATGACATGGGCTGCTTCCTGCAGATGAACATTCCGTCCATCGTGGGCTTTTACGGGGAATCAGCCCGGGAACGGGCCCTGGACCTGCTTGACAAAGGCTGGTACTCGATGGTGGGTTCCGACTGCCACCGGTACAGGGCCATCCAGGCGCAGTACGCTGCGCGGGAACTGAAGAAAGATACGCTCCGGAAACTCGCCCCGCTGATGGGCGGTCCGGAGGGAATGTAGGAATACAGGCCGGAAATCCGGTTTCCTGGACAGGAAAGCGATTCCGGTCTTCCTGCCCGGTCCATGCCAAATGGGCCGGGGAATAAAATCTTTGTATCTATGAATATCCTAGTCACCGGCGCCAACGGCCAGCTCGGAACCGAGATGCGGAACATTTCCGCAGGGGCTCCCGACCGCTACATCTTCACGGACGTCACCTCGCTTCCCGGGGTGGATACGGTCTATCTGGACATCACCAACCGAGATGCGGTCCGGCTCATCTGCGATTCCGAGCAGGTGGACGTGATCGTCAACTGCGCGGCCTACACGAATGTGGACAAGGCCGAGGACGACATGCAGATGGCGGACCTGCTGAACCACCTGGCCCCGGGCATCCTGGCGGAGGTGGCGGCAGAGCGCGGCGCGCATCTGATCCATATCTCCACGGACTACGTGTTCCAGGGCGACATCGCCCTTCCGTGCCGGGAGGACTGGCCGGTGCATCCGAACGGGGTGTACGGGGCGACGAAGCTCCAGGGTGAGCAGGCCGTGCAGGAGGCCGGCTGCTCCTGGCAGATTTTCCGCACTGCGTGGCTGTATTCGCCGTATGGAAAGAATTTCCTGAAGACCATGCGCCAGCTGACGGCCGAGCGGCCGACGCTGAAGGTCGTCTTCGACCAGGTGGGCTCGCCGACGTATGCCTGGGACCTGGCCAGGCTGATCTGCCAGGTCATCTCGGAGCGCCGGATGGACAAGGGGGGCATCTACCATTTCTCCGACGAGGGGGTGTGCTCCTGGTTCGACTTCGCCTGCGCGATCCGGGACCTGAGCGGGAACACCTGCGACATCAAGCCCTGCCATTCCGACGAATTCCCTTCCAAGGTCCGCCGTCCGCACTTTTCCGTGCTGGACAAGACCAAGGTCAAGGAGACTTTCGGCGTGGCGGTCCCGCACTGGTATGAATCCTTGAAAAAATGCATCGACAGACTATGAATGTAATCGAGACCGGCATCGAAGGAGTGGTCGTCATCGAACCGAAAGTGTTCGGGGACGAGCGGGGTTATTTCTTCGAGAGCTTCAACGAGCGGGAATTCAACGAGAAAGTGGGCCCCGTTCACTTTGTGCAGGACAATGAGAGCAAGTCGCGCTACGGCGTGCTTCGCGGACTGCATTACCAGAAAGGGGAGTTCGCCCAGGCGAAACTCGTGCGCGTGGTGCGGGGTTCCGTGCTGGACGTGGTCGTGGACCTGCGGGAAGGATCGCCTACCTGGGGAAAGTGGCACGCCGAGGAACTGACCGGGGAGAACCACCGGATGATGTTCATCCCGCGGGGTTTCGCCCATGGGTTCGTCGTCCTGTCCGAGGAAGTCGTGTTCCAGTACAAGTGCGACAACTTCTACTGCCCGGCGTCCGAAGGCGGCTACGCCTGGAACGACCCGACGCTCGCCATCGACTGGCGCATTCCGGCCGCCGACATCATCCTTTCCGAAAGAGACAAACATCATCCCTTCCTATATGAGCAATAGAAGAACCATCCTCATTACCGGCGGCGCCGGCTTCATCGGCAGCCACGTCGTGCGGCTGTTCGTGAACAAATATCCGGACTACCGGATCATCAACCTGGACAAGCTCACCTACGCGGGCAATCTCGCGAACCTCAAGGATATCGAGGACCGGCCGAACTACCGGTTCGTCAAGATGGACATCTGCGACTTCGAGGGCGTGCTCGCCCTGATGCAGGAAGAGAAGGTGGATGGCGTGATCCACCTTGCGGCGGAGTCCCATGTGGACCGCTCCATCAAGGACCCCTTCACCTTCGCGCAGACCAATGTCATCGGCACGCTGTCCATGCTGCAGGCCGCCAAGGCGTACTGGGAGCCGATGGGCTACGTCATGCCCGGCCCCGACCGGGCATCTGTTCCATGCCGCTTCTACCACATCTCCACGGACGAGGTGTACGGCGCCCTGGAGATGACGCATCCGGAGGGGATCGAGCCGCCGTTCACGACGAAGGCGTCCAGCGGCGAGCATCACCTGGCCTACGGCGAAAAGTTCTTCACGGAGGACCTCAAGTACCAGCCGCACAGCCCGTACAGCGCCGCGAAGGCGTCCAGCGACCACTTCGTGCGCGCGTTCCATGATACGTACGGAATGCCCACCATCGTCACGAACTGCTCCAACAACTACGGGCCTTACCAGTTCCCGGAGAAGCTCATCCCGCTGTTCGTCAACAACATCCGGCACCGCAAGCCGCTGCCCGTGTACGGCAAGGGCGAGAACGTCCGCGACTGGCTGTACGTGGAGGACCACGCCCGGGCCATCGACCTGATCTTTCATGAGGGGAAGGTCGCCGAGACCTACAACATCGGCGGCTTCAACGAGTGGAAGAACATCGACATCGTGAAGACGCTCATCCGCGTCACGGACCGCCTCCTGGGCCGTCCGGAAGGGGCCGACGACGACCTCATCACCTACGTGACCGACCGCGCCGGCCACGACCTCCGCTACGCCATCGACAGCACCAAGCTCCAGCGCGAACTGGGCTGGGAGCCCTCCCTCCAGTTCGAGGAAGGCATCGAGAAGACCATCCGCTGGTACCTCGACAACCAGGCCTGGCTGGACAACGTCACCAGCGGGGATTACCAGAAGTATTACGAGGAGATGTACAAGGGAAGATGACCCTTCCGCCGTCAGTCCACGAGTCCCTGCGGGCGCAGTACAACCCGGACGGGTCCGACCTCCGGCGCGCCCAGCTCCGGATGCTGGAGATGCTCCGGTTCCTGGACCGCGTGTGCCGGGAGAACGGCATCCAGTATTGGATTGATTACGGGACCCTTCTCGGAGCGGTCCGCCATGACGGATTCATCCCCTGGGATGACGATACGGACGTGTGCATGATGCGGGAGGATGCCGAGGCCTTCAAGCGGCTGATGCTTTCCGGAGCCTATGGCGACGAGTTCGTCCTCCAGTGCCGGGAAACCGACGACGGTTATTTCGGCAGCTGGCTGGTGCTGCGGGACACGCGTTCGGAGTATGTCCAGGACTCGGAGGTGCACAAGAAAAGACAGTACCGGGGGCTGCAAGTGGATATCTTCATCTACGACGATAAGACCGTCCAGATGTTCCTTGACATCACGAAGCATATCCATCGGAACCTGGTCCATCGTCCTTTGCAGGAGATTCCGGACCGGGAAAAGGCCATCCGGCGGGCACGCCCGTGGGCCTTCCTCCTGTATGACGTGCTGGATCCGGTCTTCCGTTTCCTCAGCCCGCGGCGGAACTATATCGCGCCTTGCTATGGGACGTGGTTCACCGTGGACCGTACGCCCAAGGAGATGATCTTCCCGCTGGGAACGGTCCGTTTCGAAGGGTACGAATTCAGCTGCCCCGGCCGGAAGGAGGACGAACTGGCCCTCTGGTACGGCAACTGGCAGCAGCTCCCCGAGCGGATCCAGACACACGAGGCGACTTTCATTTTCAAGGAATCCTGAGATGCCTGGCGTCAGAAAGAATTTCGCCTACAACTTCCTCCTGACGGTCAGCGGATACATTTTCCCGCTGATCACATACCCCTATATCTCGCGCGTATTGGGCGTGGACAATATAGGGGTGTGCAACTTCGTGGACAGCGTCATCAATTATTTCGTGCTGTTCTCGCAGCTGGGCATCGGTTCCTACGGCGTGCGGGAAGTGGCGCGCTGCAAGGACGATCCCGAGCGGTTGAAGGAAGTTTTCAGCAACCTTTTCTTCCTGAACCTCATTACGTTCGTCATTTCGTCCATCGTCCTGGTCGTCTGCACCTTTACGGTGCCCAAGTTCCTCGCGTACAAGCCCTTCCTGCTGGTGGGCCTGTTCAAACTCCTGTTCACCCTCATCCTGGTGGACTGGTTCTTCCAGGGAATCGAGCAGTTCCGCTTCATCACCATCAGAACCATCGTTGTTAAGTTCCTATACGTCATCGGTGTATTCGTTTTCATCCGGGATTCGGGAGACGCGTTGATATACTATATGCTCACCACCGGCATGGTCGTGTTGAACGCCATCCTGAACTGGCACTGGTCCAAGCGGTTCACCAAGCTCAGCTTCAAGGGGCTGCATCCGTTGCCTTTCATCGTGCCCATCCTGGTTTTCGGCTATTACCGGATCCTGACTTCCATGTATACGACCTTCAACGTCGTTTTCCTCGGATTCGTGAAAAACGATGTGGAGGTGGGCTACTTCTCACAGGCTACCAAGCTCTATTCCCTGATTATGGCTACTTTCAGCGCCTTTACGACTGTGATGGTGCCTCGGGTGAGCGCGATGATCGGGGAGGGACGGCAGAAGGAGCTGCAGGGGATTGTGGACCGGATCGTCCAACTGCTGGTTTCCCTTGCCGTTCCGGCCATCGTGTACTGCGTGGCCAACGCCGAATCCATCGTCCACCTGGTGTCGGGCCCTGGCTACGAAGGGGCGGAGCTCCCGTTCCGGATCGTGGTTTTCCTGCTGTTGGTCATCGGATTGGAGCAGGTGGTCATCCAGCAGTGCCTGATGGCCTCCAGTGACACGAGGCCGACCATGTACGTCGCCACGGTGGGTGCGGTCGTGGGCATCCTGCTGAATGTGGCGATTACGCCCCGGCTGGGTGCCGTGGGCTCCTCCATTTCCTGGGGAGTGTCGGAACTCGCTGTCCTTGTCGCCGGGCTCGTTCTCGTGAAGAAGACCCTCGGTCTGCGGATCGACTTCCGCGCTTTCCTCCGTTCGCTGGCCTTTGGCCTTTGCTATCTCGTGCCCGTTTGGACGGCCTGGTGGCTCATCCCGGACATCTGGTGGCGGCTGGGAGTCACCACGGTCCTGATCGTCCCGATTTTCCTGCTGGTCAATCTCCGGCTGAATCCGTCCACCCTGCTGGACGAGATGAAGGTCGCCCTGAAACGCTTTATCCGCTGAGCCATGCTGGGCGTCGTCATTGTCAGTTACCGGTCCGATGACCTGACGGTCCGCTTCGTGAGGGAGGAACTCGCGAAGATCACCGTCCCTCACCGGGTGGTCGTGGTTGCCAACGGCTACGATGCCGTGCAGGCGCAGCAGCTGGCGAATCGGATTCCGGAGGCTGTCATCCTTCCAGCGGAAAACAGAGGTTTCGCCGCCGGCAACAACCTGGGAGTGAAATGGCTGGAAGAACATGACCGGCCGACCTATATCCTGCTCGCCAACAACGATATCCGTTTTCGGTCGGAGCGGGTGGTGGAGACCCTGGTCGAGACTGCCGTCGCCCATCCCGAGGCCGGTGCCGTGGGACCGGAAATCATCGGCCCGGACGGAAACCGGCAGGGACCGGAACCCTATATGTCCCTCTGGGACCGTTATGTCTGGATGTATCTCAGCACTCCTTTCCTGGGGGCTGAAAAGAAAAGGAAGCGCTTCGCCCTGGATTATCCTTCCCGGGCGGAAGCCGGCTCCCATTACAAGCTCTCCGGAGCTTTCCTCCTGGTCGATGCGGAGGCTTTCCGCGAGGCGGGCCGCTTCGACGAGCGGACTTTCCTCTACGGGGAAGAGAACATCCTGTCGGACCGGCTTGCCGCCATCGGCCGGACCCTATATTTCGACCCGTCGGTCACGGTCCTGCATGACCACGGGCAAACCATCGGCCGCCACCACGGCGACCGGGAGCGGGCGCTGATGCAGTTTGACAGCATGGCCTGCTATTACCGGAATTACAGGGGTAATTCCGCTCTGTCCCTCGCGGCGGCGCGGTGTCTCTATTCTTTGATTCTCAAGGTGAAATGAAACAGAGCTGGGGCGTAAAGAAGAAGCGGCGGAATTACGTGGAACTCTGGGTGTTCTTTCTCCTGGTGGTCTCCGTGAATTTCTTCGATCTGATCCCGATTACCCGGGTCATCGGACCGAACGGCCCTTTCGCGTTCTACCTGATCTCCCTGTTTCTGATGTTCACCTTCAACCGGCGAGCCTGGATCCGGGATTCCGCCAACTGGCTCCGGCCCTTCTGGTGGCTGGTCGCGGGCATCGTCCTGTCCTGGATTCCCGCCCTGATGTATTATGGGCAGAGTTTCATACAGTCCTTCTTCACCTACCGGAAGATGTTCGAACTGGTCGCTTTCCCGATCCTGATCGCCCTGCGACCGTCCGAACGGGAACTGAGGGGGGCGCTGTATGGCTTCTCTGTATTCTACCTCATCGTTTCGCTCATGGTGACCTTCATCGCGCCGTGGTGGGTGCCCCAGCCGGAGGATTCCCCGCTGATGATGGAGGGCGACCTGATCGTCGGCTTGTCCGGCGTGCGGCATCTTTCCCTGGCCTTCATCTTCTCCCTGCAGCGGGTGATCAAGGACAACAACCTGCGCAACATGGGATGGGCGTTCTTCGAGTTCGCGCTGCTCTTCCTGGTCCAGAACCGGACCTCGCTGATCGCCGCCATCGTGATCGTCGGTTTCCTGGTCCTCAAGATGAAGATGAGTCCGCAGAAGCTTCTGCTGATCGCACTCGGTTCCATTGCGGTCCTGTTGATGGCCGTCTATACCGCCGGTCAGTGGGAAATGCTGTACCGGGAGACGGTCGAGCAAATCCTCAATCCGGATTACAACCGGAACAAGGCCTATGTCTACATGTTCTCGCACCGGACCGTAATCCAGCACCTGCTGGGAACGGGGTATATATCGTCCAGTGTCGATCCCATCATCCACGTCCTGCAGGAGAGCGGCATCTTCCATTCCGATGTGGGCATGGTGGGCATGTGGCATCAGTACGGAGTCATTCCGACCCTGGTCATCCTGGTGATGACCGTCAAGGGTCTGGCCGAAAAGAAATCCTTCCTGGTGAAGGCCAGCGCCCTCTATATCCTTGTCGGCATACCGACGCTGTCCTTCTTCGGTATCGGGGAATCCATCCTTTGGCTGTCCATCTTCCTGTACGTCTATTATTCGGACGGCCTGGATACATTCCGGGATGATACCGTCACCGTCCGGAAAGTCGGTTGGGGCGGAAACCGTTACAGGTCTATTGCCGGATGACGCTTCTTGCGCTCATATGCGTGGTCCGTGCTCTGCTTCCCGTGGGGAATCAGACGGAGTTCGACGCTCTTCCTGAGCGTCTGGATTCGGCGTTGGAAGCCGGTGCCACCGACATCAAGGTCCGGTTCTCTCCCGGTACCTTTTTCTATGGCGAGAACCACCTGTCCCTGACTTCGCGGCAGTATGCGCCGTGTTCGATTTCGCTGTCCGGGACGAAAACGTATCTGGTCGCCCGCGATACGGAGGACGGATACTCGATTGACAAAGGCTATGTAGACCTCTCATCCGTACGGCCGATAGACATCCGGGAACCGGTCCGGAAAGCACGTACCTGGCCGCTGAAAGTCCTCTTCCGGAAGCATGTCTACCGGATCAAGTGCCGCGAGGCGGACCGTTCCCCGGAGGAGGTGAAGGACTGGAACATTATCCTTTCCCAGTGGTTTAAGGGGGCGGTCTATCCGGTCTTGGAAATCCGCCGCGGATGGCTTTATTTCCGAAAGGACCGGGATTACGGGACGGGCATATGGTCGGAACTCCGCTACGGCCGATGCCTTCCGCGGTATATCCTGTGCCCGCCTCCCCGTCAGGAGGGTTTGCATGCCTGCGGCGTCACCTGTTTCCTATCCGTGAAGGACTGCACGTTCTCGCGGTTGTCCCTGGACGGCCTCACTTTCCTGGGAAACCGGGACGGAAACGCCCTGATCGACCTGGAAACTGTCCATGCGGACGAGATAAGCATCACGGGATGCACTTTCCTGGGCTTGAAATCCGACGGTATCCATGCCGCCGAGGTGGACAACCTGGCCGTGCGGGATTGCGTTTTTCGGGAGAATTATCTGGGTTCCATCGAGGTCGGGGAAGGCTGCGTGAACGCCCGGATCGAGGACAACCGTTTCTTCGACAACGGGCTGATGATGACCAATGCGCCCGTCATCCTGTGCCGGGGCGTGGATTACCGCATCGCGGGCAATTATTTCGAGGATTTCTCCTATTCGGCCATCTGGCTGGGCATCCATTATACCATGCCGGACCGGTTCGGAACGCGGGGCGTGGTCGAAAACAACGAGATCTGCATGTCCGACGCTTTCCGGACCGGCGTCCCCCGGGAACTGATCGACGGGGGAGCGGTCTATATCAGCACGAACAATACCCGGACGGTGGTCCGCGGAAACTATATCCATGACTTGAAAGGCCCTCATGGCAACCGGGGTATCTTCGCGGACGACGGGGCCATCCACGTCGATATCGCCTCAAACCGGGTTTTCCGGGTCGAGAGGGGCCTATGTATCGACCTGAGGCGATGCAGCAGGGTTGCGCGGAGCCCGAAAAGCAAGGTTCGGAAGACCAATGTCGGGAACCGGGTCTTCGACAACGTCTATGACGGGCGCGTGGAGATCTATGTCCGCCGCGACGATCCGTCCAGCCTGGCCCGAAACAACCGATACGCTGAATCAGAATGAAGATTTCGATCATCATACCCGCCTACAATGCCGCCGGTTTCATCAGGGACTGCCTCTCTTCGGTCGGTACCGTCGCGGAAACGGTCGTCGTAGATGACGGCTCGACCGACGGGACCGGGGCGGTCGTAGCGCGTGATTTCCCGTCCGTCCGCCTCCTGAGGCAGGAGAATGCGGGCGTGTCCGCCGCCCGGAACGCCGGCATCCGGCAGGCGACGGGCGATTACCTTGTCTTTGCCGATGCCGACGACATGCTGTGCGAAGGTGCCGTAGAAAGACTGCTGGCGATTTTGGAAACGGCATCCCCCGATATTGTCGTCATGCGTAGTTTTGGAAGTGCATCCGAAAAGTATCCCTGGTCCGGCCTTTTTGCTGATGGAACAGTGTGTTCGAAAGATGAGATCGTGCGGAAAGGATGGCTGAGAGGAAGTGTCTGCGGCTGTGCTTTCCGGAAAAGGTATTTGGATGAGTCCGGGATTTCCTTTGCCGAAGGAATCCCGCTCTCCGAGGACTTGGTCTTTATGTCAACCTGTCTGTCGGCCGGGGGGAGTGTCCTGTTTAAAGATATCCCTTTCTACCAAGTCTGCGAACATTCGGGCAGTGCATCCCGTAGGATGGATCCGGATTACATGCGTCGGTATTCTCTCGCCTTAGGCGCGGCGAAGGAGAGAATTCAGGATTCCGCCCTGTATGTCGCGACCTGTCGCAGTATTATCTTAGGCATGATTCATCTGGCCGCCCCGAACGGTTATTCGCCGTCCCGGCTCCGGAATGAAGCCCGCCTGGATGCTGTCCTTCCGTTGCCCGCCGTTGCGAGATGCCGCTATTTCCGGGAAATCCGTCTGATGAACGCTTGCTTCCCTTTGTATTTTCGTCTTAAACAGCTCCGTGACTTATGCCGGCGCCGGTAGTACTGTTCGCCTTTAACCGTCCCGATACGCTTCGTGTGACGTTGGATGCCCTGGCTGCCAATGATCTGGCATCGGAAACCCGGCTTTTCATCCGGTTGGACGGCCCCCGCAATGAAGCCGAGGCAGACCTGGTTTCGGCCGTTCGGGAAGTTGCCTGCCGTGCACATGGATTCAAGAGCGTCGATGTCGTCGGGTCAGATAAGAACCGGGGCCTGGCTTCTTCAGTTATAGCAGGAGTAGAAGAAATCCTGGCATTTTCGGAGGAGGTCATCGTCATGGAAGATGATCTGGTTACACATCCGGAATTCCTGACATTTTTAAATGCAGCGCTGGACCGGTATCGGGATGACCCGGCTGTTTTCTCCGTCTGCGGTTACTCCAGTGATGTCCGTGTGCCTGCCGGGTATGGGTATGACGCGTATTTCTGTCCCCGGAGCTCATCTTGGGGATGGGCTACCTGGCGTGACCGGTGGCGTTCTGTCGATTGGAATCCTACACCGGCATCCTTGAAGCTGCATGCCCGCGCATTTAACCGATGGGGTGGTTCCGATTGCACTGCAATGCTTCGGGCATGGTCGGAAGGCCGGAACAGTTCGTGGGCGATCCGCTTCTGCTACAGCCAGTTCCTGCAAGGAAAAGTATCCCTCTTCCCGGTTTTGTCCTTGGTGAATCCTTCTGCAGGGTTTGATGGCCGGGGGACTCATTTCAAATCATATAGCCGGTTTCGTTTCCGGATGATGCCTGCGGAGCATGGCCCTTTCCGTTTGCCCGATACCGTATCCGTGATACCTTCCATCTGTCGCAGTGCACTTCGTTATCATTCCCTTGCTCTTCGGGGATGGTCCTATTTAATGAATTCTGTATTCCGCCATGCTTAGACTGGTAACAGCTCTTGTCTCTCTGATTGTCGCAGGGCAGTCCGATTTTGACGCACTCCCCGGAAAGTTGACGGCTGCGATTGGTTCCGGGGCCCAGACTGTCGAGGTTACCATCCTTCCCGGGCAGTATTTCTACCGGGAAGGGCATCTGGCCATCCGGAATGTCCACCGGGCCGACCTTGCGGTCTCTTTCCAGGCGGAAGGGGCGGTTTTCATCGGAGATTCTTCTGCTTCAGAAGGTTATCTGGACGCTTTTATATCCCTCCCTTCCCTTTCTTCCGCCGATGTCTTGCCGGAATGCCGTCAGGTACGGAAACGCCCCGAAATCGTGGACAGGCAAAACGGACTCTGTCGTGTCCGGACCCGTGAAAAGAGTCTTTCCGCTCAAGAGGCTGATGGAACGTATCTGGTTTTGACTCAGTGGTATACAAGCCGGATTTTTCCAGTACGCAGAATTGAATCCGGATATGTATACTTTACGGCCGATCCGCTGGAATCGAACGGAAATCCAGCCTACGATCCGGACAGCGACTATAAATACGGTCGTGTGCTTCCCCGCTACATGGTCGTAAATGCAAAGAAAGCGCCGCGTCGTCTCCATAGGACGTCCGTATCCCGGTTCCTCACCGTCTCGGGCAGTGAACTCGGATCTTTCTCGTGGAGGGGTGGCCGTTTCCTGGGGAATGGAGGGAAAGACTGTCTGGTTCAGTTCTATGGAGTGAAGGCGGATTCCCTCGTCCTTCGCCAATGCCTTTTCGAGCACATCCATGGGAATGTCGTTCAAGTCCAGTATTCTTCAGGCTTCCATTTCCTGGAAAATCAGGTGTCCCATATCTGGAAAAGCGGCATCATCATCGACTACTTTTCTCCGGAAGCCGTTGTTTCCGGCAACACTTTCGAGGATGTCGGACTGTTAATGATGCAGGATTTCGCCGTCATCGCCCGGGGAAGTGACTTTGACATCCGGAATAACCTCTTCCGTGATTTTACCTATGGGGCTGTCGGGGTAGGAACCTATTACCGCGAAACGATTCCCCCATCCAGCTCGGGTTTCGTGCGGGATAACGAAATGTACTGTACGGATGGTTTTTCCCGCTATTTGATGGACAGTGGCGCCATCTATACCTGGACCATCAACAAGGATGTCACGTTGTCCGGTAATTATATCCATGACATCGGCGGATACGGGGACAACCGGGGTATTTTCTGCGATGATGGGACCGTCAATGTTACCATTGTGAACAACAAGGTTGTCCGGATCCGGAACTCCTGGTGCATCGATCTCCGCCGTGTTGCATCCGTTGAAAAAGACCCTCGTTCTGCAATCCGGCGTTCCAATGTAGGTAACCGTATGGAGAATAACGTTGTGGACGGGAAAGTCCGTTTCATCAATTTGGACGATTAGGATGGAGCGCAAACCGCGTATTTTGTTCGTCATGCATATGCCGCCTCCGGTTCATGGTGCGGCTATGATGGGGGCCATGCTTCACGACTGCATGGTCAAGCAGGATTGGCTGGATGCCCGTTTCATCAACCTGTCCGCCTCTGCTTCCGTGGATGAAATCGGACGCCGTTCCTGGAAGAAAGTCCTTTTCATATTCCGTCTTTTGCGGGAAGTACGGCACACTCTCGGCGCCTGGAAACCGGATTTGGTCTATGTCACGCCGACATCATGCTTGCCTGCTCTGTTGAAAGATGCGCTTGTGGTGAGGGCTGCCAAACGTTCAGGATGCCGGATTCTCTTGCATTTCCATAACAAGGGCGTAGCTTCTCGTTCGGGTCATTGGCTGGATGACCGGGTTTATCGCAGGTTCTTTGCCGGAACGAAAGTTATCCTTTTGTCGGAAAGACTGACGCCCGATGTCGAAAAGTATGTGAAGCGCGAAGATATTCTGTACTGTCCGAACGGGCTGGAACTGCCTGCCGTTCGGCGGAGTGTTTCTCATGCCGTCCCGAGACTGTTGTTCCTCTCCAACCTGTTGCCCGGAAAGGGGGTCGTCGATTTGCTGGATGCCTGCCGTCTTCTGAAAAGACGGAATACTTCGTTCCTGTGCCGTTTCGTAGGTGCCCCTTCGGGAAGCATTTCAGCCGAGACTTTCCGGAAGATGGTGGAAGAACGGGGGTTGGAAGGAATTGTCCTCTATGAAGGACCTCTCTATGGAGATGCGAAATTGGAAGCCTTGGGCGAAGCCGATATGCTGGTCCATCCTACCCGTGAGGATTGTTTTCCCTTGGTCATTTTGGAAGCGATGGCGGCTGGACTGCCGGTCGTATCGACCCGGGAGGGTGCCATTCCCGACGAGGTTGAGGACGGTATCACCGGAATCCTTTGTGACAAAGGTAATCCCGAAGCTCTTGCTGATGCCATCGAGACCTTGCTGCAGGATAACACGGTTCGGGAGCGGATGGGCGCTGCCGGCCGTATCCGGTATGAGACTTATTTCACTCGCGGTCAGTTCGAAAAACGGATGATCGAGATTCTCCGCGCGCATGTCTAATCTGTATATTTCCAATGGACCGGCTCCTTACCGGACGGATCTCTGCCTGGCGCTCAGCGAGACAGGATGCAAGGTCTTCCATTATGAGAACGGGGACTTGCCGGTGAGGAAATGGGCAGGAAAAGCGTTGTTGAAGCAGGTCCCGTCCCTTCTGAAACGCGAAATGCCGGATTGGATCATCGCTCCGGAATACTCTCCGATTACGCTCCAGTTGGCCATGCACCGAAGAAAAGCCGGTTTCCGCCTTCTGGTTCTGTGCGATGACAGTATCGGCATGATTCAAGGAAACGATTATTCAATATCGCACAGAGTAGGCAGAAAGATTGTCCCTCCTCTGGTCGACGGGATCATTCTCAGCACACCGGTTGCGGTTGACTGGTACCGCGCCCGTTTCGGAAAAGGCATCCTGATGCCCATCATCGCCGACGAGCGCCGGGTGCGTCCGGAGCTGGAACGCGTGCTGCCGCTGTCCGAGCGGCTGCGTCCGGGAGAGAAGCCTGTCGTGGCGTTTGTCGGGCGCCTGGTGGGATTGAAGAACATACCGACTCTCATCCGAGCCTTCGAACCGCTGAAGGACCGGGCGCAGCTGGTCATCATCGGTGACGGCCCCCTGCGGGACGCCCTCGAAGCGATAGCGCCGGACGCCCTGTTCACGGGACAGCTTTCCGGCGACGAACTGCTGGCCTGGTACAACCTCATCGACATCCTTGTCCTCCCCAGTACGCAGGAAGCGTACGGTGCCGTGACCGGCGAAGCGCTGATGGCAGGGGCGAAGGTGGTCGTTTCCCGGAAGGCAGGTTCGGCCGACCTCGTCCGGGAAGGGGAGAACGGCTCTGTCGTGGATCCGATGGATGCGGCGGCTGTCACGGACCGCATCGGGCGGCTTCTGGATACGGTTCCGTCCGGACGCCCTGTCGCATTGCGGGAGAACCTGTTGCCGTATCGGTTCGAATCGTGTATCAGGAACTTATTGGAAGAAATCAACGCATTATGAATACTCTGGATATCATCAAGGCCCAGGTGGCCGAATCCGTCCGGGTCAAGCAGGACTTGCTTTCGGATGCAGCGGTGATGGAGAAGGTCTCCATCGTGGCGGATGTGATGATCAAGGCTTACCGCGCCGGTCACAAGACCCTCTGGGCAGGCAACGGCGGCAGTGCGGCCGACGCGCAGCACATGGCCGGAGAACTGGTGAACAAGTTCACCTTCGACAGGCCGGGCCTTCCGGCGCTGTCGCTTTCCACCGATACTTCCATCATTACGGCCGTCGGCAATGACTATGGCTTTGACCGGCTGTTCGCCCGGCAGGTGGAAGCCCAGGGATGTCTTGGGGATGTTTTCATCGGTATCTCCACATCAGGGCGTTCCAAGAACATCGTCGAAGCGCTGAAAGCTTGCCGGAAGAAAGGCATCACCTCCGTCGCCATCGTCGGGGCGGATCCCTGTCCGCTGGATGAGGCCGATCATGTGATTCACGTTCCGTCCACGGTGACACCCCGCATCCAGGAGTGCCAGACGCTCATCGGACATATCCTGTGCTACCTGGTCGAACAGTCCCTATTTGCCTGATGGATACCTCCTTTTTGATCCTTGTCCTGGATTTCATCGCCTCCTTCCTGCTGGGGGGCGCCATGATCCGGCTGCTGCTCCGCATCGCTTATCACAACCGGGTGTTCGACCAGCCTGGTGTCCGGAAGGTCCATACCATCCCTGTGCCGCGGCTAGGAGGCATGGCCTTCCTTCCCACCATCATCATCGTCATCGCCTTCACCATCGGCAGCTTGTACCGGTTCGATCTGGTCCACGCCAATTTTTCAGACAACGTCCTGTTCGTCCGGGTGGCCTACCTGATGGGCGCCGCCATGGTCCTTTATGTGGTCGGGGTGGCCGATGACTTGAGCGACATCGGGTACAAGACCAAGTTCGCCTTCCAGTTCCTGTCGGCCCTGATCCTGGTCTTTGCCGGCTTGTGGATTCGGAATCTTTACGGACTGTTCGGCGTGCATGAGATCCCGGACTGGGTCGGGATTCCGCTGACGTTGCTGTTGCTGGTCTTCATGATGAACGCCTTGAACCTGATCGACGGTATCGACGGACTCGCGTCCGGCATCGCCATCGTGTCCCTGGCTTGCTTCAGCGCCATCTTCATCTACGAAAGACGGTTTGTCTATGCGATGACATCGTTGGCCATCCTGGGCGTAGTCAGCGCCTTCTGGCTGTTCAACGTGTTCGGCAAAGCGGAAAAGGAGACGAAGCTTTACATGGGAGACACGGGTTCCCTGACACTGGGACTGATTCTCTGTTTCTTTATCCTGGGGCTTGGAACGTTCATCGGCCACAACGGCCCTACGCGGAACTGCAAATACTTCACGATCGCCTTCACGTCCCTGCTGATTCCGATGCTGGATGTGGTCCGGCTTGTCATCTACCGGATCAAGAACCACAAGAATCCTTTCAAGCCGGACATGAACCATATCCATCACAAGCTCCTTCAACTGGGACTGACGCCCCGGCAGGCGCTGTTCGCACTGCTGACAGCCGATATCCTGCTGGTCCTGCTTAACGCCTTCTTCTCGATGTACGTGAATGTGAATGTCCTGTTCGTCGCGGACATCCTCATCTATTATCTTGCGATCCGTTTCCTGACGTACCGGATAGTCCATCCCAAGAACCTTGACAAAGCCTGAGTCCTACAGGATCGGGAAGGTTCCCGTCCATGTCACTTCCGTCTCCGATGCACGAGACCGGATCCTCGCTGCCGTCGCGGCGGGGGAGAAGGGGTATGTCTGCGTCTCGAACATGCGGACGGTGGTCGCGGCGAACCGGGATTCCGCGTATCTGGACGTGATGGAGCATTCGCTCCTGAACGTTCCGGATGGGACGCCGCTGGTTTGGTGCGGAAAGGCCTGGGGTCTCCCTGTCGAACGCGTGGTCGGACTGGACTTGTTCACGGCCCTGTTGAAAGCCGGTGTCCCTCAGTTTTTCCTGGGCGATACCGATGAAACGCTGGATGCGGTGGTGACGAAGGCCTTGTCCGAAGGGAGTGTGGTCGCCGGCGCCTATTCTCCGCCCTTCGCTCCGTTGGAGGATTATGATTTGCAGGGAATTGCGCAACGGATCACGGATTCCGGCGCCCGAATCGTTTGGACTTCCCTGCGGGCGCCGAAACAGGATTTCCTGGCCGCCCGGCTCCTCCCTTTCGTTGAGGATGGCGTGGTATTCGTGGGAATCGGCGCCGCCTTCCGCCTGTATCTGGGCGAGTATGAGCTGGACCGGGGATGGCTTCAGAAAGTGGGGCTTGGAGGATTCAAGATGCGCCGGGGAAATTCTTTCTGGCAGGAAATGAACTGGTATTATGTCCATGGCGTCCATTTGTTCCGATATTTGACTGGTATCTTGTTCTGTCGCTTGAGTAAACGCAAGAAATGATGAAAGAGAAGACAGTGCTTTTGATAGGAGCGGATTCCTGCAAGACGCTCCCCCTTGCCTGGGCTCTGCACGGCAAAGGATTCTGGGTGGTGGGCTTGTTCGTGGGTCGGTTGAATTATGGCTATTCCTGCCGATATGTGGACGAACGGCTCATTTTCAGGGAGTTGTTGGATTGTTCCGCAGCTCGGCCGTATTTGGAAAACCTGCTCTTGTCCCGGCACTTCGATGTGGTCATCCCGTTGGAGGATGCGTGTGCTGATTTGTTGAGCCGAATGGACGCTCCCGGTTTTCCGGACAAAAAGGCATTTGATGCCGGTTTCCAAAAGCAAAATTTGATGCGGCTCTGCGAACAGAAAGGGTATCCCCATCCAAAGACTTTTTTCCCCGAGGACGGCTTGCCGAACAATCTCCCTTTTCCTTTGCTGATTAAGCCTGACATCAGCTCGGGTGCAAGAGGGATTTCCAGGGTGGATGGCCGCGACGGACTGGAGGAGGCCATCCGGGAGACGGTATCCCGCTTTGGACCTTGTCATTTGCAGCAACTCATTCCGCCAGGAGGCCGTCAAGTCGAGGTTCAGCTGTTTGTCGATGCGAATGGACGTCTTGTACAGCATTCCGTCATCGAAAAACACCGTTGGTATCCTTATAAAGGCGGAAGCAGCTGTTGCAATGTCTCCAGGCGTGATTCTTCCATTGTGGAAGTCTGTCATCGCATCCTATTGGACTTGCACTGGAAGGGCTTTGCCGATTTTGATACGATCGAAGATCCACGGACAGGGGAGTTACTGGTCCTGGAGTTGAATCCGAGGCTCCCGGCTTGTATCAAAACTGCTTTCGTTGCCGGTGTTGATTGGGGGGATGTCCTCTCCGGGGAATACATGCATCTCCCGCACCGCTCCTATGAAGCTCGTGAGGGTGAGTGGCTCCGCTTCCTAGGACTTGATTTCCTGTGGTTTATCCACAGCCCTGACCGTTTCAGAACAACTCCCTCCTGGTTCAAGTTTTTCGGCCGGAGAATCCATTATCAGGACATGGGGATGGGCTTTGATCCGCTCCCTTGGTTTTCGGGAACGCTGGGTAACTTGCTCAAATTGTCCGACCGGTCTTTCCGCCGAAAAAAAGCCGGTATGAACTGATATGCGTGTCCTGACCATCGATCTGGAGGAATGGTTCCACCTGCTGGACTATGACGCCACCCGCACGGAAGCGGAGTGGGGGAAGTTCGAGGTGCGGATCTACGAGAACACCGAGCGGCTGCTCCGGATCTTGGAGGATACGGGTTCCAGCGCCACCTTCTTCGTGATCGGGTGGATTGCCAAGACCTACCCGGACCTCGTGCGGCGGATTGCGGAAAAATACCCCGTGGGCACCCACACGGAGAACCACCAGCTGATTTGGCAGCAGACGCCCGAACAGTTCCGGGCCGATGTCCGGAATTCCATCCGGCGGCTCGAGGACATCACCGGGCAGCCGGTGGATACCTTCCGGGCGCCCGGATTCTCCCTCCGCCCTTCGGAGAAATGGGCTTTCGAGATTCTCGCGGAGGAGGGGATTGCCGTGGACAGTTCTATCTTCCCGGCCCTTGCTTCCCACGGCGGCTGGCCCGGATTCCCGGCAGACTGCCCCGTGCTCGTGCAAGGCAATGGTTTTACCATCAAGGAGTTCCCGATGAGCCTGGAGCATTTAGCCGGCCGTTCGTTCGTGTTCGCCGGCGGCGGCTACTTCCGTCTGTTCCCGTATCCGCTCCTGCGACGATGGACCCGGGAGCATGCCGGTTACAGCATCTGTTATATCCACCCGCGCGACCTGGACCCGGGCCAGCCCATGGTACCCGGACTCCCGCTCGTGCGGCGTTTCAAGTCTTATTACGGCCTCGCCGGAGCAGAGAAGAAGTTGCGGAGATATCTGGCTGATTTCCCTTCCGCAGACCTTCGCAGGGCCGTTGAATCCGTCGACTGGGCATCCGCGCCGGTTGTCTCCGTTCAGGAATAATTGTTACATTTGTATTATGAAAGGAATCGTACTCGCCGGCGGCAGCGGCACCCGGCTTTATCCCATCACGAAAGGCGTGTCCAAGCAGCTCCTGCCAATTTATGACAAGCCCATGATCTACTATCCGGTGTCCGTGCTGATGATGGCCGGCATCCGGGAGATCCTCATCATATCCACCCCGCACGACCTGCCGGGCTTCGAGCGGCTGCTCGGGGACGGGTCGGATTTCGGGGTGAAGTTCTCCTATGCGGAGCAGCCGTCGCCGGACGGCCTCGCCCAGGCCTTCATCATCGGCCGGGAGTTCATCGGGAACGACACCGCCTGTATGGTGCTGGGTGACAATATCTTCCATGGCGCCGGGTTCGAGGCGCAGCTCAAGCAGGCCGTGGCCGATGCGGACCGCGGGATGGCGACCGTCTTCGGCTACTGGGTGTCCGACCCGGAGCGTTACGGCGTCGCGGAGTTCGATGCGGAAGGGAAGTGCATCTCCATCGAGGAGAAGCCCGCCCAGCCCAAATCCAACTACGCCGTCACGGGCCTGTATTTCTATCCCAACAAGGTGGTCGATGTCGCCGCGGCGGTGAAACCGTCCGCCCGCGGCGAGCTGGAAATCACCTCCGTGAACCAGGCTTTCCTGGCCGACGGCGAACTGCTCGTGCAGACGCTCGGCCGCGGCTTCGCCTGGCTGGACACCGGCACCCACGAGTCCCTCGCGGAAGCATCGACCTACATCGAAGTCATCGAGAAGCGGCAGGGGCTCAAGATTGCCTGCCTGGAGGAAATCGCCTTCCGGCACGGTTGGATCACGCGGGAAAAGCTCCAGGAAGTCGCCTTCCCGATGCGCAAGAACCAGTACGGACAGTATCTTTTGAACCTGGTGTGATGTCATTCCGAGCGAAGCGAAGGAATCTTTTCCTTCTTTTAGTCGCCGTGCTGGCGGCCTCCTGCACCCGTCCGGACATCCTCACGCTGTTCGTCGGCACCTATTCCGACGGCTTCTACGCCTATGATTTCGACCAGCGGGCCGGGGAGTTCGTCGGGGAAGGTCCCGTCGCCAAGGCGGAGATGCCCAACCCGTCCTACCTGGCCGTCCGTGACAGCCGGGTGTACGCCGTCTCCGAAATGCCCGACACCACGGCCTCCGTCTGGGCCTGGCGCTGGGGCGGCAATGGATTCGAACTCATCAATTCCCAGCCTACAGGGCTCCCTGCTCACGGCGAAGACCCTTGCTACGTCGCTACCGACGGCACCCTCCTGGCCGTAGCGAACTACTCCGGCGGTACGCTCGCCACCTACCGGCTCCGCGAGGACGGCAGCATCGCCCCGCTGGACTCGCTGCTCGTTTCGGGAACCGGCGGCCCCGACCTGTCCCGTCAGGCGGACCCCCATGTGCATTGCGCCGTCTTTTCGCCTGAAGGAAAGCATCTGTTTTTCAGTGAATTCAGCGCCGATGAAATCGGCCGCATGGATGTGTACGCGGGCGGCGTCCGCGGCTATTGCCGCGCGGCTTCCCTGCATGCCGACTACGGTCCCCGGCATCTGCTGTTCGACGCTTCCGGCAAGCATCTGTACGTGATCGGCGAGCTTTCCGGCGACATCACCGTGTTCGACTACGCCGACGGCGCCCTGACCGAGAAGCAGGTCATCAAGGCCGACCGGATGGACGCCCGCGGCGCCGCGGACATCCACTTCTCCCCGGACGGCAAGTTCCTGTACGCGAGCCTCCGCCTCCGCGGCGACGGCATCGTCGTCTTCGAGGTCGGCCCCGGCGGGCTGCTGAACTATGTGGGCTATACGGCCACCGGTCCGCATCCCCGCAATTTCAACATCACTCCGAACGGACGTTTCGTCCTGGTGTGCTGCCGGGACAACGATTCCGTGGAAATCTACGAGCGGGATGCGGCGACGGGGCTCCTCACCTTCACCGGCCGCCGCCTCACCCAGACCCGCCCCGTTTACATCGGATGGTAATAAACTACGGATTATGAAAATACTCGTCACCGGCGCGGCCGGTTTCATCGGTTCCAAACTCATGTACACCCTCAAGCAGCGGGGGGACGTGGTCGTGGGAATCGACAATTACAATGACTATTACGACGTCCGTCTGAAGGAAGGCCGGTGCAAGGCCTTCGGCCTGGAGGTCCGGAAGATGGACCTGGCCGACAAGGATGCCATCGACAGACTTTTTGCGGAGGAGAAGTTCGACAAGGTCGTGAACCTCGCCGCGCAGGCCGGTGTCCGGTACAGCATCACGAACCCGTATGCGTACCTGCAGAGCAACCTGGTGGGATTCCTGAACATCCTGGAGGCCTGCCGGAACTTCGGGGTGAAGCATCTTGTCTATGCTTCCTCCTCCAGCGTTTACGGCATGAACGCCAAGGTCCCGTACAGCGAGGACGACAAGGTGGACAACCCCGTGAGCCTGTATGCGGCCACGAAGAAGTCCAACGAACTCATGGCCCACAGCTACTGCAAGCTGTACGGCATCGCCATGACGGGCCTGCGGTATTTCACCGTCTATGGGCCCTGGGGGCGGCCGGACATGGCGCCGATGCTGTTTGCGAGCGCCATCTCGAAAGGGGAGACCATCAAGGTCTTCAACCATGGCGACATGATCCGCGACTTCACCTTCATCGACGACATCGTCGCCGGCACCATCGGCTGCCTGGACCACCTTCCGGAACCGAATGCGAACGGCCTGCGTTACCGCGTGTACAACATCGGCTGCTCCAACCCCGTGAAACTCATGAACTTCATCTCCGAAATCGAGCAGGCGCTCGGCGTGGAGGCGAAGAAGGAGTTCCTGCCCATGCAGCCCGGCGACGTGTACCAGACCAACGCCGACACCACCAAGCTCGAGGCGGAGATCGGCTACAAGCCCGTCGTGCGCCTGCACGAGGGCATCGCCCAGTTCATCGAGTGGTATAAGAGCGACCTGAATCCTTTGAAATGAGAAGATTCCTGATCTCTGTGCTGGCCCTGAGCTGCATGGCCTTCAGCGTGCTCGCACAGAGCGCCGACAGTCACATTTCCCCCTTCCACCTGGGCCTCGACCTCCAGACCAAATATATCTGGCGCGGCATGGAGATGATTCCTGAGGAGTCGGCCCCCGTCGTCTTCCCGGGTTTCAACTATGCCCGGGGCGGGTTCTATGCCTATGTCCTCGGCGGCTATTCCCTCAACGGGAAGTATGCGGAGGTGGATCTGGGCCTGAGCTATACCTGGCGTTGGCTGACGCTCGAGCTGAACGACTATTACTATCCCACCGTTTCCGGGCTGAAGGACCGCTATTTCAACTTCAACGGCGCTGACACCGGCCACTGGCTGGAGGCCGTCTTCAAGGTCGCACCGGAGACGGTCCCCGTGAGCCTCACGGTAAGCAACTTCTTCTATGGGGCCGACAAGGACCTGGAAGGGAAGCAGGCCTATTCCACCTATGTGGAACTTGGCGGTCATCTGGACTTCGCGAACAGCCGGAGCCTCGCCCTCGCTGTGGGCGCAGCCCTCAACAAGAGCTGCTACAACGGCTATGAGAAAGGCTTCGGCATCTGCAACGTCGAGTTGAAGTACACGCATCCGGTTGTCCTGAAATCCTGGACGCTCCCGCTCAGCGCTGCTTATATCATCAATCCCGTCTATCGGAAATCCTTTGTCAATTTCACGGCCTCATTAGCCTTCTGAGCGAGATGAAGAACGCGGTTATCCTGGCTGCCGGCACGGCTTCCCGATTCGTCCCCTTGTCAGAGACGACGCCCAAGGGCCTTTTGGAGGTTCGGGGGGAGATCCTGCTGGAACGGCAGATCCGTCAGCTGAAAGAGGCCGGTGTGGAGGATATCTTTGTGGTGGTCGGGTATAAAGCCCCGCTGTTCGGCTATCTGGCCCGGAAGTTCGGCGTGCGCCTGGTGATGAACGAGGATTATGGCCGTTACAACAACATCTCGTCCGTCATCCGGATCCTGGACTGTCTGGACGAGACCTATCTGAGCTGTTCGGACCTCTATTTCACGGATAACGTCTTCCTGGAGGAGCCTTCGGCCAGTTACTATGCCCTCCAGTATGCGGAAGGGGAGACGCGGGAGTGGTGTGTCCGGGAGGATGTTTCCGGCCGCATCCGGGAAGTGACCGTCGGTGGAAGCGACGCCTGGTACATGGCTGGTCACGTCTTCTTCGACGCTGCATTCTCCGCGCGTTTCAAGCCTTTGCTCCAGGAGGCTTACCAGGATGAGCGGGCCCGCCAGGGCTATTGGGAGGATGTCCTCATCCGGCATCTGGACGAGTTGCCGATCCATGGACGTCACTACGGTCGGGATGCGGTCCGGGAGTTCGATACCCTGGACGACCTCCGGGCCTTCGACGGTACTTACCTCGACGATACCCGGTCACCCATCATCCGGGACATCTGCGCGGCTTTGCACTGCCGGGAACGGGAACTGTCACGCTTCATGCCGGTACAGCCGTCCGAGAGCCTTTGTTTTACTTTCGAATACGATACCAGAACCTATCGATACGATGGATGGGATGGGTCTGTCCGCCCGATGTAAGATGAATGAAACGAATGTAATACCGCCTTCGCAGTTGGAAAGGCTGCTTCGATACTTGGGTGAGATCTTCCCGGGAAAGGATGTCACGGCCGCAGATATCGTGCGGATCGGCGGCATGAGCAACAAGAACTTCCGGATTGGTTTTGAGGGAAAGCAGTATGTGTTCCGTCTGCCTGGAAACGGAAGCGAAGGCATGGTGGACCGTGCCAACGAGGAGTACAACGCCCGGATCGGATGCCGCCTGGGCGTGAATCCTGCGATCCGGTACTTCGACAGGCGGACAGGCGTCAAACTGTCGGATTTCATGGAGAATGCCGTCACGATGGACGCGGAAACCATCCAGCGCCCGGAAATCCTCCTGAAGGTTGCGGCGATCTACGACCGGATCCATCATGCGCCCGAGCCCCTGAACAACACCTTCAATCTGTTCGAAGAGATCGAAAAATACGACCGCCTGATCCGGAAGAACCAGGCCGTGATGTATCCGGGATGGGATGGATTCAAACCCTGCGTCATGGGCCTGGAGCAGCGGCTGTCCCGGCTGGGCGCTGAACTGTGCCCCTGCCATAACGATGCGGTCCCCGAGAACTTTATCCAGGCGGCGGACGGCACGCTCTATCTGATCGACTGGGAGTACAGCGGCATGAACGATCCGATGGCCGATTACGCCGCCTTGTTCCTGGAGAGCGACTTTTCGGAGGCATCCCGGGAGTTTTTCCTCAATGCCTGTTATCCGGATTCCAGACCTCCCCATGCCGAGGAACGGATCCTTTGCTATGAAATCCTGTGGGATACCTTGTGGGCGCAATGGACAGTCATCAAGGAAGCCTGCGGCGATGATTTCGGCGATTATGGAATCCACCGTTTCCGCCGAGCCCGGAAGAATTATGAATCGTTGAAACGACAGGACCATGAAATCCATTGAAAGCATCCGTACCAAGGTCGACTGGCCGACCACGCTGATCCCCTTCGTGATCGTCCTCGTGCTGATGGTCGTGTTCATGCTCGTTCCCGAGCAGTCAAAGGCATTCGTCGACGCCGTCCGCTCGTTCCTGGGTGATACATGCGGGCTGTACTACGCCCTCTTCGGGGTCGCCGTCCTGGTGACGACCCTCTATGTCGCTTTCTCCAAATATGGAAAAATCCGGCTGGGGGATACCGACAAGCCTGAATTCAGCAACTTCAAGTGGGGGACGATGATCTTCACCTCCACGATGGCGGCCGACATCCTCTTCTATTCGCTCTGCGAGTGGGCGCTGTATGGGGCCGAGCCCCATGTGACGGGGATGCCCGGCGGCATGGCGATGTGGGCTCCGACCTTCACCCTGTTCCACTGGGGGCCCATCGCCTGGTGCTTCTACGTGATCCTCGCCATCGCCTTCGGTTTCATGATGCACGTCCGCAAGCGCGACCGACAGCGCTTCTCCGAGGCCGTCCGCCCGCTGCTGGGCGATAAGTCGGACGGATTCTGGGGCAAGCTGATCGACGTCGTGGCTATCTTCGCCATCGTGTGCGCCACCGCGACGACGTTCTCGCTGGCGACCCCGCTCCTTTCCAAGGCGCTCTCCACCGTCCTCGGCATCTCGGACAGCGTGGGCCTGGCCGTCGTCCTGCTGCTGCTGATCTGCACGGTCTATACGCTGGCCGTCTGGTTCGGCATCAAGGGAATCTCCCGCCTGGCCACGTTCTGCTCCTACCTGTTCTTCGCACTGCTGTTCTATTTCCTGTTCCTGGGCGGGGAAACCCGTTTCATCCTGGAGACCGGCTTCCAGTCCATCGGCAACCTGGTGCAGAACTTTGTGGGTCTTTCCACCTACATGGATCCGCTGCGCGAGACGAGCTTCGCCCAGAACTGGACCATCTACTACTGGGCCTACTGGATTGTCTGGTGCTGCGCGACGCCTTTCTTCATCGCCCTCATCAGCAAGGGCCGCACCATCCGGAACATGGTCCTCGGGACCTACGGATGGGGCCTCGCCGGCACGTTCATGTCCTTCATCATCATCGGCAACTACGGCCTGGCGCAGGAACTCAAGCACGGGGTGGACATCTCCGGCTTCATCGGCGGAGGCGGCAACATGTACGAGGCCATCCTGCGCATCTTCGACACGCTCCCGCTGCCCGCGGTGGCACTCGTGATGCTCGTCGTCACCATGATCGCCTTCTACAGCACGACGCTGGACGGAATCACCTACGTGACGTCCTCCTATTCCTACAAGCACCTGTCCGCCGACAAGGAGCCGGACCGGAAGGTGCGTACCTTCTGGAGCATCCTGCTCATCCTGTTCCCGATTGCGCTGCTGTTCGCGGAGAATTCGCTCTACAGCATCCAGTCGGTCACCATCATCGCCGCTTTCCCCGTGGTCATCCTGTCCATCCTGTGCACGGTTTCTTTCTTCAAGGATGCAGGGAACTATCTGAAAGGAAAGTGATTTCCATAATCTTTACTTAAACATGCGTTGCGAAGACCGATTCTTTGAAACCTATGGCCGGGACTACGACGGCATCGCCTTCTGTCCCTACCGCATCTGCCCCATCGGGGCGCATTCCGACCATAACCTCGGTAAAATCACCGGACTGGCCATCGACAAAGGCATCCATATCGTGTATGCCGCCAAGCAGAACGGGGTGGTGGAGATGTCCTCCATCCAGTTCCCGAAGCGGGCGCAGTGGCACATCGAGAACGTCCCGCCCCGGAAGGAAGGGGACTGGGCCGACTACCTGCGCGGCGCCACGCTCTCGCTGGAGCGCGAGCACCGGCTGAAGGTGGGCATCTGCGGCGTCATCGAAGGCACGCTGCCCATCGGCGGCCTCTCGTCGTCGGCCGCCGTCATCATCGCCTTCCTCACGGCCCTCTGCCGGGTGAACGACATCCGCTTGAGTGCCCAGGAACTCATCGACCTGGCCTATGACGCAGAGCTCAACTATGTGGGCGTGTCCGTGGGCAAGCTGGACCAGAGCTGCGAAGTGCTCAGCCAGGCGCATCACCTGCTGTACCTGGATACGAAGGACGGCCAGTACGAGCTGATCCCGGAGCATCCGGACATGAAACCGTACAAGATCGCCATCTTCTTCTCGGGACTGGAGCACAGCCTGGCCGGTTCCAAGTACAACATGCGGGTCGATGAGCTCCGCAGCGGTGTCTATGCCCTGCAGGCCTTCGCCGGCATGGAGTACGGCAAGTTCAAGGACGCCATGGCCCGGAATGTCCCGCGGGAGGTGTATGAGACCTACAAGGACCGCCTGCCCGTCCCATGGCGCAAGCGCTGCGAGCATTGGTACACGGAGTTTGAACGCGTGGAGAAAGGCGCCGAAGCCTGGCGCCGCGGCGACATCGAAACCTATGGCCGCCTGTCCTTCGAATCCGGCTGGAGCAGCATCCACAACTGGGAATCCGGCGCTCCGGAGCAGATCCGCCTGTACGAGATCATGACCCGGACGGAAGGGATCTACGGCGGCCGCTTCTCCGGGGCGGGCTTCAAGGGCTGCTGCATGGCCCTCATCGACCCGGCCTATGCCGATGCCATCGCCGACCAGGTGACCGCCGCCTACCTGAAGGACTTCCCGCGTCTCGCGGACAAGTACGGCGTCTATATTTGTGACAGCGCTGACGGATTGAACTTATGAAATGCCTGATCCTCGCCGCGGGATACGCCACGCGGCTTTACCCGCTTACCGAAAACTTCCCCAAGCCCCTCCTGAAGGTAGGGGAGAAGACCATCCTGGACTGGCTCATCGACGACGTCGACCGGGCCGGCCTCATCGACGAGTACGTCGTCATCTCCAACCACAAGTTCGCCCCGATCTTCGAGGACTGGGCGAAAGAGATTCCCGGTCAAGCCGGGAATGACGTCGGTCGTCATGCCCGACCTGATCGGGCATCTATCACCGTCCTGGACGACGGAACCTCCACGAACGAGACGCGCCTCGGCGCCGTGCGGGACATCCAGTTCGCCATCGACACGCTGGGTCTGGACGACGACCTGCTGGTGATGGCAGGGGACAACCTGCTGGATTTCAGCCTGGTGCGTTTCCTGGAATATGCGCAGGAGAAGGGGACGACCTGCATCATGCGCTACTTCGAACCGTCGGAGGAGAAGCTCCACAAGACCGGTGTCGCCACCGTCGACGGGAACGGCCTGATCCTGGAGATGGAGGAGAAACCCGCCCATCCCAAGAGCCATTGGTGCTGCCCGCCGTTCTATTTCTACCGCCGTAGCGACGTGCCGCTCGTGAAGGTGGGTATCGACAGCGGCTGCGGCGTGGACGCCCCGGGCAGTTTCATCGCCTGGCTTTCCGCGCAGACCCCGGTCCATGCCTGGGAAATGCCCGGCAAGCGCTATGACATTGGTAACCTGGCCTCCTATGAGGAGGTGAAACGAAACTATAAAGGCTTATGAAGATCGCTGTAGCTGGAACCGGCTATGTGGGCCTCTCGATCGCGACGCTGCTGTCGCAGAAGCACGAGGTCGTGGCGGTGGACGTCGTCCCCGAAAAGGTGGAGAAGATCAACGCCCGTCAGAGCCCCATTGCCGACGAATACCTTGAGAAATACCTGGCTGAGAAGCCCTTGCGCCTGAGCGCGACCCTGGACGGCCGCGCGGCGTACCGCGACGCCGACTTCGTCGTCATCGCCACACCCACGAATTACGACCCCAAGAAGAACTTCTTCGACACGTCCCACGTGGAAGAGGTCATCGACCTGGTCCTGGAGGTGAATCCGGACGCGGTCATGGTCATCAAGTCCACCGTCCCGGTGGGCTACACCCGGAATGTCCGGGAGAAGTTCTCCTACCGGGAGCGGCAGGCCGACGGCACGATGAAGGTCGTCGTCCCGAAGATCCTTTTCGCGCCGGAGTTCCTCCGCGAATCCAAGGCGCTCTACGACAACCTGTATCCTTCCCGGATCATCGTCGGGTATGACGGCGAGGCGCTGGAAAGCGCCGCGCGCACCTTCGCGGAGGTCATCAAGGAGGGCGCCCTCAAGGAGGACGTGCCCGTGCTGCTCATGGGCTCGACCGAGGCCGAGGCGGTGAAGCTGTTCGCGAACACCTACCTGGCCTTGCGGGTTTCCTATTTCAATGAGCTGGATACCTATGCGGAGATGAAAGGCCTGGATACCCAGGCGATCATCGAGGGCGTCGGCCTGGACCCGCGCATCGGCACCCACTACAACAACCCGTCTTTCGGCTACGGCGGCTACTGCCTCCCGAAGGATACGAAGCAGCTCCTGGCGAACTTCAACGATGTGCCGGAGAACCTCATCAAGGCCATCGTGGAGTCCAACCGCACCCGCAAGGACTACATCGCGGACCGGGTGCTGGAGAAGGCCGGCTTCTACAGCGCCAACAGCGCCTTCGACCCGGCGAAGGAGAAGGAAGTGGTCGTGGGCGTGTACCGGCTCACGATGAAGACGGGCTCCGATAACTTCCGCCAGAGCGCCATCCAGGGCATCATGAAGCGCATCAAGGCGAAGGGTGCCAAGGTCATCGTGTACGAGCCGACGCTCCAGGACGGCATCACCTTCTTCGGCTCCCGCGTGGTGAACGACCTCGCCGCCTTCAAGGCCCAGGCCCAGGCCATCATCGTGAACCGCTACGACCCGGCCCTCGACGACGTCGCGGACAAGGTCTACACCCGGGATATCTTCAAACGGGACTAGCCATGAAGCGCTACTGCCAGACCCTCGAGCTCCGGGACGACCCGGAACTGATCGACAAGTACTGCGAGGCCCATGCCCACGTGTGGCCGGAAATCCAGGCCGGCATCCGCGAAGTGGGCATCCTGGACATGCAGATCTACCGCCTCGGAACCCGCCTGTTCATGATCATGGACACGGTGGACGACTTCGATTTCGTCGCCGACAACGCCCGCCTCGCCACGCTCCCGCGCCAGGCCGAATGGGAAGCCTACGTGGCGCAGTTCCAGGGCTGCGACCCCGCCGCCCCCTCGACTGCCAAATGGCGGCTGATGGAAAAGATCTTCGAACTGGAGAAGTAGTCCCGTGCGCCGCGCTCCATCTCGAAAAAAAGTGCTATCTTTATCGGTTGTAAAGGACATTGAACTATGATTACCCGTGTTTTCAGGCTGACGGAGGCGTCGGCCAAGTATATGGGCAGCCTTCCGAAGGAGGATGCCATCCTGGTGGTGAAATCCGAGCACAAGGTGCGCCAGCTGTTCATCGACGCACTGGAACTCGCGCTGTATCAGCGCGCGGACACGAAACAGGCCTTCGCGGCCATCGGCGACTATTTCAAGGGGATGGTCCCGAATCAGGCGTTCCGGGAGAAGGTCGATGCGGAACTCGAGGCGCTCCGCCATTATGTGGATGAAGGCGTGGTGTACCGTCCCGCCTTCAACACCATCCGCGACTATGTGCTGGGCAAGTGCGCCCGGATGTGCGCGGAGACGGTCCATGCGGTCGTCGGCGGCACCTTCGTGGACGGCGCCGAAGTCATGGTGTGCGAAGAGGACCACGGCGCGCTCCGCGTGGACTGGGAGACTTCTATGACCCGCCTGGGCGAGCGTACCTCCAAGTCCGACCTGTACGTGATGTCCAGCGGCTACGGCCACAATCCCTACGGCTTCAGCATCCGGCTGGGCCGCCGCGGCGAGGACCTGATGGCGATGACCATCGCCGCCCACTTCGGCGAGCCTGCCGAGGTCTATGTCCTCGGCGACCGGATCCTGGGCATCCCGGCCATGACCTACGAGGAAGCGGCCGTGTTCTGCTCGGGCGCGGAAGCCGCTTTCGCGCCGGCCGCCCTCCTGCCCATGATGAAGGCGAATCTCCCCATCCTGGTGAAGGACATCTCCGACCCGTCCTGCCTGACGGTCATCTCCGGCAGCAAGCCGGCCTCCGACCACGTGGTCACCGGTTTCGTGGTGGAAGACGGATTTGCGCTCATCAACGTGCGCGGCACCGGCCTGGTGGGCAAGGTGGGCGTTTCCTCGTCCATCTTCGGCGCGCTGGCCCGGGGCGGGGTGAACATCCGCTACATCTCCCAGCCTTCCTCCGAATTCTGCATTACGCTGGCCGTTTCCACGGCCGACCTTCCCACCGCCCGCGAGGCGCTTTCCAGCCTGTACAAGGACGGCCAGGTCTCCCTGGACGACGCCGTGGACTTCGTGGAGGACGTGTGCCTCCTGTCCGTCTGCGGCAACGGCATGAAGAACGTTCCCGGCACCTCCGGCCGCATCTACACGGCGCTTGGCGCCTACGGCGTGAACATCATTTCCGCCGCGCAGGGCGGTGACGAGCTCACGATCTCCTTCGTGATCCGTTCCGTGGACCGCGCCGCCGCCGAGGAAGCGCTGTCGATCCTTTAGGTCATTGTTAACACGCATACGAGGGAGGCGCACAATCTGTGCGCCTCCTTTTTTATGTAAAAAATATTGACATTACATTGTCAGGTTGATAATTCTTGTTTGAAAATTTTGTCAAGTCGCATAAAAGCCGTAACTTTGCATCTATGGTGGATTACGAGATTATCAACAAAATCAAGGCTGCGCTGACTCAAAAAGGCGTTTCGCAGCGGGAACTGGCCGAGCGGATCGGCAAGGACGAGACGGTCGTGAGCCGTTGGCTGGCCGGAAAGGTGGGCATCGGTGGGCAGAGTCTCCGGCAGATTGAGGCCGCGCTCGGCATAAACTTGACAAAAGAAAGACAACATACGATGAAGACAGCGCTCATTACGGGGGTGGCGGGCCAGGACGGCTCCTACCTTTCTGAATTCCTGCTGGAGAAAGGATACGACGTGCACGGCATCATCCGCCGCAGCTCGGTGGATTTCCGCGAACGCATCGCGCACCTGGAAGGCCAGCCGCATTTCCACCTGCATTATGCCGACATGGGCGACTCCATGAGCCTCGTCCAGGTGATCGGCAAGGTCCGGCCGGACGAAATCTACAACCTCGCGGCGCAGAGCCACGTGCAGGTGAGCTTCGACTCGCCGGAATATACGGCGAATGTCGATGCCACAGGCGTCCTCCGCATCCTGGAGGCCGTACGCCAGTGCGGGCTCGCCGGGACGTGCCGGATCTACCAGGCATCGACCTCGGAGCTGTACGGCAAGGTGGAGGAGGTGCCCCAGAACGAGAATACGCCCTTCCATCCCTACAGTCCTTATGCGGTCGCGAAGCTGTACGGTTTCTGGATTGTCAAGGAATACCGCGAGGCTTACGGCATGTACTGCTGCTCCGGCATCCTGTTCAACCACGAATCCGAGCGGCGCGGCGAGACGTTCGTCACGCGCAAGATCACGCTGGCCGCCGCCCGCATCGCCCAGGGCAAGCAGGACAAGCTGTATCTCGGCAACCTCTCCAGTCTCCGCGACTGGGGCTATGCAAAGGATTATGTCGAGTGCATGTGGCTCATCCTCCAGCAGAAGAAGGCGGAAGACTTCGTCATCGCCACCGGCGTCCAGCACAGCGTGCGCGATTTCTGCGCCCTGGCCTTCCGCCATGTCGGCATCGAGCTCGAGTTCGTCGGGGAAGGGGCCGATGAGAAAGGCATCGACAAGGCCACCGGCCGCGTGCTGGTGGAGGTGAGCCCGGACTTCTACCGGCCCACGGACGTGGTGAACCTCTGGGGCGACCCGACCAAGGCCCGCGCGAAGCTGGGCTGGAACCCGCAGAAGACCACCTTCGAGCAGCTCGTGAAGCTGATGGTGGACCACGACATGGCGAAGGTCGCCGGCGAAGGCGCCGCAGAGAAGGTCCGGATGAACTTGGCGGAGTATCTGGAGAAGGGTATCGTCAAATAGATTTCTCGGCAAGCTCGAAATGACAAAAAAAGTATTTGTATCGGGGTGCTACGACCTGCTGCACAGCGGCCACGTGGAGTTTTTCCGGCAGGCGGCGCAGTATGGCGACCTGTATGTGGGGATCGGCTCGGACGAGACCATCCTGCACTACAAGCACCACAAGACGATTTACAGCGAGGATGAGCGGCTGTTCATGGTGAAGGCGATCCGTTATGTGAAGGACGCCTACATCAACGCCGGCGACGGGGTCATGGATTTCGTCCCCACGCTGGATATCGTGAAGCCGGACGTCTTCGTGGTCAACGAGGACGGTGGGAACGAGGAGAAGCGCCGGCTGTGCGAGGAACGCGGCATCGAGTACGTCGTGCTGCAGCGCACGCCGCAGGAGGGGCTGCAGGCCCGCTCCAGCACGGCGCTGAAGCAGACGCCCTGCCAGATCCCTACGCGCCTGGACCTCGCCGGCACGTGGATCGACCAGCCGTACGTGTCGTGCTTCGCGCCCGGATGGGCCCTGACCATCTCCCTGGAACCCACCTTCGAGATCCGGGAGCGTTGCGGACTGTCCACGTCGACGCGGAACATGATCCGGAAGATCTGGCCCTTCCAGCTGCCGAACATGGACCCGGAAACCCTCGCCAAGCTCGTATTCTGCTTCGAGAACGACCCGGAGCGCTCGGACGGCATCGTCTCCGGCGCCCAGGATTCCATCGGCATCTGCATGCCGGGGCTCGTGCGGCACTGGTACGACAACCGTTTCTGGCCGGACAAGATCGAGTCCTGCCACGACGAGGCCGTCCTGTCCTGGCTGGAGGACCACCTGTGCATGGTGCCCATGTTCCCGCGCCGTCCGGGCTGTTCCGTGGTGGAAGGGAAGGACATCACCAAGCCCAAGGTGGAAGCGCTGGCGAGTGCCGCCGACGCCTGCTGGAAGGCCATTCTCGCCCGCGACCTGGCCGGTTTCGCCGCCGCCTACAAGGCCTCCTTCGAGGCGCAGGTCGCGATGTTCCCGGCCATGATCCAGCCGGGTGTTCCGGAATATATCGACAAGTACGGTTCCATGGAAGGCGTCCTGGCGTGGAAGATGCCCGGCGCCGGCGGCGGAGGCTACCTCGCCCTCGTCTGCGCCGACCGGGCCCATTTCCCGGAAGGCGCCATCGAACTGCATATCAGAAGGAGAGGTACATTATGATGGAGAAGAACGCGAAGATCTATGTGGCGGGCCACCGCGGAATGGTGGGCTCCGCCATCGTCCGGGAGCTGGAACGCCAGGGCTATACGAACATCGTCACCCGCACGCACAAGGAGCTGGACCTCACCCGCCAGGCGGAGGTGGAGGCCTTTTTTGCCGCCGAGAAG
Source organism: uncultured Bacteroidales bacterium (assembly GCA_900316955.1). Taxonomy (GTDB): domain Bacteria; phylum Bacteroidota; class Bacteroidia; order Bacteroidales; family UBA932; genus Cryptobacteroides. The sequence goes on from ONEX01000005.1 coordinate 120,514, forward strand.
CCGGAATACGTGTTCCTGGCGGCGGCGAAGGTGGGCGGCATCGTGGCCAACCAGAGCGCGCTCGCGGACTTCATGTACGACAACATGGTCCTGGAGATGAACGTCATCCACGCTGCCTGGGTCAACGGCTGCAAGAAGCTCGAATTCCTGGGCTCCAGCTGCATCTATCCGCGCCTCGCGCCCCAGCCGATGCCGGAAAGCTGCCTGCTGACCGGCGCGCTGGAGAAGACCAACGAGGCCTATGCGCTGGCGAAGATCTCCGGCCTCAAGTACTGCGAGTTCCTGAACCGCCAGTACGGGACGGACTACATTTCCGTGATGCCGACGAACCTGTACGGCCCGAATGACAACTATCACCCCGAGCACAGCCACGTGCTTCCGGCCTTGATCCGCCGCTTCCACGAAGCGAAGGTCGCCGGCCTCGACGAAGTGACCTGCTGGGGAGACGGCTCTCCTCTCCGCGAGTTCCTCTATGTCGATGACCTCGCGAACCTGTGCGTCTTCCTGATGAACAACTACAGCGGGAACGAGACGGTGAACGCCGGCACCGGGAAGGAACTCACCATCAAGGAGCTCACCGAGCTCGTCGCCAAGGTCGTCGGCTACAAGGGCGCCATCCGGTGGGACACCACCCGCCCGAACGGCACTCCGCGCAAGCTCCTGGACGTTTCCAAGGCCACCGCCCTCGGATGGACCTACAAGACCGAGCTCGAGGACGGCATCCGGCTCGCGTACAACGACTTCCTGAACAATCCGATGCGTGCAGAGCGATAGCATTTTTTTGCTATCTTTGCACTCATGTTCAAGACCATCCTCAAGCAAGTCAAGCAGTACAAGACCGCGGCCTTGCTGACCCCGCTGTGGACGACCCTGGAAGTGATCATGGGCGTGCTGATCCCGTATGTGACGGCGTCCATCATCGACAAGGGCATCGGCGCGGGAAGCCTGCCGGACGTGTACCGGTATGGGGCGATGATGATCGGCATCGCCTGCTTGAGCCTCCTGTTCGGCATCCTGGCCGGCCGGTTCGCCGCCTACAGCAGCACCGGCCTGGCGGCGAACCTGCGCGGCGCCATGTACGAGAACATCCAGCGCTTCTCCTTCTCCGACATCGACAAGTTCTCCACCGCGGGCCTCGTGACGCGGATGACGACGGATGTGTCCAGCATCCAGAGCGCGTTCCAGATGCTGCTCCGGATCTCGTTCTGGGCGCCGCTGAACATGATTTCGGCCCTGGGGATGTGCTTCCTGATCCATAAGAAGCTGAGTATCATCTTCCTGGTCGCGATGGTCATCCTGAGCGCGTTCCTGACCGTGCTGATCACCCGCGCCGCGAAGATCTTCAAGCGGATCCTCCTCCAGGTGGACGCCCTGAACGGAGTCGTGCAGGAGAATGTCGATGCCATCCGCGTGGTGAAGGCCTTCGTCCGGGAGGACCACGAGATGTCCAAGTTCGACAAGGCCGCCGTGGGCCTCTTCACCCTGAATGTGAAGGCCGAGACACTGATGGCCCTGAACGGCCCGGTGATGAACCTCATCGTCAACGGCTGCATCATCGCCCTGAGCTGGTGGGGCGCGCATTTCATCGTGGAGGGAAGCCTCACCACCGGCCAGCTCACCTCCCTGTTCAGCTACATCATGACGGTCCTGACCTCGCTGATGATGCTGTCCATGATCTTCGTCCAGCTCACCCAGAGCGCGGCCAGCGCAGCCCGCATCGCCGAGGTGATCGACGAGGAACCCGACATGGCCGATCCCGCCGACCCGGTGACGGAAGTGCCGGACGGCCGCATCGACTTCAACCACGTCTATTTCTCCTACAAGCAGGGCGGCGACTACGCCCTGGAAGACATCGACCTGCACATCCGGGCCGGCGAGACCATCGGCATCATCGGCGGTACCGGCAGCGGCAAGTCCTCCCTCGTGAACCTGATGGCCCGCCTGTACGACGTGTCCGAGGGCTCCGTGGAAGTGGGCGGCATCGATGTGCGGAACTATGCCATGCAGGCCCTCCGCGACGAGGTCGCGATGGTCCTGCAGAAGAGTACCCTGTTCTCCGGGACCATCCTCGAGAATCTCCGCTGGGGCAAGGAGGACGCCACCCTGGAAGAATGCCGGGAGGCGTGCCGCCAGGCCTGCGCGGACGAGTTCGTGGAAAGTTTCCCCGACCGGTATGACACGGTCATCGACCAGGGCGGCACCAACGTCTCCGGCGGCCAGCGGCAGCGCCTGTGCATCGCGCGGGCCCTGCTGAAGCACCCGAAGGTGCTGGTGCTGGACGACTCCACGAGCGCGGTGGACACGGCGACCGACGCCGCCATCCGCGCGACCTTCAACGCCCGCATCCCGGGCACGACGAAGGTCATCATCTCCCAGCGCATCCTCTCCATCCAGGAGGCCGACCGCATCGTGGTGATGGACAACGGCCGCGTGGCCGCGTTCGACACGCACGAGAACCTCCTGCGCACCTGTGACATCTATTCCGAAATCTACGAAATGCAGACGAGCGGCGGCTCGGGCGATTTCGACGAACCCAAAGCCTAGCCTATGCCTCCCGGATTCAACCAACACCCTGGACAGGACCGCGGGCCGCGGGCCGGCGCCACCCTGAAGGACCTCAAGAAGGACTCGACGGTCTTCCGGTTGTTCAAGTACATCTTCAAGAACTACAAGATGAACTTCGTGGTGGTGACCCTGTGCATCGTCGTGTCCTCCGTCACCTCGCTCGCCTCGTCCCTGTTCACGCGCTCCCTCATCGACGACTACATCACGCCCATGACGGCCGCCGCGGCGCCGGATTACGCGCCGCTCGCCGTCGCCCTGGTGAAGCTGGGCGCCATCATCCTGGTGGGCATCATTGCCAGTTACGTGCAGTCGCTGATCATGATCCACGTGGGGCAGGGGACCATGCTCCGCATCCGCAAGGACCTGTTCTCCCATATGGAGACGCTGCCCCTCAAGTATTTCGACAACCATTCGCACGGAGACATCATGTCCGTGTACACCAACGACGTGGACACGCTCCGGCAGGTGGTGGGGAACTCCGTCCCCAGCCTCTTCCGTTCGCTCGTCACGATCGTGGCCACCTTCGTGAGCATGGTCGTCCTGAGCGTCCCGCTCACGGTCGTGGCCGTCCTGATGGCTTTCCTGATGTACAAGGTGACGACCGGTCTCGGCAAGGTCTCCCGCAAGTACTTCGTGGAACGGCAGCGCAACCTGGGCCGGGTGAACGGATTCATCGAGGAGATGGTCTCCGGCCAGAAGGTCGTCAAGGTCTATTGTCACGAGGACAAGGCGCTGGAGCAGTTCGCCGCCTTGAACGAGGAACTCCGCGCGAGCGTGTACAACGCCAACAAGATCGGCAATATCATCATGCCGATCAACTCCAACATCGGCAACTTCATGTACGTGCTCCTCGCGATCCTGGGTTCGCTCATCGCCCTGGGCTACCTGCCCGGCGCGGCGCTCACCCTGGGTTCGCTGGTGTCTTTCCTGACGCTCCAGCGCAACTTCACCCGGCCCGTCACGCAGATCTCCAACGAAATCAATTCCATCGTGATGGCTTCCGCCGGTACGGACCGCCTGTATGCGCTCCTGGACGAGACCCCGGAAGTGGACGAAGGCTCCGTCACCCTGGAGAAGGAGGGCGAAGGCCGATGGTCCTGGAAGGAGGCGGACGGAAAGCTCCGGAAGCTGGAAGGCCTGGTGTCCCTGACCGATGTGGACTTCAGCTATGTGCCTGAAAAACAGGTGCTCTACGACATCACCCTGACGGCCTATCCCGGCCAGAAGATCGCCTTCGTCGGCGGAACCGGCGCGGGCAAGACCACGATCACGAACCTGATCAACCGGTTCTACGAGATCCAGGACGGGACGATCACCTACGACGGATTCAGCGTCGCGGGAATCCGGAAGGCCGACCTCAGGCGCTCCCTCGGCATCGTGCTGCAGGAAACGAAACTCTTCAGCGGCTCGGTGCTGGACAACATCCGTTACGGCCGCCTGGACGCCACGGACGAGGAATGCCGCGCCGCCGCGCGCCTGGTGCACGCTGATGCGTTCATCCGCCGCCTGCCGAACGGGTACGACACGGTCCTGGACGCCGACGGAGGCAACCTGTCGCAGGGCGAGCGCCAGCTCCTCGCGATCGCCCGCGCCGCCGTGGCGGACCCGCCCGTGCTCATCCTGGACGAGGCGACCTCCTCCATCGACACGCGCACGGAAAGACTCATCCAGCAGGGGATGGATTCCCTGATGAAGGGGCGCACGACCTTCGTGATCGCCCACCGTCTGTCCACGGTCCAGAATGCCGACTACATCGCCGTGATGGACCACGGCCGCATCATCGAACGCGGCAAGCACTTCGAGCTCCTGGAGCAGAAGGGCAAGTACTATGAACTGTTTACTGGAAACCAAATCACATAACATGGATTACAGGAATCTTACTCAGAAGGAAATCGATCAGTTGCAGGCCGCCGGCTGCGAAGCGGAGGACTGGGGGACCGTGCTGACGTCCGCCCGGTCGGTGGACCATATCAAGCGGGTGCGCTTTTCCGGCACCGTGCGTTTCGGCCGCTTCGAGCGGGAGTTCGAGCTCCCCGGCGGGTTGAAGAAGCACGCCGGCCTCTCCGACGCGACGCTCCACAACGTGACGGTCGGGGACGACTGCCTCATCGAGAATATCTCCAACTACATCGCCAACTACGAGATCGGCCACGACTCCATCCTGGAGAACGTGGACCTGGTCCTGACGGAAGGCCCCTGCCGGTTCGGAAACGGCGTCTCGGTCTCCGTCCTCAACGAGACCGGCGGCCGCGAGGTGCTCATCTATGACCGGCTCACCGCGCAGATCGCCTATGTGATGGCGATGTACCGCCACCGTCCGGAACTGGTGAAGATATTGGACGACATGGTCCTCGCCTATGCGAAATCGCAGGAATCGACCGTCGGGCGCATCGGAAATCATGTCATCATCCGCAACACCCGGTACCTGAACGGAGTGAAGGTGGGCGACTACGCCGTCCTCAGCGGCGTGAACCGGCTCCGCAACGGCAGCGTGAACAGCAACGAGGCCGCTCCGGTGCGGATCAGCCACGGGGTCATCGCCGACGACTTCATCATCGAAAGCGGCTCCCACCTGACGGACAACACCACGTTCACGCGCTGTTTCATCGGCCAGGCCTGCCATTTCGGCCACAGCTACAGCGCGTCCGACTCCCTGTTCTTCTCCAACTGCCAGGGCGAGAACGGCGAGGCCTGCGCGATCTTCGCGGGGCCCTTCACGGTGACGCACCACAAGTCCACCCTGCTCATCGCGGGCCATTTCTCCTTCATGAACGCCGGCAGCGGTTCCAACCAGTCCAACCACATGTACAAGCTGGGACCGATCCACCAGGGCATCCTGGAGCGTGGCGCGAAGACCTCCTCGGACTCCTACATCCTCTGGCCTTCCCGGGTGGGCGCGTTCTCCCTGGTGATGGGCCGGCACGTGAACCATTCCGACACCACCTGGCTGCCGTTCTCCTATCTGATCGAACAGCAGAACACGACCTACCTCGTCCCCGGGGTGAATCTCCGGAGCGTGGGCACCATCCGTGACGCCCAGAAGTGGCCCAAGCGCGACGGCCGCACGGATCCCGACCGCCTGGACTGCATCAACTACAACCTGCTGAGCCCCTACACCATCCAGAAGATGTTCAAGGGCATCCAGCTGCTGCGGAACCTGCAGTATTCCTCCGGCGAACTCTCCGACGTCTATTCCTACCACAGCGCGAAGATCCGCAACAGTTCGCTCAAGCGGGGCATCGAGCTGTACCGGACCGCCATCACCAAGTTCCTCGGAAACTCCATCATCAAGAAGCTGGAGAACCTGCCCGCCAACGCCTCCGACGAGGTGATCCGCGAAGCCTTGAAACCGGAGCTTCCCGGCGGGAAGGGCAAATGGACGGACCTCAGCGGTCTCATCGCTCCGAAAGAGCTGGTGGAAGCGCTGCTGGACCGGATCGAGCGGGGAGCGGTGAAGGACCTCGCGGACGTGGACCGCGAATTCCGCCAGATGCATGCCGACTATTACCGGCTGGAATGGACCTGGGCCTATGACAAGTATGCCGATTTCTTCGGTTTCCCGCTGGAGACGATTACGGCGGAGCAGGTGCGCGAGATCGTCGTGAAGTGGAAGGAAGCGGTGATCGGCCTGGACGAGATGCTGTACGAGGACGCCCGGAAGGAGTTCAGCCTGGCCTCGATGACCGGCTTCGGCGCTGACGGCTCCCGCGAGGAGAAAGAGCTTGATTTCGAGCAGGTCCGGGGCGATTTCGAGTCCAATTCCTTCGTCAAGGCCGTGCTGGAGCATATCCGCGTGAAGCGGGCGCTCGGCGATGAGCTGCTCGGCCGCCTTCGGGGTTGATTATTTGGCAATGTGGAAAAAAGGTCGTACCTTTACAAAGTACCAAAACTGAAACCATGCCTTTTTTCCGACGGATTTTCTCGTCCAAGATCCTGCCTTCCTGGACGATTTTCCTGCTTGACGCCATCATTGTGGCGGTGTCGGTGATATTCGCCTATTTCGTCCGTTTCCCGATATCCGAGGTGGTCAAGATGGGGAGTACCCCCTGGCTGGCCGTCCTCCTGGTCACTGGGGTCAATCTCCTTTTCTTCCGGCTTTTCCGGACCTATTCGAACATCCTCCGGCTGTCGTCCTTCGTGGACGTGATGCATATCTTCGTGGCCACTACGCTGGCTTTCCTCTGCTGTGTTATCCTGACGGCGCTGTGGAAGCCCGTCTTCGGGACCCGGCTCACCTATATCGCGGTCCTGATCATCGCTTATGTCGTTGCGTTCATGGTCCTGGCCACCTCGCGGATGGTCATCAAGATGCTGTACGACTATTTCAAGCAGAACAAGCAGTCCATGCAGAACACCTACATCTACGGGACGGATACCGGCATCGACATCGCGAAATCGCTCCGGTCGGAAGCGGACAGCCGCTTCCGCATCGTGGGCTTCATCAGCGACAACCCGGACGTGATCGGGAAGGTGATGATGGGCGTGAACGTCTATGCCAACGACGGCGAAATCCCGGAGCGGATCCAGCGCGACCACGTCACCGCGCTGATCGTCTCCCCGGCCAAGGCCAAGACCCTGAAGAACTCCGACCTCGCGGATCGGATGCTGCGGGAAGGCGTCAAGATCTTCCTCGCCCCGGAGGTTTCAGACGACTGGGATCCCACCACGCAGAAACAGGTGGTGAAGGAGGTCCAGATCGAGGACCTGCTCGGCCGCGACCCCATCAAGATCAACATGCAGGAGATCGCCCCGCATCTGGAAGGGAAGCGGGTGCTCATCACCGGCGCCGCGGGTTCCATCGGCAGCGAGATCATGCGCCAGGTGGCGATGTTCAATCCCTACCAGCTCATCTTGATCGATTCGGCCGAGACGCCGCTCCACGACCTCCGGCTCGAGATCAAGAACCGCTGGTCCGAGCTCGAGGCGAAGACTCTCGTGGCGAACGTGACCAACAAGCCCCGGATGGAATCCATTTTCGCCGAATTCCGTCCGGAGTATGTCTTCCATGCGGCGGCCTACAAGCACGTGCCGATGATGGAGGACAACGTGTCCGAGGCCATCCAGAACAATGTCCTTGGAACGCGCGTGCTGGCGGATCTGGCCGTGAAATACAAGGTGGCCCGCTTCGTGATGGTGTCCACGGACAAGGCCGTGAATCCTTCCAACGTGATGGGCTGCTCCAAGCGGATCTGTGAAATCTATGTGCAGGCCCTGGCCCGCAAGATCGAGAAGGACGGTTCCGCCCCGACCCAGTTCATCACGACGCGTTTCGGGAATGTGCTGGGTTCCAACGGCTCCGTGATTCCGCTGTTCCGCAAGCAGATCGCGGCGGGCGGTCCGGTCACGGTCACGCATCCGGAGATCATCCGCTATTTCATGACCATCCCGGAGGCCTGCCAGTTGGTGCTGGAGGCGGGCAGCATGGGCAAGAGCGGCGAGGTCTACATCTTCGACATGGGTCAGCCCGTGAAGATCGCCGACCTGGCGAAGCGGATGATCCAGCTCTCCGGACGCACCGACGTGAAGATCGAGTACACCGGCCTCCGCCACGGCGAGAAACTGTACGAGGAACTGCTCGCCACCCGCGAGAACACGAAGCCTACCTCCCATGACAAGATCATGATCGCTTCCGTCCGCGAATACGATTACGAGGACGTGGCCGACGACATCGATGCCCTCATCCAGCGCAGCTATCAGTTCGACACGATGGCCACGGTGGCAAAGATGAAGGACCTCGTACCGGAATTCAAGAGCCTGAATTCCCGATACTCGGTCCTGGACAATCAATAAATCTCAGATTTCTCAGAGGATGCCGAGGAGGTGGCTGCGTGAGAGCATGCAGTCGCCGATCGGCGCCGCCTGGTTCCTCAGCTTGGAGAACTTGATGGCCGTGTCCTGGTTGGCGATGGTCTGGGCGTGGCGTTTCACCGCGCTGCGGACGGCTAGCAGGAGGTAGTCTCCCGCCATGGCCACCTTGCCGCCGAGGACGACCAGCTGCGGGTTGAAGACATTGATCAGGCCCGCCAGGCCGCGGCCGAGGTTCGCGCCGATCTTCTCGATCGTTTCGATGGTGAGGATGTCCTCTTCCTGGACGGCCTTGAAGATGTCGTTCAGGTTCACCTTGCCCTGGTCCTTGAAGATGCGGGAGAGGGAGGAGGCGCGGCCCGACTGGAGCTGTTCGCTGATCATCCGCACGAGGGCCGAGCCGGAGGCGCCGGTCTCCAGGCAGCCGACCTTGCCGCAGCGGCAGATCTGGTCGTTGTCCAGGAGCGGGAAATGGCCGAACTCGCCCGAGTATCCGGAAGTCCCGTAATACAGGCGGCCGTCCAGGATCATGCCCATGCCCAGGCCCCAGCTCACGTTGACGAAGAGGACGTTCTTCTCCTTCTTGACCACGCCGGACAGGTACTCGCCGTACGTCATCGCGCGGGAGTCGTTCTCGATGACCACGGGGATGTCCAGGTCCTCGGAGAGGATCTTGTTGATGGGGCGGTCCGGGTCGAAGGAGTAGAGGTTGCTGTAGCCCGTCTTCGGATTCACGCGGCCGGCCACGCTGATGCCCATTCCCAGGACGCGGTTCCAGTCCAGCTCGTGCTCCAGGAAGAAGTCGCGGATGCTCTTGGAGATGGTGTGGAGGCAGGCTTCGTCGATCTCCAGGATGAAGGGGATGTTGTCCTCGAAGCAGACCAGGCCTCCCTTGAAGTCGGTGACGGCGATGCTGGCGTGCGTATGCCGGATGTCCAGGCCGATGAAATAGCCGGCCTCGGGGTTCAGCCCGTAGATGCTGGGCCGGCGGCCGCCGGACGTGCCGGACTTCCCGAGCTCGATCATGAAGCCTTCGTCCATGAGTTCGCCGATGAGCTTCGTGACGGTCGGGACACTGGTATTGATCTGTTCGCTGAGGGCGGCGATGCTATATTCTCCACTCTGTATGCAGAGACGCAAGATGGTCTTTTTCAGGATGGAATTCTTGTTGTCTTTTTTGTCTAGGAAAGTAGTTCTCATCGCATTTCGTTTTATGACCGCAAAAATAACATAAATCTTTAGAAATAAAAATACCATTTTGAAAAATCCTTAAATTATTTTTCAGAAAATTAACGCCCTTGCTGGGTAAGCGAAAAAACGTTATCTTTGTCAGTTGAGAAACTTGTACGCGCTATGTTCGGAAGGCTCAAAAAATGGAGGAATTCGTTCCGGATCTCGCTGAAGCAGAAGATGGTACTGGCCCTGAGCGCCATCGCTGTCGTCCTCATTGTATCCGGCGTCATCTGCTACGTGGAATACAAGCGCATGTCCACCTACGTGTCCGACATGATCGCGGAGGATATCTACAGCATCAACGTGGCGCAGAAGCTCGCAGCGGTCACTGACAACTACAACCTGCAGATCCTCACCGTCATCGGCGACGACTCCCTGAACTCGCTGCCCGACTTCGACCAGCAGGGCTTCGTCTCCCGGTGCGATTCCCTGCGCTCTTCCTTCTCCGGCGAGAACGTCCTTCCGCTCACGGACTCCGTCCTGTATTCCTACTCGGCGTACATGCTCACTTCCCTGGAACTGGAGCAGGTCCTCAAGTCCGACTTCATCGACTCCCGGACCTGGTACTTCGAGCGGCTGCAGCCTTCCTTCAATCGGCTCAACGGCGACATCGACCGCCTCAGCCAGGCCATGTACGACGACCTGCAGGCGAACTCCGAGGATTTTGACCAGGGCTTTTCCCGCAGCATGATGCCGGTCGTGGCCGCGGTCACCGTGGGCGTCATCCTCGTGCTCCTCCTGATGTTCTTCATCATCAGCTACTACGTGAATCCGCTGAACCGGATGCTCGCGGGCCTGGACGATTACCGGTCCATGGGCCGTCGCTACGGCTATGCCTTCGAAGGGGATGACCAGCTCGCCGAGCTCAACGAAGGCATCACCGAACTCACCGAGGAGAACCGGCAGTACCGCCGCCGGATCAAGCTCCTGAAGGAAACCCAGTCCCGGTCGGAGGAAGCCGAATGAACCTGAAAGTCATATCCAGAAACACGGGAATGGCGCTCCTGGTGAGCTCGCTGTTCATGCTGCTCGCTGCGGGCATTTCCCTGCTCGACGGCGGGGACAAGGCCCTGGCGCCGCTCCTGATCAGTTTCGCATTGACTTTCACCGTAGGTATTTTCCCCTTCATCTTCGTGCGCCGGACGGAAGGCATCACGCTTCGGGACGGGTACATGATCATCTTCCTGTCCTGGATCCTGTCCTTCCTGTTCGGCATGCTGCCCTATGTGCTGTATGGCGGCCCGTTCACCCTGGCCAACGCCTGGTTCGAGAGCGTATCCGGCTTCACCACCACCGGCGCCACCATCCTCGAGGATGTGGAGGCGCTGCCCCGGAGCCTGCTGTTCTGGCGGTCTTCCACGCATTTCATCGGCGGTCTCGGGGTCGTGGTGTTCCTGCTCCTGATCATCCCGAACTCGTCCCCGGTGCGCCTGCGGCTCACCAACATGGAGCTCTCCTCGCTGTCCCGGGAGGATTATCAGTCCCGGGCCAACAAGTCCGTGTCCATTTTCGCGCGGGTCTATCTCGCCATCTTCGCCCTGTCTTTCCTCAGCTTCTGGGCGGCCGGCATGTCCGCTTTCGACGCCGTCAACCATGCGTTCAGCGTGAGCGCGACGGGCGGGTTCTCCACCCATAACCTGTCCATCGGCTACTTCCATTCCCCGCTCATCTCCATCCTCACGATCGTCTTCATGGTCCTGGCGTCGCTGCATTTCGGCCTGCTGTACGTCTCGTTCGTGAGCCGTTCGCTCCGTCCGCTCAACAATCCTGTCCTGAAGTTCTTCCTCTTTAGCCTCCTGGGCGGTTCCGTCCTGGCGGCCGTTTCGCTGAAACTACAGGGTGTGGATGCCACATGGGGGCAGGCCTTCCTGGACGCGACATTCCACGTAGTCAGTTATACCTCCACTTCGGGCCTGGCCATCAGCGACAATGCGAACTGGCCCATGCTGCCGTGTTTCATCCTGATCCTGGGCGGTCTCGTGTGCGGCTGCGCCGGTTCCACCACGTGCGGCCTCAAGTCCGACCGGGTGCTGGTCCTGTTCAAGGCCATCCGGATGCAGATCGTCAAGACCCTGTATCCTTCCTCCATCTTCGAGGTCCGTTTCGGCAATCGGTCGATCCGGGACGAGGATGTGTACCAGCAGATTCTCTACATCGCCCTGTTCCTCCTCCTGATCGCCCTGTCTTCCGTCCTGTGCGTGGTCATCGGCGACCCGAACCAGCACGCCCTCCTGGGGTCCATCGCTTCGCTCACGAACGTGGGCCCGTCCCTGGGCACCATCGGCTCGTTCGGCAATTACAATGCGGAACCGGACGCCCTCAAGTTCATCTTCTCGTTCGACATGTTCCTCGGGCGCGTGGAAATCTATCCCGTGCTCGCCGTCTTTGCGAGCATCTTCCACAAGGGCTAGCCTATGGACCGGGCAGGTTTTCTGTACCATGAATTCCTGCGTCGGCTCCCGTACGAGCCGACTTCCTGCCAGGATGCTCTGATGCGGGACATCGGGGAGTTCCTGACCTCGGACGAGGGCGACATCCTGGTGGTGAACGGCTATGCCGGCACCGGCAAGACGACGGTCCTGGCGGCGGTGGTGTCGACTTTCACGGACCTCAAGACGCCCGTCATTTTGATGGCGCCGACGGGCCGGTCGGCCAAGGTGCTGTCCGGCTACACCGGGCGGCCGGCCTCGACGGTCCACAAGCAGATCTATCGGCAGAAATCCCACGGGGACGACGGTTTCGGCCAGTTTTCCCTGGCGCCGAACAAGGCGAAGAACACGCTCTTCATCGTGGACGAGGTGTCGCTCATCGGCATCGAGGCGGGGGAGCGGCAGAGTACCGCGGCCTTCGGGTCGGGCAACCTCCTGGAGGACCTGATCCTGTACATGCGCAGCGGGGTCGATTGCCGGATGATCCTGGTCGGGGATTCGGCGCAGCTGCCGCCTGTGGGCCTGGACCGGTCTCCGGCGCTGTCGGAGGAGTACATGTCCGGCGTCGGCGGCGTCCGTTTCTCGGAGCTCCGGACGGTGGTCCGCCAGCAGGCGGATTCGGGCATCCTCGTGAATGCGACGCATCTGCGGGAGCTGCTGGAAGAGGACTGCGAGATTCCGCTGGACGAACTGGGGTTGACGGTCGCCGGTTTTGACGACGTGCAGCGTATTTCCGGCGGCGAACTCATCGAGACCTTGACCGACGCCTATGCGAAGTACGGCGAGGACGAGACCGTCGTCCTGTGCCGGTCCAACAAGCGGGCGAACCGCTATAACGCCGGCATCCGCGCGCAGGTCCAGTTCCGCGAGGAGCGCCTCGTGCGGGATGACAAGCTGATGATCGTCCGCAACTGCTACCATTTCGCCGAGGAGCTGGAAGGGACGGACTACATCGCCAACGGCGACATCTGCAAGCTGGTCCGCATCGGCCATTACGAGGACCGGTACGGCCTGCATTTCGCCGATGCGCGGCTCTCATTCCCGGATTACCAGGACCAGGAGATCGTCGCCAAGGTCATCCTGGATACGCTGGAGGCGGAATCCGCGGGCCTGACTTACGAGCAGGCGAACGCCCTGTACCAGGGGGTCAGCGAGGACTATGCGCATCTGCCCACGAAGAAGAAGCGGTACGACGCCGTCCGGGAGGACCCTTTCTTCAACGCCCTGCAGCTCAAATACGCCAATGCCATCACCGGCCACAAGTCGCAGGGCGGCCAGTGGCGCTGCGTCTTCATCGACAATCCCTTCTGGCAGGATTTCCTCACCCCGGACGACCTCAAGTGGCTGTACACGGCGCTTACCCGCGCCGTCGAAAAAGTATATCTCGTGAATTTCAAAAACGAACTGTTTGTATGAAAAGACTGATCCTTTCCCTGGCGCTCGCGGCGCTGGCCTGTGGCGTATTCGCGCAGGAGTTCAACCGGATGCCCTATTCTTATAAGTGGCTGGGCGACAAGGAGGTGGCGTTCACGTACAACGGAATGTACACCGACGACACCTGCTTCAAGTTGGTGATGCCCAAGGGAACGAAGGTGACGGGCGTGAAGGCGCCGGAGAAGTTCTCCGATTTCCCGCTGCGGCCGGAAGGAGCGGTGAACCTCACGTATTCGCCGGATTCCACGATGCTGGCTTTCACGCGCGCCAATGACCTGTATGTGGTCACGATCGCCGACGGGAAGGAATGCCGCCTGACCTTCGACGGAACGGAGACGGTGATGAACGGATACGCCTCCTGGGTGTACTACGAGGAAATCCTCGGCCGTCCGTCCCGCTACCGCGCGTTCTGGTGGTCGCCGGACAGCAAGAAGCTCGCCTTCTATCATTTCGATGACACGGAGGTGCCGATGTTCCCGATCTATTCGCCCTTCGGCCAGGACGGGAAGATCCGCGAGACGCATTACCCGAAGGTGGGGGAGAAGAACCCGGACGTGAAGATCGGCTTTGTCGATGTGCCCGCGGCGTTCGCCGGCCGGGTGTCGACGGTCTGGGCCGATTTCGACGAGAAGGAGGACCAGTACTTCGGCATCCCTTTCTGGTCGGACGACTCCCGGACCTTCTATGTGGCCCGCGAACCGCGCATCCAGAACACCCTGGACCTGTACGCCGTCTCTCCGGTCGATGGATCCAAGAACGTCCTCTACCACGAGTATTATCCCACCTGGCTGGACTGGATCGAGGGCATGCTGTTCACGGAGAAGGGTCTGTATATGGTCCGCGCCTTCGAGACGGGCTGGCAGCAGGTCTATTTCCTGGGCTATGACGGCACGGTCCGCCGCCTGACCGACGGCCCTAACTGGCGCGTCGCCCTCGTCCGCGCGGAAAAGGACGGCACCGTCTATTTCACCGCCCAGCGGGACGAACTCCACATCCGCCAGGCCCTGTACAAGGTCTCCCCGAAGGGCGTCATCACACCCCTGACGGACGAATCTCTGAATGTGACCGGTGTGCAGTTCTCCCCGGACGGCAAGTATTTCGTCGCGCAGACTTCTTCGCTGGCTGTTCCGCCGCAACTGCGTGTGTATCAGACGTCCAAGCCTTCCAAGAACTGGCTGGTCGCGGACCAGAAGGGTCCGGACTATGATGCATCCAAGTACTCCCTGGGCAAGGTGATCACCATCGAGAACGAGGGCTTTGTCCTCCCGGGCATCCTGGTGCTCCCGAAGGATTTCGATCCGGCCAAGCAGTATCCCGTCCATGTGGACATCTACGGTGGTCCGGACACGCCGCAGGTGACCGACCGCTGGGCCGCGCCCACCCGCTACGCCTGGTACCAGCAGAACGGCATCATCGAACTGATTGCCGACTGCCGCGCCTCGGGCCACAACGGTCGCGCCGGCCTGGACTGCATCTACAAGCAGCTCTCCACGGTGGAGGTCGACGACTTCGTCGCCTGGGCGGAATACCTCCAGAGCCTGCCGTATGTGAAGGGGGACAAGATCGGGGTCGAGGGCTTCTCCTTCGGCGGCACGATGACGGCCGTCCTCGTCGCCACGGCTCCGCAGGCTTTCCATTACGGCATCGCCGGCGGCGGCGTCTATGACTGGAAACTCTACGACACGCACTACACGGAGCGCTTCATGTCCACGCCCGAGGACAACCCGGACGGCTACGCCCGCACCCGCGCCGTGGACCGCATCACCTCCTACCCGGCCCGCCCGGGCGATGACGGCTCCGTGATGCTCAAGCTCACCCACGGCACCGGCGACGACAACGTCCACTACCAGAACACCCTCCAGCTCATCGACGCCCTCCACAAGATCGGCGCCTCCTTCGACTTCATGGTCTACCCCGACGGCATGCACGGCTACCGCGGCTACCAGGGCGCCCACTTCCAGGCCGAAAACAACGCCTTCTGGCTCAAGTACCTAAAAGGGGAGTAATCGGTCACGTTCCATTCGCTTAGTGCGGGTGACGTCCCATTTTTGAGGACGTTACCTGCATTCTGAGCCCTTATTGCGGGTAGCGTCCCTGTTTTCGGGACGTTACCCGCACTCGGTGATATGACTTAACTGACAAATGGCTGGGAGGTCTGGCGGGCGGCGGGGGCTCCGGCGTCATGCGTCTTTCATCGTGCTCGCACGGTGTCGGGAAGGCGCTTGACGGCGAACTCGCTCAGTTAGTCCCGCAGGCGGGCCTAACTAGCGCTCAACGCCGTCATCCCTGCGGGACCGCGCCTTCCCTCTCGGCTCGCGGTCGATGAAAGCCGAAATCCGCCGGAGCCTCCCGCCGCCCGCATAAGGCCTCCCCAAACTGATTGCCAAAACGGTCGGCTACGAAATAGCCGTCCTATGCAATGAAATGTGGCCGACCCTGGGTTCCGGATTGGGGGTCGGCTACGTTTAGGGTTGTGAAAGGGCATTTTCGTGTCCGATGCTTCTTGGTGTTGAGTGCTCCTTTTTGTCATTTCGAGCGCAGTCGAGAAATCTTTCTTCCGGCTACGTCTTTTCGTCCTACCCGAGCTTGCCCTTTCCATGATTCCTAGTTTGACCCGGAATCTGAAAGAAGTTGTAAGTTTTATTTGCAAATATGTAAACTATACTTTACTTTTGTGGTGTTAAACTTTACACGATATGAACACGCAAAAGAAAGTATTCCTGTTGCCGTACAAGTGCCAGGTTGTCGGTTGGTTTATTGCGGGAGCCGCCTTGCTGGTAATGATCGGATCCTTCTTCTTCGGACTGGATGCTATGCTATTGGTCCGTTTTCAGATCTATGGCATGCTGTTTCTCTATGTGGGATGCTTCCTGGTAGGTTTTTCCCGTGAGAAGACGGAGGATGAGTTCACCCTGTATCTCCGCACCAGTTCTGCGCTGACCGCCTTGCTTGTGATTTGCGCGTTGCGCTTCCTGCTTCATACCGTTTTGGCGATACTCCAACTCTCCGGCCCCCTTGAGAAGGATTTTCATGATCTGCTCAAAGATGCGTTTGATGGCTTCGCAAGCTTCGGCTCCGTGTTTATCCTGTATCTGATCCTGTATAAGATCCGCCTCGGCCGGTATAACAAGGAGATGGCCGATGAAGAATAACATCCGAGTTGAGAGAGCCGTGCTGCGCATCTCGCAGCAGGAACTCGCCGACGCTGTCGGGGTGTCCCGACAAACCATATACGCCATTGAGAACGGGAAATTCATCCCGTCCACGGAGCTGGCCCTCAAACTGTCGGCCTATTTCGGGAAGACGGTCAATGACATCTTCTCGCTGGATTAATCTCTATTCCAGCGCTTCGGCGAGGATGGAGATGGGGTGCTTGACCTGGTAGGGGGTGGACATCTCGAGCTGCCATTTGCAGGTTTCGCAGTCACAGGCGACGAAGTCGGGGTTCACGGACTTGATCTGGTCGAAGAGGGGCTTGCCGATGGCCTGGGAGGCCTCGTAGTTCTCTTTCTTGAAGCCGTAGGTGCCCGAGATGCCGCAGCAGTTGGAGTCGAGGAGGGTGAACTCCACGCCGGGGATCATCTTCAGCAGTTCGGTGGAGAAGATGCCCCAGCCCAGTTTCTCCAGGTGGCAGGGGATGTGGTAGGCGATGCGGGCGCGGTAGTTCTCCTTGAACTTGAGCTGCGCCTGGCCGGATTCGATGAGCTGGTAGATGTACCGCGTGGCAAGGAGGACGGAGTCCTTGATGCCGCTGTTGTCGACCTGCAGGAGGCCCGGGTACTCTTCGCGGATCGTCATCGTGCAGGTGGAGGAGGTGGTGAGGACCTTGAGTCCGGCGTCCACGGCCTTCTGCAGGACATTCACGTTGTGTTTCGCGTTCTTCGCGGCCTTCTTGGACATGCCGTTCGCGATGAGGGCGACGCCGCAGCACTTTTCCTTGTCCAGCAGCTGCACGCCGATACCGAGGGCGTTCATCACCTTCACGAAGTCCTTGCCTAGCTGGGGGTAGTTGTAGTTCACGTAACAGCCGTGGTAGTAGGCGACTTGCTTCTCGAACTTCGCCTGCTCCTTGGCGCGGCGCTTGAGCCAGCGCTCGAAGCTGCGGCCGCTGTACTTCGGGAAGGTGCGGTGCTTGTCGATGGCAAAGGTCGCGTCCAGGACGGTCTTGGTGACGCCGAGGGCGGTGGCTCCGTTCACGATGGGCGCGAACGGGCGGGCGAGCTTGCCCATGAAGTCCGTGTTCGCGAGCACGACGTCGCGGAGCTTGGGCTGCGCGTGGTCATACTTGATGCGGGCGGACTGGATGATGTCCGCCACCTTCACGCCGGACGGGCACACGACCTCGCACCTCTTGCAGTTCAGGCAGTACTTGAGCGCCTGGTTGAAGAAGTACGGATCCTTGAGGCGGAGCCGCTCTCCGTCGGGACCGGCCTGCTTGGGGCCGGGGTAGCGCGGGTTCACCGGCACGACCGGACAGTAGGCCGTGCAGATGGTGCATTTCATGCATTCCTCGAAATTATGCGCACTGGCGGTGTATTCCTGCAGTTTCATACGTTCCCTCCTTTGATGGTGTCCACGACCGCAAAGGCCGTCCGGATGGCGAGCCCGGCCGCCGTTCCGTAATCCTCTTTTCGGGTCCCGCCGAGCACGGAGCCGATGCAGAACAAGTTCTTCATCGGTTCGCCGTCCTTGACGGCATGCAGTGACGGGTCCGTCTTGACGCCGAAGTCCATGAACGGCTGCTGGGCGAAGAAGTCCGCGTCGTACCAGTCCTTCCGCTCTCCGGGATAGTCGATGTCCAGGCCGAACAGGGGCTCGTACACCTGCGTGGGCGTGGCGACGAGGCCTTTGGAGAAGTAGCCGCCGGAAGCGAGGATGAAGTGGTCGGCGAAGAGCCGGGCCGTGTCCAGGTTCCGGGTGGTGATGCTGGAGACGACGCCCTCGTGCAGGGCGGCGGAGGTGACTTCGTCCCCCATCAGGAAGGTGCCGCCCAGCACCTCGAAACGGCGTTTCAGCAGCATCTGGGTGCGGATGCCCGGCACGGACGGGGGCATCGTTCCGACGAAGGCGACCCGGGCGGGAAGGGCGGTGCGGATCTTGTCCAGCACCGAAGCGTCCTTGAGCCCGAATACCTGTGGCAGGATGATGAGATCTTCGTCCCCGAGCAGGATGCGGATGTCGGAAACGGCCTTTTCCCAGTATTCGTCCATCACGCGCGCGATGTTCACCGAGCGCATTTCGCTGGGACTCGTCCGGAGGTGCTCCATTTCCGGCAGGCGCACGAAACGGATCCGACAGGCGGTGCCGGCCTTTTCCAGCGTCTCCGCCAGGAAGGTGCAATAGAAGTCATGGAAGCCGGTGAAATTGACGATGAGCGCCTTTTCGGCGATATGTTCCTCCGGGAAGACGGTCACGTCCTCCAGGGTCAGGGAAACGGGCTGGAACTTGCCCATGGGCATGAGCTGCAGTCCGTCGATGGCGTTGGTGCGCACGCCGGCGGCCGCGAACAGGGCCGAAACCCGTTCCCGGACCGGTCCGGCCTCCTCGAAACTGCCGGAGAAGAAATGCATCGCATTCTGCCCGGCACTCACGATGGCGACTTTCTGGCCCGCCTCCTGGAGGCTGATGCCCGCGGTGAGGCCCGCCAGGCCTCCGCCGATGATCACAGTATCGAATTTCATACGCCCAACACGTGTTTATAGACCCACTGCGTATATTCCGCTTCGCGGAGGGCGTCGCCCCAGCCGATGGGGTACATGCCCTTCCAGCGCTCGGTCATGAAGTCCTGGAGGTCGGCGCGGGCGCGGTCGGCGCAGCCGTGCGCCTTGGCGAGCAGACCGGCTGCCCGGCAGCCGCAGAGCTCGCCCTGGCACGTGCCCATGCCGACGCGCGTTCTCCGGCGCAGGTCCGTCAACCCGTTCACGTCCAGCCGCTCGATGGCGGAATTGATCTCGCCCACGGACACTTCCTCGCATTCGCAGATCAGGGACTGGTCCAGCGAGTCGGCCGCCTGGATGCGGGCGGCGCCGGTGCCTAAACGGCCCACGGCCGCCTTCTGCACGGTCGTCGGATTCTCCCAGATCTTCTCCGCCACTTCGCGGAAGCTCTTGCCGCCGGAGCCCGGCAGGGGAGTCGTGGCCGTCTCGCAGGCCTTGTCCACGGAGAGTTTCTTGCACACCAGGTCGGTGGCCATCTCGGCCATCAGCCGGTAGGTCATCAGCTTGCCGCCGGTGATGGAGATGAAGCCCTTCACGCCGTCGCGCGTTTCGTGGTCCAGGCAGACGATACCGCGGCTGATGTTGCGGCCGGAGGGATCGTTGTCCGCGCTCACGAGCGGGCGGACGCCGGCGTAAGCCCTTAAGATACGGGTACTTGCGAGGGCCGGCGCGAGCTTGGCGCCTTCTTCGATGAGAAGGTTCACCTCCTCGGGCGTGACGCGCACGCCGTCGCATTCCTCGAACGGAATCTTGGTGGAGGTGGTGCCGATGATGCACACGGTGTCGCCGGGAACGAGGATATCGGCATTGGAGGGCTTGCGGCAGCGGTTGATGACGATACCATTCACGCGGTGCGCGAAGATCAGCAGGGCGCCCTTCGCCGGGAACATGCCGATCTTGACGCCGGCGAGGTCCGCGATGCGCTGGCCCCAGATGCCGGCGGCATTGACGGTGATGGTCGCGTAGTACTGGCCGGACTTGTGCGTCTGATGATTGTACGTCTTCACGCCCACCACGCGGTCGCCGTCCTTGATGAAGCCGGTGACTTCGGTATAGAGCAGGACCTGGGCGCCGTGGAGCTTGGCGTCCACCATGTTGGCGGCGCACAGGCGGAACGGGTCCACGCTGCCGTCCGGCACCTTGACGGCGCCGATGATGTCGGGGTTCATGGCCGGTTCCATCCGGAGGGCCTCCTTCGGGTCCACGATCTCCGCGTTGATGCCCGCGGCGAGGCAGGATTCGACAAACTTGGCCTGGTAGTTCAGGTCGTCCTCCGGCAGGGTGATGAAGAAGCCGTCGGTCTCGTCCACGCAGTGGGACGCGATCCGGCGGAGGATCATGTTCTCGCGGATGCACTCGTTCGCGGACTCCTGGTCGGTGACGGCATAGCGGGCGCCGGAGTGCAGCAGGCCGTGGTTCCGGCCCGTCGCTCCGGTGGCGATGTCATGCCGCTCGATGAGGAGGACCTTCAGTCCGCGCATCGCGCAGTCCCTCGCCGTGCCGGCACCGGTGATGCCGCCGCCGACGATGATGACGTCGTACTCGTTCCTTTTCATCTGATGTTCAATAGTTTATGTGTCTGCAGCGACAGCCGCCACAGGGGATGCCGCTGTATGTGGTCAATGGTTTCGGCCAACACGGCCTTGTTCTTCGTTTCGTCGCCAGTGTCGCAGGGCTGCAGGAAATGCCAGTCTGCAGGGAACGCCGCCCACTTGTCGACAGGGAAGCCCTCATAGACGACTTTCACCTCGTCAGCCCTTTCCAGCACGACAGTTCCGTCGCCCTTCAGGCCCTTTACGTCGGCCTTCGGGCTCAGGGTCACCCAGTCTACGCCTGCCGGCAGGACCCGGGTTCCGTTGGTCTCGACGTGGATCCGGAATCCGGCCTCGTGCAGGGCCTCGACAAGCGCCTCGTCCAGCTGCAGCGAAGGCTCGCCGCCGGTGACGCAGGCTCGCCGGCACTCGCCGCCGGCCTGGAGCATCTCCGCGACGATTTCCCCGGCGCCCATCTCCCGGTAGCCGCCGTGGTCCGTATCGCAGAACGGGCACTTCAGGTTGCAGCCGGAGAAGCGCAGGAACACCATCGGCGTCCCGGTCCAGAACCCTTCTCCCTGCAGGGAGTAGAATATTTCGTTGATCCGGTACACTAGTCCCTTTCGTACGCGGCCATGTTCATCTCGGACTCCCAGACCTCGACCTTGTAGGCGTTGGGGGTGCGGTCGCAGATCCAGCGGGCGATGTTCTCAGCCGTGGGGTTCATCGGGAGGACGTCGTTCAGGTTCTTGTGGTCCAGGGCTTTCTCGATGTCCCGCTTGATGAGGGTGAAGTCCGTGACCATGCCGTCCTGGTTGAGGGTTTCGGACTTGCAGTAGATCTTGACGATCCAGTTGTGGCCGTGCAGGTCCTCGCACTTGCTCTCATAGGAGAGCATCAGGCTGTGCGCAGCCGAGATTTCGAGTCTTTTACAGACGTAGTACATAGGCGTTTATGCTTCGTATTCGGTGGGGTCGAAGCCTTCGAGGGCTTCTTTCCGTTCGGTGCAGGTCCCGCAGCGGCCGCAGTGCTTCTCGCCGCCTTTGTAGCAGGAATAGGTGAGGGAATAGTCGATGCCAAGCGCCTTGCCGCGGAGGGCGATGTCGCGCTTGGTGATGTTACAGTAGGGGGAGACGATGCGGACGCCGTTGTAGGTGCCCGCTTCGGCCGCCCGGTCGAAGGCGTCCACGAATTCCGGACGGCAGTCCGGATAGATGGCGTGGTCGCCGCTGTGGTTCGCCAGGAGGACGGTATCGAGGTCGTTGCTTTCCGCCAGGCCCACGGCCACGGCGAGCATGATGCCGTTCCGGAAGGGAACGACGGTCGATTTCATGTTGTCGTCGGCGTAGCTGCCTTCCGGGATGTCCCCGCCGGACAGGAGGAGGTCGCTGCGGAAGTACTTGCCGATGAACTCCAGCGGAATCACCTGGTGCGGGATGCCGAGACGGCGGCAGTTTTCCACCGCGCAGGCGATCTCCCTGGCGTTGTGCTTGGAGCCGTAGTCGAAAGTGACGGCCAGCGCGATGCTGTCCTTGTACTCGTACAGGAGCGTCGTGCTGTCCAGTCCGCCGGAATAGATGAGGATTGCTTTCATTCGTCAGTTATATTTTTCAAATATAAGAATATTTTTCCTAACTTTGACCCAATTTAAACCGACTGCAGTAAAACGTATGTACAAGATTATCCAGAAGGAAATGCTGACCCCGAACATCTGCCGGATGGTCGTGGAAGCACCGAGGCTGGCGGCGGCCGCCAAGCCCGGCCAGTTCCTGATTGTCAGGGCTGACGAGAAAGGAGAGCGCATTCCGCTGACCATCAGTGATTTCGATGTCGAGAAAGGCACCGTCACCATCGTCACCCAGCCCATCGGCGCCTCGACGCAGGACATCGTGGCCTTCGAGGCAGGGGAGTCCTTCGCCGACGTGGTCGGCCCTCTTGGGAATCCGTCCGAGTTCATCGAGATGAGCCCCGAGCAGCTTGCGGCGAGCCATTTCATCTTCATCGCCGGCGGTGTCGGTACCGCTCCGGTCTATCCGCAGGCCAAGTGGCTGCACGCGCACGGCGCCAAGGTCGATGTCATCATCGGCGCCAAGACCGCCTCGCTCCTTATCTACAAGGAAGAAATGGCCGCCGTCTGCGACCATCTCCACCTCTGCACCGATGACGGCTCCGAGGGCTTCCACGGCATGGTCACCGCCCTCCTGGAGAAGCTTGTGAACGACGGCAACCAGTACACCCAGGCCGTCGCCATCGGCCCCATGATCATGATGAAGTTCACCACGCTGACCGCGAAGAAGCTCGGCCTGCCCATCGTCGTGAGCCTGAACACCCTGATGGTGGACGGCACCGGCATGTGCGGCGCCTGCCGCGTCACCGTGGCCGGCAAGACCCGTTTCGCCTGTGTGGAAGGCCCCGAATTCAACGGCTACGACGTCGATTTCGACGAGGCGATGCGCCGGCAGGGCCAGTACCGGACGGAAGAGACCGAGGCCCGGGAGAATCATGTATGTAGAATCGGAAGAGGAAAATAGGCTATGGCGAACAAGATTGGAAGAGTTCCCGTGCGGGAACAGGACCCGAAAGTGAGGGCGACCAATTTCGAAGAGGTCTGCTACGGATACAATGTCGATGAGGCGATGCTCGAGGCCACCCGCTGCCTGCATTGCAAGAATCCCCGCTGCGTGGGCGCCTGCCCCGTGGGCATCAAGATTCCCGAATTCATCGAGAAAGTCAAGGACGGCGATTTCGCGGCCGCCGCGGCGGTCATCGCCGAGGACAGCTCGCTGCCGGCCATCTGCGGCCGCGTGTGTCCGCAGGAAACCCAGTGCGAAGGCAGCTGCATCCTGGGCATCAAGGGCGAGAGCGTCGCGATCGGCAAGCTCGAGCGCTTCGTGGCCGACTGGACGCGCGAGCAGGGCAAGGCTCCTGCCGCCGCCATCGCGCCCGCCAACGGCAAGAAAGTCGCGATCATCGGCTCCGGCCCTTCCGGCCTGGCCTGCGCCGCGGACCTCGCGAAGCTCGGCTATGACGTGACCATCTTCGAGGCCCTGCACCGTCCGGGCGGCGTGCTCGAGTACGGCATCCCCGAGTTCCGTCTTCCGAAGGACAAGGTCGTGGCCGCCGAGATCGAGGCCGTCAAGGCCCTCGGTGTCAAGATCGAACTGGACGTGATCATCGGCCGGACCGTCACCATCGACTCCCTGATGGACAAGGAAGGCTACGAGGCCGTGTTCGTGGGCTCCGGCGCCGGTCTGCCGCGCTTCATGGGCATCCCGGGCGAGAACGCCAACGGCGTCTTCTCCGCCAACGAGTTCCTCACCCGCAACAACCTGATGAAGGCTTTCCGTCCCGACTATCTCACCCCGATCCACGCCGGCAAGCAGTGCGTCGTGGTCGGCGGCGGCAACGTCGCCATGGATGCCGCGCGTACCGCGCTGCGTCTCGGCGCCGAGACCACCATCGTCTACCGCCGTACCGAGGTGGAGCTTCCCGCCCGTAAGGAGGAAGTCCATCACGCGCACGAGGAAGGCGTCGAATTCAAGATGCTTACGAACCCTGTCGAGGTCCTCGCGGACGAGAAAGGCTGGGTCCGGGCCATCAAGTGCATCAAGATGGAGCTCGGCGAGCCCGACGCCAGCGGCCGCCGTTCCCCGATTCCGATCGAGGGCTCCGAGTTCGAGATCCCCTGCGACACCGTCATCATGGCCCTCGGCACGTCCCCGAACCCGCTGATCGCCCAGACGACCGGCGGCCTGGAGACGAACCGCCGCGGCTGCCTCGTCGCCGACGAGCACGGCGCGACGACCCGTCCCGGCATCTTCGCCGGCGGCGACGCCGTCACCGGCGCCGCGACCGTGATCCTCGCGATGGGCGCCGGCCGCAAGGCCGCCGCCGCCATCCACGAGTACCTCTCCGCGAAATAGCGGGCTCAGGCTTCGATTATTAGGATTACACCCACGCGCTACAGCGACAGCGCGTGGGTGTTCTTGATTTCCTTCATGACGAAGGAGGAGAGGATGGAGCCGATGGAGTCGATGGTGCCCAGGACGTTGATGATGAATTCGTTGTAGTATTTCATGTCGGGGGCGTGGATCTTCAGGAGGTAGTCGTACTCGCCGGAGATGTTGTAGCATTCGGCCACCTGGGGGATGTCACGGATGATGGAGACGAAGGTGCGGGCGACTTCGCGGCTCATCTGCTTCAGCTTGACGGAACAGAAGACGACGAAGCCCAGGTTCAGTTTCTCCGCGTCCAGGACGGCGACGTACTTCTTGATGAAGCCGCTGCGTTCCAGGCGCTTGAGGCGTTCGAAGACGGGGGTGGTGGAGAGGTTCACGCGGGCGGCCAGTTCCTTGGTCGTGAGGCGGGCGTTCTCCTGCAGGCAGCGCAGGATGTCCAGGTCGGTGGAGTCAAGGACGAATTCGTTCATATCGCAGAATATTATTCTATACAAAGTGGGATGAAATGGGTACTTTTTCTTTATTGCGCCCATTTTTCTGCAAAAATAGAAATATTTTCCAAATTATTTAAGAACTTTGGAAGAAAACGCCAAAGACCTTATCTTTGTAAGGTAACATTGGATTGAACATGAGCAAGATCGACACCCTTTGCGTCCATGCGGGCTACGAGCCCGGACGCGGCGAACCCCGGCAGATGCCCATCGTGCAGAGCACGACGTTCAAATATGAAACCTCCGACCAGATGGGCCGGCTCTTCGACCTGGAAGATGCGGGCTATTTCTATACGCGGCTGGCGAACCCGACCTGCGACATGGTCGCGGCCCGTATCAACGCCCTGGAAGGCGGCGTGGGCGCCATCCTGACCTCCTCCGGCCAGGCGGCGAACCTCTTCGCCTGCCTGAACATCTGCAAGGCGGGGGACCACATCGTGAGCCTGAACAACATCTACGGTGGCACCTTCAACCTCCTGGGCGTCTCCCTGAAGCAGATGGGAATCGACGTCACCTTCGTGGACCACAAGGCCTCGGATGAGGAAGTGAACGCCTGCTTCCGTCCGGAGACCAAGCTCCTCTTCGGCGAAACGCTTTCCAACCCGGGCGTGGAAGTGCTGGATATCGAGCGCTTCGCGAAGATCGCCCATGCGCACGGCGTGCCGCTGGTGATCGACAACACCTTTGCGACGCCTGTCCATTGCCGTCCCTTCGAGTGGGGCGCGGACATCGTCACCCATTCCACGACCAAGTACATCGACGGCCACGGCGCCACCGTCGGCGGCTGCGTGGTGGACAGCGGCAACTTCGACTGGGAGGCCCATGCGGACAAGTTCCCGGGCCTGACCACGCCGGACGCGTCCTACCACGGACTCACCTATACGAAGAAGTTCGGCCGTGCGGCCTATATCACCAAGGCCACGACGCACCTGATGCGGGACCTCGGCTCCATGCAGAGCCCGCAGAACGCCTTCTACCTGAACCTGGGCCTGCAGACGCTGCACCTCAGGATCCGCCGCGTGTCCGAGAGCGCGCTGAAGGTGGCCACCTTCCTGAAGAACCACCCGGCCGTCGCCTGGGTACGCTATCCGGACCTGCCGGACGATCCCGAGCACGAGAAGCAGCTGAAATACCTGCCGGAAGGCTCCTGCGGCGTGATGTGCATCGGCCTCAAGGGTGGCCGCGCCTTCGACAACCGCTTCATGGACGCCCTGAAGCTCATCACCATCGAGACGCACGTGGCGGACTGCTATTCCTGCATCCTGCACCCGGCCTCGCATACGCACCGGCAGCTCTCGGACGAGCAGCTCCGCGCCGCCGGCATCGACCCGGGCCTGATGCGCGTGTCCGTCGGCCTGGAAGATCCGGACGACATCATCGCCGACCTCGCCCAAGCCCTTGACGCCGCCGCGAAATGATCCGCAAAGAACTCATAACGGACTTGACCTTGGAAGCCGGGGGAGCGCTCCCCGGCGCCCATGTCGTGTACCATGTCTCCCAGGAGGCCTGGGACGGCCGCAAGCCCGTCATCTGGATCTGCCACGCCCTCACGGCGAACAGCGATCCCGAGGACTGGTGGCCGGAGATGGTGGGCCCGGGCAAGGCCATCGACACGGAGAAGAGCTTCGTGGCCTGCGTGAACATGCTGGGCTCCGCCTACGGTTCCGAAGGGCCGGCCCGCGAGAACCCGGCGACGGGGAAGCCCTGGCTCCTGGATTTCCCGAAGGTGACAGTCCGGGACATGGTGGCGGCTTCCATCGTCGTTCGTAAGACGCTGGGTGTCAGCACGGTGGACCTCCTTATCGGCAGTTCCATCGGCGGTTTCCAGGCCATCGAATGGGCGGTGACCGAGCCGGAAGTGTTCAAGCGCTGCATGTTCATCGCGACGGCGCCGCGCGTGTCGCCGTACCTGTCAGCGACGGTGGAGGCGCAGCGGATGGCGCTGGAGGCGGACCCGACATTCCGGGAGGCCCGGAACCTCCAGGGCGGCGCCGCCGGCCTCAAGTGCGCCCGCGCGCAGGCGCTCATCTCCTACCGCTGCTTCGAAGGCTACGGCCTCACGCAGCTCGAGGCCGACCCCGACACCCTCTTCGCCGGCCGGGCCGCTTCCTATGAGCGGTACCAGGGCGAGAAGCTGGTCCGCCGCGGGTTCGACGCCTATTCCTACTACACCCTGTGCGACGCCCTGGACAGCCACAACGTGGGCCGGGGCCGGGGCGGGGTCGACAACGCCCTCGCGCGGATCAAGGCGCGCACGACGGTCGTCTCCATCGACACGGACGCCCTTTTCCCGCCGCAGGAATCGTCCGTCTGGGCCCGCTGGATCCCCGGGGCCGACTATATCGAAATTTCCTCCCGTTTCGGCCACGACGGCTTCCTGCTGGAAACCGCGCGCCTGACGGCTATATTAATGAAATAAACGAACATGCAAGTATTGAAGTTTGGAGGCACCTCCGTGGCCTCTTCCGAAGCGATGCTTCAGGTAGTCGATATCGTCCGCAAGGCCCTCGAGGAAGACCGCACCATCGTAGTCTCCTCGGCCGTGAGCGGCTGTACGGACGCGCTGATCGAGACCGGCCGGAAGGCGGCCGCCCGCGACGAGTCCTACAAGACGCTCATCGACGACCTCCGGAAGCGCCATTACACGATCATCGGCGAACTGCTGCCGGAAGGATACCGGGAGCGGACGGCCGCTTCCGTGGACAAACTGTTCGAATCACTGGAGGGCATCACCTACGGCGTGTATCTCCTGGGCGAACTGAGCCAGGCGAGCCTGGAAGCCATCGAGAGCTTCGGCGAGCTGTTCTCCACGACCATCCTGACGGACAAGTTCCTGTCGCTGGGCATCACTTGCCAGTGGCTCGACGCCCGGACCTTCGTCCAGGTGCGCGACGGGGAGGTGGACGAGCCGGAAACCTACGCCCGCGTGGCCAAGACCGTGAATTCGAACCCGCACGTGGAACTGTTCGTCGTCCCGGGCTTCATCGCCACGGACGGGAACGGCCGCGTGACGACACTCGGCCGCGGCGGCTCCGACTTCACGGCCTCGCTCGTGGCCGTGGGCATCCACGCCCGCCGCGTGGAGATCTGGACCGACGTCCCGGGCATCATGACCGCCAATCCGAAGATCGTCCCGACCGCCCGCCCGATTCCGAACATCTCCTACCGGGCGGCGCAGGAACTGTCCCATTTCGGAGCCAAGGTCATCTATCCGCCGACCATCCAACCCGTTGTGGACGAGGGAATTCCGATCATCGTCAAGGATACCTTCCACCCGGAAGAGCCGGGTACGCTCGTGGAGCGGAACCCGCCGCGCGTGCGGGACGGCATGATCGGCATCGCCCATTCCGACCACATAGCCCTCATCTCCCTGGAGGGCAGCGGCATGGTGGGCGTTCCCGGCTTCTCGTCGCGCCTGTTCGACGCGCTGAGCCGGAAGGAGATCAACATCATCCTCATCACCCAGGCCTCTTCGGTCCATTCGATGTGCATCGCCATCGCCGAGCAGGACGCCGAGGCGGCCCGGGAGGCGGCCGATGCGTGCTTCGCCTATGAAATCTCGCTGGGCCGGCTGAATCCGCTCAAGGTGGAGACGGGCTTCTCGCTCGTGTGCCTGATCGGGGACGACATCCTCGGTCACAGCGGCGCCACGGGCCGGATGCTGGCCGCCCTGGGGGCGCACAGCGTCCCGGTCCGCGCCACGGCGCAGGGCTCGTCCGAGCGGAACATTTCCGTCATCGTCCCTTCCGTCCGGGCCGAGGTGGCCATCCGGGCCATCCACCGGGAGTTCTTCGACAAGTGGAGCAACAAGGTCATCCACCTGTTCATCGCCGGTTACGGACGCGTGGGCAAGGCGCTGGTCGAGATGCTTTCCGAGAATGCGGCCTCCATCGCGAAGCGCTCCGGCAAGGAGCTGCGCGTGTGCGGTCTGGCGAACAGCCGGAAGTATGTGATCGACACCGAAGGCATCGACCTCACGAAGGCGCAGGAGCGCCTGGACGCCGGCAAGCCGGGCGCCGGCTACATCGACGCCGTAGCGGAACTGACGCTGGAGAATTCCATCTTCGTGGACTGCACCGCCAGCGGGGAGATCGGCTTCCGCTATCCCGCCCTGTTCCGCAGCGGCTACAGTGTGGTGGCCTGCAACAAGATTCCGTTCTCGGGTACGTATGCGCAATTCAAGGCGCTGCAGGAGCAGGCCCATAAGGCCGGCGTTTCCCTGCGGTACGAGACCACGGCCGGCGCCGCCCTGCCGGTGCTCGTCACGCTGGACCGCGTGGTCCAGTCCGGCGACACCCTGGTCCGCATGGACGCGGTCCTTTCCGGAACGCTCAACTACCTGATGGACAATTACAAAGGAACGGGATTCGACGAGCTGGTGGAAGACGCCCGCATCAAGGGCTACACCGAGCCGGACCCGAACATCGACCTCAGCGGCAAGGACGTCCTCCGCAAGATCCTGATCCTGAGCCGCCAGACGGGCATTCCGCTGGAGGAGTCCCAGGTGACCCTCGAGCCCATCCCGGCCGACATCGCCGACCGCTATGCCGCGGCCAGCGCCAAGGGCCTGAAGCTGCGCTATGTCGCCTCCGTCGATGCCGAAGGCCACGCGACCGTGGGCCTGCAGGAAGTCGGCCCGGACAGCCCGCTCTATGCCCTGAAGGGCACGGACAACGCCATCATGATCACGACCGGCGACTATCCTTCGCCGATGCTCATCCAGGGCGCCGGCGCCGGCACGCGCCAGACGGCCGGCGGTCTGCTGAACGACATCATGCTGACGCTGTAGCCGTATGGACGAGAAGCACTTGCTGGAACTGATGGAACACCACGGCGTCAAGCCGACGGCGAACCGCATCGTCATCGCCCGCGCCCTCGCGGCGGCGGGCCGTCCGATGTCCATGACCGAGCTCGAAACGGTGGTGGAAACCATCGACAAGTCCAACATTTTCAGGACTTTGCAAGCGTTCCGCGAGGCGCATCTGGTGCACGTCCTGGATGACTCCGGCGACGGTGTGCGCTACGAACTCTGCCACAGCCATCACGATGACGAGGACGACGATGTCCACGTCCATTTCTACTGCGAAAAGTGCCACCGCACCTTCTGCCTGGAAGACACCCCCGTCCCGCCGGTCTCCATTCCGGAAGGCTTCGAGCCCCGGACTGTCAATTATCTCTTAAAGGGAATCTGCCCGGACTGCACAGATCGCTGATCACCAGTCCGGAGAGCGTGAAACCGAACAGGGCGGTGATGTGGGCGAGGGTGCCGTTGATCTGGGCCTTGGCGGAGCACCATTCGTGACCAGCGAGGGAAGGGTCGCCTTCCGTTTTCTTGGGACAGATGCAGTGTTCGGTGCCGCAGGCATTCTTTTTTCCTCGGTTCGGGAGGACTTCCTCGTCGTAGACACACAGGAATTTTTTTGCCGGAAGGGTGCCTGCCTTTCGGAGTTTCTTGCGGAGCGCTGCCCCGAGTGGACAGCCGCGGACATCCCAGAATTCAGCGACGCGGACGCCTGTCGGGTCGATCTTGCAGGCTGCGCCCATCGACGAGAAGAAAGTGGCGCGGGTGGCCGTCGCCCGGAGGATGAGGGAGGCCTTGTCCTTCAAGGAGTCGATGGCGTCGATGATGTAGTCATAGCTGTCCAGGTGGAAACGTTCGCTGTCTGCATCGGTGTAGATGGCCTGGATGGCTTCGATTTCGGCCTTGGGATTGATTTCCAGCAGCTGCTCCCGGAGCACGTCCACCTTGACCTTCCCGACCGTACGCGTGGTGGCCATCCGCTGCCGGTTGACGTTCGTGATGCAGACACAGTCTGAATCGACGAGGGTCAGATGGCGGATGCCGCTGCGCACGAGTCCTTCCGCGCACCAGCTGCCGACGCCGCCTACCCCGAAAATGATGACGCGCGCTTCTGCAAACCGCTCCATGGCTTCTGGTCCAAGGAGCAGTTCCGTCCGGTTGAAAACCGCTTTTTCCAGGGTGCTTCTCATCGGGCCAGCCAGCTGTCCAGGCGCTCCCGGACGTCGCGCCAGACGTCCTCCCGGCCGATTTCATTCAGGATCTCGTGGCGCATCCCGGGATAGATCTGGCTCGTGACATCCCTATAACCGCGGGCGCGGAGGAAACTCACCGCCTGCGAGAACTTCTTCAGGTTGACGATGCAGGGATCGTCGGCGCCCGCGATGAAATGGATGGGCAGGTCCGGTTTCGTCACGTTCCAGCCCTCGGGGGAGTAGATGTCCTTCATCAGGCGGAAGAGACCGTTCCGGTAGCCGTTCACCGTGAAGACGAAACCGCACAGGGGGTCGTTGTTGTAGGCCTGGACATTGGCCTTGTTCGTGGAGAGCCAGGCGTTCTTGATGCCGTCGGCCTTGAATCTCTTGTCGTTGTTCCCGGTGCACAGGTTCGCGAGGAACTCGGACCGGTAGCGCGGGCCCCGGAATACGGAGATGCAGCCGGCGAGGAAGTCGCCCAGGCCGGCGGCCGGGTTCTTGCTCGGGCTGCCGCAGACGAGCCCGTCGATGTCCCGGTCATACCGCTTGAGGTAGCTGCGGACGATCATCGACCCCATGCTGTGCCCGAACAGGAAGAAGGGTAAACCGGGGTATTGCGCCTTGGCCCAGTCGGTTACGCAGTGGACGTCGTCCACCAGGGCCTGCATGCCGCCCTTGCCCATCCAGCCGAGGTCCTTCGGATCCGTGACCGTCTCGCCGTGACCGCGGAGGTCGCAGATGACGCAGGCGTAGCCCATCTCGGACAGGTAGTTCATGAAGGGGATGTAGCGCTCCTTGTGCTCCGCCATGCCGTGCACCAGCTGGAGGACGGCCTTGGGAGATTCGGGGGCGATGACGAGAGTACTGAGCTGGACGCCGTCGGCGGCGCCGGGGACGGTGAACGTTTCCATCATTTCTCGGTTTTGTCGATTCTCTCGAACTTGTCGAAGGCGGCGGGCAGCGGGGACTTGAGGCGCACGATCTCGCCGGACATCGGATTGCGGAACACGAGGGTGGCCGCGTGGAGGGCGAGCCGGCGGATCGGGTCCGTCTCGGCGCCGTATTTCTCGTCGCCGGCGACGGGATGGCCCAGGTCGGCGGCATGGACACGGATCTGGTTCTTGCGGCCGCTCTCCAGGGAGAATTCGGCCTTGGTGTACACGCCCTTGCCCCGGCGGACGTACTCCAGCACCTTGTAGTGGGTGATGGCGAGCTGGCCGCCGCGGACTTCCTCGGGATAGGAATAGACGATCAGGGACTTGGGATTCTCCACGAGCCAGCTCTGGACGGCGCCGGACTCCTTCTCGAGTTTCTTCTCGAGGACGGCGATGTAGCGGCGCTCGATGACGAGTTCCTTCCAGCGGCTCTGGAGGATGTCCTTCGCGTGCTCGTTCTTGGCGAAGACCACGAGGCCGGAAGTGCCCTTGTCCAGGCGGTGGACGATCCAGATCTTGGCGGTGGACCGGTCGGGCGTGCGCCCGCTGGCGATATCCTCCTTCCGGCGGGAACGGGCGTTCGTTTTCACGTATGCGTTAAGGATGGCGTACAGGGTGGCCTCCTTCTTGCCGTTCTTGCTCTGGGAGCCTTTGGCGGTGGAGACCGTCAGAAGGCCGGCAGGTTTGTCCACGACGATGTAGTTGTCGTCCTCGAAGACAATCTTGACGCCCGTCTTCTCCACCTCCTCGCGGGCGTTCTCGCTGCTCTCGCGGGCCATGGAAACGACCTTGGCGAGCACCAGGAGGGCGTCGCCGGCGCGGAGCGGATGGTCGAAGGCGGTGCGCCGCTCCCCGTTCACCAGGATCTGGCCCTTGGAAAGCATGTTCTTGACCCCGGTCTTGGACTGGGTCGGGAAGATTTCGTACAGATATTTCAGGAGGGGACTGTCGTGGGAGACGGTAAACTTTTGTCCGGCGGTGTTCATAGTTCTTCGATGAATTCGTGGAGGGATTTGGGGAGGAGGGTGAGGAACCGGTTCAGGGTTCCGGCGGGGACGAGGATGGTCTCGAGGGATTCGCAGTCGTCGAAGGCGTCTTCGCCGATGGCCTCGAGCCCCTTGTTCAGGCGGATCTGGTACAGGTTGATGCAGCCCTGGAAGGCCCGGGGGCCGATGACCCGCAGCGAGGCGGGGCAGGTGATCTTTTCCAGGTTCCAGCAGTCGCAGAAGGCTTCTTCGCCGATGGACAGGAGCCCCTTCGGGAGGCGGATGCTCTCCAGGAACCCGCATTCGTTGAAAGCGGCGTTGCCGATGTGCGTGAGGGAGGCGGGCAGGTGGATCTTCTCCAGGAAGGAGTCGCGCTCGTCCAGGGGAATCTCCTCGCCGATCTTCCGGTCTTCGGCCATGTAGTCCTGGAAGGCGAACACGCCGTCGCAGAGGATGCGGCAGCCTTCGCGGACGGTCACTTCGGAGGGAAAGTTCTCCGCGTCGAGGAGCTTCTCCCCGTCGGCCGAGTAACAGCAACGGTTCTCGTCGTCCCAGACGTCATCGGCCCGCTCTTCGGGGCTGGCGGCCGTAGGGACGCGGAAGATTTCTTCAAGGGTCATTGTCAGAAGTTCTTGACGAATTCGATGTCTTTCTTGAGCATCACCTTCGGCTCCATCACGGAGACTTTCTGGAACAGCTTGAACTGGTAGGCGGGGGAGAGGTACACCACGTGCTCGTGCTTGCCCTTGCGCCACCACTTGTAGAAGGCGATGGGGTCCGTGTCGTAGGGGATCTTGGCCTCGATCTCGGAGGTGTATCCGGGAAAGTCGATGAGCATCTTGAGGCCGGTGATGCGCTTGTAATACTCGTAATCCGCCCGGCGGAGCTTGGAGACCAGCGGGGCGAACACTTCCATCGGATCCACTTTCAGGACCTTTTCGCGCACGACCATCCGGTGAATGCGGACAGGGTCCACATTCAGCCATTCACCAATTTTCCGGGTTTCGGGCCCGCCCTCACACGCAAGTGTCAGCAGGTCAGTGGAATTGTACGTTTTTTCTTGGTCAAGCGGATAGGTTTCCATCAATTTTTTTCCTACTCCTTGCAAATATAAGAAAAATTTTGTCTTTTTCCACGAAAAAATGTATATTTGAACGATTAATTAACACAGACAGCAACCTTTTAAACACAAATTTTGATATGACTTACAAGATTATCGACATTCAGGGCATCGGCCCTGTGTACGCCGAGAAGCTCATCGGCATCGGCATCGAGACCGTGGACCAGCTCCTTGAGAAGGGCGCCGACGCCAAGGGCCGCCAGGGCATCGAAGACGCCACCGGCATCCGTCACGACCTCGTCCTCACGTGGGTGAACCATGCGGACCTGTTCCGCGTCAAGGGCGTCGGCCCGCAGTTCGCCGAACTGCTCGAGGCCGCCGGCGTGGATACCGTCAAGGAACTCCGCAACCGCAACGCCGCGAACCTCGCCGCCAAGATGCTGGAGGTCAATGAGGAGAAGCACCTCTGCCGCCGCACCCCGGTCGAGAAGGAAGTCGCGAAGTTCATCGAACTCGCCAAGGAGCTCGAGCCCAAGGTGACTCACTAGTCTTCCGGCACAAATGTCGAACGGCGTCCCTCGGGGCGCCGTTTTTCTTACAGGATCAGATCCTCCGCTTTCCGCTTGGGGACGAAGTGGACGCCGTCCTTCCGGTAATAGGTAAGGGATTCGCCGGCGTCGACAGGCTTCAGGTAGATGTTTTCAGCGCCCTTGCCGATGGCGATTACCAGGAGGGGAGTCAGTTCCAGACCGAGCGCTGCCTGCAGTTTTCCGGGGTCGAAGGCGCGGATGATCAGGCCGTTCAGGCCCATTTCGACGGCCTTCAGCAGCAGGCTCTGCGCGGCGATGCCGAGGTCGATGTCCAGGACCGGGTTCTCCGGAACCGTGCTGCAGACGACCAGGAAGGCGCGGGGCTCCGTGCCCGGGAAGGGAAGATGCAGTTCCGGGAGCGCGGCGCCCATCCGGATCAGGGGCAGGACCTTGTCGCTTTCCTCTTCCGTGACGAGCCGGTAGCGGAGCGCCTGCAGGTTCTTCCCGGAAGGGACCAGCGTGGTCACTTCCACCATTTTCATCAGTTCTTCGCGCGTGACCGTGCGGGACGGGTCGTAGCCGCGGTAGCTCCGGTTGCGGTGGAGGAGGGTGTCCAGCGACAGGTGGTTCCGTCTGATCACCGGCCGTTTTTCCCGGAGTTCCTCGAATTTCTTTTCCAAATAGTTGTCTGCCATATGGCAAAGATACGGATTTTTCTTATCTTCGCATTATGAGAATCACCTTGCTGCAGACGGCTCCGGAGTGGGGGAATCCCGCCCGAAGCCGCGAGGATGCCCGCCGGATGCTGATGGGCACCCTGAAGACGGACCTCGTCGTCCTTCCCGAAATGTTTTCCACCGGATTCGTCACGGACCCTGTCGGGGTGGCCGAGGACGGAGAAGGGGACAGCCTCCGCTGGATGCAGGACTATGCCCGCAGCAAGGGCTGCGCCGTGGCGGGCAGCGTGTCCACGCAGGTGGACGGCACGTACCGCAACCGTTTCTATTTCGTGTTCCCGGACGGCCATTACCAGTATTATGACAAGCATCACCTCTTCACTTATGCGGGCGAGCATCACCGGTACACCGCCGGCGAGGAGCGGGTGGTGGTGGAGCACGCCGGGTTCCGGATCCTCCTCCAGGTGTGCTACGACCTCCGGTTCCCCGTCTTCGCCCGGAACCGCCTGGTGGACGGCAAGCCGGACTACGACCTGATCCTGTATGTCGCCAGCTGGCCGCAGCAGCGGATCGACGCCTGGGATTCCCTCCTGAAGGCCCGCGCCATCGAGAATGTGTGCTATGTGGCGGGTGTGAACCGGGTGGGGAAGGACCCCGGAAACCTGTATTCCGGACATACCAGTTTGTACGGCCCGCGCGGAGAATTGCTTTCAATTTGTAAGGAAGGACGCATCGACATTATCGAATCTGAATTGAAACGCCCTGTCCTGGACCAATTCCGTCAGTCGTTCCCGGCCCTGTTGGATGCTGATTATTAAGATTTTTTACGAGTTTTTCTTGTTTTTTAAAAACTAATTACCCATCTTTGCTCTCGGTAACGATTTGAAACTCCTATGAACAGCGTACTCGTCATTGCCCTTGTCCTCATTCTCCTTGTCAAATAGACGCGGACTGGAAAGGCATGACGGTATAAAGATAACATCAACCCCTTCCAGTCCGCACTGGAAGGGGTGTTTTTTATAGTAGTGTATGAAACATCCTTTCAGAAGCAGCGTCACCTTCGAGGGACGTAGGATGGCAGGCGCCCGGGCTCTCTGGGCGGCGGCGGGTATGAAACCGGAACAGGTGGGCAAGCCTGTGATTGCGGTCGTGAATTCCTTCACGCAGTTCGTACCCGGACACACGCACCTGCACGAGGCCGGCCAGCTGGTCAAGGCCGAGATCGAGCGCCTCGGCTGCTACGCGGCCGAATTCGACACCATCGCCGTGGACGACGGCATCGCCATGGGCCACGACGGCATGCTGTATTCCCTTCCTTCCCGCGAAGTCATCGCAGACAGCGTCGAGTACATGGTCAACGCCCACAAGGCCGATGCGATGGTCTGCATCAGCAACTGCGACAAGATCACGCCCGGCATGCTCATGGCCGCCATGCGGCTGAACATCCCGGCGGTCTTCGTCTCCGGCGGCCCGATGGAGGCCGGCGTGCTCGGCGACCGGAAACTGGACCTGATCGACGCGATGGTCCAGTCGGCGGACACCTCCCTGTCCGACGCCGAGGTCGCGAAGATCGAGGCGGCCTCCTGCCCGGGCTGCGGCTGCTGCTCCGGCATGTTCACGGCCAATTCGATGAACTGCCTGACCGAGGCCATCGGCCTCGCCCTTCCAGGCAACGGGTCGGTGCTCGCCACCCACAAGAACCGGAAGGAACTCTTCCGCAAGGCGGCCGCCCTCGTCGTGGAGAATGCCTGGAAGTACTATCGGGACGGTGACGAACGCGTCCTGCCCCGCAGCATCGCGACCCGCGCGGCGTTCCTGAACGCCATGGCGCTGGACATCGCGATGGGCGGATCCACGAACACGGTCCTGCATCTGCTCGCCGTGGCCCAGGAGGCCGGCGTGGACTTCACGATGGCCGACATCGACGCACTCTCCCGGAAGGTCCCCTGCATCTGCAAGGTGGCCCCCAATACCGCGAAATACCATGTCCAGGATGTGAACCGCGCCGGCGGCGTCATCTCCATCCTCCGCGAACTGGCCGTGGCCGGTCTCATCGACACCACCCTTTACCGGGTGGATGGATCCTCCCTGTCGGAGACGATGGACCGCTATGCCATCCTGTCGGAGCAGGTGACGGACGAGGCCCTTCAGCTGTACCGCAGCGCCCCTGCCGGACGGTTCTCGACCCAGCTTGGCTCCCAAGAGACCTATTACAAGGAACTGGACACCGACCGGGAGAACGGTTGCATCCGGTCCGTCGCCCACGCCTACACGAAGGACGGCGGACTGGCGGTGCTCCGGGGGAACATCGCGGCCGACGGCTGCGTCGTGAAGACGGCCGGCGTGGACGCTTCCATCTGGAAGTTCACCGGCCCGGCGAAGGTCTTCGACTCCCAGGAAGCGGCCTGTGACGGCATCCTGAGCGGGAAAGTGAAGAGCGGCGACGTCGTCGTGATCACCTACGAAGGCCCCCGCGGCGGTCCCGGCATGCAGGAGATGCTGTACCCGACCTCCTACCTGAAGTCGGTCCATCTGGGCAAGGAATGCGCCCTGCTGACCGACGGCCGTTTCAGCGGCGGCACCTCCGGCCTGTCCATCGGCCACATCTCGCCCGAGGCGGCGGCCGGCGGCGCCATCGGCCTGGTCCGGGACGGCGACCTCATCGAAATCGACATCCCCGCCCGTTCCATCCGCGTCCTTCTCCCCGAGGACGAGCTCGAGCGCCGGCGGCAGGAGGAACTCGCCCGCGGCGACAAGGCTTTCACGCCGCCGTTCCGCGTGCGCGAGGTCTCCAAGAGTCTGAAAGTGTACGCCCGGATGGTCAGCTCCGCCGACAAGGGCGCCGTGCGGGTCATTGATTGAACGAACGATAACATTAGACTATGATTACAGGTTCGGATGCATTGTGGCAGTCCCTCATCGAAGAGGGCGTGGATACCGTCTTCGGGTATCCCGGCGGGCAGATTATGCCCGTGTACGACAGCCTGTGCGCTTATAAGGACCGTGTCCGCCATATCCTGGTGCGTCACGAGCAGGGAGCCATCCACGCGGCGCAGGGATTTGCCCGCGTGAAGGGCGATCCCGGCGTGGTGATCGTCACCTCCGGTCCCGGCGCGACCAACGTCATTACCGGCGTCCATGACGCGATGACGGACTCCACCCCCGTGGTGGTCATCACCGGGCAGGTTTCCTCCGCCGCCCTGGGCACGGACGCCTTCCAGGAGGCCGATGTCATCGGCCTGACCGGCCCTATCAGCAAGTGGAACTACCAGATCCGCTCGGCGGACGAGGTGGCGTGGGCCGTGGCCCGGGCTTTCTACATCGCCCGGAGCGGCCGTCCCGGCCCTGTGGTCCTGGATTTCACCAAGGACGCGCAGGTGGGCCTGACGGACTTCAAATACGAGAAATGCAATTTCATCCGGAGCTACGTTCCCGACCCGAAGATCTCGGAAGTGGCCCTGAACAAGGCGGTCGCCCTCCTGAACGAGGCGGAGCGCCCCTTCGTCGTGTACGGCCAGGGCGTGGTCCTGGGCCATGCGGAGGAGGAGCTGAAGGCCTTCCTCGAGAAGGGGGACATCCCGGCGGGATCCACCCTCCTGGGCCTCAGCGCCTTGCCTTCGGATTTCCCGCTCTACCGCGGCATGATCGGCATGCACGGCAACGTGGCTCCGAATATCCTGACGAACACCTGTGACGTGCTGGTGGCCGTCGGCATGCGGTTCGACGACCGCGTGACCGGCACGGTCTCCACCTACGCGCGTCAGGCGAAGGTCATCCACATCGACATCGACACCTCCGAGATCGGGAAGATCATTCCCGTCGAGGTGGGTCTCCGCGGCGATGCCAAGAAGGTCCTCAAGGTCCTGACGGAGCGGATGAAAGCGCGGAAGCACCCCGCTTGGAACGCGAGTGTCGAGCGTTGCGATGCCGTGGAGAAGGAAAAGGTCATCGACCCGGAAGTGCACCCCGGCTCCGGCATGCTCCGGATGGGCGAGGTGGTGGACCGCGTGGTCCGCGCTTCCGACGAGAAGGCCGTCGTCGTGACGGACGTGGGCCAGAACCAGATGATGGGCGCCCGCTATTCCCGCTTCAAGCGCTCCCGGAGCTTCATTTCCTCCGGCGGCCTCGGCACGATGGGCTTCGGCCTGCCCGCCGCCATCGGCGCCAAGGTGGCCGAGCCGGGACGCCCCGTGTGCTGCTTCGTCGGCGACGGCGGCATCCAGATGACGATGCAGGAGTTCGGGACCATCATGCAGGAGCAGGTGGGCGTGAAGATCGTCCTGCTGAACAACAACTGGCTGGGCAACGTCCGCCAGTGGCAGGAGCTCTTCTTCGGCTGCCGCTACTCGGAGACCCGGATGCTGAACCCGGACTACGCGATGATCGCCCGCGCCTACGGCATCCCCTGCGTCACCGTGGAGAAGCGGGAGGAGCTGGATGCGGCCCTCGAGGCGATGTTCGCCGACGACAAGCCCTTCCTCCTGGACGTCCACGTCCTGGAAGAGGGGATGGTAATGCCCATGGTGCCGCCCGGAAAGGGCATCCACCAGATCATGATTACGGAAAACGAATGGTACAATGGATAGCGAAGTGAGAGAATACACGGTGACCATCTACACCGAGAACCAGATCGGCCTCCTGGCGCAGATCACGAACGTGTTCACGCGCCACGGCCTGAGCATCTGGAGCCTGTCCGCGGGCGCCACCTCCATGGAGGGCGTCCACAACATCACCATCGTGACCTCCGGCCTGGAGAAGAAGGTCCGCGAGAGCGTCCAGCAGATCGAGAAGCGCGTGGACGTGATCAAGGTCTTCTTCTACACGTCTGACAAGATCGTGTACCGCGAGCTGTGCCTGTACAAGGTGCCCACCCCGGCCCTCCTCGAGTACGGCGACATCGAAACCCTGCTGAACCGCTATCACGCGCGCATCGTGGAGATGAACAAGGTGTTCACGGTCATCCAGAAAACCGGCCTGTCCGACGAGACGGCCGCCCTGCATGACGACCTCAAGCCCATCGGCGTGCTGCAGTTCGTGCGTTCGGGCCGCATCGCGGTCTCCCGCGCCGAGCAAGAGCCCGTCTTCAAGTTCCTGAAGAAACGGGAAAGGGAAAGAAATCAACAATTAAACAACAAATAGACATGGCAAAGATCAATTTTGGCGGTGTCGACGAGAACGTCGTGACCCGCGAGGAATTCACCCTGGAACATGCGCGCGAAGTCCTGAAGGACGAAACCATCGCCGTCATCGGCTACGGCGTGCAGGGCCCCGGACAGTCCCTGAACCTGAAAGACAACGGTTTCAAGGTCATCGTCGGCCAGCGCAAGGGCAAGACCTATGACAAGGCCGTCGCCGACGGCTGGGTCCCGGGCGTAGACCTCTTCGAGATCGAGGAGGCTTGCGAGAAGGGCACCATCATCCAGTTCCTGGTTTCCGACGCGGCCCAGATCGCGATCTGGCCCACGGTGAAGAAGCATCTCACCCCGGGGAAGGCCCTCTATTTCTCCCACGGCTTCGGCATCACCTACAAGGAGCGCACGGGCATCGTCCCGCCCGCGGACGTGGACGTGATCATGGTCGCCCCGAAGGGCTCCGGCACCTCCCTGCGCCGGCTCTTCCTGCAGGGCCGCGGCGTGAACTCCTCCTACGCCGTGTATCAGGACGCCACCGGCCGCGCCCTCGAGCGCACGCTCGCGCTGGGTATCGGCGTGGGTTCCGGCTACCTGTTCGAGACCGACTTCAAGCGTGAGGTCTATTCCGACCTCACCGGTGAGCGCGGCACCCTGATGGGCGCGATCCAGGGCATCCTGTCCGCCCAGTACGAGGTGCTCCGCGAGCACGGCCACAGCCCGTCCGAGGCCTTCAACGAGACCGTCGAGGAGCTCACCCAGTCCCTGATGCCGCTCTTCGCCGAGAAGGGCATGGACTGGATGTACGCGAACTGCTCCACCACCGCCCAGCGCGGCGCGCTGGACTGGATGGGCCCGTTCCACGACGCCACCAAGCCCGTGTTCGAGAAGCTGTACCAGCGGGTGGCCAGCGGCGAGGAGGCCCAGGTCTCCATCGACGCGAACTCCAAGCCGGACTATCGCGAGGGCCTGGAGAAGGAACTGAAGGCGCTCCGCGAGAGCGAACTCTGGCGCACCGGCGCCGCCGTCCGTAAACTGCGTCCCGAGGAGATCGACCGATGAGCGACCGGGTGTACATATTCGACACCACGCTCCGCGACGGGGAACAGGTCCCGGGATGCCAGTTGAACACTGTGGAGAAGATCCAGGTCGCCAAGGCCCTGGAGCTCCTCGGCGTGGACGTCATCGAGGCCGGTTTCCCGATCTCCAGCCCGGGTGATTTCAACTCGGTGGTGGAGATCTCCAAGGCGGTGACCTGGCCCACGGTCTGCGCGCTGTCGCGGGCCGTGGAGAAGGACATCGACATGGCCGCGGAGGCGCTCAAGTACGCCAAGCGGGGCCGGATCCACACCGGAATCGGCACGTCCGACTCGCACATCCGGTACAAGTTCAACTCCACCCGGGAGGAAGTGCTGGAGCGGGCCGTCCGCGCCGTCAAATACGCGAAGAAGTACGTCGAGGACGTGGAGTTCTACGCGGAGGACGCCGGCCGCACCGACAACGAGTTCCTCGCCCGCGTAGTGGAGGCCGTGATCAAGGCGGGCGCGACCGTCGTGAACATCCCCGACACGACGGGCTACTGCCTGCCGGAAGAGTTCGGCGCCAAGATCAAGTACCTGATGGAACACGTGGACGGGGTCCATAAGGCCATCATCTCCACGCACTGCCACAACGACCTGGGCATGGCGACGGCCAACACGATGGCCGGCCTGCTGAACGGCGCCCGCCAGTGCGAGGTCACGATCAACGGCATCGGCGAAAGGGCGGGGAACACCGCCCTGGAGGAGATCGCGATGATCCTGAAGGCCCATCACGGGATTCCGCTGGAGACGAACATCAACACCAAGCGCATCTATCCCACGAGCCGGCTCGTGTCGTCCCTGATGAACATGCCGGTGCAGCCGAACAAGGCCATCGTGGGCAAGAACGCCTTCGCCCATTCGTCCGGCATCCACCAGGACGGCGTCTTGAAGAACGCCGAGACCTACGAGATCATCGACCCGAAGGACGTGGGCATCGACACGAATTCCATCGTCCTGACGGCCCGCAGCGGCCGGGCGGCGCTCAAGTACCGCCTGGAAGTGAACGGCGTGAAATTGGACGAGAACAAGCTGGACGAGGTGTACGAGCAGTTCCTCCGCCTTGCCGACAGCAAGAAGGAGATCCACGACGATGACATCCTGATGCTCGCCGGGGCCGACCGGGCCTCCGCGCGCCGCATCAAGGTGGACTGGCTCCAGGCGACGAGCGGCATCGGCGTGAAGCCGGTGGCCTCCGTGGGACTGGACATCGCCGGGGAGAAGTTCGAGGCGGCCGCGACCGGCAACGGCCCGGTGGACGCCGCCATCAACGCGCTGCGGCAGATCGTGAAGCGTCATCTCACCATCAACGAATACACCATCCAGGGCGTCTCCAAGGGGTCCGACGACTGCTGCAAGGTCCATATGCAGGTGGAGAACGAGGGACGGGTGTACTACGGCTTCGGCGCTTCGACCGACATTGTGACGGCCTCCATCGAGGCTTATGTGGATTGTATCAACAAGATTGTATGAACACCCTCTTTGACAAGATCTGGGACGCGCATGTCGTCCAGCACGTGGAAGGCGGGCCCGACCAGCTGTACATCGACCGGCTCTACTGCCATGAGGTGACGAGCCCGCAGGCTTTCGACGGTCTGCGCGAGCGGGGCATCCGCTGCCTGCGTCCGGAAAAGATTATCTGCATGCCGGACCACAACACCCCGACCGAGGGCCAGGAGCGGCCCATCGAGGATCCGGTATCCAAGAAACAGGTGGATGCCCTCGCGGCCAACGCCGCCGAGTTCGGGCTCACGCACTACGGGATGATGGACCCGAACAACGGCATCATCCACGTCGTGGGGCCGGAGAAGGGCCTTTCCCTGCCCGGCATGACCATCGTCTGCGGTGACTCGCACACGTCCACGCATGGCGCCGTCGGTGCCGTGGCGTTCGGCATCGGCACCTCCGAGGTGGAGATGGTCCTGGCGTCGCAGTGCATCCTCCAGCAGAAGCCCAAGTCGATGCGCATCCGCATCGAGGGCGAACTCGGGAAGGGCGTGACCGCCAAGGACATGGCGCTTTTCCTGATGAGCAAGCTCACCACCAGCGGCGCGACGGGCTACTTCGTGGAGTACGCCGGTTCCGCGGTCCGGGCCCTGTCCATGGAAGGCCGCCTCACCCTCTGCAACCTGTCCATCGAGATGGGCGCCCGCGGCGGTTTCATCGCTCCGGACGAGACCACCTTCGCCTACCTCAAAGGCCGCGACTATGCGCCGAAGGGGGAGGACTGGGACAAGGCCGTCGCTGTCTGGAAGGAGCTCCGCAGTGACGCGGACGCCGTCTTCGACCGGGAAGTCCTCTTCGACGCGGCCGAGATCACCCCGATGGTCACCTACGGCACCAACCCCGGCATGGGCATCGCCATCACGGGCTACTTGCCCACGCTGGACGATATCCCTGTCGAGGCCCATGCCTCCTTCTGCAAATCCCTGAAATACATGGGCTTCCGTCCGGGTGACATGCTCCTCGGCAAGCCCGTGGACTACGTCTTCCTGGGCGCCTGCACGAACGGACGCATCGAGGATTTCCGGGCGTTCGCGTCCATCGCCGCCGGCCGCAAGAAGGCGCCGGGCGTCGTGGCGTGGCTCGTCCCCGGCTCCTGGAAGGTCCGCCGCCAGATCGAGGAAGAAGGCCTGGACAAGATCCTGGAAGCCGCCGGCTTCGAGATCCGCCAGCCCGGCTGTTCCGCCTGCCTGGCGATGAACCCGGACAAGGTTCCCGCCGGCAAGTACTGTGTCTCCACGAGCAACCGGAATTTCGAGGGTCGCCAGGGCCCCGGTTCCCGGACGCTCCTCGCCAGCCCGCTCACGGCGGCCGCCGCGGCCGTCACCGGCTACATCACCGACCCCCGCGTACTGCTATGAAACA
This sequence comes from uncultured Bacteroidales bacterium, assembly GCA_900316955.1. Classification (GTDB taxonomy): domain Bacteria; phylum Bacteroidota; class Bacteroidia; order Bacteroidales; family UBA932; genus Cryptobacteroides. The sequence continues at coordinate 164,937 of ONEX01000005.1, forward strand.
GAAATTCGACATCATAGAAAGCACCTGCGTCCCGCTCCCGCTCGAGAACGTGGACACGGACCAGATCATTCCCGCCCGCTTCCTGAAGGCCACCACGCGGGACGAACGCTTCTTCGGCGACAACCTGTTCCGCGACTGGCGTTACCAGCCGGACGGCACGCCGGATCCGGACTTCGTCCTGAACGATCCGAAGTACGGCGGCGAGATCCTCGTCGCGGGCCGGAACTTCGGCTCCGGCTCCAGCCGCGAGCACGCGGCCTGGGCCATCGCCGGCTATGGGTTCAAAGTGGTGATTTCCAGTTTCTTCGCGGATATCCACAAGAACAACGAGCTGAACAATTTTGTCCTGCCGGTGGTCGTGACCCCGGATTTCCTGGAGGAACTCTTCGCCTCCATCGAGGCGGATCCTGCGACGAAGGTCCGGGTGGACGTCCCGAACCAGACCGTGACGAACCTCGCCACGGGCCGGAGCCAGTCCTTCGAACTGAACGCGTACAAGAAGTACTGCCTGATGAACGCGCTGGACGACATCGACTACCTGCTCCTGCAGAAGGACAAGATCGAAGCCTACGAGAACCGATGATCGAAATCCTGGACACAACCCTCCGTGACGGCGAGCAGACGGCCGGCGTCTCGTTCAACCCGGACGAGAAACTGGCCATCGCGCGCCTGCTCCTGGAGGAAATGAAGGTCAACCGGATCGAGGTGGCCTCGGCGCGGGTGTCCCGCGGCGAGCAGGAGGCTTTCGCCAAGATCTGCGCGTGGGCTTCCACCTGCGGCAAGCTCGGCGCCGTCGAGGCGCTCGGCTTCGTGGACGGCGGCCTGTCCGTGGACTGGATCCGTTCGGCCGGGGGACAGGTGATGAACCTCCTCACGAAGGGCTCCCTCCGCCATGTGACCGGCCAGCTCCGGAAAACGCCGGAGGAGCACCTGGACGACATCCTCCGGGACATCCGCATCGCCGTCTCCAAGGGCCTGGAGGTCAACGTGTACCTCGAGGACTGGTCCAACGGGATGACGGACTCGCCGGAGTATGTGTTCTTCCTGGTGGACGCCCTGAAGGACGCCCCCGTGAAGCGGATCATGCTGCCGGACACCCTGGGCATCCTGGATCCGAAGCGCACGTGGGAGTACTGCCGGACGATGGTGGAACGCTATCCTTCCCTCCATTTCGATTTCCACCCCCACAACGACTACGACCTCGCCGCGGCGAACGCCTTCGAGGCGGTCCTCGCCGGCGTGAAGGGCCTGCACACCACCGTGAACGGGCTGGGGGAGCGGACCGGCAACCTGCCCGTGTCCAGCGCCATCGGCATCCTCAATGACCACCTCAAGGTGGAGAACACCCTGGACGAGAGCCGTCTGATGCATGTGTGCCGCTATGTGGAGACGATTTCCGGCGTCCGGATCCCTTCGAACAAGCCCCTCGTGGGCGAGTTCGTCTTCACGCAGACGAGCGGGGTCCATGCCGATGGCGACCGCAAGGGCGGGCTGTACCAGAACGCCCTCCTGCCGGAGCGCTTCGGCCGCCACCGCCACTACGCCCTCGGGAAGACCAGCGGCAAGGCGAACATCGTCAAGAACCTGGAATCCCTGGGCATCAACCTCACGCCCGAGCAGATGAAGCAGGTCACGGCCCGCGTCGTCGAGCTCGGCGACAAGAAGGAAAGCCTGACCCCGGAGGACCTTCCGTTCATCGTGGCGGATGTCCTGAAAGGGGATGTCTCCACGACGGCCCCGGACCGGATCCACATCATCAATTACAGCCTGCAGCTCGCCCGCGGCATGCGCCCCATCGCGAACATCAGGATCGACATCGACGGAACCGAGTACGAGGAGGCGGCTGCCGGCGACGGCCAGTACGACGCCTTCATGAAGGCGCTCTGGATCATCTACGACCGGCTGGGCCGGCGGCATCCCCGCCTGACGGACTACGTCGTGAAGATCCCGCCCGGGGGCAAGACCGACGCCCTCGTGGAGACGACCATCTCCTGGGACTGGCAGGGCAAGGGCTTCAAGACCCGGGGCGTGGACTCCGACCAGGCCGAAGCGGCCATCAAGGCCACGGTCAAGATGTTGAACTTAATCGAAAACAACCTGATATGAGACTCAAGATTGCAAAACTCCCCGGCGACGGCATCGGCCCGGAAGTCGTGGACCAGGCCGTCAAGGTCGTGGATGCCGTGTGCGCCCGTTTCGGGCATGAGGTTTCTTACACCTACGGGTATGTAGGCGCCTGCGCCATCGACCGTTTCGGTGACGCCTATCCGGCCGAGACCCATGCCTTGTGCATGGAAAGCGACGCCGTCCTCTTCGGCGCGGTGGGCGACCCCAAGTACGACAACGACCCCACGGCGAAAGTGCGTCCGGAGCAGGGCCTGCTGGCCATCCGGAAGCAGCTGGGCCTGTATGCGAACCTCCGTCCGGTGGAGACCTTCAAGTCCCTCGTGGACAAGTCCCCGCTGAAGACCGAGCTCGTGGACGGGGCCGATTTCCTGTGCATCCGGGAACTCACCGGCGGCATGTACTTCGGCGAGAAGGGCCGGAAGGACAATGGAAACACGGCCTATGACACCAACATCTACAGCCGCGCCGAGGTGGAGCGCATCCTGAAGCTCGCCTTCGAGTACGCCGGACGCCGCCGCAAGCACCTCACCGTGGTGGACAAGGCCAACGTGCTGGAATCCTCCCGCCTGTGGCGCCAGATCGCGCAGGAGATGGAGCCGGCCTATCCGGACATCCAGGTGGACTACATGTTCGTGGACAACGCCGCCATGCAGCTCATCCGCTGGCCGAAGTTCTTCGACGTCCTGGTGACCGAGAACACCTTCGGCGACATCCTCACGGACGAAGCCAGCTGCATCAGCGGGTCGATGGGCCTGCTGGCGTCGGCCTCGGTAGGGGAGCACACCTCCCTGTTCGAGCCCATCCACGGCTCCTACCCGCAGGCGGCCGGCAAGAACATCGCGAACCCCGTCGCGGCCATCCTGTCGGCGGCGATGATGTTCGAGTACGCCTTCGGCCTGATGGACGAGGGCAAGGCCATCCGCGAGGCCGTCGCCGCTTCCCTGGAGGCCGGCGTGACGACCGAGGACCTCGGCGGCAGCTATTCCACCTCCGCGGTGGGCGATTGGATCGCATCGAAAATATAGAACGATATGGAACAGATAGACTGGAAAACCTTAGGCTTTGACGCCTACCGGACCCGCACTGTCGTCGTCTCCCACTTCAAGGACGGCAAGTGGTCCACTCCCGAATCGACGGAGACCTTCTACTTCACGTTCGACCCCTTCGCGCAAGTCTTCCACTACGCGATTTCCTGCTTCGAGGGCCTGAAGGCCTTCCGGCAGAAGGACGGACGCGTCGCGATGTTCCGTCCCGACCAGAACGCCGCCCGCCTCCAGCGGACCGCGGACTACCTGGGCATGCCCTGCCCGTCCCCGGAAATGTTCTTCCAGATGTGCGAAGCCTGCATCCGCGGCAACATGGAGTTCCTGGCGCCGTATGGCCTGGGGGCGTCCATGTACCTGCGCCCGCTGCTGGTGGGCATGCATCCCCAGATGCAGCTCGTGCCGTATCCGGAGGCCGTTTTCGCCGTGATGTGCGCCCCCGTGGGCTCCTACTACGGCGCACACCTGAAGTCCTGCGCGGCCGTCATCCCGGGCAACTATGACCGGGCGGCGCCGAAGGGCTCCGGCAGCTACAAGATCGGCGCGAACTACGCGAACACCTTCAAGCCCTACAAGTTCGCCCACGAACAGGGCTATGCGGAGCTCCTGTACCTGAATTCCTCCACCCGCGAGTTCGTCGACGAGTTCGGCTCGTCCAACTTCTTCGGCATCAAGGGGAACAAGTACATCACCCCGCTCTCCGACAGCGTCCTTCCGTCCATCACGAACAAGACCCTGCAGCAGGTGGCCATCGACCTGGGCATGGAAGTGGAGAAGCGGCCGGTCCCGCTCGAGGAGCTGGCTACGTTCGAGGAAGTGGGCGGCTGCGGCACCGCCGTGGTCATCACCCCGCTCTCGCACATCGACATGAAGCCGGTGCTCGAGGAGCCGGAAGTCTCCCGCGAATTCCGCTACTGCCCCGACGGCGAGGTGGGCCCGAAGTCCACGGCCCTGTACAAGCGCATCCGCGCCATCCAGGACGGCGAATATCCCGACGAGCACGGCTGGTGCCGGTTCGTGGAGGTGTAGCCTGCGCAGATGCGTGGATGGACCTGGCACTGACTGGTTTACAACTAATTGAAAATTAGACAGTTACAATTTATGTGGTTCCGGGTCTCCATATTAGGGGAGACCTGGAACTCTCTTTTTAGGGAACGTTTGACAATCAATCGGTTATGAATGACTTGGTGCCAGGTGGGAATAGATTGAAATTCTGGACGGAAAGTGTTATTTTTGTCTCGAATAAAGAATTGAATCCATGAGTCCTATGAACCGGTTTGTTTCAGTTTTATTCCTTCTCTTCGTGTGTCTTGCCGCCGGCGCCCAGCGGATTGCTGTCAATCCCAAGTTCGGGGCCGTATCTGACGCAGAGGTTGATATGACTGTGTATGAGCCTGATACATCGGCGGTTGCGCTGATGCTGTATCGCTCGTACAACCTTGATCTCGTCTTTGACAACAATATCGCCATCGTCCAGGAGATTACGGTCCATGAACGGATCAAGGTGCTCAAGGAGGAAGGAAAGAAATATGCTGATTTCAGTTTTCTGTACCTCAACACGACGGACATCAAGGAGAAGTATTCCGGGGTGAAGGTGGAGACCTACAACCGGGAGAATGGGAAGGTGGTCAAGACCAAGATGTCCAAGAAATATGAGTTCGACGAGAAGTACTCCGACGACGCCCGCCGGCTCTCCTTCACCGCGGAGAACGTCCGGGTGGGTTCTGTCATCGAGGTCACCTACCAATTCGTGACGCCCCGGTTTTATGACATCGACAACATCTACCTGCAACTGTCCATCCCGGTGAACGAGACGGACGTCACCGTGGGCCATTGCGAATACTTCCGGATCAACAAGTCCCAGCGGGGCTACATCCTTCCGGCCTACCGGTCCGACAACCGCATCAAGCAGACATCCGTCGACGGTGGCCGGCTTTCGTACCAGGTGGAGATGGACTGCTACCACGCGGTGGACCTTCCTGCCATGCAGTCCGAATCTTTCAGCTACTGCCCGACGCAGTACAGGACGCAGCTCCTGTACGACCTTTCCGGCGTGAGTATCCCCGGCTCGGTGTACAAGGACTATAGCGCGACTTGGAACGATGTGGACAAGGCCATTGCGGAATCGAGCATCTTTGACGAGGTCAAGGCGAAGTTCCGCGACGCCAAGGAACTGGAAGCTGCCCTGCAGGGCGTCGAAGGGGACGAAGCCCGGATCGTCGCCGTGAGAAAATACGTTACGGACAAGGTCAAGTGGAATGAAAAGAGCCGCCTGGTCCCGAAGGGGGCGCGGGAAGTCCTCAAGCAGGGCTCCGGCTCGGACGCTGACATCAACGCGCTCACGGCCAGCGCCTTGAACGCCGTGGGCTACCTCGCCGAGCCTGTCATGATCCGCCGTCGCTCCGAGGGTGTGCTGGTGGATTTCCACGCTTCCATCAACGCCTTCGATACATTTATCATCAAGGTCACGACGCCGGACGCCAGCAAGAACTGGTACTTGGACGCCGCCCGCGAGTTCGGGTATCTGAACGTGCTCAATACCGATTTCCTGATTCCGCAGGCGCGGCTCATGCATCTGGACGGTCATGGCGAATGGGTGGACCTGACCGCCCTGACCAAGAGCCGGGTGACCGAGATGGTCAAGGCCTCCGTCACTCCGGACGGAACCTTGACGGGCAACGCCACCATCCAGGCGAATAACGAAGACTCTTACGGGATCAAGGCCCAATACGACGATTTCGATTCGGAAGAGGAGTATATCGAGGACATCGAATCCGACGAGCGCATCGACATCACCAGTTTCGAAATCCAGAAGGAGTACGGTCCGACGACCATGATCGCCTATGATTTCGAGCGGGACCTGGATACGGGGGACCGCCTCTACATCCAGCCTTTCCTGTCCAACTATCACTCCGACACCTCATTCCGGAAAGAGAAGCGGGACATCCCTGTGGACTTCCCTTATCCCACCGCGATCATTTACAGTTTCGTCCTGGACATCCCGGAGGGGTATGATGTGGAGGAACTGCCGGAGAGCGTGACCATGACCTGTCCGCCCGTCAAAGGACGGATCTTGTTCCAGTGCAAGCAGATAGGCAACCAGATTTCCGTCTCCTACCGCTTCACGATGGATGAGACCACCGTACTGCCGGAGTATTACGCCGATCTCCGCGCCTTCTGGGAGAAGGTGGTCGGGGTCGAGAAGAGCACCATCGTCCTGAAGAAACAATGAAACGCCTGATCTTCCTCCCCATGCTCTGCTGGGCGGCCTTGCTCGTCGCTCAGGAGAAGTATAACGCCATCATCCTGGAGGATGAGGAATCCTTCGTGATGTCCGCGCCCACGTCCGGTACCTACAACGTCCGGAGAACGGTCCGCGTGTTCAACGACGCGGGCTTGGACGAGGCCGTGTTCCAGGAGTATACGGACCAGTTCCGCAGCCTTTCATCCTTCAAGGGAACGCTGGAACGTGAGAACGGCAAGCCCCTGAAGCTCAAGAAGGACGACCTGGTCATGGTTTCCGTCGCTTCCGGCCTCGCCGAGGACGGCTTTGTCCATGGCTACCAACCTTCATCGACATATCCTTTCACCGTTACCTACGAATACACGATCACCTACCGGAAAGGCGTCGCTTCCTTCCCGACCTTCTTTCCGGTATCCAGCGAGAAAGTCAAGGTGGAGAAGGCCTCCTACACCTTCCAGGTTCCTTCCGGCACGAAAATCAATTGCGTCACGTCCAAGGTGGGCGATGTGCGGAAAGAAACCGGCAAGGCCGATACCTACCGCTGGGAAGTTCCTGTCTTCGAGGGCTATACCGCCGAGATGCTCATGCCCTCCTGGCGGGAGATCGTGCCCTATGTCTTCGCCTGCCCGGCGGATTTCACCTATGCCGGCATGAACGGCAGCCAGGCCACCTGGGAACATGTGGGCGCCTGGGTCCATGGACTCCGCGAAGGGACGGACGACCTCCCGGAATCCTTCCGGGCCGAACTGAAGGAGATGACAGCCAAGGCCGGTTCCGATTTGGAGAAGATCCGGATTCTGTATGACTACCTCCGCGAGCATACGCGCTACGTGAGCATCCAGCTGGGCATCGGCGGTTACAAGCCTTTCCCGGCCAGTCAGGTCCATAAGACCGGTTTCGGCGACTGCAAGGGCCTGTCCAACTACATGCAATCCATGCTGGACGCCGTTGGCATCCCGTCCTACTACACGCTCGTGAACACGAACCGGGCCGATTTCCTGCCCGGCTATTCCGGCGTCGGCCAGATGAACCACGTAATGCTGTGCGTCCCGCTTCCCGAGAAGAAAGACACCCTCTGGCTGGAATGCACGAACCCGGCCGTGCCGCTGGGCTACCGGCATGAGGACGTGGCCGGCCACGAAGTGGTCGTCACGCAGGCCGGCGGCGGAATCCCGGTCCGGGTACCCGCCTATGCCGACACCCTGAGCCGGGACGTCTGCGAACTGGATCTGGAACTCGCTCCTGACGGGGCCGCGAAGGCGACCGTGAAGCGGAGCCTCTACCTGGACGAGACGGAAAGCTGGCTCTCCATCCGTGACTGGAAGCCCGACACTCGGCGGAGCCGCCTTACGTCCGGGCTCACCGTCCAGCCGCAGGAAGTGACGCTCACGGGCGTGCAGGACAACTTCCGGGACTATGACGGTCCGGATTTCTGCCCATGGATGGAAGTGGATTACACCTTCGACACCCGCCAATACGCGACCACCGGGAAGGACCGCCTGTTCGTGCCGGTCAATCCCCATCCCAAGGGCGCCTCGCTCCAGCGGGGAAAGCGGCAGAACGACCTTGTATGCAAGCAGGGCGGCATCGAACGCGACCGTATCTGGATCCACCTGCCCGCCGGCTACAAGCCGGAAAGCCTTCCCAATCCGGTCTCATTGGATACGGAATGGGGTACCTTCACCTCATCCTGTGAACTGAAGGACGGTACCGTCGTGGTTTTCCAGGAATTCATTACCAAGCGCTTCCGGGAGCCGGCGGAACGCTTTGACGACTTCCGCACTTTCGTGCGGGCCGTCAACAAAGCGTATCAGGCGAATCTGGTGCTGGTCAAAGAATAAAAAAAGGCGGGGCCGTAAGCCGCTTTCTGTTTTTGAATCTGCCATTTATCTTCGCAACCTACCCCCCGGCATCGGACGGGCCGCCCTCATCTGCCGGTATATTTGGTCTTGCAGGCCTGCCGCCGTACCCGCCGTACGTCGCCGCACGGCGTCGTGGGCTCTTACCCCGCGTTTTCACCCTTACCCTTGCGGGCGGTTTTTTTCTGTTACGGACGGAAAAGATTACTCCCTTCTGTGCTTTCCACAGCCAGGCGCCCTGCCCTGTGCGGACTTTCCTCACCGGTTTCCCGGCGCGGCAGATCGTCCCGCCTTTTTCGGTTGCAAAGGTACGAAAAAAGTTGTACTTTTGTCCGATTAAAGTGAGATGAGAAAGTTTTTGCTCATAGCAGGCCTCGTGATCGCCGCGGTTTCCTGCGGGACGACGAAGGTGCAGGAGTACAAGGTGAAGGTCGTGCGGGAATACCCGCATGACGTGACTTCGTATACGCAGGGGCTGTTTTTCTACCGCGATTCGCTGTACGAGTCCACGGGCCAGTGGGGAGAGAGCACCTTCCGCACGGTGGACCTGGAGACGGGGAAGGCCCTGTCCCGGATGGACTTCTCACGGAAGTATTTCATCGAGGGATCCATCTTCTTCGAGGGCACCCTGTATCTCCTCACCTGGACGAACAACCTCGTCTTCCTGTACGATGCCGATACGCGTAAATACCGGGAGACGGTCGCGTATCCCCGCGAAGGCTGGGGCCTGACCACGGACGGGAAGCAGCTCATCGCCAGCGACGGCAGCTCCTTCCTGTATTTCATGGACAAGGACCTGAACGTGGAGCGGCGCCTGCGGGTGACCATGGACGGGAAGTCGGTGCGCTACCTGAACGAACTCGAATACATCGACGGGAAGGTATGGGCCAATGTCTATACCACCGACACGATCGTCATCATCGACCCGGCCGACGGGAAGGTGGAGGCGACCGTGGACTGCCGGGGCCTGCTCCCGTACCGGGAACGGACCGCCGAGACGGATGTCCTGAACGGCATCGCCGTGGACAGGAAGGGCCGGATCTTCCTGACCGGGAAGTATTGGCCCAAGATGTTTGAAATAGAACTGGTTAAGAAATAAAAACTCGGGGTATCGGGCCAGGTGGCCCGGTTGAGAGCATACCCGTGAACCTGATGCGGTTCATACCGCCGGAGGAAAGTATATGAAAAAAACCGTATTGTCGGCGGCCTTCGCCGCCTTGTGCCTCTGCGCAGGTGCGCAGGAGGTCGAAAAGCAGGAAAGACTGGACTCTGTCGTCGTTTCCGCTTCCCGTGCCGGGACACACACGCCTGTAACACACACCGATGTGGGCAAGGACGCCCTTCGCGCCGCCAGCCCCATGCAATCCCTGCCGATGGCGCTGAACCTGCTGCCGTCCGTGGTCACCTACAATGAAGGCGGCACCGGACTGGGCAACTCGGCGATGACCATCCGCGGCTCCAAGGGGTCACAGATCAACGTGACCCTGAACGGCATCACCCTGAACGACGCGGAGTCCCAGGAAGTGTTCTGGGTCAACATCCCCGCCCTGACGTCCCTGCTGTCCAGCGTCCAGGTCCAGCGCGGCCTGGGTACGTCGGCCAACGGCGCGGGCGCCTTCGGGGCCAGCGTCAATATGAACACGGCCTTCGTCACGCCGGATCCGGCCTTCCGCTGGGAGGTGTCCGCCGGCTCGTACGGGACGTACCTGACCACGGTGTCGGCGATGTCCGGCCTGCTGCCCTCCGGCCTGTATTTCAGCCTGGCGTATTCGGCCGGGAAGACGGACGGCTACATCCGGAACGCCGGGGTGGGCTCCGCCTCGCTCTTCGGCGTGGTCGGCTGGCTCAAGGGACGCAACTCGCTGCGGTTCACCTATCTGATGGGCGACCAGCGGAGCGGCATCACCTGGGACGGCATCTCCCCGGAGATGTATGCCATCGACCGCACTTACAACGGCGCCGGCGAGTATGTCGATGACAGCGGGAAAACCTGCTACTACCCGAACCAGACCGACAACTACGCCCAGCACCATCTCCAGCTCAATTACACCCGCCGCCTGACGGACCGCCTGACCTGGGCCAATACGGCCGATTACACGCGGGGCGACGGCTACGACGAGTACTACAAGACGGGCCGGAAGTTCGCCGAGTTCGGCTATCCTTTCTCCGCGTGGCAGGGCCAGAAGAAGAGCGACATGATCTACCGGAAGCGGATGGACAACGACCTGTACGTGCTGCAGTCGGAGCTTCGGTATGTGGGGGAGAGCCTGCGCGTGAACGGGGGAGTGAACCTCTCGCGGTATATCGGCGGGCATTGGGGCGAGATGCTTTGGGCGCGCCTCCTGGGCCCGAATTACGATTACGCGTTGATGAACCGGGACGAGACCTGGTACCGGAACACAGGTACCAAGCAGGAAGTCAGTGCGTTCCTCCGCTCTGAATATCAGCCGCTTCCGTGGCTGACGGCCTATGCGGACCTCCAGTACCGGCACATCGGCTATTCGCTCGTGGGCCGGGACGACAAGGCGAGTTCCGTTCCGCTCGACTATCACGAGAAATGGGATTTCTTCAATCCCCGGGCGGGCGTGACGGCCCTGTTCGGCGCCCATAAGCTGTACGCTTCCGCCGCCATCGGCCACCGCGAGCCCGGCAAGAGCGACATCAAGGAAAACATCAAGGGGGAGATGATCCCCATCCGGCCCGAGTCCATGCTGGACATCGAGGCGGGCTACCAGTTCGCCGGGGAGCGTTTCACCGCATCGGCGAACGTCTATCTGATGGAATACAGGGACATGCTCTTGGAGACGGGCAAGCTGAGCACGTCCGGCTATGCGATCAAGGAGAACGTGGGCCGGGGCTGGCGCCGGGGTGTCGAGCTCGCGGCCGCATGGGTCCCCGCCTCCTGGGTCCGGGCCGATGCGAACCTGACGCTCTCCACCAACAAGCTGCGCTCCTTCAGCGCCTATCTCGAGAACTGGGTGGACGGGGGATACAAGCAGGAGACCTATGAGAATACGACCATGCTCCTCTCTCCGTCCGTCGTCGGTATGGGCCGAATCGCCCTCACGCCTTTCAGCGGCTGGTGGAAACCGCTTTCATTGACCTTGAGCGGCAAGTACGTCGGGAAACAGTATTGGGACAATACGCAGAACGAGGGCCGCAGCATTCCGGCCTGGTTCGTCACCGATCTCTCCCTGACCCATTCCTTCCCGCTTCCGACGGGTTCCCTGGGCATTTCAGTGTTCGTCAACAACCTGTTGAACAAGGCCTATTATGCCAATGCATGGGTCTACAGGGCTTGGGATGGCGGCGAGTATGTGGAGGCCGGTCTGTACCCACAGGCACTCCGGAATCTTATGGTAAAATTTACTTATAGTTTTTAAAGAAATTTATTAATAAAATATTTATTCAAAAAAATTTGCAGATAAAGAAACTTTGCGTATCTTTGTCCTTGAAAAAGGTAGGCCCGTGACGGGACGGCCCTTTTCAGAAGACAAAACGCTTCTTCTAACCAGTACAATTAACCTTCTTCTGAGTAAGAATACACTACTAACTAACCAAGAACAGGGCTCGCAGTGATTGCGAGCCCTGTCCTTTTCCATTGTATTCCAACCGGTTAGTCGAGGAGTTTGGGACGGCGTTCCTTCGTCCGCTGGAGGGCCTGCTCGTCCTGCCAGGCCTGGATGAGCTTGGGATTGCCGGAGAGGAGGACGTCCGGAACCTTCCAGCCGTTGAATTCGGCCGGGCGGGTGTAGACGGGCGGGGAGACTAGACCGTCCTGGAAAGAGTCGGAGAGGGCGGAGGTTTCGTCGGTGAGGACGCCCGGGATCAGGCGGATGATGCTGTCCGCGAGGAGGGCGGCCGGGATTTCACCGCCGCTGACCACGAAGTCGCCCACGGAGATCTCCCGCGTCACGAGATGTTCGCGGATGCGCTCGTCGATGCCTTTGTAGTGGCCGCACAGGATGATGATGTTCTCCTTGAGGGACAGCTCGTTGGCAATGCCCTGGTCCAGGATCTCGCCGTCCGGGGCCATGTAGATGACCTCGTCGTACTCCCTTTCGGCCTTCAGCTCCTCGATCATCCGGAACACGGGCTCCACCATCATGACCATGCCGGCGTCGCCGCCGTAGCAGTAGTCGTCCACGGTCAGACGCGGCCCGAGGCCGTATTTGCGGAGATTGTGGACGTGGATTTCCACCAGGCCTTTCTTGACGGCGCGGCCGGGGATGGAATGGCTCAGCGGGCTCTCGAGGAGCTCCGGTACGACGGTGAGGATATCGATGCGCATGCTTTTTCGGTTAGGTCCTGCAAATGTAATATTTATTGTCGAAAAAATGTTATCTTTGCAATTCGTATGTTAAACTTTTGAACACCATTTATCATGAGTGAAGAATTGAAGCCTGAGGTCCTCGAAACCGTCAACGAGACCTTAGATGTAGCGCAGGAAGCGTCCCAGGAAACCGTGGAAGAGACTGTGGAAGAAGTTGTCGAAGAAGTGGCTGAAGAAGCGGCCGAGGAAGTGAAGGAAGAAGCGGAGGAGAAGCCCGTCGTGGAGGAAGTGAAGGAATCTGTGGAAGAGGCGAAGGAAGCGGTGGTCAATTTCGGTGAGAAGACCCTCGCCGAACTGTCCGGACTGTTCCAGGAATTGACGGAAAGTGTCGACCGGATGAAGCGTTCCAAGGAGGCTGAGGCCATCAAGTCCGCCTTCTACAAGCGTCTGTCTCGCGAAAAGGCGGAGGCCGGCGAGGATGCGACCGTCGATGAACCCGATGCCGATACCGTGGAGGAGATCGCCCCGACCGAACCGCTGGAGAGCGCGCCCGTGAGCCCGTTCGCCGCCATCGAGGCCGGATTCAAGTCCCTCTACAATAAGTATAAGAAGGAGCGTGCGGAATACAACCGCCAGCTCGACGCCGAGCGCGAGGCCAACCTCGTGAAGAAGCAGGCCATCATCGAGGACCTGAAGGCCCTCGTCGAGGAGCAGGGCGACATGAAGGACGCCTTCCCGAAGTTCCGCGAGATCCAGAACCGCTGGCGCGAGACCGGTCCGGTCCCGCAGCAGAACTTCCGCGACGTGAACGACACCTACCAGTTGTACGTGGAGAAGTTCTACGACCTCGTGCAGATCAACCGCGAGCTCCGCGACCTGGATTTCCGCAAGAACCTCGAGGCCAAGACCGAGTTCTGCGAGCAGGCCGAGGCCCTCGCCGAGAGCGAGGACGTCGTGGGCGCCTTCAAGGAGCTCCAGAAGCTGCATGAGCAGTGGAAGGAGTACGGCCCCGTGGCCAAGGAATTCCGCGATTCCATCTGGGACCGCTTCCGCGCCGCCACCGCCGTCATCAACAAGAAGTACCAGGCCCATTTCGAAGGTCTGAAGGAGCAGCACGCCGCGAACCTGGAGGCGAAGACCGCCCTCTGCGAGAAGGTCGAGGCCATCGCCGAACAGGAGATCGCCTCCTCCAACCAGTGGAACGCCCTCTCCAAGGAGATCGAGGCCATCCAGGCCGAATGGCGCAAGATCGGCTTCGCCACCCGCAAGGACAACCAGAAGGTGTACGACCGTTTCCGCGCCGCCTGCGACAAGTTCTTCAGCCGCAAGCGCGAGTACTACAACGAGTTCAAGGACAGCATGAACGACAACATGGCGAAGAAACTCGCCATCATCGAGCAGGCCGAGGCCCTCAAGGGCAGCACTGACTGGAAGAAGACTTCCGACGCCCTGATCGAACTCCAGCGCCAGTGGAAGGAGATCGGCGCCGTGCCGCGCAAGAAGTCCGAGCAGCTCTGGAAGCGCTTCCGCGCCGCCTGCGACGCTTTCTTCAACGAGCGTGACAAGCAGGGCAAGCCGGAGAACGACTTCTACGGCAACCTCAAGGCGAAGCGGGCCCTCATCGAGGAGATCGAGGCCTATGTCCCCGCGGACGCCGAGGCCGATGCCGAGGCCGCGCGCGGCTTTGCCGAGCGCTGGAGCGCCATCGGTTTCGTGCCGTTCAAGGAGAAGGAGGCCGTGGGCGCCGCCTACAAGGCCGCCATGCAGGCCAAGTTCCCGGAATGGGGACGGGGCGGCCGCCGCGAAGGCGGTCGCGGACCCGTCCGCGAGCCGCGCGGAAACCGGCCGCTCACCGAGAAGGACAAGCTCACCCTCAAGTACAACCAGCTCCAGCAGGACATCCAGACCTACGAGAACAACATCGGCTTCTTCGGCCTGTCGAAGGGCGCCGAGCAGCTCAAGGCCCAGATGCAGCAGCGTATCGACGCCGCCAAGGAGGACCTCAAGAAGCTGGAGGCGGAAATCCGCGAACTCGTCGCCAAGGAGGCCGAGGAGAACAACGACTAAACCCGGACTATGGATAAAAACTCAATCATCGGCTGGGTCCTGATCGCCTTGCTCATGATCGGCTTCTTCGGCTACCAGAGCCGGCAGGTCCGCAAGCAGCAGGAGTGGCAGGCGCAGCTGGATTCTATTGCGCGCGTCGAGGCCTACAAGCAGGACAGCATCCGCGCCGCCTATCTCGCCGAGCACCCGGAGGATACGGTGGTCGCTGCCCTGCCTACGCCGGCGGCCGTGTACAGCGATTCCCTGCTGAACGCCGCCGCCAACGACGAGGCTCAGACCGTCACCCTCGAGAACGAGAAGCTGGAGATCGTCTTCACCACGCTGGGCGCCCAGCCGCTCTCCGTGCGCGTGAAGGACTATCAGACGTACGACAAGTCTGACCTGTACATCCTTGCTGAAGGCAAGTCCCAGCTGGGCTTCGTCGTGTACGCCCCGACCGCCGTGGACACCCGGAAGTTCAACTTCCAGTATGTCCCGGAGGCCTCCACCGATTCCACCGTCGTGATGCGCCTCCCGTTCTCGGGCGGCGGTTACATCGAGGAAACCTACACCCTGATGAAGGACTCCTACTCGGTGAACCAGGTGCTCTCCTTCGTGAACATGGAGAATCTGATCCCGCGCAACGTGGGCAGCATCGACGTGGATTTCGAGGCCGTCATCCCGCGGATGGAGAAGGGTTACAAGAACGAGAGCCAGTACTCCCGCCTGAACTACTACTTCCCGGACGACAAGAAGCCCGAGAACATCGGCAACGGCCGCAAGGGCGCCAAGCGTTTCGACAACAAGATCGAGTGGTTCGCCTTCCAGCAGCAGTTCTTCTCCGCGATCATGCGGGCGCCGAAGGACTTCACGTACGGCGAGTTCAGCATCGATTTCATGGGCAAGGACCACCCGAGCCAGGACCTGATGGCCTGCTCCGCGCAGATGCGGGCGGACATCCAGCCCGGCGCGCCGCGGATCGACATCCCCTTCGAGTTCTATTTCGGCCCCAACGACTACAAGGGCCTGAAGGCCTATGACCACGCCTACGAGAAGGTGATTCCGCTGGGCGGCAAATGGATCGGCTGGTTCACCAAGTGGGTGATCATCCCGCTGTTCGACTGGCTGAGCAAGTTCATCAAGAGCTTCGGCCTCATCATCCTCCTGATGACGATCTTCATCAAGCTGGTCGTCCTCCCGTTCGCCTACAAGAGCCTCTCTTCCTCCGCGAAGATGCAGGTCCTCCGGCCCGAACTGGACAAGATCAACGCCAAGTATCCCAAGCAGGAAGACGCGATGAAGAAGCAGCAGGCGACGATGGACCTGTACAAGAAGGCGGGCGTCAACATGATGGGCGGCTGTCTCCCGATGCTCCTCCAGATGCCGATCCTGTGGGCGATGTTCCGGTTCTTCCCGGCCTCCATCCAGCTGCGCCAGCAGCCGTTCCTGTGGGCCGAGGACCTCTCCGCCTATGATGACGTCATCCATTGGGGCACGAGCGTCTTCGGGATGGACCACATCTCCCTGTTCGCCCTCCTGATGGCCCTGTCCATGTTCTTCTACTCGCGCGTGACGATGCAGAACCAGAGCACCGGCGACGATCCGAACGCGAAGATGATGCGCTTCATGAGCCTCTATATGATGCCGATCATGATGTTCCTCATCTGTAACAACCTCTCCTCCGGCCTCAGCTACTACTACCTCCTCTCCAACCTCATCACGATGCTGGAGACCTGGATCATCAAGAAGTGGTTCGTCCATCCGGAAGAGATCCTCGCGAAGCTCAAGGCGGCCGAAGGCAAGCCGGCGCCCAAGTCCAAGTGGCAGCAGCGCCTGGAAGAGGCCCAGAAGATGCAGCGTGAAATGCAGAAACAGCAGGCCAAGAAAAATGGTAAGCGATAATCTGAAAGCCCTTTACGAGAAACTGCCATCAGCCGTGAAACTGGTGGCAGTTTCCAAATTCCACCCGGTCTCCCGCCTGATGGAGGCCTACGAGGCCGGCCAGCGTGTCTTCGGGGAGAACCGGCCGCAGGAACTGGCGCAGAAAGTGCCCCAGATGCCTTCGGATGTCGAATGGCACTTCATCGGCCATCTCCAGACCAACAAGCTCAAGCTCGTGCTCCCGTACGTCTCCCTGGTCCAGTCGGTGGATTCTTTCCATCTGCTGGAAGCGATCGACAAATGGGGGAGCGACAACGGCAAAACCGTCGATGTCCTCCTGGAACTCCACCTTGGTGCCGAAGAAACCAAGCACGGATTCTCTGAAGAAGAGATTGTTACGATACTCAATACCGCCGGGGAGGGTGGCTCTCATATCCGGATTCGGGGTCTCATGGGGATGGCAACGAATACGGAGGACAAGGGGGTGATCGAGGCGGATTTCGCCAGGATCGAGGCGCTGTTCCAGCGGATCCGGGCGGAGCATCCGGAGCTTCGGAATACCTTCACGGAACTATCCATCGGGATGTCCGGGGACTGGCCGATTGCCGTCCGGCACGGCGCCACGATGGTGCGTATCGGCACGGATATCTTCGGGGAACGGGAATACTAAAAAAAGCGGCTCGCAAATGTGCGGGCCGCTTTTTTGGATGGTTCCGTGCCGATGCCTTACCGGATCCGGCAGGTGACGGCGCGGTTCTTCTCGCCGGAGAAGGGCTGGACCTTGTCGCCGTGGGCGGCGGTCGAGATGCGGGCCTGGTCGATGCCGCGGCTCACGAGGTACTGGCGGACGGCGATCACGCGCTGCTCGGACAGCTCCTGGTTGATCTCGGCGTTGCCGGTCTGCTTGTCGGCGTAGCCGTCCAGCTTGAGCTTGGCGTCCGGGGTGTTGCGCATGAAGCTGACGAGGCGATTCAGCGTGTTCACCTGGTCGTCGCGGATGACGGACTTGTTCAGGTCGAAGAAGATGTCCACGTCGGCGCCCTGGTAGATGGGCTGCTCGGCCGGTTCCTGCCTGGCGGGTTCCGGACGGTATTCCTGCTTGGGCTCTTCCTTCTTGGGCGCGGGCTTATACTCCTGGGCCGGCGCGGCGACGACCGGCTTCGGCCTGCGGGGCTGGCCGCCGAGGTTGATTTTCAGACCGCCGAGGACCGCCATATGCACGTCGAATCCGAGTTTGCTCTCGCAGATGCGGGAATTGAAGGTCTCCGGATAGAAGTGGGCGTCGCATTCCAGGTTGAGGGCGATCCGGTCCGTCAGACGGAGATCCAGGCCCAGGCCGGGACGGATGCTCCAGAAGGACTTGACGGGCTGCCAGAGGGCGCCGAAATACTCCGTGGCGGCCAGTTCGTTCGCCTTCTTGTTCTCCAGGCCCACGGCCAGGCCGGCGCCGACGAAGCTGTACACCGAGACGGGACGGTCCGGGCGCCAGCCGAAGATGGCGGAACTCCAGTCGAGGGTGAGGTCCAGGTTCGGCTGGACGAACTGGAATCCATAGATGGTCTTCGTGTCCAGGGAGGCGTGCTTCGCATTCCAGCCGTTCACCGCGAGCCGGGCGCCCCAGAATTCATCGAAGCGGTAGCCGATGGTGACCTGGGCGGCCGGGGAAAGCAGCTTGGCGAAGTCGCCCGCCTCGGAGAAGTCGTAGGAGGCGCCGCCTTGCAGCTGGATGTAAGGGTACGGAGTGAAATCCTGAGCCGCGGCGCCAAAAGTGATGGCGGCGAAAAGGGACAGGACAAGCGTTATTCTTTTCATAGGGATGTATTTAAGGATTTTCAAATGTGCGGCAAAGATAATAAAAAAAGTACAAAAAAAGAAGCAGATTCCCGAAGGAACCTGCTTCCATACAGACTCTTGAAAGAGTTTGCTTCTTCAGTGCCTGACGGACTTACTTGAGTTCGGCGAGGTACTTGATGGTGCGGACCATCTGGGAAGTGTAGGAGTTCTCGTTGTCGTACCAGGAGACGACCTGGACCTGATAGAGGTCATCGTCAACCTTGGAGACCATGGTCTGGGTGGCGTCGAACAGGGAACCGAACTTCATGCCGATGATGTCGGAGCTGACGATCTGGTCCTCGGTGTAGCCGAAGGACTCGTTGGAGGCGGCCTTCATCGCGGCGTTGATGCCCTCGACGGTGACATCCTTACCCTTCACGACAGCGATCAGGATGGTGGTGGAACCGGTCGGGGTGGGAACGCGCTGGGCGCTGCCGATGAGCTTGCCGTTCAGTTCGGGGATCACGAGGCCGATCGCCTTGGCGGCGCCGGTGGAGTTCGGGACGATGTTGCAGGCACCCGCACGGCTGCGGCGGAGGTCACCCTTGCGCTGAGGGCCGTCGAGAATCATCTGGTCGCCGGTGTAGGCGTGGATGGTGCTCATGATACCGCTCTGGATGGGCGCGAACTTGTTGAGGGCGTCGGCCATCGGGGCGAGGCAGTTGGTGGTGCAGGAAGCGGCGCTGATCACGGTGTCGGCCGGGGTCAGGGTCTTGTGGTTGGTGTTGTAGACGATGGTCGGAAGGTCCTTGCCCGCAGGAGCGGAGATGACGACCTTCTTCGCGCCGGCCTGGATGTGCGCGGAGGCCTTCTCCTTGGAGGTGTAGAAACCGGTGCACTCGAGGACGACGTCCACGTTGAGTTCGCCCCAAGGGAGCTCGGCCGCATTGGGCTTCGCATAGATGGTGATTTCCTTGCCGTCCACGATGATGGAACCGGGGGTGACAACCGTCTTGCCGTCTTCAGCGAGGACGGCGTCCTTGTAATCCACCGTGTGCTTTCCTTCACCGAACTTGCCGGCGAAGCCACCCTGGGCGGTGTCGTACTTCAGGAGGTGAGCAAGCATTTTGGGGCTGGTGAGGTCATTGATGGCGACCACTTCGTAACCATCAGCCTCGAACATCTGACGGAACGCCAGACGACCGATACGGCCAAAACCGTTGATAGCAATTCTATTCATGTTGAACTTGGATAAAAGTTAAATGTTTTCCATTCAAGCGCTTCGGCTTATTTCTCCGAAGGCGATGCAAATTTACGAAAAAAATGGGAGAATTCCGTATCTTTGCAGAGAGAAATTAATAAATTTTTTAAGAAAAGTTTTATGCGGATCCTGATCAGCAACGACGACGGCTACAAGGCGGGTGGAATCCACGCCCTGGCCCGCATCATGGCGGCATTCGGCGAGGTGACCGTGGTCGCCCCGAAATACCACCAGAGCGCGATGTCGATGGCTGTCTCCCTGGGCATGAAGCGGCTGGCGCACAAGGCGTTACCCGAGGAAGGCCCCGGAAATTGGCACTATTTGGACGCGACGCCGGCTTCCTGCGTGAAGTTCGGCCTGGAATATTTCTACGAGCACCGGAACCCTGACCTCGTCATCTGCGGCATCAATCACGGCTCGAACGCATCGACGGCCGCGAACTATTCCGCGACCATCGGCGCGACCGAGGAAGGCGCCCTGAACGGGTGCAAGGCCATCGGCGTGTCCCTGTGCAATTTCCGGCCGGATGCGGACTTCACGCTCGTGGAGACGTATCTCCCGCGGATTCTCGATTTCCTGCTGGACAACTGGCCCGAAGGCAAGTACGGCCTCCTGTACAACATCAATTTCCCGGACGTCCCGGTGGACCGCGTCAAAGGCGTCTGCTTTGCCCGGCAGGGCAAGGGCCATTGGGTGCGCGAGTTCCAGGAATGGGACGTGGAACGTCTCCAGGCCTATGAAGCCACCGGCTTCCATCTGCAGGAAAACCTGCCGCCGCTGGAGGAAGGGGAGACGGCCTACATGATGATCGGCGACTTCGTCGACGACGAGGACGGCGCCATGGACGCGGACCACGTGCTCAACGAGTCCAACTGGATCACCATCGTCCCCAACACCATCGACCGGACCGATTTCGAGGAACTCAAACGCCTCCGGGATCTCCAGGGAACTGCACTTTGAGTCGTTAGACGAGAGTAAGTCCCTTCCCCGAGGGAAGGGATTTAGGGAAGGGGTAACGTGGATGAATATGTAATATGAAATATTACCTGATAGCCGGCGAGGCGTCCGGCGACCTGCACGGTTCCAACCTGATGCGCGGCCTGTACGCGCGCGACCCCGAGGCGGACATCCGCTTCTGGGGCGGCGGGCTCATGGACGCGGTGTTCAAGGAGAACCAGCAGGGGAGCGGCCTCGTGCGTGACTATCGGGAAGGGGCCGTCATGGGCATCTGGGAGGTGTTCGTCCAGGCGCGAAAGCTGCTCCGGCGGGTCCGCTCCTGCGAGGAGGACATCCTGGCCTGGAAGCCGGACGTGGTGGTGCTCATCGACTATCCCGGATTCAACTTCCGGATCGCCGAGTTCGCCCACAAAGCCGGTTTCAAGGTGTTCTGGTACATCGCCCCGAAGGTCTGGGCCTCGCGCGAGAGCCGGATCAAGAAGTTGAAGGCCTATGTCGACAGGCTCTTCATCGTCTTCCCCTTCGAAATCGACTATTTCCGCCGGAAAGGTGTCGATTTCATCTACAAGGGCAATCCGCTCATCGATGCGGTGGACCGTTCGCCGGCCCTGCAGGAGCCGCGGGAGGCGTTCCTGACCCGGCACGGGCTGCCGGACAAGCCGTTTGTAGCCCTCCTGGCCGGTTCCCGCAGCGGGGAGATCAAGACGATGATGCCGGTGCTCTCGGACTTTGCCGCCCGGCTGCATCAAATGCCGCAGTACGAAGATTATCAATTCGTTATCGCTGCCGCTCCGGGACGGACGCCGGCGGATTACGGCACGATTCCGGAGTATGTCCATCTGGTCTCCGGCGACACGTACGGCGTCCTCCGCCACGCGCGGGCGGCCGTCATCAATTCCGGCACGGCCTCGCTGGAGGCTGCCCTCATCGGCACGCCGCAGGTCGTGGGATACAAGATTGCCTGGCTTACCTACCTGGTCGGCCGGGTCATCCTCAAGATCAAGTACATCAGCCTCGCGAACCTCGTCATCGACCGGCCCGCCTTCAAGGAACTGCTGCAGAATTACCTGACAGGAGAGAACCTCGTCGTGGAAGTGCAGCGCCTGCTGGAGGATGGGAACTACCGCGCCCGGATGACCGCCGATTATGCCGAAGTCCGGGAAAAACTGGGCGGAACCGGCGCTTCCGACGCCGTCGCCGAGGCGATGATCGCGGAATTGAAGAAATAACGATCCTTTTGTGCAAGATTTTTGCATGTCAAGGATTTAAAGGGCAGTTATGAAAAAGGACCGTATCAGATGGCTGTTTGCGATCGGGCTTCTGGGCCTGCTGGGCTTCTCGTCCTGCAGCCCCCGGCTCCGGCCGCGCCGGACGGCGTCCCGGGACCTGGACAGTATCCGGGTGGTACCGCTTCCGGCCCCGGATACGGGGACGCGCCTCCGCCCGCTGCCCTTTCCCGGCGACATGCCGCCGGCCAAGCTGATGTACGGTGTCCCTCCGGGCCAGTTCAAGAAGATCGACCTGGAGAACAAGGAATCGACAAAAAAGGAATCGCGATGAAAGCTGCGCTTGGAAAAGGATGGAAATGGCTGCTGGGCAGCCTATTGACCCTGCTGGGATTCAGTGGATGCGAGCGGATTGGAATCATCCGCTGTGAATATGGTGTGCCCAACGCCGACTTCAAACTGGTCGGCGACGTGAAAGATGCGAAGGGCAAGGGAATCGAAGGGATCCGCGTCGTATTCACGCCATACCCTGACGCTCCGGAAGAACAGCAGAAATGGGAGAGCGACACCCTCTATTCGGATGCCCAAGGACATTTCGTGAAAGAACGGCTGAAGCACGACTGGCCGGACGGCGCGAAGAAAGCCGCCGTCAAGTTTGAAGATGTGGACGGCGCTGCCCATGGTTCGTTCCGGACGAAGGTTCTCACCGGCTCAGATTTTACTGTCGAGCAGACGAAAGAAGGGGGCAAGGGTTGGTACAATGGCGCTTACACCATCAAGGCCGATGCCGTCCTGGAAGAAGAATAATAATGGAAGAAAGACTTTCGCTCAGGCGCCGTATCGCGCTGGATATCACGAAGAAGCTGCAGGATGATGTGATTGCGTCACATCCGCTCCGGCAGCTTTTTTGGGAGTGTACCCTCCGCTGCAACCACCAGTGCCGCCACTGCGGCAGCGACTGCAAGCAGACGGCCGCGGTCCAGGATATGCCGATGGAAGATTTCGCCAAGGTCCTGGACAGCGTGCGCGCCGCGACGGATCCGCACCAGGTGATGATCAACGTCACCGGCGGCGAGCCGCTGATGCGGCCCGACCTGGAAGCCTGCGGCCGGATGATGTACGAGAAGGAGTTCCCCTGGGGCATGGTCACGAACGGCTGGGGCTTGACGCCGGAGCGCTATCAGCGCCTCCTGCAGAGCGGCCTCCGCGCGATGACCATCAGCCTGGACGGCCTGGAGGCGGACCACGACTGGATGCGCGGCGTCCCCGGCTCCTTCAAGCGCGCCTCGGCCGCCATCAAGATGGTCATCGACTCCGGCGCCATCGCATTCGACGTCGTCACCTGCGTCAATCGGCGCAATTACCCGCATCTGAATGAACTGAAAGAATACCTCATCGGCCTGGGCCTCAAGGAGTGGCGGCTATTCACCGTCTTCCCGGTCGGCCGCGCTGCGCAGGACCCTGAACTGCAGCTCACCGGCGGGGAACTCCGGGGCTTGATGGAATTTATCAAGGCCACCCGGAAAGAAGGCCGGATCAAGGCCGAATTCGCCTGCGAAGGCTTCCTGGGCAATTACGAAGGCGATGTCCGCGACCATTTCTACATGTGCCAGGCCGGCGTCAACGTGGGCTCCGTCCTCGCCGACGGCTCCATCTCGGCCTGCGCCAGCATCCGCGCGGACTACCACCAGGGCAACATCTACGAGGACGACTTCATGGAAGTCTGGAACACCCGCTTCCAGCCCTACCGCGACCGCTCCTGGATGTACAAGGATGACTGCGCCGCCTGCCGCTTCTGGAAATACTGCCGCGGCAACGGCATGCACCTCCGCGACGAAAATGGTCGCCTGATCCAGTGCCTCCTGAAGAAGATGGAACAGTAACTGATTGCCTAACAACGTTTTAATACGAGAGAGGTGCACCTGGAAGTGCACCTCTCTTCATTTAAGTGATTGATTATCAATCAATACTCGTACCCGAAGTAGTAGTCCTTCTTGATTGTCGGGACGCCGTCGCGCATCCAGGCGGGTTCAGGGGCGCCCTTCAGGTAGTGGTCGAAGAACTGCTGGAGCCGGATGGTCAGGTCCTTGCGGTTGCGGCGCTCACGGAGGTTGTGGGCCTCGTCGTTGTATTCCAGCAGCCAGGCGGGCTTCCCGAGGCGGCGCAGGCCCATGAACATCTCGATGCCCTGGTACCACGGAACGGCCCCGTCGTTGTCATTGTGCATGATCAGCACCGGCGTCTGCACGTTCGGGAGCCGGAAGAGGGCGGAGTTCTCCAGATAGAGTTCCAGCCCGTTCCAGAGGTCGCGTCCGATGCGGGACTGCGTCTGCTCGTACTGGAACTGGCGGCTCATGCCGGATTCCCAGCGGATGCCGCCATAGGCCGATGTCATGTTGGATACCGGCGCCCCGGCGCCCGCCGCCTTGAACATGTTCGTCCGCGTGATGAGCCAGGCGACCTGGTAGCCGCCCCAGCTCTGGCCCTGGATGGCCATGTTGTCCTTGTCCACCCACGGGAACTTCGTCAGCGACTCCGCGCCGCTCACGACGCAGTTGTAGGCCGACTGGCCCGGCATGCCGGGCGTATAGACGATATCCGGGACGAAGACGATGTAACCCCTTGAGGCATAGAAGATCAGGTTCACCGTGGACCAGCTGGGCTGCACGATGATGTTCTTGTACAGGTTCTCGGAATAGGTCTCGTAGAAATAGATCATCACGGGGTACTTCTTGGCGGGATCGAAGTCCTCCGGCTTATACAGGAGGCCGTCCAGCGAGCGGCCGTCGAACGCGGTCCAGTGATAGAGCTCGACGGTTCCCCAGTTGTAGTCCTTCTGCTGCGGGTTGATGGCGGTGAGTTTCTCCGTCGACTTGCCGAAGTCCGTCACGTACAGGTCCATCTGCTCCTGCAGGTTGCCCTTCTGATACGCGAACACCGGCGCGTTCTTCGCTTTCCGGAGTCCGTCCCAGGTATATCCGCCGAAGGCCAGCAACTTGAAGGAATCGGCCTTGTCCGCAAAAAGGAGGGAGGCCAGCCCGTTCTCCTTGGTGGTTTCGTCGAAAACGCTCAGGAACACCTGCTCCCGGGTCCCGATGCCGGGATCGTCCTCCGCGTCCTTGGTTCTCAGGTAACGGTAGGTCCGTTTCTGTTCCCGGCCGCGGGTGATGCGGGAGGCAGAGCCGTCGGAAAGCCGGACCCGCCAGAGGTCGTACCGGTCGTACAGGACGACCTCCGCGTCCTCCGTCGCCCAGAAGGCGAGCCCGTAGGACTCGGGCATCATCGGGTGGTCGTCCTTCTCGTCCCAGAAGACCGTGTCGATGCCGCCGGTCAGGTTCCGGACCTGCTCCGCGGCAACGTCATAAACGAACCATGCACGCTCGTTGTAATCCCACCAGATGGCGTATTTTCCCTTCGGGGAGAGCTGCACCGATTCGTAGGCGCCGCGCGCGATTTCCTGCCGCCGGCCGGAGCCCGGGAAGATGAGGGTAAGGACGGATTCCCCCTGCGTATTCCATTGGCTTTCAACTACGTTAACTGGACTTACTTCAAGGATTACATCCGCATCGTAGTTGTCGGTGAAGATGAGCCGGTCCGCCTTGTTGGTATTGAAGGGGATGAGGCCTTCGTCCTGATACAGGCAGGGATAGGTGCGCTGCTTGTCGCGCGAGAGATTCGCCTTCATCCTCGGCGGAATCTCGTCGGCATTCCATGTCCAGATGTCAAGTCCAGCGGTCTCGAAGGAGACGAGGTTGGTGTCCTTGACCGGGACGTATTCCTGGATGCCCGCGTAGATGGAGCCGTTCTTCTTGCTGAAGCGGTAGGAGCTGTTCTCCGTGAGGCCCCAGTTCTCGGGCATGTTGCGGCGCTGGTCGGCGGCCACGAGCTCCCGCGCCTCGTCCCGGACGACATCATACAGCCACAGGGAGGCGTGCTTGCTGCCGGTGGATGCCGTGTCCTTCGCCTGCAGGTAGAGGGCTTCCGTCCCTTCCTCGTTGAAGGCGGGCACCGCGTGGAAGGTGGCGGTGTCCGTGAACATCCGTGCCTTTCCATCGGCATAGAAACCGACCACCGAGTGCTTCTTGTCCGTCTTCTGCACGAGGCCCAGCGTACGGCCGTCCTTGGAGAAGGCGAACTTGTCGATACGCCGTAGGGTGTCCAGGCTGCCGTCGGCAAAGCGATAGACCGCGACCGTCGTGCCCTGGTCCTTGTCGGCCTTCTTCACGAACGTGGTGTCGACGGTCGAGAAGGCGAACTGCTCCGTGGCATGCAGGCCCATCTGGAAGGACTTGATGTTCGGGAACTTACGGACGATGGCGCCGGAGGTCAGGTCGATGACCGCGAGCGAGTCCTGGGGCAGTTTGTTCCCGGTGAGTTTCTTGATCTTCGCCCGGCGGGTCTTCTGGAATTCGGGCTTGATCAGGCACACGGCGTAGCGGTCGTCGTCCGTGAGCCGGACTTGGTACCCCCGCGGGATTTCCAGGGTGCGGGCGCCCTTCTTGCCGGTGATGCGGATGAAGAGCGTGCCGTCGCCTTCCTGCGGATTGACCGCGTAGGAAACGACTTTCCCGGAAGGGGAGAGGACGGTTCCGCTGACGGCCTGCCAACTGTCATAGACGTCGTGGTCGAGGGGTTTCTTCTGGGCTGCCAGCGCGAGCGGCAGGGCGAGAAGGACGGTGAGGAGCGTGATTCGTTTCATATCAGGGTTGTTGTTTGATGACGGAGAGATCGACATAGCCCCCGTTGGCGCCGTACACGACGGCTTCCTCGGTGAACTGCCACATGGTCCAGTCCGCAAAGCGGGGCTCTTTCTTGTTATACCGGGCGATCCACATGGGATAGTGCGCGGTGATGTCGGGGGAGAGGACGTCCCGGGCGAAGGAATCGGAGGTATAGACGATGGGCTTACGCCCATAGTGCTTTTCCACGGCCTGCAGCCAGACGAGCGCCCTCCGGCTCAGTTCGTCCTTGGAACAGCCCGCGTGCATGGTTTCGATGTCCAGGACGGGCGGGAGGTCCTTGTGCCGGAGCTTGACGGTCGCGATGTAGCGGTCGGCCTGCTTCTGCGGATCCTTGGAGGAACGGAAGAAGTGGTAGGCGCCGCGGGTATATTCCCGTTTCCCGGCCTCGGTCCAGTATTCCTCGAACCGCTTGTCCACCATCCGTTCGCCTTCGGTCGCCTTGAGGATGACGGTCGATACCGGATAGATGCTCTTCGCGCGGAGCAGGTCCTTGGTGGTATGGCCGCTCCGGTCCACGACAACTTTCAGGGAGTCCCAGACGATCCGGTCGTTGTGATGGGAAAGGTCCACGCAGAAGTGATGCGCCCCGTCGGGGATCCGGGCCCCGGTCGATGCGAACCGGCCTTCCCGGATGTAGGGGTAGAGGACGCCCGCCGCAACCAGCAGCAGCCCGGCGGCGACGAGCCACGGACTGACCTTCCATTTGCGGGTTTTCTTCCGCTTTCGGGCGCTCTTTTTCCCTTTTTGGGGGGTTAACTTTTTTGTTACCACCTATAACAAAATAGTTTCTTTGATTAATTGACAATTAATTACGAGATAATTACGCTATTCTTGCTCCGGAACGTCGTTTCTGTCGGAAAAATGCTTAACTTTGCATCTACCTGATACAAATATACAAACAATAAACGGAATTATGGAACTGAAAGGAACAAAGACCGAGGCCAATCTGAAGACCGCCTTCGCCGGCGAGTCCCAGGCCCACACCAAGTATCTCTACTATGCCGGAAAGGCCCGCAAGGACGGCTATGTCCAGATTGCGAACCTCTTCGAGGAAACCGCCAAGAACGAGAAGGAGCACGCCAAGATCTGGTTCAAGTACCTGCATGGCGGCGAGGTGCCTGCGACGGAAGTGAACCTCGCGGACGCCGCCGACGGTGAGAACTACGAATGGACGGACATGTACGCGCAATTCGCCGAGGAAGCGAAGGAAGAGGGGTTCAACGACATCGCCTTCCTGTTCGCCAAGGTGGGCGCCATCGAGAAGACGCACGAAGAGCGCTACCGCAAGCTCCTGGGCAACATCAAGGACGGCATCGTGTTCTCCCGCGAGGAGGATATGATCTGGGAATGCTCCAACTGCGGCCACATCGTGGTCGGCAAGCGGGCGCCGGAGCTCTGCCCCGTGTGCAAGCACCCGAAGAGCTACTTCATGCTCCGCGCCGAAAACTATTGATCAGCGCGACGACGAGGTTCTCGACGATATAGACCGAGAACACGGCCAGGACGGCCAGGCTCCAGTTCTGCTTCAGCAGCACCACGGCGAGCACGCAGGCCGCGGCCAGGATGAGAAAGGCTGTACGCTTCGTATCCAGAAGCTTATGGCCTTTCTTGATTTTCATCCCGAACATCGGGATCTCGCTCACGAGGAGGAGGCCCAGGATGACGGCGACGGCGGCCACGAGCCAGGGACCGGCGCCGGAAGGGACGCCGCCTCCCGCATGGAGGAAATAGGCGAGGGAACCGCACACCATCGCGCAGGAAGGGGTCGGGAGACCGAGGAAGTCCAGCGTCTGGCGGTCGTCCACGTTGAACTTCGCCAGGCGGACGGCGGACATCACCGCCACGAACAGCGGCAGGAACCGCACGACGACCGGCGCATCCGCCGGCATGACTTTGTACAGCATCAAGGACGGCAGGACGCCGAAGCTGACGAGGTCCGCCAGGGAGTCCAGTTCGCCGCCGATGGGGGAATGCGCGTCGAGGAGCCGGGCGGCGAGCCCGTCGCAGAAGTCGAAGACCGCCGCCAGGACCATCATCGGGAGGGCCCATTCGAGGTGTCCCTCCAAAGCGAAGATCACTCCCATGATCCCTGAGAGCAGGTTCATGGAAGTGATCGTGTTGGGAATGTGCTTGTAAAGGGCCATTTACTTGATGCCCAGCTTCTTGGCGATATCCTTCGGGAGGGCCTTCTTGTTGACGACGAAGTTCAGGGTCTTGCCCTTGACGAAGTTCTCGGACATGTACCAGACACCCTTGTAAGCGCCGGTGACGCCCCAGGAGTTCTTGATCAGGTAGTACTTGGTGCCGTTCTGGTCCTTGGCGATGCCGTAGAGATGCATGCCGTGGTCGTCCGTGGAAGTCTTCTCGTCGAACCACTTCTGGCGGTTCTCCTGGGTCACCTCGATCTCCTTGGGGAGTTCCTTCTTAGGCTGCTGCGCGGCCGGCTGCTGGGCGGCGGGGCCGACCCAGCGCTCCTGGTCGGAGCCGGTGGGCTTGACACTGGTGTCCACGAGGATGGCGAGACCGTCGCGGGTGAAGCCGGTTTCGGAGACGTCGCCGCCCCAGGCCACGGTGTAACCGTTTTCGACGGCATTGTCGATGACAGCCATGAACTCATCCAGCGGCAGGTTGTAGCAGAGGCCCCAGCGCCAGTTGTCCTCCACCTCGATGACGAACTGGGAGTAGAACGGATGGTGCGTGAAGGAGGAGATGTTCACATAGTCGTCCGGGTTGATGCCCAGGGCGTCCCGGTAGCTCTGCGGGGTATAGGTGACCCCGTTCTCCACGAAGGTCTCGGGAATCTCGCCCAGGTAGGCGTCCAGGATTCCGTCGAAGCCCTTGGTCCACACGGGGGTGAGCTTCTTGTTGGGGTTCTTCACGACGGCCTGCACATAGCCCTTGAGGACGGCGTCCAGCTCGCCCTGGGCCGGGAGTTCGGTGCCGTAGTTCATGCCCGAGTAAACGCTCTGCGGCACGATGCCGTAGTCGCGGACGACCTCCAGCACGTCGCCGAAGCCGGAGCCCTGCGCCATGTTCAGGAAGCCGTTCAGGCGGACATACTTGATGGCTCTGTCATGGTAGGAATGGTGGACGACGAACATCTCGGACAGGTCCGGATAGGCTTCCGGCTTGAGGTTCTTGGCCTTGATGACCTCGGACTCGAGGAAGGAGAGGGCGGAGAAGCACCAGCAGGTGCCGCTGCTCGCCTGGTTCTTCATCGAGGTGACCGGAATCTCCTTGACGGTGGTGAACTGGTAGTCGGATACCTTGACGGCCGGGGCGGCCGTGCGGGTCTGGGCGGTGGCGGTCAGCGCGAGGAGGGCCGCTGCCAGGAGAACGAAAGATTTTTTCATATCGATGTGTTGTAGATTTGTTTCTCTAACTGACAAATTTAGCGATTTAATCGTATTTTTGCAAGGTGAAGACCATTTTGTATATCCACGGCATGGGCGGGGGCGGCGACAGCCGGATCCCGCGGCTCCTCCGGGAGCGGTTCGCCGGAACGGACCTCCGGTGCATCGTCCGCACCTACGACTTCGACCCGGAAATCGGCCATGCGCAGATCGCCTCCTGGGTGGAAGAACTGCATCCGGACCTGGTGATCGGCGAATCCCTGGGTGCCATACAGGCCCTGCGGGTACGGGGTGTCCCGCATCTGTTTGTCTCTCCGTCGCTGGGTGCTCCCGATATCCTGGTCCGGCTCGCCTGGGTGTGCAAGGTCCCTGGCGGGAAGGCGCTCCTGCACCGCATCTGGCGGGTCAAGGAAGGGGACCGGCAGCCGCTCCGCTTCGAGTATGAAATCCTGAAAAAGTATGGGCCGCACTGGGCCGATGCGAAGAAAGCGGCCGCGGAGGGCGGCTATCACTATGCGTTCTTCGGCGCTCATGACCACTACATGAAATCCAGGGTGGTGAAGATATCCAGCTGGGAGGAACTGTTCGGGAAAACGTACACCGTCTACGACGGCACGCACTTCATGGAGGAGGAATACGTGTACGCCCTCCTAATCCCGAAGATACACGAGATCCTGGACGGCCCGACGGATGTTCTCCCGGGCGAATGACTTGTCCAAATAATTGTTTTTCAGTGATTCTTCAGGAGTCACTTGAATAACCGCATCAAATCCGGCGGCCCGCAGTTCTTCACGGTCTTCGACCTTTCCGGCGAGCAGGACGACGGGTGTTCCGGGCGCGTATCGACGGGTGGCCTGCAGCACGCCGAAGGGCGCTTTGCCGGTCAGGGTCTGCCTGTCCGCCTTGCCTTCGCCGGTGATGACCAGACCGCATTCCCGCACGCGTTCCGGGAAGCGGACAGC
Source organism: uncultured Bacteroidales bacterium (assembly GCA_900316955.1). Lineage (GTDB taxonomy): Bacteria > Bacteroidota > Bacteroidia > Bacteroidales > UBA932 > Cryptobacteroides. The sequence goes on from ONEX01000005.1 coordinate 195,684, forward strand.
CTCCAGGACGGCCTGGATGCCGGCGTGCATTTCTGCGCCGAGGCACACGGCGAGCGCGGCGCCGATGCCGCCGGCCGCGCCGGCGCCGGGAAGCCGCATCGGGTCTATGCCGTACGCGGCCTTCCAGGCTTCCGCCTGCCGTTGGAACCTTCTTTCCAATTCCGCCACACCCTGCGCGTCCGCCCCTTTCTGAGGACCGAACACGGCCGGTGCGCCACCCGGTCCGGCCAGGGGGACGTCGACGTCGTAGAAGGCCAGGATCCGGAGGCGGTCCGGAAGGGGAGAAAGCGCCTGGAGAAGTCCGGCGCCGCAGTCCATGACCGCGGTTCCGCCAAGGCCGATCCAGATTTCATCGACACCTTGTCGGACAGCGTCTTGCATCAGTTCACCTGTACCGATGGATGAGGCATTGAGCGGATCCAGTTCTTCCGGTTTCAAGAGGGTGAGACCGCTGGCGGCGGCCGTCTCGATGACGGCGATCCTCCCTTCCTCCAGCAGGGCGTAGGAGGCATCGATGGGGCGGCCCAGGGGGTCGTGCACGGAGACTGTGCGGAAGACCCCGCCCAGGCAGCCGGCGAGACAGGCCGCGAAGCCTTCTCCGCCGTCGGACAACGGCATCCGGCAGACGTCGCGTCCCGCCAGCGCGGAAGCCGCGGCGTCCACCGCCTCGGGAGCCGTCAGGCATCCCTTGAAGGAATCCAGGGCGAGGAGCGGGGTCATCTTTGCAAATATACTGATATTTCCGTATTTTTGCAGAATCTATGATCCGTATGAAGCATATCCTGACCGTCCTCGCCCTCCTGGTGGCGTTCGCTTCCTGCAACGAACGTCCGGCCGTGGTCCGGGACACGATTCCTTACGTCAAGCAGCTCGCCGCAGATACGACCGGCACTTTCCGGCTCGTCCGTTCATATCGCACCGCCGGCACCAAGGGCTCCATCGCCGTGATCGGCGAGCCTGAGGCCGCCGCCCGCCTCGCTTCCGTCCTTCTGGCGGCCGACCATGTGGACAACATCGACGGCCGTACGGCGCCGGACCGCCTGCCGGATTTCGCCGGCGAGACCTTCGACATCCTGATGGACCTGTACAACGCGCCCTACCTCCGCCTTGCGGCCTCCAGCCCGGACAGCCTCCGGGAAGTGGCCGTCCGGAATGTGATAACCGCCGTCGACACCGTGGCTTATTCCAACGCGGCGGACCCGCGCTCCCGGCTGTCCAAAACCCGCGCGAAAGTGTTTGTCTTCGCGAATTCGCTCCTGTCGGAGTACGGGAAATTCGACGTGGACACCCTGTTCAAGATGGCCGGCCGCGAGGCCATTATCCTTACCTCCGTGGAAGCGGTGCTTCTGGAAGCCCAGCGGGCCGGCTGCAAGAGCGTGGCCGTCTGGGCCCCTTCCGAGGCCCGTTCCGCCTATGAGAACGCGGCGAAGAAACTGACGCCCCAGCTGGAAGTGACGGTGGTCTCCACCACCGGGAACGGCATCCTGCGTCCCGCTTTCCGCGACATGCTGAGCATTTTCCGGTCCCTGAAGCCGGGCGGCAACCTCGACGCAGTCCTCCTGGACAGTTTCACGGCCTCCCTGGAAGATCTGGAAGCCGAGAAGGAGCACATCCATCGTCAGATCACCGAAGAGGACATGGCCTTCGACCGCATCCTCACGCCTCGCTTCCGCTTCATCGAACCGAATGCCTCGCTGACGGCCGCCCTTTACCGCCTGCTGCGGGAAAAGAACCTGTTCACGCACGACATCGCCTATCCGTCCGTCCGCTACTACCAGACGGAGGAGAACCTCACCGGCGAATTCGTCCCGGTCGAGGTGAGCGCCGCCTATCTCTCTTCCCAAACGAAGCCTGAACCCGCTTATGTTCCAGATATCGATTAGTCCGGAAGAGATCGGCCGCCTGGAACTGGCGTCCTTTCCGGGGGAAATCCACGTCATCGACACGCTCGGGGACGAGTTCGGGAAGGCGGTCAATTATCTCAAGCGCCAGAAAGTCATCGGGTTCGACACCGAAACCCGTCCTACCTTCTCCCCGGACCAGCGTTCCAACGGAACCGCGCTCCTGCAGCTCTCCGGGGCCGAAAAGGCGTACCTGTTCCGCATCAAGCTGATGGGCGGCATCCCGCGCCGGCTGTGCGCCATCCTGGCCAACCCGGCCATCATCAAGGTGGGCGCCGCCATCCACGACGATGTCCATGGCCTCCAGAAGTTCGCCGGCTTCCAGCCGCAGAACTTCGTGGACCTGCAGAAGATCGTCTGGGAGTATGGCATCCGGGACAAGTCGGTCAAGAAGATGGCCGCCATCATCCTGGGCTTCAAGATCTCGAAGGCCCAGCAGCTTTCCAACTGGGAAGCCGAGAAGCTTTCCGAGTCGCAGCAGCGCTACGCCGCGACCGACGCCTGGGTGTGCCGGGAGATGTATCTCCGCCTGATGCAGTCCGAAAAGGCGCCCCTTACCCCCCAACAGCTCCATCCGGAGCTTTATCCCGACCAAGCCTGATGGAAAAAGTCTATCTCCGTCCGCGCCGCGAGGATTCCATCCTCCGGTTCCATCCCTGGGTCTTCTCCGGGGCCATCGCCCAGATCACGGGCGAGCCTGCCGAGGGTGACCTCGTGGGGGTCTATTCCTCCGACGGCCAGTATCTGGCCACGGGCCATTACCAGATCGGCTCCATCGCCGTCCGCATCCTGAGTTTCGACGAGGATCCCACCGCGCCCGATTTTTGGGAAAAGATGGTGCGCAGGGCCTTCCAGGCGCGTGTCGCCTGCGGCCTGCACGGGTCGGCGTCGACCACCTGCTACCGGCTCGTCCACGGCGAAGGCGACGGCCTTCCCGGCCTGATCATCGACTATTATGACGGCGTATGCGTCCTCCAGGCCCATTCCGTGGGCATGTTCAAGGCCAAAAACGCCATCTGCGAGGCCCTCAAGGCCGTTTATGGCGATGCGCTGAAGGCGGTCTATGACAAGAGTTCCGGCACCGCGCCCTTCAAGGCCGGGCTGGACCTTATCGACGGCTATCTGTACAAGGCCGATGGTTTCGACACGGACGAATGCGTCGTCCTGGAGAACGGGAACAAGTTCCATGTCAATTGGAACGAAGGCCAGAAGACGGGCTTTTTCCTGGACCAGCGCGAGAATCGCGCCGCCGTGGGCCGGCTCGCCAAGGGCCGGAACGTCCTGAACCTGTTCTGCTACACGGGCGGTTTCTCCATCTACGCCCTGAACGGGGGAGCGGTCCATGTGGATTCCGTGGACAGTTCCAAGAAAGCGATGGAGATGGTGGACCGGAATGTGGCCCTGAACGGCTTCACGCCCGACCAGCATACCTCTTACTGCGCCGATGCCATCGAGTTCCTCCGCGACGTGCCGGAAGGGAAGTACGACCTGATGATCGTGGACCCGCCGGCTTTCGCGAAGCACCGCGGGGCGCTGAAGAACGCCCTCCGGGCGTACCAGCGCCTGAACGCGGCCGCGATCGCGAAGGTCGCCCCCGGCGGCTTCGTCTTCACCTTCAGCTGCTCGCAGGTCGTGGACAAGGAGGCCTTTGCCCTCGCGGTCTTCTCCGCCGCCGCCCAGACCGGCCGTTCCGTCCGCATCCTCGACCGCCTCAACCAGCCCGCCGACCACGCCGTGAACATCTACCATCCGGAAGGGGAGTACTTGAAGGGGCTGTTGCTATACGTCGAGTAACCGTCATTCCGGGCTTGACCCGGAATCTCAGAAAACTTTTGCACTTTCGGAAAATCTTCCTATCTTTGCATTCCAATCGGTGCTATGGCCGAGCGGTTAGGCACAGGTCTGCAAAACCTGCTACAGCGGTTCGATTCCGCTTGGCACCTCCAGAGTCCCCTTGCACAAGGCGGACTCTTTTTTTAACCGTATAGTTAGACACGAACCCGATGAAAAGAATCCTTACCGCTATTTCAGCCTGCCTGATCCTCTTTGCCTGCAATCAGTCCCAGGAGCAGAAAGACATCGCCCTTGTCGGCGACTTCTACGAACATGTGCTGGGCAACAAGCCCATGACGGACAAGTATCTGCAAAAGACGCTCTCCAAGGACGTCCTGGACGCCATTTGGGAAACGGAATATGAGGATACCTACTCCTTCTGGGTGTTCCGGACCGGCCTGCAGGACGGCCCTTCCAGCGAGTCCTCCGTGGAATCGATCGAGCCGATGGGTGACGGCTGGTACCGCGTGACCTATTCCGACCTGGGCAATCCCGGCGTGACGGAAGTCCAGGTGGCGAACGGTCGAATCTGCGCCTACAAGGCCCAGGAGAAGGAAGATGACGCCATGGCCGCCATCGGCCGCTACATGACGGAAATCGGCACCGACTATACCCCCGGCGAGCACTGCATCCCGTATTGCCTGGTGGCCGGCACCGAGGAGGAGAATCCCGAAGACATCCGGGTCTGGGGCGATTTCCACGTGGAGAACTACAACCAGGCTGGAGATACCCTCAAGGCCGTTTCCGGCGGCAGCCATCCCGGCTGCATGCACGTAAAGAAGACCGATGACGGTTTCGAAGTCTTCCAGTTCGATGCCGTCGGTGACGGTTCCGACTTCAATCCCACCGCCAAGGCCATCTTCGGCGACCGCTTCGATGCTTTCATGGCCCTCTATTCCAACGACGACGCCAAGAAGGCTGCCCGCGCGGAATCCATCCTCGACTATGCCGATGCCCACGGTCTGGACATCTCCTGCTACCAGGACTTCGGCTGGCCCGCGGTCAAGGTCAAGTAATTAGAGCGCATAGTCCAGCCGCATCACCTTCACCGGGCGTTCGTCGCCCCGGTAGAGGTGGCTGCACCAGTTGATGGCGCCCGTGTCGCGGAAGCCGCACTTTTCCATGACGCGGCCCGAGGCGGGATTGTCCACGAAAAAATCGCTCCAGAGGGTCTGGAAGCCCTTTTTGTTGAAGCAATAGTCGATCATCGCCCGGAGCGCCTCCGTGCAGATGCCCTGGTTCCAGTAGGGTTTCGCGATCCAATAGCCCAGCTCGGCGTCGTTCTCGCCGATACCGATGTTGCTTTCGCCATAGAGATAATAGCCCATGCAGCCGATGGGCTCGCCGGTCTCTTTCAGCACCAGCGCCCAGGTATGGTCGTTGGAGAAGAACTTTCGGATGACTTCCAGGCTGTCCGCGACGGACCCGTGCGGCGGCCAGCCGGCGCGGGGGCCGACATCCGGGTCCACGGCATACTTGAACAAAGCCTCGGCATCGGATTCTTTCCAGGGCCGGAACAAAACCCGCTGCGTCTCAATCCTTTCTTCTTTCCAAGTCATCTTGATGTGCGGGATGCCGTCCAGGATGAAGGGCTCGGAGGATTGGCGGAAACCGACCTGCTCGTAGAAGCCTTTCGCATACTCCTGGGCCTCGATGTCGATGACCTGGGCGTCGAAATGCTCCCTGGCCGCGGCGATACCCTCCAGCATGATCCGCTTGCCATACCCCTTGCCGCGCTCGGTAGTAATCACTCGCCCGATGGAAACCTCCTGCATATGCGTCCCGGCGGGACAGACCCGGCACAGGGCGATGACCTTGTCGCCTTCCGTAAGCCACAGGTGGATGGAGGCCTGGTCGTCCCCGTCCATATCCTGATAGACGCAGTCCTGCTCCACGACGAAAACCTCGCTGCGCACGCGCAGGAGTTCGTAAAGCTCGTCCACCGTCAAGTCGGGAAACGCTTTCTTATGAAGGATGGCTGACATGGTTCAAAGGTAAGGAATTATTCCGGAATTTCTTATCTTTGCGTCGTGAACCGATTCGAAATCCTCCGTCCAGCGCCCGGAAATACCTTCTCCGGCGCCTTGGCGTCCTTGTTTGACAGGATGGACCGCTTCTTCGGCGACGAGCGCGCCGAAGCGCGGTATCCTGTATTCGTCCGTTTCTTCCTGAGCGACGCGCAGAACCAGATCGCCGCACTCCGGAAAGCGCTTGAAACCTGGCCTTTGTACGCATCGCTGGCTGTTTCCATCGTAGAACAGCCGCCCCTGGACGGGAGCCGGATTGCCGCGCTTGTGCAGACCGCTTCCGAGAAGAAAACCGGTCTGTTCCACAGCCTGCGTCTTACCGAGGAAGAGGCCGCCGGGAAGGATTCCTATGCGCAGTCCCGACTGCTGTTCAGCAAATATCTCGAACTGATCCGTCCGCTGGGACTGGAGATGAAAACCCATTGCGTACGCACCTGGATCTATGTCCGGGACATCGATTCCAACTATGCCGGACTCGTGAAGGCCCGGAACGATGTCTTTGCCGAGGAAGGCCTCCGTCACGACACGCATTACATCGCATCGACGGGCATCGGCGGGGCGACGGAGGGCCGCAACGCCGTCGTCGCCATCGACTTTCTCACCCGTCCGGACATCCGGGAATCGGACAAGACCTACCTGAAGGCGCTTTCGCACTTGAGCCCTACGCACGATTACGGGGTGGCTTTCGAGCGGGGCGTCCGGCTCTCCGACGGCCAGATCTTCATCAGTGGCACCGCCAGCATCGACAGCCGCGGCCAGGTCCTGCACGAGGGCGATGTCCTCGCGCAGACGGACCGGTTGCTGGAGAACATCTCCGTTCTCTTGCAGGAAGGGGGATCGAGCCTGGACGAGGTTCCTTATTTCGTCATTTATCTCCGGGACATCTCGGATTATCCCGTCATCGACGCCTATATGCAGGAACGGTTCCCGACCGTTCCCCGCATCCTCCTGGAAGCGCGCGTCTGCCGGCCTTCCTGGCTGATCGAGATGGAGTGCGAGGTGATTCAGTAGGGGAGCTTGCAGGAGATCCCGACGATTGCCCACAGGCCTGGCTGGGGAATGTCCCCGAAGTCGAACCAGGTCTTGTTCAGGAGGTTGTTGGCCCTCAGGTACAGGTTCAGCCGCGGGAAATCATAGCCGATCTTGGCATCCAGGAGCGAATAGGGTTTCAGGAGTTCCGAGCCCGTGTTCCGGTCCACATAGCGCCAGGAGAGGTCCAGGGCCAGCTTGTCCCAGAAGCGGAAACCGGCCTCGGCGACCACCTTGTGGCGGATGTATTCCAGGGAATAGATGGACCGCAGATTCGCCTCCAGCGCCTTGTCCTGCGCCTGATGGCTGTAACCGAGGCTCAGGGTGCGGAAGAAGAAACCGGGCCTTCCCAGCATGTCCGGCAAGGACATCCGGAGCGAGACTTCCTGTCCGAACGTATTCAGTCTCATATGGTTCACCGACTTCCACGGGGCATCGTCGCCCACGGAAGTGTCCATGATCCAGTCGATTAAATCGTATCCCCGGTTGTAGTACACCGTGGCGGTGGCCCGGACGCCCCGGCCGAGGAATTTGACGCCGCCCTCCAGGGCGCGCAGTTTCTCGGCCTTCAGGTTCGGGTCCGCCAGGTGACCGCCCACGGAATAGTATAGCTCCGTGAAGGTCGGCATCCGGTAGGAGGTGTTGTAGGAGGCATAGAGCCGCACGGCGTCGGTGATGCGGAAGTTCGCGTCGATGCCCGGGAACAAGCGGATTCCCTCCTTGTTTCCGGTGTTATAGACGGTCGTCAGACCTGCGGAAGCAGAAAGCCGTCCCAGGACGACATGATGCTCCAGGAACAGGTTGAACGCCGTCCGGCCGAGGCCGCAGACATAGACGCCCCGCGGATTGGCCAGTTTCTCGCCGAGGTTCGTGCTGACGATCCGCTCGTGCCGGGCCTCGGCGCCGAAGGCCGTCTGGCCCAGCCGGGTATCGACCCGGAAATTCAGGTTCGCGCCGAAGACGTCGGTCTTGTGGTAGTTGAACGGATACTTGTCGGGCGCGCCGCGGAAGAGCTCGAAGCGGTCTTCCCCATGGTTCCAGTACAGGGCGGGGGTGAAGTGCAGGGCGCCTTTCCCTTCCGACTTGACGGAAGCGAAGGTCTTCAGCGTGTGTTCGAACTGGTCGTCGAACTTGGCGCTGTAGAAGGTGCTGGACCCGAAGTCCTTGTTGCTCACGCCGGCCTGCCAGCTGAGATCGCGCCGCCCGAAGTCGTGCGCGCCGTGCCAGAAGGCCTTGACGGCTCCGAAGTCGTTGTTCAGGCCGCCGGCGGCGTTCCGGTTGAATCCGTCACTGCGCTGGTACCCGGCGGAAATGCCGTTGAAGCCGCCCCGGTGCTTGATTTCGGCCGATGCGGTGGCGCCCAGGGTGCCGAAGGAACCGCCTTCGACGCTGGCGGTCACCGCATTCTCCGGCGCCTTGCGCGTGACGATGTTGACGGCGCCCAGCAGGGAAGACGTCCCGTACACGCGCGCAGCAGGGCCCTCGAGCACCTCGATGCGCTCGATGTCGCACAGGTTCACCGGGAAGTCGAAGGAGTTGTGGCCCGTCTGCGGGTCGGTGATGTTGATGCCGTCCAGCAGGACGGCGACCTGGTTGTAGGTGCCGCCGCGGATGCTGATGTCCGTCTGCATGCCCATCGCGCCGCGCTGGCGCACATCCACGCCCAAGGCGTATTTGAGGAGGTCGTTGACGGTCTCGGCCGGGGCCGAGGCGATGGTCATGCTGTCCAGGAGGGTGACGATGCGGGCGGTGCTATGCAGGGCCACGGGCACGCGGGTCGCCGTGACGGTGATGCTGTCGATGGATTCGTTGCGGGATTGGGCGAAGGATGTCCCGGCGGAAAGGCCTGCCACGAGGCAGGATAAGGTCAAGATAGTTCTTCTCTTCATTTCGGAGCCCAAAGTTAGCAAATAAAAACCGTATATTTGCAAGTATGAACCGTAGCGCGCAAATCATCCGGACCAGCATCGTGGGCATCGTCACGAACGTCCTGCTGGCCGCCTTCAAGGCCCTTGTCGGCTTCTTTTCCAGCAGCATCGCCATCGTGATGGATGCTGTCAACAACCTCAGCGACGCCCTTTCCAGCGTCATCACCATCATCGGCACCAAGCTCTCGCAGCGCCCCGCCGACCGCAAGCATCCGTTCGGCTACGGCCGGGTGGAGTACTTCAGCGCCATCATCATCGCCGTCATCGTCCTGTCCGCCGGCATCACCTCCCTGATCGAATCCGTCAAGAAGATCATCGAGCCCACCGAGCCCAGCTATACGACCACGACCCTCATCGTCATTGTGGTGGCCATCGTCGTGAAGCTGCTGTTGGGCTGGTATGTCAAGCGGCAGGGGACCCGGCTCAAGAGCGACGCGCTCGTCGCCTCCGGTTCCGACGCGCTCTTCGATGCGGTCATCACGCTGGCCACGCTCGTCTCGGCCGGGGTGATGCTCCTCTGGGGCGTCTCGTTGGACGGCATCCTGGGCACGCTGATATCAGCCCTCATCATCAAGGCGGGCGTCGAGATGCTGGCCTCCCCGGTCGGGGAACTGCTGGGCTCCCGCGTGTCCCCGGAACTGGTCGCGGAAATCAAGAAAGAGGTTATGGCCTATGACCAGGTCCACGGCGTGTACGACATCATCCTGCACAACTACGGTCCGGAAGTGATGATCGGCTCGCTCCATGTGAGCGTGGACGACACCCTTTCGGCGCAGGACATCCACGGGCTCTCCCGCAAGATCTCCCTCCAGATGTACCGGGACCATGCAATCGTGATGACGGTCGGCGTCTATGCCGTCGCCACGGGCGAAAACCAGCGCGCGGAAATCCAGGCCCTGGTGATGCGGACGCTGACCGCCCGCAAGGACCTGGAACAGATCCACGGGTTCTTTTACGACGAGAAAGAGAACCTGGTGACCGTCGACGTGATCCCGGACCTTTCGGTCCACGACGAACCGGCGCTGAGCCAGGAAATAACCCGGGACCTGGAGGCGCTTCTCCCCGGGAAGACGGTCCTTGTCACGGTGGACCACAACTACAGCGAATAGCCACAGGCTTGCAAGACCGGTTATAGCGATCCTGTCCGGAACATCAAAAAACAGCCCCTGAATTATTTCAGAGGCTGTTTTCTTGTTTCTGGTGCTATTGGTCGCGCCAGGAGTGATTGATGACTACCGGCGGGGCAAGCGGCTGGCAGTTCTTCTCCACATAGTTCGGCTGCGCTTTACGAGGGGCGTGCGAGGCAGAGGTGCGGTTGATGGCATCCCAGGCCACGAAGTCCTCATAGGTGCCGTACCAGCTGGAGCCATATGCAAGTTTTCCTATCCTGTACCAGATGGCGTAGCGCGAAGGGGCATTGAAGCCTTCCGTATTGTTATTCATGATACTGTTCCGCGTCGGACGCCAGGCGCCGTAGTAGTAGGTGAATGCACCTTCGTAAACACCAAGGCCTTCGGCGCTATAGCGGTCGTCGGTCAGGAAGGCGGACCACTTCACGGCGGCCGGGTTGGAAGTGAAGTCGCCGTTTCTCCACCAGCCGTATGCGGCGGTTGCGCTGTACTCGTCTATCTTGTCCTGAGGGATGGTCCCGTTGGATGCATAGTAGTATTCATCGGCCAGCTTGCCGAAACCGTGGCCGCCGGCTTCATGCGAAACAAGGCCGGTGAAGGTCTCTTCAAAACTGCTCACAGGGAAGTAGGAAATGGACAATCCTCGGCCATAGTCACCGTCTGCAACCGGATACATATAGCAGGTGCCTGCATAATAGTCGCGGTGCATCATCACGATAACCGTCGCATCGTCCATGCGGGAGTCGGGAATCACCTTCCTGGCGTACTCGATCACCTTGGCATCGTTGCCGCCGACCGCCGTGCCGGTTCCGTACCAGGTATCGAGCGCAGTCTCGGCCGTGTACCGCTCGTTCTTGGAGACTACATCGACATAATAGACATTGAAGCAGTCCCGGAACGACTTGTACGGCTCTTCGGAGAAGAAGGCTTCCGTGGCCCTTTGCATGACGGAGGCGTATGTGCCGTCAGCGATCAGACGGTCGGAGTAGCCGTCTCCCATCAGGACGATGTCGATACCGGCTCCGCGCGTTGCCGTTTGCAGGGTATGGACGGTACCGTCGGCGGAGTAGTCGCTGGACTCGTACAGATTCGCGCTGGCTCCCAGGTAGTTCTCAACGAAAGACACCCATTCTCCCTCTGCTCCGAACTGGACGAATACGAGTTGGCCGGTTTTATCAAAAATGGAGATGCAAGGAATGACATTCACGGGATAGTGATCAAAGCCCATAGGCCAGTTGTCCTCGTAAGAGGTGCTGACTGTCGGCCAGGTGAAACCATAGCTGTCCGCAAAAGCCTGCACCGTGCTTCTGTTTTCGGCCGAATAGCAGATAACCTCAAGTCCCCGGTCTTTATACATCGGATAGATTTCTTTCATTTCCGCAATGACCGGAGGCGAGAACGGGCACCAGCTGGCTGTTTGAAACATAATGGTAAGTTCGCGCTCTGAGAACTGCTCGGAACTGACCGTTTCCCCCGTCAGTGTGGTGGCCTCGAAAGGGACGATCATCGGCATGACCTCCTTGAAATCGAGATCGTTGCCATGGACGATGTATCCCCAGTATTTTTGCCATTCAGGCCAGTTCCTGAATGCTTCAGGAACCTTCCCCGAAAAAGCATTTTCGGTAAGTTGGAGGCGGGTAGAGAAGAAACTGCCCGGAGAAGCCTCCACTGTGTTATCAATCAAATGCAGGTTGGCAAGCTCTGCCGGAAGGGGACCGCTGAATTTGTTATGGGATAAACAGAGATTATTCAGTTTTGTCAACTCTCCGATGCGGGGCGACAATTGTCCACCGATATGCGTGTCAACCATTTCCAGGGCTTCCAAGTTTTTGAGGTCATAAATATCATCCGGAAACTCTCCGCACAGGGGATTCGAGCCCGCTATTCTGTCTTCGCAGATGCTGGTAATGCTAAGGATAGTGAGGTTCTTGAGTTTTCCGAATCCCCGCTGAAGGGGCCTGCCCGTATTAAAATAATGGATATAAAGCCTCTCCAGATTCTCCATTCCAAAGAGTTCCTCCGGAAGATCGGCATTGACACCGGTCAGATAAAGATAATTAAGCTTTTTCAGGTTCGAAATGCTGGCGGGAACAGCGAACATCAAAGTCTTGACATGGTCATATTCTCTTACCCAGTTATCCCCGATACCAAAAAACAGTGTTTCAAGTGAAGTGAGTTCGCCGAGTTGTTCGATGTTGGTAATACGTCCGTTACTTTCGAGGAGAATCAGTCTGTGCAAAAGCTTGAGATTTGACAACTCGGAGGGCAAAGCGCCTTGGAGGCCGTTCTGCTCGAATACAAGATTGGTGACCCTTCCTGATTCCGAATCGGTACTTACGCCGAACCATTCGTTCAGCGGCTTGTCAGTGCACCAGTTGGTATTGTTTATCCAATGAGGACCGTCCATCGCATTGTAAAATGCAATCAGCGCGTCATGTTCCGCTTCAATCAGCGCGTCATACTCTTCAATCATCTGGTCCATATCGACCAGCGTGTAGTTTTTGATGGTAGCCCTGGAAAGCGTAACGGACTTTTCAGTAGATTTCTCAGCCCTGCCTCCTTCATATTTCACCACCAAAGTGAACCCTTTGCTCAGCGTCACCGGAGGGAGGACAAACCATACATCAAGCGGTTCCTCTTTGGAAAGGACGATATTGTCCAACCTTAAAGTGGTAAAGTCATATCCATCAGCGCCCTCACACCTCAAAATGGGTGTTTCCTCCTCCAGATTGATTCTGGACGGACCGCATACCGGTTCACCCGCGTTGGATTTCAACGTGATGGACTTCAACGTCTGGGAACCCGTGATGGAAAAATGAAGAATACCGGCGGTATGCTTGAAAGCGAAGGAGGATCCATCATACCGGGCGACCATCGGGATATCCAATCTCGGATTCTTGCCTGTTCCCGCAATGTAATTGTACAAAAACAGTTCTTTCCTATTGGATTGTAACTGGATAGAGGAGTAGGGAAAGTAAGCATGAAACTCATGACCGCTGACGGATTCTCCGTTGGGACTGCGGAAATAGTTGCCCCCCCGATTGTAGAAGGGGACCGGGTCATCGGTATCGCTGAAGATGCCGATTTCATCCCATTCGTCCCACTTCATCTTGTCCGTACCTTCCAGGTGGGCTCTCGATTGGGGGATTTCGCTGAGGTATGCTTCGACGCCCGTTATGGTTTTCAACCCTTGGGGCGCTTCCTGCATTTCCCTGCTGCAGGAAGCGAAGAACAATGCCGCTGAGGCGGCCATTATGTAAATAGCTCTTTTTCTCATGACTACCATTCTCCGTTTTCGTTGTTGAAACCTTCGGGGTCTCCCGGGTTGATGCCTTTCTTGACAGTGACACTGCAGGTCGCCGTCTTGTCACCGGCCTTAGCCGTTATGACCGCCGTGCCTTCTTGCAGGGCGGTGACCTTTCCGTTCTGGTCTACGGATGCAACGGAAGGATTGCTGGAAGTCCAGGTGACAGTTTGATCGGTAGCATTCCAAGGCGAGACAAGTGTTGCCGTGTCTCCCTCCTTCAGTTCCAGTATATTCGTATTCAGGGTGACCGATTCGACGGGGGTCCTGACTGTAACCGTACAGGTGGCCGTCCTGTCACCGGCTTTTGCTGAAATGATCGCCGTACCTCCGTACAGAGCGGTGACCTTACCAGATTGATCTACGGTCACAACGGAAGGATTGCTGGAAGTCCAGGTGACCGTCTTATCGGCAGCATTCTCCGGTAAGACAGTCGCATGTAGTGTTACGGTTTCGCCCTCATCGAGTTCCAGAGTGGTCTTGTCCAGGGTGACCGATTGTACGGGGATCTTGACTGTAATCGTGCAGGTGGCCGTATAGTCTCCGGCCTTAGCCGTGATAGCGGCCGTTCCTTCGTGCAGGGCGGTGACCTTTCCGTTCTGGTCTACGGATGCAACGGAAGGATTGCTGGAAGTCCAGGTGACAGTTTGATCGGTAGCATTCCAAGGCGAGACAAGTTCCATAGAGGTCTTGTTCAGGGTGACCGATTCGACGGGGACCGTGACAGTGAGGGTACAGGTGGCCGTTTTATCTCCGGCATAGGCCGTAATAGTAGCGGTTCCTTGCCAATTGGCGGTAACCTTTCCGTTCTGGTCTACTGATGCGATCCAAGTGTTGTCGGAAGACCAATATACGGTCTTATTCGTAGCGTTGGCAGGCAAAACCGTTGCGACAAGTGTTGCGTCTTCGCCTACGGCCAGTTTCAGCGAGGTCTTGTCGAGGGTGACTGATTCAACGGGCACAAACCCTTCGGTGACGGTCACGGCGCAGGTCGCCGATTTGTCACCGGCTTTGGCCGTGATGGTTGCCGTCCCTCCGCCCATGGCGGTAATCTTGCCGTTTTGGTCGACAGTTGCGATGGACGTGTTGTTGGAGGACCAGGTTACGGTCTTGTTCGTCGCGTTGTCCGGCTTCACGGTGGCGATGAGGGTAAGGGTTTCGCCTGTGTTCAGGATCGCGGATGTGATGTCCAAGGTGATCGACTCAACCGCGACAACACCCTTCTTGACAGTGACCGTGCAAGTGGCTGTCTTGCCGCCGGCCTTGGCCGTGATGGTTGTCGTCCCTTCAGCTTGCCCGGTTACTGTCCCGTTCTGGTCGACAGACGCGATTAACGGGTTGTTGGAGGACCAGGTTACGGTCTTGTTCGTCGCGTTGTCCGGTTTCACCGTCGCGGTGATGGTGCCCGTCCCGCCTTCTGTCAGTTCCAGATAATTCTTGTCGAGGGTGATCGATTCAACGGGGATGTCCGTCTTCATTACGATGACCGTGCAAGTGGCCGTCTTGTCACCGGCTTTCGCCGTGACGATCGCCGTGCCTTGGGCTACGGCAGTCACCTTGCCGTTTGCATCCACGGTGGCGACGGACGAATTGTTGGAAGACCAGGTGACGGTCTTGTTCGTCGCATTGTCCGGTTTCACCGTGGCGGTGAGCGTAAGGGTTTCACCGGTATTCAGGATCGTGGAGGTGATGTCCAATGTGACCGACTCGACGGCGATGACATTCTTCTTGACGGTGACCGAGCAGGTGGCCGTCTTGTCGCCGGCCTTGGCCGTGATGGTCGCGGTTCCTTCGGCCACAGCGGTCACCTTGCCGTTCGCATCCACGGTGGCGACGGAGGTTTTG
>ONEX01000003.1 GCA_900316955.1 uncultured Bacteroidales bacterium
GTTTGTCGGGGCTCCTCCCATGCCGATCAACCGCGTAAAGGCCTCCAGGTCCTGATCCTGCCACTTGTCCGAAGCGGGATTGACGACCATGATCCGGCCACCGTATTCCTGGACGATTTCGGTCAGTTTCAGCCTCTGCGCCAGTTCAAGGGCCTGCTGGTTGTCCAGCCGGCCGTCCGGGAAGATATAAAAGGCTGGTCCATATCCGGCGCGGGAATGGATGTCTCGCTCCGGCAGCATGTTGTAATTGAGGACGGAAGTCCCCTCCATGGCCGAAAACTCATTGGCGGGACCTTGAGGACGCATCATCCAGGGCTGGGCGGCCGCAAGAAAACCGACGAGGGCTGATGCGGCTGCCGTCAACAATTTCTTCTTCATATATCTTGGAAATCAAATCTGACTGTTCGCCTTGATCAGGTCGGCGATGCTGACGTTCGGGTTGCGGTAGCGGGCATTCCGGTTCGGCTCCTCCGGCTCCGGAGGTGTCGGAATGATGGAGATGGCCTTCTGCGGGCAGTTGTGGACGCAGGCGAGGCAGTTTTCGCACTCCCCTTCGGCGACGGAATGGCCGTCGACTACCTTCCAGGAACCGTGCGGGCATACAGAAGTGCAGACGCCGCATCCGACGCAGGCGTCTGTGGAGAAAACGATTTTTTCGGAACGGGTGACCGTAGGCCGCTTACGGTCACGCCCGGAGGAACGGTAATACCCCTCGCAGATCATCCTGTCCATCTCGGTGACCGGAAGGATATAATTCTCGCGCTTCTCCCTATCCGCATCAAAATACGGCAGGTAGGTATCGACCATTTGGATCGTATTGATGTAATTCATCTGGAAACCGTTCTCCTTGGCCAGATTGTCCACGAACTCCGGGAAGATCGTGCTATGGGCGCCGAAAGTGCCGACGGTGAAGAAATAATCGGCCTTGAACGTGGAACGGGCGATAAAGTCCTGAACAATGGCCGGTGGGATGAAGCAATAGACCGGGCAGACGAAGCCGATCTCTTCCGCTTCATAAACGGGATTCTCATTGTGGATTTCCTGCGAGATGCTCAGCAGGGTGCCCTCTTCTCCTGCAATCTGGCGTGAAACATAAAGGCTGTTG
This sequence comes from uncultured Bacteroidales bacterium, assembly GCA_900316955.1. GTDB lineage: Bacteria > Bacteroidota > Bacteroidia > Bacteroidales > UBA932 > Cryptobacteroides. Next base: position 1,106 of record ONEX01000003.1, read on the forward strand.
CCGGTGGCGGAGAAGTAGAAGATCAGGCGTTTGATCTTCTTTTCTTTCCGGGTGTTTCCGCAGGCGGGAAGGGTCGGGACACAGGTGGCAAGCATGCCGAGGCCCAACACCTTGAGGGCATTTCTCCGATTGATGGGGCGATTGATATCCATACTGGTTTAATTTTTACAAAAGTAGCGTGTTTCATCTGAAACGGCATAACACATTTTTGCCCATTATTAACCAATTTCGCAGATAATCATTATATTTGTCCAACTTGCAGAGACTTATACGTATGAAAAAGGTTTTACGCATAACCAATCCGAACGTCTATGCGGCTTATGTCAACGCTCCCCCGCTTCATCCGCTTGTATGCATCCTCCGTTATGAAGAACTGGGGCTCTTCCGCCGAAGCCTGAATCTGTACAGCGTGTATGGACTGTTCATCCAGGACGAGTTTGTCAAGGGTATTTCCTATGGAATGAAAACCTACGAAACCCACGGTCCTTCCATCATTGCGACAACGGGGAACTGATATCCCGAAAGGGATGGGTTCTCCTTTGGTCTCCGGAATTGACTCATGGGACCGTCTGGGAGAAACAGATGGAAGAATATGGTTTCTTCTCCTACTATTCCAGCCACTCGCTGGAGATGACGCCAACGGAATGGGACCGGGTTTCCCTGCTCATCGGCCAGATGCGTAAAGAAGTCCAGGACCATGAAGACAGCCCTGCCCTACGGGGAGTGCTCCACGGTTATCTCCATGTAATCCTCGAGTATTGCAACCGCATCTTTCTGAGGCAAACGGCTTTCGGGGATAAGGATTCATCCGACATGCTTAAGCGCTTCCATCAACTGCTCATCGATTATTACTCGGAGAACAAGCAGTTGAGTCTCGGGGTCCCCTCCGTCCAATACTGCGCGTCAGAACTGGCGTATTCTCCCCGCTATCTGGGCGACATGATCCACCAGGCGACAAGCGGTACAGCCATCGGCTACATCCATTCTTTCGTGGTTGAAAGGGGGAAAAGCCTCCTGATGCATGGGCTCAATGTCAGCGAAACGGCCCATTTGCTGGGCTTCGGATACACGCACCACTTCAACCGGATCTTCAAGAAAGTCACAGGCCTCACCCCTTCGGAATTCCTGGCGAAATAGACGTTCGCGTGTCCAAAGAACACGGAAAGCGAGCCTTGCCAATCCGTTCTATATCTACTCGAATACCAATAAGATAAACCTCAAATAAGTCATCCAGGAAAGTTCGATAATTGTTAACGGTCACGTACGACCCCCCTAAAACTTGCCGATATCGGCAAGTTTTATTATATTTGTATCCGGAACCAAAGGTTTTTTGCCGATATGGATTTCATCACAGTCAGCCAATATGCCGAACTTCATGACCTCCCGGAAAGAACGGTCAGGAATTGGTGCGCGGCCGGGAAGATGCAGGGGGCCGTGCTCGTGGGGAAGACTTGGAGTATCCCTGCCGATGCTCCCCTGCCCCGAAAAGGCAAGGTCAAAGAAACGCCTCTGTTGAAAAGGCTTAGGGAAGAGAAGGATGGGCAAGTTCGAGGTGGAATCTATCATCGGACCCAGATCGACCTCACCTACAATTCCAACCACATCGAGGGGAGCCGGCTGACACACGAGCAGACGCGTTTCATCTTTGAGACCAACACCATCGGCATTACGGACGAAAGCGTGAATGTCGATGATATCGTGGAGACGACCAACCACTTCCGATGCATCGACCTGATCATCGACCGGGCCGATGAAAAGCTGTCCGAGAACCTGATCAAGGAATTGCACCGGATCCTGAAATCCGGCACGTCGGACAGCCGGAAAACCTGGTTCCATGTGGGCGATTACAAGAAACTGCCCAACGAGGTGGGAGGGATGGACACCTGCCCGCCGGAAGAGGTCCATCGAAGGATAAAGGATTTACTATCCGCCTACCACGCCAAAAAGGAGAAAACGCTGGAAGACCTCATCGACTTTCACCAGAAGTTCGAGCGGATCCATCCGTTCCAGGACGGCAATGGCCGCGTGGGGCGACTAATCCTGTTCAAAGAATGCCTGGCTAACGGAATCGTCCCGTTCATCATCACTGACAACCTGAAACTGTTTTACTACCGCGGCCTTCGCGAATGGGGTCATATCAACGGCTATCTCACCGACACTTGCCTCACAGCGCAAGACAACTACAAAGCGCTGCTCGACTACTTCAAGATCAAGTATTAGTCCCCATTATCTCTTCGTTGCCTTGAAATAGGCGATGGACCCTTCCTTGTGGTACTCGTCCAGCCGGTAGCCTCTTTCCAGCCTTGCTTTCAAGGATTCGAAGGTTTCGAACGGAGGGGTGAACCATCCTTTCCTGGACAGGATCCGGAAGATAAGAAAGCACCTTCCGTGCGATCTCGTTGTCATCGACACCACCCCAAAAGATGTCCATATAGAGCCTGCTCCACCAAGTCGAACGGGTCAGGACGTCATCGTAGATATTCCGAGATTGCCGGTAGGAATCTTGAATCTTGTCACTCATACGCCCAAATCGATGTGCAAAGGTACAGAATAGACCTTGCAACCTGGTTGCGATTACTTCTTGATCCTGGGTTCTATGCAGCATGTCTTGATCGGGTGCCGGATCACCGTCTTCCAGTTCTCCGGCGCAATCTTGCGAGCGTCGGAGAGATAGATTTCGTGATGGAGGCGGGTGTCCGAAAGATCGTTCTCGTAGCCGTTTTCCTCCAGGAAACGGTCCATCAGCGCAACCGATGCGGGCTCATCGTCGTAAGGGCCGATATGCATGATCTGCACGCAAAGACCTTCGTCAATCGTCAGGAACTCCGCACAGGAGCAATCCATCTTTTTCTTCTTGGACGCAGTCTGCACCGCCCAGTCGAAATCGGCCCGGGTAATGAAGTCCGGCAACCGTATGACAGAAATCCAGCAGAAGGCCGATTTGTCCCTATAATCGACACCGTCAATGCCTTCCTGCCACCAGAATCCTTCCAGCGGCGGAACGACATAGTCATAGAAGCCTTCAATCCGGTGGTCCGTCTTGTAGCTCATCTTCAGCGTATAGGCAACGGCATACAGGATGCCGATGGCCCGCTGATAGGCGCCGCCTTCCTCGTTGGGATCGCCCTTGCCGCGCACGGCGATGTAATTCGCCTTCGGGACCGTCACAACAACCGGTTTTGCCGGCGGGAGATAGAACTCCTTGTATTCTTTCTTGAAATCAAAAGCCATCTTTCTGCGTTTGAATTATGCTCTCAAAGATACGTGTTCCTCATATCACTTCCAGGTAGAAACTCACCGGCCGGAAGCCGTCGTTGCAGCTGATCATGGCGCTCAGGGGATTCTTCATCCATCCGTCAAAGAAGTTTCCCTCACCCCGGGCCAGCGCCTCGACGAATTCCCGCATGGAGCCCCAGGCCGAAGGACACATCCCTTCCGGGCATTTTCCATCGACGGAAATCCACTCCTGCCCCTCCAGCACATCGCAAGTGTGCTCGATCGGGTTCTCATATTTCGCCATCAAATCCGGATACGAAGCCTTCCTGATGGCCGTGATTCTGACTTTCATATGAATAAAGCTGTTCTGTGTTCAATGACGCCGATTGTTCTGAACAAACATACGAATTCCACGGCACATTATCAAACCCGGCGAAGACTTGTGTGTTCAAATAAACCCCGGCAACCTGGGCCGGGGTTTTTATTATGCCGAAGAGTAGCTTCCAGGGCCTATTTCAATCCCTCCATCTGCTTCTTCAGCGACCGTTCGGCCAGGCGCATGGCCAGGATGGCCACGGGAATGGTCAGGACCAGTACAACCAGGAGCACGGGGATGTTGTCGATGACCGGAATCATCAGCTGGTCGTACCCGGCGCGCATTTCATCGACGGCCGCGGCCATGGAGCCTTCCGTGTCGAACCACCAGTGGGCGGTGTAGGCAAAGAAGGAGAAAGCGAAGGGAATGAAGCTCCAGCGGACACCCTTCAGCGTATCATACTTGCATAGGAAACGGATGATTTCGGCCAATGCAGTCAGGATGGCAAAGCCGATGGCGAGCGTCGGGTCCGCCTCACCCGCAATCAACAGCATGACGAAGACGAATCCGTTCAGGAGGGTCGCCGCGCCGAACCCGCGGATCGTTGCGCAGGTCAAAAGATAGATGAACGCCGTCAGCAGGGGCAGAATCACCCCGACATACGCGTAACATGCCGGGTGGATGAGGCCGGTACATGAGCCCAGAACGTACGTGAGAAGATAGGCTACTGCCAGCAGGATGAGCTTGAGAATGGGTTTCATAGTTATACAGTCTTGCGTTTCACGACTGCAAAATTACGGAGCTTCCCTCTTGCGCGAAATCCCCATTTATGGCGATTTATCACTTAAAAAACCGTATCTTTGCGACCCAAACCAGGACTAGGATTATGAAAAGGAAGCTGGATATCGGCGAGAAAAGGCTCATCGGCTATGCCGCGGGCATCCTGGCCGGCGTTTCGTACGGGACCAACCCGCTGTTCGGGAAGGCCTTGATGGAGAGCGGCGTTCCCATCCTGGTCATGCTTTTCTTCCGCTATGGAATCGCGGCCGCCATCCTGGCTGTCTGGATGCTGCTGCGGAAAGAGACCTTCCGGGCGGGCCGGCGCGAAATCGGCCTCCTGGTCCTGCTGGGACTCTTTTTTGCGGGCAGCAGCCTCACGCTTTTCTATTCCTACGACTTTATTCCGTCCGGACTTGCCACGACGCTGGTGTACTTGTATCCGGTATTTGTCGCCCTGATCATGGTCTTCCTCCGGATCTATCCCAGCTGGCAGACCTGGCTCTCGATCCTGGCCATCTTCGGCGGCATCCTCCTGCTTTCCGCCCCCTCCGGCAACGCCCAGATCCGCCTCCCCGGCATCCTGCTGGCCGTCGGGTCGGCCCTGTGCTACTCCTTCTATCTCGTGGTCGTGAACCGGAGCAAACGCATCCGGAGCACGTCCGAACATACGATCACGCTCTATTCGCTGGTCACCGGCGCCCTGCTGTTCGCCCTCATCCGCGCCACGCAGGGCGGAGGGATGCTGGAAGGGATCGACACCCTCGCCGATTGGGGGAATCTCCTGGGCCTGGCCATCGTCCCCACGATGATTTCCCTGCTCACGCTGGCGATTTCGTCCCGCTACATCGGCCCCACCAAGACCGCCGTCCTGGGCGTGTTCGAACCCTTGACAGCCATCCTCATCGGCACGCTGCTGTTCGGAGAGCCCTTGACCTTCCGGATGGCCGTCGGCATCGCCATCTGCGTAGCCGCCGTCATCTTCATGATCCTGAAGCCCGGCAAAGCGGGCGGCAAGTCGCCTTCCCAGAAATGAGCGTATTTGGCGATATGCCCAAAAACGATTAATTTTGGAAAGATAAAAGCGCTTATGACTCTGAAGGATTACCTCAACACAGGCGACCGCTTCGCGGCAGGCAGCGGGGCTCGGCTCATGGAAATCGCCCCCGGTTCGGCCGTCGCCGAATTGAAAGTGACATCGGCACACCTCAACGCCGGCGGTGTCTGCCAGGGCGGAGCCATCTTCACCCTCGCCGACCTGGTGTTCGCGGCGCTGGTCAATCAGGGCGAAAACCTCACTTTCGCCATCAATTCGACCATCTACTATCACGTGTCGGCGCGGGAAGGAGACACGCTCCGGGCGGAAGGGCATATTTCCTGTGCCCACCATCGCTTACCGACCGCGGAAGTGGAGGTCACGAACCAGGAAGGTGTCCGGATCGCCACCTTCACCGGCCAGGCCTACACCGGCCGCAGTCCCCTCCCCGTCGACGCGCTCCAGTAGGCCGCGTCTTTTCCGCTGCCGAGGACCTTATCGGCGAGCGGCATGAAACGTGATAAAACGGCCTGTGCGCTTTTTATATTCCAGATATTCCTCTCCGAAATCCGCCTCCAGGCGTTTTTCTTCCGAGCGGACTTGCAGCATCATCAAGCCAGCCACGACGGCAAAAACCAGCAGCGCCCACCAGTTCCAACAAGCAAGGACGATGCCGATGTAGTAAAGATAAGTTCCGGACAGCATAGGATTCCGGGACAGCCGATAGGGCCCGTCCGTCATCAGATGTTTGGTCCGGGGTGCCACCTCATGTCCCATCGCATCAAACGGATTGCCTTTCCCGACACGCTTCATATAGACGATGCTCCATACGCTGAGCGACAACCCTGTAATAGCCATCAGGGCTGATGGAATTAGACGTCCCGTCGGAATACTCGCAATAGCGGGCATCCCGGAAACCAGCCACATCAAGGCCGGAATCCCGACAATAAAAATGGCGAACCCTAGAAAGTATCCTAATACCTGTTTCATTGTGGTTTCTAAGCTATCCAAGGAAATCCAACACAGCCAGATTGAATTCATCTGGGCGTTTGTTCGCGATGAAATGGTCCCCCTCAATGAAAACGAGCCGTGCATCCGGAATGTGGTCAGCGATCAGCCTGGTGTGCTCTTCCTTGATCATATCCTTGGTTCCAGCGAGAACCAGCGTCCTTGCCCGGATGGCAGCAAGTTCTTCAGGCAGGACATTCGGATCATGGACCATCAGCCCGAGCATTTCGGCGTGCCGTCTGGCTTCTTCACTTTTGCATGCAAATAAACACGCAAACCAATAGCCGATTTCAATCGGAATTTGGATCGAGCGCTTCACTCCCTTCGCATCCAGGTTCGCTCCATCGAGGATGAGGCGGTCCACACGCTCCGGATACTTCAAGGCGAAGACCATGGCAATGTTTCCGCCATCGGAGAACCCCAGCAGATGGGCCTTCTCTATCTGGTGCACATCCATAAAAACCCGCAGATCGTCAGCAAACTGCCGGATGGTGAAGGGCGCGTCACCCCTAGGGGTCTTCCCGTGTCCCCTCGTGTCCAGGGCATAGACGTGATAACGCTGGGCGAACACATCGATCTGCCCCACGAAATAATCGCTGTTCTCACCGTTGCCGTGAAGGAGAATCAGCGGATCTCCCTGGCCTTTTTCTATGAAATAATGCTCGATATCCATTCTTGTCTATTCCTTCCGCCAGCGCTTGAGTTGCGGGAAGTACATCTTCATCTGGACGATGTATTCATCCTTGGTGATCGGTTGCGGCAGGTTCTTGTTCACCTCGTCCACGAACTGGGCGCAGTGCTCGATCATTTCATCCATCGTGCAGTCCTGCAGGAACTTGCCGTCCTTGTAGCAGTAGATGCAGTAATCTTCATTCTTGCTTCCGTCAGCATTTGTGCCGAGGATTTCATCGGTGAGCGGCATTCCGCAGCTCTGGCAAAACTTCTGTTCCATGACGGTTTTTCACATTATTTGATTTCTAATCTCAGCACCCGCATCGGACTGTCGGAGCCGGCCAGGGATTCATCCACACAGGTTTCGCCGGTCGGAACGAATCCAGATTTCTCCATCACCCGACCGCTGGCCGGGTTGTCGATGAAATGACTGCCGATCAGCGACTTGATCTCCGTGGTTTTCCGGATGTGGTCCAGCATTAGTTGCAAAGCCTCCGTGCAGATGCCTCTGTTCCAATAAGGTTTGCCAACCCAATAGCCCACCAGCGGTTCCCCTTCCCTCGAAGGCAGCAGGTTGCCTTCGGAAGACATATACCCCATCGCTCCGAGCGGCTCCCCGGTTTCTTTCAGCACAATCGCCCAGGTCGTGTCACTATGGAAAACCGTCCGGATGATCTCCAGGCTTTCCCCGATGGATTTGTGGGGCGGCCAGCCCGCACGGGGTCCGACCTCCGGGTCGGAAGCATATTTATACAAAGCGGCCGCATCCTTCTCCAGCCAGGGACGGAGTACGATCCGGCCCGATTCCAGGAAAACGCCGTCATACCCCAGCTGCCCCGGCAGGCGGAGCTTTTCTTTTTGGGGGAAAGTGGCGTCGTATGCCTCGAAAGCTTCCGGATCCTCATCGGCCACGAAATATCCCTTGGGCGGACAATAGGTAGCCTCCTCTATTCCCTGGGCTGCGAGCCAGCCGGGGATGAGTTCCTGGGCCAGGAAGAACGGGACTTCCTCCTCCTTGGGAAAGTCGTGATAATGGATATGGAATGTACTGGCCAGGACAAAGCCGGCGTGCTTGTAAAAGTCTATGTTCCCTTCCATGCATAGGAAACCGACGCCTAACTTTCGGGCTTCCTCCAGGGCATACTGAAGCAACCGCAGCCCATAGCCCTTCCGTTTATAGTCCGGATGGATGCTGATGGGGCCGAAGGTCCAGGAGGGCTTCTTCGAGCCGTCATTCAAGACCAATTCGGCCTTGGAGAACATCACATGGCCGATCAGACAGCCCTCCTCCATCACGAAGTCCAGCTCCGGGATGAAATCCGGATTGTTCCGGTATTGATGCAGGACAAAATGCTCTGTGCAGCCGGGGCGGTAAACATTCCAGAAGGCCTCCCGCGTGAGGTTCTCCACTGCGCGGTATTCTTCGGGTTTTTCCAGTCTGATGATCATAGTTTAAGCTATTTCAGTCAATAATAAGCGGAACGAATTGTTTATAAGCCTCCACGGCATCCCGGAATGTGAGGCCGGAGTTCCGGTGCAGCCAGTCCTGGAACTCCACCTTGAAGCGGAAATCCGGACCCAGATGCTGCTGGAAGAAGGCCCGCAGGTCCTGTGAACAGACCAGATCGGGGGCGATGACTTCGTCCAGCGAAATAGGGACTTGCCGATTCTTCCTCGCTTGCTTCCTGGACCTGGCCTTCGGGGAAACGAGTTCGGGCAACGTCGCCTTGACGATGTCCTCCAGGTAATCCCGGTTATCGACATTGCCGACATAGAAATAGTCCTTGGCGCCTTCATAGGGCTGCCGGAGCTCGACTTCTTCGAGGACGGCTTCGCCGGCTTCGGTCACCTTGACATAGAAGTTGTTGTCGCAGATGAGACCGAACAGGACTCCGTTGCAGTAGATGCAATAGTCCCCCATCATCTTTCTGACCGTGATGTCACCGGCGCCCGAGCTCTGGTCGACAATGAATTGCACAAAATCCGCGTTGCAAGCCATACTGATCGTCGCTTATCCGAACAAACTTACTCATTTTTCCGGATATCGGCAAACCAGGGTCCTACGCAGATATGGAAATAATTGTTAACTTCGCATCAATCAAAACCGTATTTATGGACCGGAGAGATTTCATCGAGAAATCGGCCTTGGCCGCCGGCGGCGCTTTGCTAGCGGGCGCGGGCGTGGAAGCATTGGCTAACGACAAAAAAGGAAAAACCATGAAGGTACTGATGATCAACGGCAGCCCGCATCAGCAGGGCAACACGGCCGTAGCTTTGGACGAGATTGCAAAACAACTGAAGGTCAATGGCATCGACAGCGAGATTGTCTGGATCGGCAACAAAGCCGTGCGGGGCTGCATCGCCTGCGGGGGCTGCTCCCGGAAACCCGGGAAGTGCGTCTTCGACGACGATATCTGCAACCGCATCAGCGAGAAGTTTGCCGAGGCCGATGCCCTGATCGTGGGCTCGCCCGTGTATTATGGACAGCCGAACGGAGCCGTCCTCAGCGTCATCCAGCGAGCTTTCTACTCCAACGGAGCCAGCATTTCCGGCAAGCCGGCCGCCGCGGTCGCGGTATGCCGCCGGGGCGGCGCCACGGCCTCTTTCGAGACCCTGAACATGCCCTTCCAGATGATGAACATGCCCGTGGTGGGCTCCCAGTATTGGAATATCCTCTATGGTGCGGCCCCGGGCCAGGCATCCATGGACACGGAAGGTCTTCAGACCATGCGCGCCCTGGCCAACAACATGGCCTGGCTGCTCAAGGCCACCAATGGGAAACCGGCTCCGGGACGGGCCGACGAGCCCTGGAGGGGGATGAATTTTATCCGATAGCCATCAAAGATACTTCCCGGTGACGCTTTCCGGGCAGGAAGCGATTTCCGCCGGGGCTCCCGTGGCCACGACCCTTCCCCCCTGCACACCGCCGCCGGGTCCCATATCCACGACATAGTCGGCCTGGCGGATGACGTCCAGGTCGTGCTCGATGACGATGACCGTGGCACCGTTGTCGATCAGATGACGGAACACCTTCATCAAGGTCTTCACGTCCAGCGGATGGAGGCCGATGGTGGGTTCGTCGAAAACGAAGACGGAATCGCCCTGCCCGCGCCCCATCTCGCTGGCGAGCTTCAGGCGCTGGGCCTCTCCACCGGAGAGGGTGGGCGTCGCTTCGCCGAGGGTCAGGTATCCGAGTCCGAGGTCGTGAAGGACTTGCAGCCGGCCCTTGACCAGAGACAGGTCCCCGCAGGCCTCCAGAGCCTCATCGACACTCATCGCCATCAGTTCGGGCAGGGAATGTCCCCCTTTGCGGCGGATTTCCGAAGCCGCCCGGGCATAGCGGGAGCCGTGGCAGTCCGGGCACGGAATGTCCACATCCGGCAGGAACTGGACGTCCAGGCTGATGCTGCCTGTCCCGTCACAGGTGGGGCACCGGAGTTTTCCGGTGTTGTAGGAAAAGTCGCCCGCCTTCCAGCCGCCGGCCCTGGCATCCTCGCTCCGGGCGAAAACCTTCCGGAGTTCGTCGTGGATATTGGCATACGTGGCCACCGTCGAGCGGACATTGATGCCGATGGGGGTCGCGTCGATCAGCTTGACCTGACGGATTCCTTCCGATTCCAGGCGCACGACATGCGGGGGAAGCTTCTGCCCGTCGATACTCGCTTTCAGTCCGGGGACCAGGCTTTCCAGGATCAAGGTCGTCTTGCCGGAGCCGGACACGCCCGTCACGACGGACAGACGCCCTTTCGGGAAAGAGACTTCCAGCGGTTTCACGGTATGGATGGCCGCCGTGGCCATCCGGATGGCGCCAAGCACGAAGAGATCCGCCCGCCGGGGCGCCGGTTCCAGGCCGCTTTTCAGGAAAGGGCCGATGCGGGAGGCCGGGTTGGCTTCCAACTGTTGGACCGTCCCCTGCGCAATGATGTTTCCACCCTTCGCCCCGGCTTCGGGGCCCAGCTCGACCACCCAGTCGGAATGGGCCAGGACCTGGGTGTCGTGGTCCACCAGCACGACCGTATTGCCGTCGGCGACCAGGTCGTCCATCACCCCCGTGAGTCCTTCCAGGTTGGAAGGATGGAGGCCGATGGAAGGTTCGTCCAGCACATACAGGACGCCGGTGGTGCGGTTGCGGACAGCGCGGGCCAGCTGCACCCGCTGGCGCTCCCCCGTGGACAGGGTGGAGGCGGCACGGTCCAGCGACAGGTAAGACAAGCCTAAGTCCACCAGGCGGCGGGCCGTGTCGTGGAAGGACTCGCAGATTCGCTCCGCCATCGGCCGCATCGGCGCCGGGAGCGAAGCCGGAACGCCTTTCACCCATTCGATGAGCTCGGACAGCGGCATCTTGCAGGCGTCGGCCAGGTTGATTCCCCGCAGGAGCGGAGCCCTGGCGGCCTCGGAAAGGCGGGTTCCTCCGCATTCCGGACAGACATCCTCCTTCAGGAACTTCTCCACGCGCTTCATCCCGGCTTCGTCCTTGACCTTGGCCAGCGCGTTCTCCACGCTGTAGACGGCGCTATAGTAGGTGAAGTCCATTTCGGCAAAACCGTTGGTCTTCTCGTTCTTGTAGATGATGTGTCGCTTTTCGGCCGGGCCGTGATAGACGATCTCCTTCTCCCGGGGTGTCAGATCCTTGAAGGGCACATCGGTCCGGACGCCCATCTCCCGGGCGATATCCTTCATCAGCGACCACATCAGCGAGCCCCACGGAGCGACAGCCCCTTCATCGATGGTCAGCGATTCGTCGGGGACGAGGGTGGATTCGTCCACGGTGCGGACGATTCCCGTGCCGCCGCAGCAGCGGCAGGCGCCCTCGCTGTTGAAAGCCAACTGCTCTGCGCCGGGCGCATAGACCCGCTCTCCGCAGACCGGACAATGAATCGGCTGTTCCGCGGCTACGTCCAGCGTCGGTTCCAGGTAGTGCCCGTTGGGACAGCGGTGGCTCGCGAGGCGGGAAAACATCAGGCGCAGGCTGTTCAGCAGCTCGGACAAGGTTCCGAAAGTGCTCCGGATGCCCGGCACACCGGGGCGCTGGTGCAAAGCCAGCGCCGCAGGGACGTAGCGCACGTCGTCGGCCATCGCGCGCGATGCCTGGGTCATCCGGCGGCGGGTATAGGTGGAAAGGGATTCCAAATAGCGGCGGGAGCCCTCGGCATACAGCACTCCCAGCGCCAGGGAAGACTTTCCGGAGCCGGAAACACCGGCGATCCCGACAATCTTCCCGAGGGGGATATCTACATCTAAATTCTTGAGGTTATGGGCCTTGGCGCCGCGTATCTCGATATTTTGGGGCATAATACTTCGTGCAAGACAACGTTTCTTCACACAAAGATATGCCTTTTACGGCAAAGCAGCAAAGAGATTAATTTGATCCGTTAATTCCCAGTTCCTTGCGTCTTGCCTCGTAATAGGCGTGCCGCTTCGGGTTCTCCGGGAACCAGCCGCGGAGCACGCGCTTTTCCTGGAGGAACATCTCGTGGATGCCCCAGAGGCAGCAGAAGGCGAAACCGCCGATAATGATGGACAGGATATCGTTCTGGACGAACAGGGAAAGTGCGCAAAAGACAAGGCCGGCCACCAGCCAGACCCACCAGCTCTGCTTCCCCCACTGGTATTCCATCTTGATGACCAGGGGATGACAGATGCCGATGCTCAGGAACACGGCCGCGCCGACGAGGATGCCACTAAAATTCATACCGTTTTTTTTACGGTTGCAAATATCGGCAAAAGGAACGGGACTTTTTAGGCCAGAACGAGTCTGAATTAGGATTATTCCTGCATCCCGCCCATTTATCAAATAATTGCTATCTTTGGATTCGTTTTCCATACGGACGATGACGATGATTCCGGCATTTGACGACATACTCCCCAAGCAGGACCTGAGCCTGGAGGAAATCAAGGTTCTCCTCGCCGCAGAGGGCGACGAAAAGAAACGCCTTCTCCGGCGCGGACTGGCGGTCAAATTACAGCACCTGGACAATTATGTCCATTTGCGGGGGCTCATCGAGTTCGGCAATGTCTGTGAGAAGAACTGCTTCTACTGCGGGCTGCGGAGCGGGAACGACCGGGTGGAGCGCTACTGTCTCCGCGACGAGGAAGTCCTGGATTGCGCCCGCCTGGCCCACGAGCTGGGCTACGGTTCCGTGGCCTTGCAAAGCGGCGAGCGCAGCGACCCGGCCTTCATCGAGCGGATCGAGCGCCTGGTCCGGGAAATCAAGAAAATCGACAACGGAAGCCTCGGCATCACGCTTTCGCTCGGGGAGCAGACGGAGGATACCTACCGGCGCTGGTTCGAGGCCGGGGCGCACCGGTATCTGCTCCGGATCGAATCGTCCAACGAGGAATTATACTACAAGATCCATCCGAAGAACAGCCTGCACGACTTCCGCCACCGGGTCGAATGCCTGGAAATCCTGAAAAAGACCGGGTATCAGACCGGTACCGGCGTGATGGTGGGCCTCCCCTTCCAGACGCTGGACCACCTGGCCGCGGACCTGCTTTTCTTCAAACAGATGGATGTGGCGATGGTCGGGCTCGGGCCATACATCCCCCACCCCGACACGCCCCTGTACAAGTTCAAGGACCTCATCCCTTCCGCCGCCGAGCGCATGGACCTGACGCTCAAGATGATCGCCATCCTCCGCCTCCTGATGCCCGAAATCAACATGGTGGCGGCGACGGCGAACCAGACGGTCGATCCCCAGGGACGGGAAAAGGCCATCTCCGCCGGGGCCAATGTCATCATGCCGAACCTCACGCCCGGGGAATACCGCGAGAGCTATTTCATCTACCCGGACAAGGCGTGCGTCCACGACACGCCCGACCAGTGCCAGTCCTGCCTGGACATCCGGCTGGCGGCCATCGGCCACAAGATCCTGTATAACGCCTGGGGTGATTCGCTGGCCTTCACCAAGAAAGCCGGAGTTTAACGTCCTGATTTACAACACATCATACTGCCCGTCCGTCACCGGCTCCAGCCATTCGTTGGAAGCGCCTTCCTGCACGTCCTTGTGGTAAGTCAGGTGCTGGAACCAGGAATCCTTCGCGGCTCCGTGCCAATGCTTGACTTCCGCCGGAATGGCGATAATGGTGCCGGGGGTCATGGGCACCGCCGGCTTTCCCCATTCCTGGTACCAGCCGCGGCCGGCCACGCAGATCAGCACCTGCACCTGCTTGTGGTGGATGTGCCAATTGTTGCGGCAGCGGGGCTCGAAAGTGACATTGGCGATGCCGCCTTCCATCGGCGCGAGGTAGCTGTTTCCCGTGAAATACTGGGCATAGGCCGAGTTCGGCTCGCCCTGGGGCCAGACGGAGAAATCGACCGTCTGCACGGGCGTATGGGCGCCGCCGAGGACGGAAGCCAGCGAGCCGCGAAGCCGCTCGGCCTCCGCAAAGCCCACTTTCTCCTCCAGGAACGCCGGGAGCGCGCGGAGCTCGTCATCGGACACGCCCATGTTCCGGGCGCCGGAGACGTGGGCCACCAGCTGCGGCTCGCAGCCGGGCAGGGCTGAGATGGCGCTGACCGTGACGATTTCGCGCTCGGCGAAAGTCAGGTTGTTCCGGGCGAAGATGTCGCCGAACAGATGGGCCTTCAGATAGAAATCTGTCTGCGGGGCGAAGGCATAGGTGAACGGCTGGCCGCCGACAAGTTTCGTCTGCACTTCGGTGCCCTGCTTGAGGGCATCGAAATCCTTCGGAAGCGGGTCCGCTTCGCGGCCTTCCTCCACACGAAGACCGGCGTCCGTGCGTTCCTTGATGACCTGCTGCAAGGCGCCCAACGCGTTCAGCGAGCGCGGGAAGCCGGTGTAAGCATACAGATGCGACAGGGCCTCCTTGGCTTCGCTCACGGTCAAACCTTGTTCAAGTCCTTCGTTCAGGGCCGCTTTCAGCCCCTCGATATTTCCCTTTGCCTCGTTGGCGGCAATCGTCACGAGCGCCTGCTGTTTCTTCGTCAGTGCCATATTGTTCTGTGCAAAAAGTGAAACGGATGCGGTCAGCAACAGGACCAGCATGCCTATTCTTGTCTTCATCATCGGTTGTCTTGTCATTGTGCCTTTTTCACGAACTCCGCCATCACCAGCGGGATGGTGTCGATCAGCTTGAGGGACCGGACCATGTCGGCCGTGCCCTCCTTGTATTTGCGGAAATGGGCGGTCTGGATGTGGGCCTGATAGGCCTGCTGGTCGGCATAGACCTCCAGGATGTACACCTTGGAGGGATCAGCCTTGTCCTGCATGGAGAAGAGGGCGATGACGCCGGGCTCCGTCGCCATGGACACACGGCCTACCTCCGCAGCGTATTTCAGATACTCTTCAAGCTTCTCCGGAACGACCTCGATCTCCGCCAGCCGGACCAGCTTTTCGCCATACTCCCGCACAGGGATGTCGGCGCCGAAGAGCCGGCGGGCATTGTCCGACAGGACCGCCTGCGGGTCCAGGCCCATCGCCGCGAGACGCTGCTGCAGGGAGCCCTTCGCGGCGACCAGCGCCGGGGCGGCGACGTAGGGATAGTCGGAGCCATAGAGCAGATGGTCGGCGGTGGTGATAGTCAGGAGGGAGCGGACGGCGTCGTCCGTCGCGGCGCCGGCGAGGTCGAAGTACAGGCGGGCGACGTTGGCGTCCACATCCACCGGCTTCATATACCCCTGCTTGATCATGACGGGCAGGAGTCCCTTGAAACGCGGAAGGGCGTTCGGGAGGAACGAGCCGCAGTGCGGAACCACGACCTTGAGGTCGGGATACCGGACCAGGACATCGTGCGCGACCATATTGAGGATGGTCCGCGTAGTTTCGGCCAGATACTCGTACGAGGCCAGCGGCACTTCGGCGATCAGCTTGTCATTGACGGCGGAAGGCTTGTGCGGATGCGTGATTATCACGGCCTTGCGCGCGTTCAGCACCTCCATCAACGGCTCCAGTTCCGGATCGCCCAGGTATTGGCCGTAGCTATTGGTGGCCAGTTTCACGCCGTCCGCATGCAGGACATCCAGCGCATAGACGGCTTCCTCCACCGCCCGCTTCACGTCCGGCAACGGCAGGGCGGCGCAGAACAGGAACCGCCCGGGGTACCGGGCCTTGAGCGCCGCACACTCCTCGTTGTACTTGCGGCAGAAAGCCGCCGATTCCGCGCCGTTCCCAAACCAGGGCTGCGGCGCCGGCATCGTCAGGACGGCGGTCTCGATGCCCGCCTGGTCCATGAACGCGAGATGCTCCTCCACGTTCCAGCCCGGAATCGGGAAACCCTCGTCCATCTCGGCCCCATGGGCCTTGATGAAATCCATGTACGAGGCCGTGATGGCATGGCTGTGGACGTCGATCTGCGCCCACAACCCGGTCGCTGTCGATACTGACATAATCATCAAAGCAAGGGTCCGTTTCGTTTTCATAGTCGATGGCTATAAAGACAAAGTTACGGATATTTTTCCTTGTCCGGCCTTCAAGAAGGTCTTTAATTCATCCAACGTCCCATATTCCATCTTGCCGATCCGGGTGTAGCTCCAGGAATTGGTGCCATAGAACAGGACGATCTGGTTGCCGCTGTACAGGATCACGTCGCCGGGCTGGGTGCTGATTTGCGCATTGCTGGTGGGAAGCGAGCGCCCCAGGGCGCCCACCTTTTCGAAGCCGCCGTAATCGTCGGCCTCATAGGTGATGGAAGCCTCGCGAAGGGCCGCGACAAGGGCCTTCGTGGCCGCATTCTCTTCGATTTTCACCGGGAGCGACTTCCCGGAAACGGTCAATTGTATGTGGTCGGGCATTTCCATATTGTCATTTCCATTACTGCCGCCGTTCCCATCCGGCTTCTCCTGGGGCGGGTCGGGAAGGGTCACAACCGGATCCGGATCCTTGGTGCACGACAGCAGCGCCAAGAGGCAGATAAGGATCGGACGGAACATACTATTTCAAGTTCTCGTTGAAGAAAGCTTCCATCTTGTCGTAGGGAATCACGCCGGCGACGTCGTCATAAAGGTCCACATGGGTGGCGCCGGGGATGATCATGAGTTCCTTGTTGCTGCCGGTCAGGAGGCTGAAGGCATACTCGCTGAAATAGCGGCTGTGGGCCTTCTCGCCATGGATGAGGAGGACGGGATTCTCGATCTCGCCGGCCCAGGCCAGCAGGGGCTGGTTCAGGAAGCTCTGGCAGCCGATGACGTTCCAGCCGTCGTTGGAGTTGCCGCTGCGCTTGTGGTAGCCGCGCGGGGTCTTGTAGTAGGCGTGATAGTCCTTGACGAACCAGGGCGCATCGTCCGGGAGCGGGTCGATGACGCCGCCGGCACGCTCGTAGGTGCCGGAAGCATAGTCCTTCGTGCGCTGCGCGGCCAGGGCCTTGCGCTTTTCCATCCGCTGGGCGGGCGTGTCCTCGCTGGCGAAATAGCCTTCGACATTGACCTTGCTCATGTCGTACATGGTCGATGCCACCGTCGCCTTGATACGCGGGTCGAGGGCCGCCGCATTGACGGCCATGCCGCCGAAACCGCAGATGCCGATGATGCCGATGCGCTCGGGATCGACCAGGTCGCAATTGGACAGGAAGTCCACGGCGGCGAGGAAGTCCTCCGTGTTGATGTCCGGGGAGGCCATCCGGCGGGGCTCGCCACCGGATTCACCGGTGAAGGAAGGGTCGAAGGCGACGGTCACGAAACCTCTCTCGGCCATATGCTGCGCATACAGGCCGCTGGACTGCTCCTTCACGGCGCCGAAGGGGCCGCTCACCGCAATCGCGGGAAGCTTGCCATCAGCATCCTTCGGGACATACATGTCGGCCGCCAGCTCGATGCCGTAGCGGTTGTGGAAAGTGACTTTGCAGTGGTTGACCAGTTCGGATTTCGGGAAGGTCTTGTCCCATTCCTGGGTAAGGTTGAGTGTACTCATGGTATTTTCAGTGTTCGATTTGCAGGCGATCAGCAGCAGGGCTGCCAGGGAAAAGGAGAGAAACTGTTTCATCTTCCGTTTGTTTTTGCAAAGGTAGGCAGTTGTGGGAACAGTCTTTTACCGATTTTTGTCCAATATCTACCAATATCGCAGATTATTGGATTTTTCACAAGAATATTCTACCTTTACAAGCGTTATGAAGAACATCCTGTCCGTTTCCGACCCCAATGTGTACGCCCGCTTTCTGGGCGCTCCCGTCCTGCATCCGCTGGTGAATGTCATCCACTACGACGAGGTGTCGCCCATCCATTCCAGCCTGAACCGCTACGGGGTATACGGGCTCTTCGTCCAGCGGAACTTTCCGAAGAACCTGACCTACGGGATGAAGATGTTCGACGCGGCCGACGGCTCGATCATCGCCGTCGAACCCGGTCAGATCGGCGGAAAGGAAGACGACGGCGAAACGATCCACATCAGCGGCTGGGTGCTGTTGTTCTCCCCGGAGCTCCTGCACGGGACGGACCTGGAACCCCGGATGAAGGAGTATCCCTTCTTCTCCTATTTCGCCACGGAAACCCTGAAGATGGAACCTTCGGAATGGGGCCGGATCACGCAGCTGCTCTCCCAATTGCGGCACGAGCTGCAGGAAAACGCCGACTCCCCCGCCCTCCGGACCGTCATCCTGGGCTACATCCGGCTCATCCTGGAATACTGCCTGCGGATCTACCTCCGCCAGCTGTCGAAAGAGGACCAGACCTCATCGGACCTGCTCAAGCGCTTCCACCAGCTGCTGCGGGACTATTACCTGGACGGCCGGCAGCTGGACCTGGGCGTCCCGACCGTCCAGTACTGCGCCGGGGAACTGGCCTATTCGGCCCGCTACCTGGGGGATGTGATGCACAAGGCCACCGGCGGCACCGCCATCGGCTACATCCATTCTTTCGTGATCGAACAGGGCAAGAACCTGCTGATGAACGGGCACAACATCAACGAAACCGCGCATCTGCTCGGTTTCGAATTCCCGCAGCATTTCACCCGTCTGTTCAAGCGAACGACGGGAATCACGCCCTCGGAGTTCCTGAGGAATAAGAATTAGTCGGCCACCTGCTCGAGCAGCTGCTCGCAGATGCTCTTCATGCCGGCGATGGACGGGTGGCCGTTCTGCTTGTCGATGTCGTGCAGTTCGACGAGCTGCACATCGCAGTGCCTGCACACCTCCCGCATGGATTCGTTGACCTCCTCCTGGAGTTCGGAGTTCAGGATGGATACGACCTTCGCCTTCGGATAGAGCTGCTTCAGGGTTTGCAGCAGGTAAGCCAGCGCCGGGCGGAAGGTCATGCAGTCGGCCTTCGTCAAGCCTTCATACTTGTACTCGCCGAGCGGGACACGCTGCCAGGCGTCGTTCGTACCGCCGAACACGAAGATGATGTCGGGGTCGCCGAGCATGAACACGCGGCTCAGGAAACACGACGGGGTCACGTCCCGGCCGAAAAAGCCGGTCCCGGTGATCGTGGTGGCACCCCAGGAGTTGTTCTTGTCCAGCTCGTAGCCCTTGGCCTTGATGTACAGGCTCCACCACGTCTGCTCCACTTCCTTGACGTCGTTGTTCGCGTCCGGATAGAACGGCCGATAGTTGTCGGGATTATAGCCCTGGAACGTGGAATAGGAGTCTCCGAGCACGGAAACTTTCTTGGGCTGGGCCGATGCCGCCACGGCGGCGAAAGCCAGCAGGAGCAGGATGTAAATCTTTTTCATATCAGGTGTTTTATTCGATGACTTTCCAGCGGACCCGCCAGCGGCCGTCCGCATAATCGTGGCTGAGGATCTTGAAGGTCCCGATTTCAGCCGTGTTATTCACATGCGCGCCGATGCAGGCGCAGGCATCGTAATCCCCCACGCGGACGATCCGGAGCGTCTCGGAGGCATCCTCCGGCAGCTTGCTCAGGTCCACGAGGGCCGCCGCCTGTTCCCGGGGCATATACTCGACCGTGACGTCCAAGTGCCGGCCGATGACCTCGTTCACGGCCGCCTCGATCCGGGCGACCTCCTCGTCCGTCGGGCAGGCGTCCAGCAGGTAGTCGCACTTGGATTTCTTCCGCTCGATATGCGCATTGCGGGACCGCGGGCAGCCGAACAGGCGGACCATCGTTCCGTTCAGGATATGCTCCGCCGTATGCATTGGCGGATACTCTTCCTTGTTATGGGCGTTGAGAATGGGCGCTTCCATGATTCCAATTAACCGATGGCGAATTTAATCATTTTCCCGGACTCCGTCAAGCATCCGCCCGATTTCGCAATTCACGGATTATTAGTGCCAATTTGCGTATGTCCGGCGGATTCTCGGGGGCTTTTTCCTACATTTGTGGCAGACGAAAAAGGATTCCGCCATGAAACGACTGATCACTTTCTTCCTTGTCGCCCTGCCGCTGCTGCTCGCTTGCGACAAGCCCGCCGTCCAGAAAATCGTCATCACGCCCCCCACGAAGCCCTCGGGCCAGCAAGGCGGGGACAGCGGAGGAAACGGAAACAACGGGAACAACGGGAATAATGGAAATACCGACGGCAATGGCGACACCGGCAATACTACCCCGACGCCCCCGACGCCGCCGGTGGTCCAGGACGCCATCCTCGTGACGAACGAGTACGTCCAGAAATACCTCGAGGAGGTGACCTACAAGGGAATCGAAGGAGAAACCACCAAAATCATCGGCTATCCCGGCGGCGGTCCCGGCGAGGCGGACATCCCGCCCACGCACACCATCAACTGGACCTCCGACGCCTCGGTCGGAAGCCTGAAGCTGCACGTCTGGGAAGGCAGCTGGAGCCGGGATTACAACCTGAGCGCCGGCGCGGCCAGCCAGAGCATGTCCAACCTGGTCCCGGGCAAGGAATACAAATGGACCGTGACGTCCGTCGCGGGCGGCAAGGTCGTCGCCGAGGGGTCGTTCCTGACCAAGGGCCTGCTGCACCAGGTGTACTTCGAGCCCAAGGGCCGCAACGCGCGCGACCTGGGCGGCTGGAAGGGCCTCGGCGGCAAGACATTGGCCTTCCGGAAACTCTACCGCGGCGGCGCCATCCACGGCTCCCGGTTGAACGCTGTGGGCAAGGCCGAGTTCCGGGCCCAGGGCATCAAGGCCGAAGTGGACCTCCGGGAAGCCTCCTCCGTTCCTTCCAAGTCCCCGATGGGCGACGACATCGCCTTCTTCGCCCCGGGCTTCGACAGCGGATACAATCACATGGTCCGGGACAACCAGCCCAAGGTGAAGGAAACCTTCTGCTTCGTGGTGAAGTGCCTGCGGGAGAACAAGCCCGTGTACTTCCACTGCTCCGCCGGCCGCGACCGCACGGGCACCCTGGCGGTGCTACTGGAAGGCGCGCTGGGCGTGAGCGAGAGCGACATGGCCAAGGACTATGAGCTCACCTACTTCTCCCCGGAAGACTGGAGCATGTACAATGGCGAATACGGGCACATCATCAGCGCCTACAGTTTCCAGTCCATCTACAAGACCATCTTCAGCGAGACCGACAGCGGCACCTACCCCGAGCGGATCGTGAAGTACCTCCTGAAAATCGGCGTCCCCCAGCAGGACATCGACGACCTGCGGGCCATCATGCTCGAGTAACTGCTTACGATTCCGAACCGGAAATTGGGAAAACCAAGATAAATCGTTATCTTTGTTGAATTGGAACTAACACACATTTAGATATGCCTAAAACCAAATTCCGGGTCGAAAGCGACCTCCTCGGCGAGCTCCAGGTACCGGCCGACGCCTACTACGGCGTCCAGACCCAGCGGGCCCTCAACAATTACAAGATTTCCACGACGCAGATGCTCCACTATCCGGAGTACATCATCGCGATCGCCTACGTGAAGATGGCCGCCGCGGAGGCCAACGCCGAACTCGGCGTACTGGACCGCACCATCGCGGACGCCATCGTCAAGGCCTGCCAGGAGATCGTGGACGGCAAGTTCCACGACCAGTTCCCGGTGGACATGATGCAGGGCGGCGCCGGCACTTCCGTCAATATGAACGCCAACGAGGTGATCGCGAACCGCGCCCTCGAACTGATGGGCCATAACAAGGGCGAGTACCAGTACTGCTCCCCGAACGACCACGTGAACTGCGCCCAGTCCACGAACGACGCCTTCCCGAGCGCCTTCCGCTACACCTTCGTCCGGATGAACCGGCACGTCGAGAAGGCCCTCACCGACCTGATCGCCTCCTTCCGCGCCAAGGGCAAGGAGTTCAAGGACATCATCAAGATGGGCCGCACGCAGCTGCAGGACGCCGTCCCGATGACTTCCGGCCAGGAATTCAACGCCTTCGCGAACAACCTGGAGGAGGAAATCGCGAACCTCGAGCGCAACGCCGTCCTTCTGAAAGAGGTCAATATGGGCGGTACCGCCATCGGCACCGGCCTGAACGCCGTCCCGGGCTTCGCCGAGCTGTGCACCATCCGCCTCTCCGAGTTCACCGGCGACCAGTTCGTGAAAGCCCCCGACCTGGTGGAAGCCACCCCGGACACCGGCGCCTACGTGAGCTACTCCGCCGCGCTGAAGCGCCTCGCCATCAAGCTTTCCAAGATCTGCAACGACCTGCGCCTGATGGCCTCCGGCCCCCGCTGCGGCCTGCACGAGATCAACCTCCCGCCGATGGCGCCGGGTTCCTCCATCATGCCGGGCAAGGTGAACCCCGTCATCCCCGAGGTCACGAACCAGGTGTGCTTCAAGGTCATCGGCAACGACACCGCCGTCGCCTTCGCCGCCGAGGCCGGCCAGCTGCAGCTGAACGTGATGGAGCCCGTCATCGTCCAGTGCATCCTCGAGAGCCAGACCTGGCTCGTCAACGTGATGAACACCCTCCGCACCAAGTGCATCGACGGCATCACCGTCAATGTGGACCACTGCTACGAAATGGTGAAGAACTCCATCGGCATCGTCACGGCCCTGAACCCGTACATCGGCTACAAGGCCTCCACCAAGGTCGCGAAGGAAGCCCTCGAGACCGGCCGCAGCGTCTATGACCTCGTGCTCGAGCACGGCCTGATGACGCAGGAGAAGCTGGACGAGGCCCTCGACCCGAAGGCCATGACCTCCGCGCACGCGTTCATCAAGTAGCAACCTGATTTACAAATAATTGTTATCTTTGTATCCGGTGGATGCCGCCCGAACGGGAAAAGGCGTCCACCGGTTTCCGTCATGAGAAGAATCCTGCTCCTGGTCCTGTTCGGACTCCTTATCCTGCCTGCCGCCGCGCAGCCCAAGCACAAGAATTTCACCGTTTCCGTCTATGTCCGCGCGTATGAAGTGGAAAAGATGAAAGACACCCAGTGGCTCGAATCCACCTGGAAGACCATCTCCAGCCAGCTGGACGTGGACAAGATCTACCTGGAGACGCACCGCGACATGCTCCTGATCGACGACGCCACGCTCGAGAAGGCCAAGAAATTCTTCCAGAAGCAGGGCCTCGAGGTCGCCGGCGGCATCACGTACACCATCAGCGAGCCGAACGACTTCGAAACCTTCAGCTATTCGGACCCGAAGGACCGGGCCTGGGTGCAGAAGGTCGCCGAGACGACGGCCCGCCACTTCGACGAGCTGCTCCTGGACGACTTCTTCTTCACCAGCAGCAAGAAGGACGTGGAGATTGCCGCCAAGGGGAACCGGAGCTGGACCGCGTACCGCCTGGAGCGGATGAACGAGGCCGGCCGCAACCTGGTCGTCGGTCCCGCGAAGGCCGTCAACCCGAAGGTCAAGTGCATCATCAAGTACCCGAACTGGTATGACGACTTCCAGGGACTCGGCTTCAACCTCGAATGGGGCCCCCAGATCTTCGACGGCGTCTGGACCGGCACGGAAACCCGTGACCCGGCGGGCAACCAGCACCTACAGAACTACCTCAGCTACAACATCATGCGGTACTTCGAGAACATCTCCGGCGGCCGCAACGGCGGGGGCTGGGTGGACTCCGGCGGCATCTACATGAGCATGGACCGCTACGCGGAGCAGCTCTTCCTCACGGCCATCGCGAAGGGCCGGGACGTGATGCTGTTCGCCTACAACCAGCTCCTGGACGTCAAGCTGAACCCGATGTTCCGCGCCCCCTGGCAGGACCAGGGCACGAGCTGGAGCTATGACGAGATGACGGCTCCCTTCAAGAAAGGCAAGGAGACCGTGACGCCCACCACGATGGCTCGCATCGCGGACATCGTCCTGCGCAAGGCCGACGACCTGTGCGGCAAGCTCGGCAATCCTGTCGGCATCCACTCCTACAAGGTGTATCACCAGCCCGGCGAGGAGTTCCTGCAGAACTACCTGGGCATGATCGGCCTGCCGATGGACATGTATCCCGCCTTCCCCAAGGGCCGCAAGACCGTCCTGCTGACCGAGCAGGCGGCGGCCGACCCTGCCCTGACCGAGAAGATCGACCGGCAGCTGAAGGCCGGCGGCGACGTCTTCATCACGACCGGTCTCCTCAAGGCGGTCCCCGAGAAGATCGCCCCCATCTGCGAACTCCGCTGCGACGACCTGAAGGCCATCGTCAACGACTTCGGCCGCTACGGCAAGAGCGAGAAGGACATCCTGATCCCGCAGGTGCGCTACTGGACCAACGACAGCTGGGAGGTGGTGAGTGCCGGCCGGCCGCTGACCGGCGGCGTCTCGGGCTGGCCCATCCTGCACCGTTGCATCTATTCCCAGGGCACGCTCTACGTCCTGACCATCCCCGACGACTTCGGCAACCTGTACGACTATCCGGAAGGCGCGCTGAACGAGATCCGCCGCCGGATGAGCCGCGACATGGACCTGTACCTGGAGGGTCCCGCGAAGGTGGGCCTCTTCCTGTATGACAACAAGACGGTCATCGTCGAGAACTTCAACGACGAGCCGGTCAATGTCAAGCTGGTGGGAACGGCCGGTTTCAAGCAGCTGACCGACCTCGAGACCGGAGAAACCGTCGAGGCTGCGGTGGAGCAGATGCCCGCCTTCTTCCGCCGGATGGGGACGCCTTCCCCCAAGGCGGCGATGACGATCAGGCCGCACTCCTACCGGGCCTTCCGGTATGAGTAATTATCGGATGTCCTTCAGCGGGACGGCCTGGAAGGTCATGTGCGCCTGGGAGCTCTCGTAGAGGATGCCCACGGTCTTCCGGTCGATCATCGTGAGGCAGGAATAGCCCCAGCCGTCGCCTTCGTCCAGGAGGCACTTCCGCGTCCAGGTCTTTCCCCCGTCCAGACTCAGCTGGATGGTGATGTTCTTGCGGTCGTTCGCATCCGCGGGATTGGAGAACAGGAGGATGTCCTGCTTCAGGGCGTTCTCGGAGGCGCGGACCTTCAGCAGGCTGGCCATGCAGACGGGCTCCACGAGCTGGCCGTCCGACACGTGCGGGGTCCAGGTGCGGCCCATATCCTTTGTCACATACACGGCGCGGCCGGTCTTGCGGTTGTCCCGCATGTTGAGCATCAGCTCGCCGGGGGCGATTTCGGCCACCTGGGACTCCGTGGTGTTGATTTTCGCGTATTCATGGACATGCCAGGTGAGGCCGCGGTCTGTGGAGTACATGATGCCAGCGGCCGGGGTGCGCTCCGGTTCCGGCTCCTGATGCTGGAACGGGACGACCAGGGTGCCGTCGTCCATCGTGATGCCGCGTCCGGGGCCCTGGAAGGTGAAGTTCCAGGCCTCCTGCTTGACCTGCCGCGTGAGGTTCACGGGCTCGGACCAGGTGAGGCCGTCGTCGGTGGAGCGGACCATCACAAGCTGGGGCGTGGTTTCGGGCTCGAAGCCGCTGCCGGCCGTCCACCAGGCGGCCTTGCCGGCTTCCCCGCCGTGCGTCCAGGCCGCGAAGATGAGCAGGTCCCCGGTCACTTCGTCCAAGAGAATGCAAGGGTCGCCTACGCCGTTCACATTCTGCGGCAGGCCGCCCCATTCGCCCATGTCGATGGCGACGATCATCGGCCCCCAGGTGCGGCCGCCGTCCGTGGAGCGGCTCACGCCCACGTCCACGTGCCCCTGCAGGTCGCGGGAATTCTCGTGCCGGATATCGTACACGCCCACGAGCGTGCCCTTTTTCGAGGTCACCAGGCCGGGAATCCGGTAGGCGGCGACGCCGTCGTCACCGGCGGTGCGCACCTTGCGGGCGAGCCGGTGCTTGCGGGCGCCGTCTTCCTGGATGGAAAAGCCTTTCGCCTTGATTTTCAAGGAGAAAGGCTTGCGGATATCTTTCACGCGGGCAGCGTCCAAGTTGACATACAAGACGCCGTCCCGGACTTCCCAGGAGCGGAGGGCCTTGCGGCGCAGTCCGCGGAGAGAGACTTTGAAAACAGGCTCCGTCCCTTCCGGGACCGTGACGGTCGCCACCGGGACGTCCTTGTCCTGGATGACGGGAACCTGGCAGTGATGGATCTGGATGGTAGCCGCAGCAACGAGCGCGACGAGTTGGGTCAGTAGCATAGTGTCCGTGTTAGGTCCGTAAAAATACGGAAAAACACGGACACTTCCAACTAGGCGCTCAGGTATTCCGTCGATACGACCCCCATGGCGAACAGGACGCCCACGACCACCAGGACGACGAGCCAGAGGACGAAGATTACCAGGCCGGGACGCCATTTCGGCGGCTTGAAGCCGAAGATCAGCTGGATGCCTCCGTAGATGAGCCAGATCAGGGGCAGGACGACGGCCAGGACCGCAAGGACCAGGATCCAGGGCGTATTGACCATGTCATAGAAGATGGGGACACGCTCGGACAGGTCGTCCAGGAACTGGTCGATGGGCGCGCTGAACAGGGTCGGGCCCTTCAGGCCGATCACGGAGACCGACGCGAGGCCGGACACGCCGCCCAGGAGCAGGATGATGCCGAGGACCAGGAGGATGATCTTTCCCAATTCGTTGCCATGCCCACGCACCGTGTCGCGCACTTCCGCCATCCCCCGCCGGGCCGCGTCACCCATTTCCTCGACGCCATTGCGGATGTTCCGCTGGATGTCGTCCAGGGTGCCGGCGTCGCCCTTCATCGCCCAGCGCTCCTGCGCCGTGCGGGCCGCCGGCATCGCCAGCCACAGGACACCGTACGCGACGAATCCGAGCAGGGACCAGACACCGTCATGGGCGCCCCCGAAGAACAGGGCCAGCGTGATGACGCAGAAAATGATCCGCATGGCCACGATGTCGAAGTTGAAATAGTTGCCCAGGCCGGCGCAGACGCCGGCGATCTTCTTGTTCTCCAGGTCACGGTAGAGCTTCTTCTGGGGCCTGGCCTGCGCCTGCGACGGTTCGGGGTCGTCGGCCTCGATCCGCTCGGGGCGGCCAAGGATGCCGATCAGGCTCTGGATGTCGGCCATCGTGGCCACCCGGCCCCGTCCGCAGCGTTCCAGCAGGAGCTCGGCCATCCGTTCCTCGATGCCCTCCATGATTTCCTTGCCGCCCGGCTTGCCCAGGTAATGGGCTTCCAGGTTCTTCAGATACTGCCCCACCTCCTCGGCGGCGGCTTTCTCGAGCGTGAAGGCGTAGCCTCCGATGCTCACTTTCTCAATCTCGGTCATTTCTTAAGCGCGTCAATACTTTCCACCATTTCCTGCCAGGCGGCGTCCATCTCCGCGAGCTGGGCGCGGCCTTTCTCGGTAATCCCATAGTACTTCCGGGGCGGGCCCTGCGTGGACTCCTCCCAGCGGTAGGTCAGCAGACCCTGGTTCTTCTGCCGGATAAGCAGAGGGTACAGGGTTCCCTCCACCACGATCATGTTCGCGGCCTTGAGGGAGTCGATGATGCTGGAAGCGTAGGCTTCCTGCTTGCTGAGAATACACAGGATGCAGTATTCCAGCACGCCCTTCCGCATCTGCGAACGGACATTGTCGGTCGTGCTCTCCATAAGGCTATCGGTTTTCAGTGTCCATCTCGTGGTTCTTGCAGCGCGCCATGTTCTCCGCGGTGGCCGGGATGCCGCGCATCTCGCACTGCTGGGCCGGGGTCACCGCCTTGGGGATGGCGATCCACAGCACCAGATAAATCCAGAATCCCGACGTGCCGGCCAGCAGGGCCACCAGCATGATGATCCGGATGATGGTCACGTCGATGTTGAAGTACCAGGCCAGGCCGGAGCAGACGCCGGCCACGCCCTTGTTGTCCATGTCCCGGTACAGTTTCCGGGGAGCCTTGTCCTCGGCGAAGGCCTGGGAATAGGCGTAGCCCGTCTCGGGCGAGCCGTCGGGCATGCCGAGGGTCGAGACCACCTTCTCCACCATCTCCAGGCTCACCACGCGGGAGGTCTCCCCCACTTCCTGGAAGAACAGGTCGGAGATCCGGCTCTCGATATCGTCCATCACTTCGGCCTTCTGGGACTCGGGGACGGTCAGTTTGGCCTTGAAGTTCCGCAGGTAGGCGTCCAGACGGTTGTAAGCATCGTCATTGAGCGTGAAATTGCGCCCGCCGACGCAGGCATTTGTCACTCGTTTCATAGTATACAAAATATTTGTTGCCGCAAAGTTATAAATTCTTTTTGATACTTTGCAATACAAAGTACTAAAATTTTCGAAAAAAATGATAAATCGTGCGAAAATCACTATATTTGTATGATAACAGAAACCAAATCATTCCCTTTATGGCAGAATTCAAATACGCCCCGATGTTCCAGTTGGGCGAAGACACCACTCAGTACTACAAGATTCCGGGATCCGAGAAACTGGTGAAGACCACCCAGTTGCCGGACGGAAAGGTCCTTCTCGAGGTCTCCCCCGAGGCGCTCACGCTGGTGGCCCAGCAGAGCTTCCACGACTGTCAGTTCATGCTCCGCCGGGCGCACAACGAGCAGGTCGCGGCGATCCTGAACGATCCCGAAGCCTCCGAAAACGACAAATATGTGGCGCTTCAGTTCCTTCGCAACGCGGAGACGTCCGTGAAGGGAGTCCTTCCTTTCTGCCAGGACACCGGCACCGCCATCATCCATGGCGAGAAGGGTCAGGGCGTCTGGACCGATTTCGAGGACGAGGAGGCGCTGAGCCTCGGCGTATTCAACACCTACACGCAGGAGAATCTCCGGTACAGCCAGAACGCTCCCCTCAACATGTATGACGAGGTCAACACCAAGTGCAACCTCCCCGCCCAGATCGACATCGAGGCGGTCAGAGGCGCCGAGTACCGTTTCATCATGGTCGCCAAGGGCGGCGGATCGGCCAACAAGACCTATTTCTATCCGATGACAAAGGCCACGATCCAGAACGAAGGAACGCTCCTGCCTTTCCTCGTCGAGAAAATGCGCTCCCTCGGTACGGCGGCCTGCCCGCCCTACCACATCGCCTTCGTGATTGGCGGCACTTCCGCGGAGAAGAACCTGCTGACCGTCAAGCTGGCCAGCATCAAGTATTACGACGCGCTCCCGACGACCGGTGACGAGACCGGCCGCGCGTTCCGCGACATCGACCTCGAGCAGAAACTCCTCGTCGAGGCGCAGAAAATCGGCCTCGGCGCCCAGTTCGGCGGCAAGTATCTGGCCCATGACATCCGGGTCATCCGCCTTCCCCGGCATGGAGCGAGCTGCCCGATCGGCATGGGCGTCAGCTGCTCGGCCGACCGCAACATCAAGAGCAAGATCAATGCGGACGGCGTCTGGATCGAGCAGATGGACACGAACCCTTCGGAGCTGATCCCGGAGGAATACCGCCGTCCCGGCGAGGGTCCCAAGGGAATCGTCATCGACCTGGACAAGGGAATCGACTCCGTGCGTGCCGAACTGACCAAGTATCCTGTGGGTACCCGGGTCAACCTGAACGGCACGATCATCGTGGCCCGCGATATCGCGCACGCCAAGCTGAAGGCGCGTCTGGACGCCGGCCAGGAGATGCCCGCCTACTTCAAGGACCACCCCATCCTCTACGCCGGCCCGGCCAAGACGCCGGAAGGCTATCCCTGCGGCAGCATGGGCCCCACCACGGCCAACCGCATGGACCCTTACGTGGATGAATTCCAGGATCACGGCGCCTCCCTCGTCATGATTGCCAAGGGCAACCGCACGAAGGTCGTCACCGACGCCTGCCTCAAGCACGGCGGCTTCTACCTCGGCACCATCGGCGGCGTGGCTGCCGTCCTCTCCCAGAGCAGCATCCGGAGCATCGAGTGCGTGGAGTACCCCGAGCTGGGCATGGAGGCCATCTGGAAGATCCGCGTCGAGGACTTCCCGGCCTTCATCCTCGTCGATGACAAGGGCAACGATTTCTTCAAGAAACTCGGCCTGTAAAGCCCGGGCAAACGAATTAAGCCGGCCTTTCGGGGCCGGCTTTCTTTGTTCTATGAAAAGGGGTTACGGGAGAACCACTTCCTTGAGGACCTGGCTGGAGGTCACTTTCCCCTTCTTGTCGTAATTGTCGGTGCGCACGGCGCCGATGCCGCGGGCATACCAGGTCTTCATGCTGCCCGTCGTTTTCATGCCCAGCACCTTGGCATTGAACTTACGTTCCACCACATAGCACTCGTAGGTACCGGCGGGGACGGTCAGTTCTTCCTTGGCCACCACCTGGTGGGATGTGATATCTTGCTTGGACTTGATACCCAGCATCTCGACAGTCACTTCCCCTTTGGGAAGTTCCATCCCCACTTCGAGGTTCTTGGGAAGGAGGAATCCGCCTCCTTCGGCCGCGACGGCAATGCCTCCGAAATCGAAGAGGACGTCACCGTCCTTCACGGTGGTGACCGTCTCGATGGGCTTGGTCAGCGCGGCGCCGCCGATGTACAGCTGAGCCTTCTGCTTGATGGTGAAGTCATCCCCCCGGCCGGCAACCTTGACGATTTCCATGTCGGTCTGGCTGCTCTCATTGCCTTTGGCATCCGTGGTCACATAAACGAGTTTCGCACCTTCGGTCGTGCAGATGAAAGGGCCTTGCGCGAAGGCGGCCAGGGCAAGGCCGAGGCCGGCGAGGACGAGAAATGCTTTTTTCATTGTCTAGCTAAAAGTAAAGGTTAAACATAGCACAGGAATCCTCTCCAAATCCCGTGCTAAAGAAATCGATTTTTCCGGGAATATTAATCCAGGTCGTCGTCCACGTCGGTGACGGCGGCGCCGTTGCCCATCAGGAAGGTCTTCATGAACTCGTTCAGGTCGCCGTCCAGGACGCCCTGGGTGTCGGCGGTGCTGTAGCCGGTGCGGAGGTCCTTCACGAGCTTGTAGGGGTGGAGGACGTAGTTGCGGATCTGGGAGCCCCATTCGATGCGCTTCTTCTGGCCTTCGAGTTCGGCCTGCTTCTCCTGGCGCTTCTTGAGTTCGATGTCGTAGAGGCGGGACTTGAGGATGAGGAGGGCGCGCTGGCGGTTGTCCTGCTGGGAGCGCGTCTCCGTGTTCTCCACCATGATGCCGGAAGGGATGTGGCGGACGCGGACGCCCGTTTCCACCTTGTTCACGTTCTGGCCGCCGTGGCCGCCGCTGCGGAAGGTGTCCCATTCCAGGTCGCCGGGATTGATCTCGATGTGGATGGAATCGTCCACCAACGGATAGACGAAGACCGAGGAGAAGGTGGTCTGGCGCTTGCCCTGGGCGTTGAACGGGGAGATGCGGACGAGGCGGTGGACACCGTTTTCGGCCTTCAGGTAGCCGTAGGCGTAGTCGCCCTCGACCTCGATGGTGGCGGACTTGATGCCGGCCTCTTCGCCTTCCAGCAGGGAGGTGACCGTCATCTTGTAGCCGTTGCGTTCGCCCCAGCGGAGGTACATGCGCATGAGCATCGACGACCAGTCGTTCGCCTCCGTGCCGCCGGCGCCGGAGTTGATGGTGAGGACCGCGCCGAGGTTGTCGCCCTCGTTGCCCAGCATGTTCTTGAGTTCCAGGGCTTCGACGGCGTCGACCGCCTTGGCGAAGGTGGCGTCCAGTTCGCGGGTCTCATCGGTCTCGACGGCCTCGTCCTCGCTGCCGGAGATGCTGTCCTTCGCGAAGTCGTACAGGACGTCTAGGTCGTCCACGAGGGAGGCGGCCTTCTGGAAGTCGGTCACCCAGGCCTTCACGCCGGCCAGCTTCTTGAGGAAGCCTTCGGCGGCCTTGGGGTCGTTCCAGAAATCGGGGGCCAGGCTTTCCTGCGTCTTCTGCTCCACATCCTTCCGTTTGCCGGCGATGTCCAGGCATTTCTCCAGGGTGTCCAGGCGCTCGTGCAGGTCCTTGATTTGTTCGAGAGTCGTCATGATGCTTTCCGTATAATCGTACAAAAATACGAATAATTTCCCGTATATTTGTAAGCGTATGGCAACCATCGGCATATTCGACTCGGGCTCGGGCGGCCTGTCGGTGTACCGGGAGATCGTGAAACTGCTCCCGTACGAGCGCTATGTCTATTATGCGGACAACGCGCACTGCCCGTATGGGGACAAGACCGCCGCATTCATCCAGGACCGCGCCCGGACCATCACGGACTTCCTCCTGGACAAGGGGGCCGACATCGTCGTCGTCGCCTGCAACACCGCCACGGCGGCCGCCATCGCCCTCCTGCGGGAGGAATACCCCAACGTTCCCTTCGTCGGTATGGAACCGGCCGTCAAGCCCGCCGCCCTCGGGACGGAAACCGGCGTGATCGGCGTCCTCGCCACCGCCGGGACGCTCAAGGGTTCCAAGTACCTGAAGACGAAAGGCCGTTTCGAGGACGACGTGCACATCGTCGAACACGTGGGCGAAGGATTCGTGGAACTCGTGGAAAACGGCATCCTGGACGGTCCTGAGGCCTATGCGACGGTGAAAGCCTCGCTGCAGCCCCTGCTGGACGCGGGCGCGGACCGCATCGTCCTCGGCTGCACGCACTACCCCTTCCTGCGTCCGGTCGTCGAGGCCGTCGCCGGCCCCGGAGTCCAGGTCATCGACCCGGCCCCCGCCGTCGCCCGCCAGACCGTCCGCCTGCTGGAAAAGGAC
Source organism: uncultured Bacteroidales bacterium (assembly GCA_900316955.1). Classification (GTDB taxonomy): domain Bacteria; phylum Bacteroidota; class Bacteroidia; order Bacteroidales; family UBA932; genus Cryptobacteroides. Next base: position 33,869 of record ONEX01000003.1, read on the forward strand.
TGCGTCCCGCTGGACCAAGGCCCTTTCCACATCGACCTGCATTCCTCCGGCGACCCGGAATCCCTGCACAGGATCTTCGCGCTCGTCTGAGCGCCCGTCCAGACACGAAAAAGCCGGCCCCGAAAGGCCGGCTTCGTTCGTGGTACCGGAAGCTTACCGGTAGATGCTGTACTGGTTGTACAGCGAGCCGTACATCTGACCCAGGACCTCGAGATAAGGCTGGCCGTCGAACAGGGTGGTCCGATAGACGGTGTTGTCCACCATGTAGTACTCGATGCCGTTCATCACGATGGTCTCGTAGTCATCCGGGAGGGAGCTCACCAGGGCTCCGGCCGGCGGGACGATGGTGGTGTAAGTGCCGGAGGCGCTCACGCTGTAGAACACACCGTCCTGGTAGAAGTAGTCGGAGTTGGCGTAGGCGTAGCTCTGCACGAGGCCGAGCTTGTTGGCCAGCTCGTAGGCGGAGAGGGCGCGGCCGCTGTTCAGGGCGTAACTCGCGTTCTGGGCGGCGATCCGGGCGTTGTTCTGCGCGATGATCAGGTTCTGCTGGGCAATCACGTTGTAATTGTCGAAGACCGTGTTATAGGTCCGGTACGTGTTGCAGTAGTAGGAGAATCTGACCAGGTTGAACAGGGCCCTGTCGATCGCTCTCTCGAGCGGAGTGCCGAAAGGCGGACGGCAGATGACATACACACCTCCGTACGGACGGTAGTAGATGCCCTCGTAGAAGTAGTAGTCGATGCCCCAGTGGGTGATCCGGCGGTAGTGCGGAGGGAGCACGTGGACCCGGTATCCGAAGTAGTGCGGACGGTGGTCCCAGAAGTATCCCAGACCCGGACGGTCCCAGGCGATGAAGTCACGCTCGCGCGGAGGTACGCGGTGCATGTTGTGACCGTTATCGAGACGGAAGTCGTCGTTGTAGCGGTAGTTGCCTGCGTGGTCGCGCATGGGCTCGGCATTGTTCACGGAAGCGGAAGCATTCGCTTCGCGCGCCGCGTTGTTGCCGAGGCCGCTGCGGGAGACGTTGCTGCTGGAGCGGACGGACGTACCGGCAGTGCGGTCGGTCGTGCCCGTGGAGCGGGTGGTCGTGCCCGTGGAGCGGCTGGTGGAGGTACCGGTGCTCCGGCTGGTCCGGTTGTTCTGGTCGACAGAACCCGTGGAACGGCTGGTGGAGGTACCGGTGCTGCGGCTGGTCGTCGCGGAAGAGGAGCTTCCGGTGGAACGGCTGGTCGTGCTGCTGCCGGTGGAACGGTTCGTCCGGTCATTCTGAGGAGCCACGGAGCGGCTCGACGTGGAAGAACCGGTGCTCCGGCTGGTGGTCGCGGCGGAAGAGCTTCCGGTAGAACGGCTGCTCGTGCTGCTGCCAGTGGAACGGTTCGTCCGGTCATTCTGAGGAGCCACGGAGCGGCTCGTCGTGGAAGAACCGGTGCTCCGGCTCGTGGTCGCGGCGGAAGAGCTGCTGCCGCTGGAGCGGCTGGTCGTGCTGCTTCCGGTGGAGCGGCTGGTCCGGTCGTTCTGAGGCGACGCGGACCGGCTGGAGCTGGTGGAGATATTGGCGGAACGGTTGGCGGTGGAAGAACCGCCGGACCGGCTGCTCATGGAAGAGGAACCGCGCGAGGTAGTCTGCGAAGAGGACGACCGGGTCGCGGTGGAAGCTCCGCCGGAAGAACGGCGGGACTGGGCGTTCGCCTCAGGGGCCGCAATCATCGCTATCGTGATGAAGAGGGCGGCTACGGTGTTGATCATCCTTCTCATGGCTTTGTCGTTTTAAAGTTAACGATATAGGTAATATTGCTGGGAAAGTTCCTTGAAAGCTTCCGTCTCCTGCATCCATCTGGACTGGATATCTTCGACTTTCAGTCGCTTTCCGAATTCCTTTCTCACATAATCCGTGCCACAAACGATATCGAGCATCCGCGTTTTCTTCAAAACCTTGTACGGATTGCGCTCAGGGTACAATTCCTGGAGGGCCTGCATCACGTAAAACTGCGTCAAAGTGATGGTCGCGGCCTCGTAATCCGTGTAGAAAAACTGGACGCCGTGCTGCATCTGCGCGTTCTGTCCGGAGATGGGTTTGTAGTGGATGGTGCGGAAGGCGGTGCCGGGGATTCCGTAGCTGTCCAGGCGCTCTTTCAGCTTGTCCGCATCGATCCAGGGGGCCGCGAAGGTCTGGAACGGGATGGTATAGCCCACGCCGATGTTCAGGTAGCCGAACTCGCCCGCGATGCCGGCGGAGGGATAGCCGATGGCCGAGGCTTCGGACGGGATGTTCGGCGACGGGAGGATCCAGGGCAGGCCGGTGTCCTTGTACAGCATGGACCTTTCCCAGCCGCGCATCGGGATCACCGACAGACGGCATTTGAGGGGCTTTTCCTTGCCCTCCACCCCGCAGTTGAGGCCTTCCTCGTTGATGAGGCCGGCCAGCTCGCCGACGGTGAGGCCGTACACATACGGGATGCGGAACTCGCTGACGAAGGAGAAGAAGCCCGGCTCCACGAGACAGCCCTCGACCTTGAGCCCGCCCAGCGGGTTGGGCCGGTCCAGGACCATCACTTCGATGTCCTGCTCGGCGCAGGCGCGCATCACCAGGCCCAGGGTGGAGATGAAGGTGTAGGAGCGGGTGCCGACGTCCTGGATGTCATAGACCATCACGTCCACCCCCTTCAGCATGTCGGGCGTGGGCTTCCGGGTGGAACCGTACAAGGAATACACCGGGAGGCCGGTTTTCGGGTCCTTGCCGCTGGCGACGTGGTCGCCGGCATAGGCGTCCCCGCGGACGCCGTGCTCCGGGCCGTACAGGGCCACGAGGTTCACCTGGGGCGCCTCATAGAGGATGTCGATGGTGGAACGGAGGTTCCGGTCCACGCCGGAGGGGTTCGTCACCAGGCCCACCCGCTTGCCGCGGAGTTCCTCGAATCCGTACCGCTCCAGCATGTCGATGCCGGTATAGACCTGGGCGGACAGCGAGAGGCCCGCCAGCGAAAGGAGGAGTGTCAACAACTTCTTCATAGTCAATCCTTCTTGACGCGTCCGTAATCGGCCGGGACGCGGCGGCGCGCATACAGGGTCACGGCCACGGTGGCGAGGCAGCAGACCATCACCAGGACGTAGAACCCCACGTACCCCAAGGCCTCTTGCAGATATCCTGCCACGGCGCCCGGCAGCAGCATGGACAGGGCCATGAAGCCGGTGCAGATCGCGTAGTGGGAAGTCTTGAGCGGACCGTCGGCGAAATGCATCATATACACCGTGTAGGCCGTGAAGCCGTAGCCGTAGCCGAACTGGTCGAAGACGACGCAGGCGCCGACCGTCCAGACGGAGGCGGGCTGCGTCAGGGCGAGGAACAGGTACACGGCGCAGGGCAGGGCGAGGCTCAGGGCCATCGGCAGCAGGCAGCTGCGGAGGCCTCGCCGGGAGATGTGCCAGCCGCCCAGGATGCCGCCCGCGAGGAGCGCGATCACCCCGGCGGTGCCGTACACCATGCCGAAGGCGGCCTTGTCCAGACCCAGGCCCCCGTCAGCCAGTGCATCGCTGAAGAAAGGATACAAGAGCTTGACGGACAGCGCTTCCGGCAGGCGGTACAGCAGGAGGAAGCACACGAGCAGGCCGATGCCGGGCTTCGTGAAGAAGCTCCCGAACGCCTGGCCGAACTCGCGCAGGATTTCGCGGCCGGTCTTGCCGCCGGCCGTCCGGTCCTCCGCGGGCCGCGGCAGGACGAAGGCGTGGTAGGCGGTCACAAGGGCCAGGATGGCGGCCGTCGCGAGGAGGGTCCAGGACCAGGCCGTGGACACGGCCCCGGTCCGTTTCTCCAGCCAGCCGGCCAGGACGATGAGCACGCCCTGCCCGAACACCATTGCGATGCGGTAGAAGGTATTGCGGATGCCCACGAAGGCCGATTGCCGACCCTCGTCCAGCGCCAGCATGTAATAACCGTCCGCCGCTATGTCGTGCGAGGCGGAGGCGAAGCCGGTGATGACGAACAGGATGAGCATCCACGTGAAGGTGGTGGAGGCCGGAAGCGTCGCGGCGAGGACGCCGACGGCGACGGCCATCAGCAGCTGCATCGTCACGATCCACCAGCGCTTGCTCTTGAAAATGTCCACGAAGGGGCTCCAGAGCGGCTTCACGAGCCAGGGAAGGCCGATCAGGCTGGTCAGAAGGGCCAGCCGGGCGTTGTCCATCCCCAGGTCCTTGAGGATCACCACGGAGATCGTGTTCACGATAAAGTACGGAAGGCCTTCCGCGAAATACAGGGTCGGAACCCAGAGCCAGGGAGTGCGCGGTTTCATCGTTCGAGGGTTGTTCCGGGATAGTAGAAGGAGAGGATCTCTTCGAAAGTCTTGCCCTTGGCGGCCATCACGGCGGCGCCGATCTGGCACAGGCCCACGCCGTGGCCCCAGCCGTGGCCGTGGAGGATGACCTCGTCGCCGGTCATCTCCACGTCGAACCAGGAGCTGTACAGGTGGCTTTCGGAGAGGAAGCGTCGGATGATCAGTTCCTTGCCGACGGTAAGCGTCGTCTTGGAACCGACGATGCGGAGTTTCTTGATGCGGCCGGAGCCGCCCCGTTCGAGGGGTTCCAGGGCGACGAGGTCGCCGATGTCCACCCCGGAGCGCCGGGTGATGAGGGCGGCGAGGTCCGCGCGCTGGTAGCGGACGGTCCAGTCGTGGAAGTCCTCCGTCTCCAGGTCGTAGTCGTTCAGGACCTGGGAGAGGATTTCCTTGTCGTGGGTGTCGCACCAGGGGTCGTCGTGGACCGTCAGGTACGGATAGTCCTCGTCGGCCCAGGCCGTGGAGAAAAGTTCGGTCTTGCCGCCGCAGCACTTGTAGAAGCGGGCGTCCACCAGTTCCCCGCCGAAGCGGAGGGTGAGGCCCCAGGTCTCGTCGATGGCGGCGCGGACCTTCTCCCCGACGGCCATCGTCAGGCCCTGGTAGCGCTGGCAGTGGTCGTCGGCGCAGACGTCGAAATGGTGGTGGTCGTCATGGTCGAACCACTTGACGATCTCGCCCACGGGCTGGCCCGCCTCGGCCGGTCGGGACGCGTCCAGCCAGGTCACGAGGGAGGGAACATTGTCGAAGGAATACGGCGCGGAGGCCTTCTTCCGGGCCTTCCGGTGGGCGATCTGGGCCATCACCCAGGAGCGGGAGATGACCGCATGGGCCTTCAGGAACTCGGGCGAAGCCGTCGCCTTCATCTCGGAGGAGATGACGCTTAGGAGGTAGTCCTCGACGCCGATCACATTGACAGCCACCACCTTGCCCTCGTCCACGATGAACTTGAGGGTGCCGGCGAACTGCTGGTCCTGCTGCCGCTGCCAATGGAAGTCCACGCCGATGGTCACGCCGTACAGGATGAACGACGGCTCGGCGAAGAGGGTGGAGATGGTCGGGGCCTCGAAGACGAGCTCGTCGTACAAGGTGCCGTTATAGTCGATCTTGCCCTCGCGGTAGGAGACCTTCTGCGGACCGGCGCCGTCGGAAATGATCTCGAAGGTGATTTCCGGACCGGAGAGGATGCCCACCTCGATCTTGGGCTGGGTGCGGACGAGGCGCCACAGGAGGCGCTCCTCCTGCTTCTCGGAGAGGGAGATCTCCTGCAGGATGTCCGTCAGGATCCTGGGCGTAAGGCGCTCGTAATCGGACACTTCCGGGATGACGAAGAAGCCCGCCATGTCCGCTGCGCCGGGGCTCAGGGCGAAATGGTCCTCCCCTTCCGCATAGAAATGGTGCGGCCGGTGCGCCGCCCTGCACATCACGACGGCGCGGTACTCGCCCTCGCTGAAGAACGTCAGGGCGTTGAAGCGGGGCTCGGCCTCCCCTTCCGCCAGGTCGCAGCAGTCCAGGAGGCGGTAGAACATCTTCGCCATGGACTTGGCCGTTTCCGCGCGGAGCAGGAAGACGCCCCGGGTGAAATGCTTGTAATGGAACAGCTGGGCGTCCCGGACCGAATCCACGAAGGAGACATTGGCGGAAAGGCTCTCCGGGACCTGGCCCCCGTTCATCGCGATGTTGTGGAGGAGCCGGCCGGCGATGCGCTCCATGGGCATATACCCCTTGGGGCAGGCCTGGAAATGCGCGTGGCCGGGGACGGTGGTGCCGCTGTAGGGGCTGTTGTAGAAGATGACGCAGTCCGGGAACTGGACGGCGAGGTCCAGCATGTCCGGATAGCGGTGCCAGATGGTCTGCGGGACGTGGACGTCCCGGGTGATCACGAGGTGGTTCGGGAAGATGGGCGCCCGGTTCACCAGGATGCGGTATTTCCGGCCCTTGCGGCCTTCGAACGGCAGGAAATGCTGCTGTTCCAGGTAGTTCTCCTCGCAGAGCGGGCAGCCATGGTCGAAGATGGGCATCCGGCCCGGGTTCGACTGGAGGGTGACCAGGATGCCGCCGATGGTCATCTGGCGGGTCTGGGCGCTCTTGAGCGCGCGGTACTTCGCCGCCACGGCGGGCCAGACCGACAGCTGGTCGTGGACGAATTTGTCGATGTCGATTGCCATACCTTGTAAAGATAGGCATTTTTCCGGTGCGAATCGAAAACATTTTCCCAAAAAAGATGAAAAAACCGGGAGAATCGCTAAATTTGGGAAACTCCTTACCGACTTATGAAAGTCACCTAAACATCGATCGATATGCAGAATTTATTGAAAAAACTCCTTCGGCTGGTCATCACCGTGGCGGTCATTTTCCTGGCCGTAAGGTGGTGTTCCAAGCAGTTCGGGAGCGTGATCACCCTGCCCGGCGGATCGGGCGGCGGAACGGTCGGGTCCGGCAAAGGAAGCTCGGAGGAATCCGGCGGCTGGTTCAGCCCGAAAAAGCAGAATGACCGGTCGACCGTCAACGAGGACCTCATCGAGGACGTCGAGGACCTCGAGCGGGAACTGGGCATCGGGAAATACAAGGGCCAGAAGCCTTCCACCCAGCCCCAGACCACGCAGACTCCGTCTACGACTACCACGGCATCGGCTCCCCTCGCCTTCAAGGGCATTCCCCTGACCGGCTCGTCGTCAGCCTTCGGGTCGGCCCTGGTCAAGGCCGGCTTCAAGAATGCCGGAAACGGCACGTACACGGGCGATTTCGCCGGCTACAGCAACTGCAAGGTGACCCCGACCGGCAATCCCGTGCAGGAAGTCCGGGTCGATTTCCCCGTCATTTCCGACTGGGACGCCCTGGAAAAGGCCTACGACAACCTCCAGGCGGACCTGACCCGGAAATACGGCATCGACCCGATCGTCAACCGGAACCTCGCCGTCTACAACCTTCCTAACGGCACCATCTCCCTGGACGCCGACGTCACGAACCAATCCTCCTGGCACGTCATCCTGAAGTACGCGAACGCCGCCACGACGACTTCGACCGGAGGCCTGGGACGGAATCCCATCGACGATCTGTAGCCCATTTCACAAGCACACGAAACCGAACACCCCATGAACAGAATCCAATCCATCCTCGCCGTCTTGGCCATGACCGTAGCGGCGTCCGCCGGCGCCCAGACCCTCAAGATGGCGCCGCAAGTGGTCGGCGTGACCACCTACGAAGCCTCCACCGCCGTCAATCTCGTCGTGGTGAAACCGGAAATCAAACTGGACAATCTCGACCCCTCCGTCTTCACCGTCAATACGAACGGGACGGAACGCAACGTCCTGTCGGCCTACCCCTCGGATTCCAGGGGCGCGTACGACCCGGACGGCCAGTACGTCGCGCTGGGCCTTGAGAAGGCCTCCGGCCGCGGTCTCGGCCTTTCCATCCGGTCCGGCGTCTGGAATGAGGCGTACAGCCTCAAGGTCGGGCTGAAGAAAGGAAAGGTCCTGAAAGTCGGCAAGCAGAAGTTCACCGCCATCGACTGTGAGACGGACAAGGCCCTGAAGGATTTCCTTTCCGAGGCCGATTACTTCGACAAAGGAACGTTCACCGGCCGGAATACCGGAAAGTCAGGGGACGTGACGCTTACTTATGCGGCGTATGAACCCTGGTCCCTCAAGGGCGACGGGAAGGAGAATCCCCTGGTGATCTGGCTCCACGGCGGCGGAGAGGGCGGACTGGACGTGTCCATCACCCTCTTGGGCAACGAGGTCGTCTCCCTGATCCGTCCGGAGATCCAGTCGCATTTCACCACGGAAGGCGGCGCCGGGGGCGCCTATGTCCTCTCCGTCCAGTGCCCGACCATGTGGATGGGCACCTCGAAGGGCTTCGGCCACGGCGAGTATCCTTCCCTGTATGCCGATGTGCTCAAGTCCTGCATCGACGATTATGTGGACAGGCATCCCGACGTGGACCGGAAACGCATCTACCTGGGCGGCTGCTCCAACGGCGGCTACATGACGATGCACATGCTCATCCGTCATCCCCGGTACTTTGCCGCGGCCTATCCCACCTGCGAGGCCTACCTGGATGCGAACATCTCGGACAACGAGATCAAGGCCCTCGCCGAGGAGAACATCTGGATCGTCCAGTCCTACGACGACACGACCGTCGACCCGAAGACCCACTGCATCCCCACCTTCCAGCGGATGGTGAAGGCGGGCGCCAAGAACGTGTGGATGTCGATGTTCGAGAACGTCCAGGGCATCGACAATCCGGGCCAGCCGCTGATGGGCCACTTCTCGTGGTGCTACCTGTTCAATGATGCGGTCCGGAAGTCGCAGGAGCAGAGCGCCGGGGATGTCAAGCCCAGCAACGACGGCGGCGGTTCCGTCGCCCCGCAAGGCCACGCGAACATCTTCGAATGGATGAACGCCCAGGTCCTCACCGATCCCGAACCGGCCCCGCAGCGCCAGCGCGGCGGAGGTGCGCCTGCCCGGGCGCAGAAGTCAAGGATCGTCGAAGAGGGAGGTTCCGGCCCGTACAAGGCCGTGATGATGGAGGAGGCCTCTCTCCCCACCCACACCATCTTCCGTCCGCAGGATCTCAGCAAGTTCGGCAAGGACAAGCGGCTTCCCGTGGTGGTCTGGGGCAACGGCGGCTGCGCGAATTCGCCCAGCGGCCATGTCAATTTCCTGAACGAGGTAGCCTCGCAGGGCTACCTGATCGTCGCCATCGGCCCGAGCAACTATCAGCAGGTCGAAGGCCCGCGTCCCGGCCAGACGGGGGCCATGCCGGGAGGCAGGCCCCAGATGCGCCCCGGCCAGGGTGGCCAGCGCCCCCAGGGGGCTCCGCAAGGCGCTCCCCAGGGCGGTGAGCGGCCCCGGATGCGTCCAGGCGGCGGAATGCCCGGCGGCGGCATGCCGCAGATGCCCGGTGGCATGTCGATGGGCGATCCGGCCGGCCTGAAGCAGGCGCTCGAGTGGGCCATCGCCCAGAACGCCGACCCGGCCAGCCCCTATTACGGAAAACTGGACATCGACAACATCGCCGCGGCCGGTATGTCCTGCGGAGGCCTGCAGGCGCTCCATATGTCGGACGATGCGCGCATCAAGACCATCCTGGTCATGAACAGCGGCTTCTTCAACGGCGGCGAGGACAAGGCCAGCTTGAACAAGATGAAGCAGAAGTCCGTGATCTGGATCCTGGGCGGCACGACCGACATCGCCTGGGAGAACGGCCTGGACGACTTCAAGCAACTCCAGGGCACGATGCCCGCCTTCCAGGCCAGCCTGGACGGCATCGGACACGGCGGCACCTATATGCAGCCTTTCGGCGGCGACTATGCGAAGGTGGCCACCGCCTGGCTCGACTGGTGGCTCAAGGGCGACGCGAAGGCCGCCACGATGTTCACCGGTCCCAAGCCTGGCGTCAGCCAGATGGAAAACTGGATCTACCTACGGAAGAATATCGAATAATGGGCGTGAACTTGTTTTTCGGATGAAACGAATGGTGAGGTTTCTGCATCTAATAGATGAATATGATCCTCACCATTCTCATCAGTTGTATCATCCTTAGCCGCAGAAACCGGCGAAGGTCTTCCTGATGTCCTTACCGACACACAACTGATTCGCGCGTACTCCCCGGAGGCGCGTTTTTTTGTTGTTTCGGGCGCAAAAAAGGGGGGGGGCTGGTGGCCTGCGGGAACTCCCAGCACGTCTGCGGTTACGTTTAGGGCCCATATCGTTCCCTCAGCCGAGCTCCAGCACGCGGCAGGGAACGATAATCCATTAAAATGTTCCCTCAGCCGTGCTGAATGCGTGTTTGGAGAGCATAGAAATACAAACAAAAAAGACATCTGCGGTTGCAGATGCCTTTTTGCTCCCTTCTCAGTCGAAATCTTGAACCTATGGTGGAAAATCCTCTCGAAAGTGACCCTATCTTAGTGAGTCCTTTCAAATCCGTTGAAATATTGAAAACAATTATATATCTTTGACTTTTGAAGTGTGTTGCACTTCTAAATTGAATTCACCTCATTTCAAAGACCATGAAGCGTATCTTGCCGTTCCTCCTGCTCGCGCTCTGCTGCGCCTGCGAAAAAGAAGAGGCAGTCTCCCTGGAAACGCTGCCCGGTTTCCTCCGTTCCCAGAAGTGGACGGGGGCGTCTGTCCGTACAAATGCGCAGGGAGAGGAGATCCAGCGGGACTCCCTCACCCTGTATTTCGTGGATGACAGCCTGGGCCTGTCCAGGCTGCACGTATGGTATCTGGACAATTATTCCAGGGAAGTCCATTTCGATTCCAACCTCGAACCATTCCGGTACAAGGTGATCGGAGACAGGACCCTAGAGATTCTCACCTATTCCGGTCTCAAAGTCCGTATGGAACTGGACCAGCCCCAGAGAACACTCCAGGGCAACTGGGATGGTTTTACGGAATGGACGGCAGCGGCCATCCAGTCGGAGGACCGCGACAAAGTCATTAAAGGACGTTCCCAATGCGGCATCAGCGGTCCGGAACTGTTCTGGTTGAAATCCTACAACATCTTGTACCTGAAGGGGAAAGGGCCGATGTTCGACTATCCTTCCAGGGAAAAGGTTCCCTGGCACAGTCTCGGAATCACGGCGATTCTGATGGACGATGGCATTACCTCTCTGGGGAACTGGGCTTTCGCCGGGCTTGTCTTGAAAGAGCACAACGTCGTGGACCTTCATATTCCAGCCTCCGTCACCCGGATCGGCGATTATGCCTTCTACCGCTGTTCGCCGCTACCTGTTTCCTTCAGGAACGTCGGGAACCTGGTGTCCATCGGAGAACACGCGTTCGAACAGTCCGCCCTGGTGGCTTTCAGCGCGATTGGCAACCTGCAGACTATTGGTGACTATGCCTTCCACGACATCCCGAACCTGAAACTGTATTTCGAAGGAAAGTCCGTCAAACAGATAGGAGCATACGCATTCTCGGGATTCTCCTCTCTCTCTCCCATCAGCATTTTCGCCAGTACCGTCGAGATTGGAACCCATGCGTTCGAAGGATCCTTCCGGACACTCGTCCTGAACGGCATTCCGTCCCGTATGGAAAAGGATGCGTTTGTACCTTACGATGGAAACGCCAACATCCAGGTGCCGATTTCCAGACCTCCGACCGTCAATGGATTGCCCATCGATCCGCGCGAATGGACCCTGCAGGTCCCATCCGGCAGCAAGGCGGCTTACCAGGCGGCCTCTCCCTGGAATCAGTTCAAGAACATCATTGAATACACCGCCCTATGAGACCCGCCCGTTTTCTCCTTTCCATCCTTCTTGCTGCAGCCTGCATGTCCTGCACCAAGAAGACCTGGACACCCTTTGATTACGGGGAGTTTGTCCCGATAGAAACCACGCCGGCTCCACGCACCGTCCAGGCGCGGCTGATGGACGCCACCTCGTCCACGCTGACGATCCAATGGTCCGTCTCCTCCTTCAAGGACGGCGCGCAAGACTGCCGGACTCCTTGGAAGATCGGCCTGTACCGGGATGCGGCGGCAACCCAGGCTGTGGCAGAATGGACGTGCAGTCCGGGCCTGTTCCGTACGGGGGAAAGCGCCCTTAAGTTCCAGGTTCCGTGTTTTTTCTTCACGGGTCTGGAACCGGGCAAAACCTGGTATTTCAAGGCGGAAGCCGAAGATTGTTCGGGCGTGTTTCCGTTCGAAACGACGCAATTTACCCGCCAAGAAAAGACTTCCGATCCCTCCCGCCCGGGCGATCTCCTGCTGGGAGAAGATTTCTCGGAGTTTGTCTGGGGACCCCACCAGGGCATCTTTTCCGTCGGCTATGCCCCCCTTCACCCCGACTTGGTGCCGAAGATTCTTCCGGTGGATCCTTCCGGCACACGGAGTAACTATTATCTGAGGACGAACGAGTTCTACCTGCCCTGGGAAGCCCTCCAGAAAACGACCCGGCTCTCGGAATGGGATATGATGCCTCCGCGGGTGAACTGGGTGCGGGATTTGACCCAGGTCTATCCTACGCCACTGGGCATCCAAGTCTATGGGGGGCTCTCTTCCGCGGTCGTCCTTCCGCCGTTGCCGGCCCTTACAAAGCCTTCCACCGTCCGGGTGCGCATCAAGACCTCGAAGCTCTCCGACGGCGCCACGTTGCTGGTTTACACGACGACGGCCGCTTCCTACGAACTCAATTCCGAGGGCCTCTCCCCGGGGATGATCCCAATTGCGTCCTTCCAAAGGACCGGGACGGAAGGTCGGTGGTCCCTCTACGAGACCGTCCTTCATAACCTTGTCTCGCCTTACCGAATCGGCATCTCTGCCTCCAATGTGGAGTTTGTCCTCAAAGAAGTCAGCCTGGATGTCCTGAACCAGGACGTATATGACCTGACCACCGTCGTCCCGGATGTCACGATCAATGCCCCGGCTTCTCATAACTATGCGACTGGAGACCTGCAAGTCCTGGTGACTCCGAGTCCATGGGTCCTCCGCTATCAGGTAGATTATGCGCCCCTGGGATCCGACGCATGGCAGACGAAAACCTTCGATGTCTGGTATAACTATGAGAACCCCCAGGTAGGCGTCAGGCTGGAAGGTCTGTCCATCGGCCAGACTTACCGTATCCGTGTACAGGGTATCGGCTTTCTGGACGACAGGACGCAGGTATTCGAGGGAACCGGCGTTCCGCGAAGATCTTTCTAAGCTTCGCTCGTAATGACAAAGTCTATCTCCCGTACTGGGTCTTTATGGTCTGCCAGTCGAAGTACGGCCAGTAGCCCGCCTCCAGAAGGAAGCGGGCTACTTCGCCATTTAAGAGCACCTTGAAGAGGGCCGTGGGGTTCTCCTTGGATCGGTAGAAGACGAATTTGAGTGCTTTTATATTCCTTTATTCGAAATCGAAACCCGCATTTAAACGCTGTTAAACGGGGGTTAAAACACGCTGATTTTGCAACTATTTTGCAACTGTCCTAGAAAAAGAAAAACCAACCACTTGCGCAAGTGATTGGTTTTCAGGTGCTCCCCAGCTAGGACTTGAACCTAGGACCCTCTGATTAACAGTCAGATGCTCTAACCAACTGAGCTACTGAGGAATGTTTTCATCCTTGCGGATGCCCTGTTGTTGTTTCGGGATTGCAAAGGTACAACCTTTTTCGGAAACTCCAAACTTTTTTGCGGTTTTTTTCACTATCTTTGCATCGCGAATCTGAAACTGACCGCGATGGATATCGATCTGCTTGCAAAAATGGTGAAGGAGGCCATCCTGGACCACGACACCGTGACCCTGCCCGGGGTCGGCTGTTTCGTAGCCGAGCTGGTGCCCTCCACCTTTTCCGACAAGGGCTATACGATCAACCCTCCCTACCGCCGGTTGTATTTCTCTCCGAAGCAAGGCGGCGACACCTATCTCGTGGACCTTTACGCGCGGGATAACGAGGAGGTCGATGCCGACATGGCCACCCGCATCCTGACGGAGTTCCTCGCCGAGATGAAGGAGGTCCTGAAGGTCAAGAAGACGGTCGTCTTCCCGGGCCTCGGACGCCTCCGCGCCACGCGCGAGAACCATTTCTTCTTCGTGGCCGACGAGGACCTGGATATCTATCCCGAAGGCCTGGGCCTCGCTCCTCTCTCCCTCAAGACGCACGTCGAGACGCCCGAAGAGGTCGCGACGACGGTCGCGGGGCTCGCGGAGCTGATCGAGGAGATTCCGGGTCAAGCCCGGAATGAGGAAGAAGAAGCCCGGAATGAGGAAGAAGAAGCCCGGAATGAGGAAGACGAAGTCCGGAATGAGGAAGAGGAGCCCGAAGCGGAGCCGGTCCTTGAGCCTGTCGAAGGGCCGGCGGAGGAGATTCCCGATCAGGTCGGGAATGACGAGGAAGAACCGGTGGTTCGACAAGCTCACCAACCGGTTCCCGAACCCGAAAAGGTCGAGGAGATTCCGGGTCAAGCCCGGAATGAGGAAGACGAAGCCCGGAATGAGGAGGAAGAACCGGTGGTTCGACAAGCTCACCAACCGGTTCCCGAGCCGAAGAAATCGCATCGGAAGCTGTGGAGGATCTTATTGATCGTGCTGTGCGTGGTGGTGGGGCTGCTGGTGATATTCGTCTTGCTGAGCCGGTTGGCGCCGGGGCTGGTGGATCCGCTGCTGTATTCCAAGGAGGAGCTTCAGATTCTGCGTTATCAGTAGTGTAGTTATGAGCGAAGTCAGAAGAGAAGGTTACAAATTCTGCCAGGATATCTGCGTTCCGTGCTACGACACGGACGCATCGTTCTACCTGAAGCCGGCCTCCTTCATGGACATGGCCCAGGAAATCGCCTATTGGGCCGCCCAGGAGCTGGGTTTCGGCTACGACGACCTGCATATCCACCACGTGGCGTGGGTGCTGTCCCGGATGCATTTCCATTTCGAGAATCCCCCCAAGTGGCGGGACAATGTCACGCTGTACACCTGGCATAAGGGTGCCGACGGCCTGTTCTATCTCCGTGATTTCTTCTTGCAGGATGCCGCCGGCAACCGCCTCGTGACCTGCACCAGTTCCTGGGTGGTGATCGACGAGCGGACGCGCCGCCTGGTCCGGCCCGAGGAGCTCCAGGACAAGCTGAGCACGGGGGATGTGGACGACGCCATTGCGGAGCGCGCCCCGAAGGTGGCGATGCCCCGCGGGGTGGAGCCCGAACCCGCCGGCGAGCACACGGTCGTCTATTCCGACCTAGACATCATCGGCCACACGAACAACGCCCGCTATATGGTGTGGGCGATGGATTGCATCGACTATGAGACCGTTTCGGGCCGACGGGTCCGGGACGCGTACATCAATTTCAACAAGGAGACCACGCCCGGCACCACCGTGCAGCTGTTCCGGCTGCAGACGGAGGAGGACGGGGCGCTGGTCTGGTACGTGGAAGGCCGCGTGGACGGCAAGTCCGCCTTCTGTGTCAAACTGGTATTCTAAACTATGAAAGATCTGTTCTTCGGTCAGGGCGTCGCCCATACGATCATGCTGCTCGCCTTTGTGATCGGCATCGGCACCTATCTGGGCCGGTTCAAGATCAAGGGCGTTTCCATCGGCGCCACCTGGATCCTGTTCATGGGCATCCTGATGAGCCATCTCGGCTTCCGGGCCGATCCCGAAATGCTCCATTTCATCAAGGAGTTCGGCCTCATCCTGTTCGTCTTCTCCATCGGCCTGCAGGTAGGCCCCGGCTTCTTCCATTCCCTCAAGTCCGGGGGCGTGAAGATGAACCTCCTGGCCCTCGTGAACGTCCTGCTCGCCGTCGCTGTGACCTGGGGCATCTCCCTGATCACGGGCGTGGACCTCAAGACGATGGTGGGCGTGATGTCCGGCGCGGTGACCAACACCCCGGGCCTCGGCGCCGCCCAGCAGACGTATATCGACGTCGCCTCGGCCGGCGGCATGGACCCGGTCGCCGCCTCCAAGACCGCCTCCGAACTGGCTTCCGGCTATGCCGTGACCTATCCCATCGGCGTCATCGGCGTCATCCTGGTCCTGCTCGTCGGGAAGAGCCTCTTCAAGGTCGATCCCGCCAAGGAACTGGCGGAACTGGAAGCCCAGGACGATACCGGCTCCCACCCCCGCCGGATGCACGTGGCCGTCGAGAACCCGGCCATCTTCGGCAAGAAACTGTCCGACATCCTGCACGAATTCAAGGGCGAATATGTCGTCTCCCGCATTATGAAGGGGAAGGAAATCCTCTTCGCGACCGGCGACATCGTGCTCGAGGAGGGAGACAAGGTCCTCATCGTCACCTCCCAGCAGGAGGTGGAGAAGCTCCGCATCCTCTTCGGCCAGGAAGTGCCGATGCACGTGGAGGACTGGGACCGGATGGACCATCACCTGGTGACCCGCCGCCTGACGGTCACGAAATCTTCCCTGACCGGCAAGAAACTCAGGGACCTGCATTTCCGCGAGGCCTATGAAGTGAGCGTGACCCGCGTCATCCGCTCCGGCGTCGAGCTGGTGGCCCGCCCGGACCTGTATCTGCAGATGGGCGACGCCCTGATCTGCATCGGCGCGGAACAGAACATCAAGCGCGTGGCCGAGCAGGTGGGCAACTCCAGCGGCGCCCTGGACAAGCCGAACCTCGTGCCCATCTTCCTGGGCATCGTGGTCGGTATCATCTTCGGCTCCCTGCCCATCCGCTTCCCGGGCATCCCGCAGCCCATCAAGCTGGGCCTGGCCGGCGGCCCGCTCATCATCGCCATCCTCCTGGGCCACTTCGGCCCGAAGCACAAGATCACGACCTTCACCACGATGAGCGCCAACCTGATGATCCGCGAGATCGGCATCTCGCTGTTCCTCGCGGCCGTGGGCCTCGGCGCCGGCGAGAACTTCGTCAGCTCCATCGTGAACGGCGGCTACTGGTGGATCCTGTACGGCGCGATCATCACGATCGTCCCGGTGTTCCTCACCTTCGTCATCGCCCGCTTCCTCGTCCGGCTGAATTTCTACCAGGTGTGCGGCCTCATCGCCGGCTCCTGCTGCAATCCGCCGGCATTGGCCTTCGCCCAGGGCATGTACGGAAGCGACTATACTTCCGTGAATTACGCGACGGTTTACCCGCTGTCCATGTTCCTCCGCGTGCTGGTCGCCCAGCTGCTCATCCTCATTTCCTTCGCCTGATGGTCGAGCTGGTTTACCCCCTGGAACCCGCGCCGGTGTATCCCCGCCCGACCGTGGACTCGCCCGGCCTCCCCGCCGTCTCCTCGGAGGAGATGCTCCCGCTCATCGAACCCAGCGGACTGGTCTATGGCCAGGCCACCCGCGCCTGGTGCCACAGCGGCGCCAAGCCCCTCCATCCGGTGGTCCATCTCCACCTGGTGGACCGCCTGGGCCGGATCTACCTGCAGAAAAGGTCGATGGAAAAGGATCTCCTCCCCGGCTACTGGGACACCGCCGTCGGCGGTCACGTCACCTACGGCGAACTGGCCGAAGAGGCCCTCTACCGCGAAGCCGCCGAGGAACTGGGGCTCACCGCCTTCAATCCCATCTTTCTGGAGACCAACATCTGGGAGACGGAGCGCGACCGTGAATTCGTCTTCATCTTCGCGTCCGTGGGCCATCCCGACCTGAACCCCGACAACGACGAAGTGACCGAAGGCCGCTGGTGGACGCAGCAAGAGCTGACCGCCGCCATCGGCAAGGACCTCCTCACCCCCAACTTCGAAGCCGAATACGCCCGCATCCAGGGCATGCTGCTGGCGCTGCTGTAGCCCCCCGGAAAGAAATTCTTGTTCTTTCATCAGTTTTTACTATATTTGTAAAACAAACAATAACACTGATGAAAAGACTCCTTACCTCCCTGCTGCTGAGCGTGTTCTGCCTGAGCCTCGGTGCCCAGGACGATGCGCTGCGCCTGATCGCCGAGAACCCCGACCGGGCGGCGAACAACATGCACTCGTACGAGTTCAACCCCATCGTGGACACGAAGGCCCCCAAGGGCTTCAAGCCGTTCTACATCTCCCATTACGGACGCCACGGCTCCCGGTATGAGCAGAATTCCACCTTCGCCCGCGCGGCGATGGGCGCGTTCCCCGTCCTGGACTCCCTGAACCTCCTCACCGAGACCGGCAAGGCCCTGTATGCCGACGTGAACGCCATCGTCGAGGCCCACAAGGGAATGGAAGGATCCCTCACGCCCCGCGGCGCCAAGGAGCACCAGATGCTGGCGGCCCGGATGGTGGAGAGGTTCCCCGCCGTGTTCAAGAACAAGGACCGCTGGGAGGTGAACAGCTTCTCCTCGACGAACTTCCGCTGCATCGTGTCCATGTGCAACTTCACCAACTCGATGAAGGCGGAAAGCCCCCGGCAGGAGTTCACCTACACGAGCGCGGAGCGGTTCATGGGCTATATCAACCCGAGCCTCCGCGTCCAGCGCCCCGGCGAGGTCCCGGCGCCGCGCCCGACCTTCACGCCGGAGCAGATGGCCCGCATGCGCGGCGGCAGCAACCCGGAGAACGCCAGGTACACCCCGGCGACCGGCACGCCCGGCTATGACTTCACCCGCTTCCTGACCCCGCTGTTCAAGGATTACGACGCTGCCCTCAAGGTCATCGGCAATCCCGAGCCCTTCGTCAAGGCCTGCTTCTCCGCCGGCGGCCTGTGCCAGGTCATCGACTTCATGGGTATCGACATCTTCCGGAAGTATTTCGTCCCGGAGGAACTGGTCTATTTCTGGGCCGGCGGCAATGACTCCATCTACCGCATGTGGGGCGGTTCCGTCGAGAACGGCGACATCATCCGCTTCGCCATCCGTCCGCTGATGATGGACTTCATCGAGAAGGCCGACGCCGCCATGCAGCCCGGCAGCCACCGCACCGCCGACCTCCGCTTCGGCCACGACACCTCCATCCTGCCGCTCTTCGCCCTGATGGGCGTCGATGATCCCCAGAACCGCAACCTTCCCTACAAGGAGGCCCATGCGAAGGGCTGGTACGCCTTCTTCCAGGTCCCGATGGCCACCAACTGCCAGATGATCTTCTACCAGAACAAGAAGGGCGAGGTCCTCACGAAGGTCCTCTACAACGAAAAGGAGATCCTCATCCCTGGCATCGAGCCGGTCTCCGGCCCCTACTACCGCTGGGACGAGCTCAAGGCCCATTTCCTGGACCTCTGCGAGCAGGCTTCCGCGCCTTGGGACAACTGGAACAGGACACACGGACATCACAACTAACAACCTGATACTATGAAAAGAATCGCATTGTTCCTGGCGGCTTCGCTCTGCATCTGCGCGAACGCCCAGGTGAAGGAGGACTTCGTCCCCTCGCCGAACAACCAGTCCGGCAAGCAGTATCCGATGGTCAATTCTGAGCGCTGCGTCCGCGTGCGCGTGGAAGCGCCCGACGCCCAGTCCGTGAAGCTGGACATCGGCGGTGTCAAGTACGACCTCGTCAAGGGCGAGGACGGCGCCTGGATCGGCGAATCCGCCCCGCAGGACGAAGGATTCCACTACTATCAGCTGAACATCGACGGCGCGAACGTCCCCGATCCGTCCAGCCTCTACTATTACGGCGCCAGCCGCTGGGGCAGCGGCATCGACGTGCCCGCGGCGGACCAGGATTTCTACGCCGTGAAGAACGTCCCGCAGGGCCAGATGCGGGAAATCTATTACTGGTCCGAGGTGAACAAGGCGATGCGTCACATCTTCGTCTATACCCCGGCCGAGTATGACCAGAACCCCGCCAAGCGCTATCCGGTGCTGTACCTGCAGCACGGCGGCGGCGAGAACGAGTACGGCTGGCCGCAGCAGGGCCATACCGCCCAGATCATGGACAACCTGATCGCCGAGGGCAAGGCGCTTCCGATGATCATCGTGATGGAGAACGGTTCCTGGACGATGCCGCGTCCGGCCATGGGCCAGGGCGGTCCCCAGGGACAGCGTCCGCCGATGGGCATGGGCCAGCGCCCGCAGGGGCAGCGTCCTCCGCAGGGCCAGGGCCAGCGTCCGCGCGGCGGCTTCGGCCTGCCTTCCGGCTGGGCCGACGGCTTCGCGAACACCCTGATCAAGGACTGCATCCCTTACATCGACAGCCACTTCCGCACGATCGCGGACAATAAGCACCGCGCCATGGCCGGCCTGTCGATGGGCGGCATGCAGACGAAGTCCATCACCGTCGCGCACCCGGAGGTGTTCTCCTCCCTGGGCATCTTCAGCGGCGGCACCATCACCGTGGACGACACGAAGAACAACCCCGAATTCGCCAAGGGCCTCCAGCTTGTGTTCGTTAGCTTCGGCAGCCGCGAGCTAGAGAACCGCGCCCCCGGCTTCGGCGACGGCACCGATCCCAAGGTCGAGACCGAGGAGCTCGCCAAGAGCGGCGTGAACGCGCACTTCTACGTCTCGCCGGGCACGGCCCACGAGTGGCAGAGCTGGCGCCGCGCGCTGTATCAGTTCGCGCAGCTGCTGTTCAAGTAGGCTATTTCGGGAAAGACATCAGGGTGTCGATGACTTCCTGAGGGTCGTCCGTCACGGAAATCAGAAGTCCTCTGTACTTCTTGCGGGAGAGCAAGTCTTCCAGCAAGGGGTATATGGGGACTTCCTTCGTGAAGAACTCCTTGTCCAGGAAGATCATCGGGCTGGGGGCGCCGAAGGTCTCGTAATGGTTCTGCGCGGCGTCCTGGAAGATTTCCTGGATAGTGCCGGCCGATCCGGGCGAATAGATGATGCCGCCCTTCGCGATGGCCAGCAGGACATCCTCGCGCAGGCTGTTGAAGAAATACTTGGCGATGTGGGTCGCGAACGGGGTGGCGGGCTCGTGCCCGTAGAACCAGGTCGGGATGCCCAGGCTGCGGTACTTGTTCTGCGGATACTTTTTCCGGACCTCGAAGGCCGAGCGTAGCCAGCCTTCATCCTTGAACGTGGGCGCGACGGAGAGGATTTCCAGGGCGTCGTCGAACTCTTCCATCGACCTGCCGGCCATCCAGGCGCCGAGGTGCGTGGCCTCCATCGCGCCGGGGCCGCCGCCGGACGCCATCAGCTTGCCCCGTTCGGTGAGCTCCTTGGCGATGAGGGCGACGCGGCGGTAGGAAACGTCCGTGCGCAGCTGCGCGTGACCGCCCATGATGGCGACCACCTGGTGCGGATCGAACCGGCTCAGGAACTCCCGCATCGCGTCGCCGATGGCCCGGTCGTGCATCGTCCGGCCGAGGGTTTCGCGGATGTCGTCGCAGTTCACCCCTTTTTCCTTGTAATCGGCATAGACCCGGGAGTCGAAGCAGGTCGCATAGGAGTCCTCGTTCTCGGGGTCGTAGCCGGCGTACAGGGTTTCCCCGGTGTACAGCTTGCCGCGGAAGGCGTTGTAGATGCGTCCCATCCGGGGAAAGACCAGGCAGGTGCTGCCGATGTGCCCTTCCATCTCGGTGGGGATCTCGCAGCCGAGGAAGCAGCAGTCGGAGAAGCGGTGTCCGGCCGCCACATATTGCGGGACCTCGTTGAAGTCTATGTACTGGAATGCATAACGGGAGATGAAACCCGTCTCGTCCGGAGCGGGAAGCAGGGTGATATCCGAGATTTCCTGGTAAGGTTTGTTCGCCATCGCCAACTTAGATTCTGGATTTCAAAAATACGAAAAAAACGGTAAATACTACAACAGGATGTTGACGCCGAGTCCGATGAGGACGAGCCCGCCCACGATGCGGGCGGAATAGCCGAGCTTCCGGCCGATGAAGCTGCCGGAGAGCATCCCGACCAGGACCGAAAGGGCCGTGAAGACGAAGATGGACACCGAAATGGGCCAGATTTCCGACCACGGAGCGGCGTCCATCGCCATGGACAGCCCCACCACCGCCGCGTCGATGGAGGTGGCGACCCCGCCCAGCACGATGCTCTTGAAGCCACTGAGGTTCAGGTGGTCCGACTTGCTGCGGACGCCGTCGATGAACATTTCACCGCCCACGTACAGCAGCAGGAGGAAGCCGATGACATGGGCCACCTTCTCGAAATGGCCCACATATTCCGAAATGAGTTCCGTGGCGCCCGCGCCCACGCCCCAGCCGGCCAGGAACAGGCCCGTCTGGATGACGGCGAAGACGGCGGCGATGGTCCACACCTTGCGGCGGACCTCCTCGCGGGTGACGGTCACGCTGGAGCAGAGCGCCACCGCGAAGCAGTCGGCGCAGAGGGAAATCCCCAGCAGGATGGCGCTTAAAATCACATTCATGGTTTGAATTCTTGACGGGCGGTGATGGAACGTCCCAGGGTGAGTTCATCGGCGTATTCGAGGTCGTCGCCGAAGCCGAGTCCGCGGGCCAGCGCGGAGAAACGGACGCCCGTGTGGGACAGCTTCCGATACAGGTAAAAGGCGGTGGACTCCCCTTCCACGTCGCCGCTGAGGGCGAAGATGACCTCCGCATCCGCGGGGTTCTCCAGGGCCTCCACCCGACGGACCAGCTCCGGGATGCTCAGGTCGGACGGGCCGATGCCGGCGATCGGGGAAATGATGCCGCCGAGGACGTGGTACACGCCGTGATACTGGCCGGTATTCTCGATGCTCATCACGTCACGGACGCTCTCGACTACGCAGATGGCGCTGTGGTCACGGGAGCGGTCCGAGCAGAACGAGCAAATCTCCTCGTCGGAAATCATGCGGCACTCCTTGCAGTAGCGGACATCGTCCCGGAGGCGGTTGATGGCCTCCGTGAAATGGTGCACGTTCTCCTGCGGCTGCCGGAGCAGGTGCAGGGCCAGCCGGAGCGCGCTGCGACGGCCTACGCCCGGCAGCGTGCCGATGGCCTCCACCGCGTCGGAGAGGAGTTCGGAAGGGTATTTCTCTTTATACGCCATGGTAGTCGACAAGTCCTTCCATCGGGGAAGGGATGAAACGGGAGAAGGTGAGGCCGTATTCGGCGCCGAGGCGCTCCAGCTCCGTGCGGCAGGCGCAGCCGAAGCCGCCGACCACGCCCACGGGGAGGCGGTCGTAGCGCGTCAGGGCGCGCTCGAACAGGTCGCGGAAGTTCCTCTCGACCAGGGCATCCACGTAGGCTTCACCCCGGTGCTCCAGGATGAAAGGCGCCAGGCTCCCGAGATAGCGGGAAGGCGCAGGGGTCTTATAGACGTTCCGGACGACGGAAGCGTAGTCCGCCTCGTGGAACGCGGAGAAAGCCTCCACCAGCTCCTCCGGAACGAGTTCCTTCACGAGATCCGCGAGGAACAGCCGGCCGAGGGCCGCGGCGCTGCCTTCGTCGCCGATGATGAAGCCGCCGCCGTGGATGTTGCGGACGATCTTCTCCCCGTCATAATGGCAGGTGTTGGAGCCGGTGCCCAGGATGGCGGCGAGGCCCGCCTCGTGGCCGCAGGCCGCGCGGGCCGCCGCCAGGAGGTCGGACGCATATTCGCACCGGACCCCTGGAAACCGTTCCTTGAAGATGCGGTCCAGCTCGGTGGGAAACTCCAGCAGGCCGGCCGCGTAGAAATGGACCTCGTCCACGTCCGCGAAGGTATCAACCGCGTCCGCGAAGACGGACGCGTTGGCCTCCGCCGCGATCGTGGACAGGTTCATCCCCGGGGTTTGCAGCCGGCGGACCGGCTTTCCGGCGTCCACGAGGCACCAGTCGGTCTTGGTGGCGCCGCTTTCGACAATCAGGATCATAGTTCCACTCCTTTCTTTTTCCAATGGTAATAGCCGTACACCGCCGATGCGATATACGCGAGATACAGGAACGCCATCCAGTACTGGCCGTTCACCACGCACAGCATCGTGGTGAGGGCGTCGGCCACCACCCACAGCATCCACTGCTGGATGTACGAGCGGGTGAGCCACCAGGTGGCGATGACGCTCAAGACCGTCGCGGGCGCGTCCAGCTCGGACACCGTGTCCCCGAGGGCGCGGAACACCCAGATGAGGACCAGGGAGCCCAGGACAAAGCCCACGGCGCTCCAGAGGGCCGTTTTCCGGGGCAGGGGCCGCAGATGGATCACATCCTCCCCCACCGCGGCGCCGTCCTTCCGCCACTGCACGAGGCCGATGACGGACATCACGATGTAATAGAGGTTCAGGCCCATCATCCCCCAGCTCCGCTGCACCGCGAAGCTGTAGGCGCAGGCCGCGCCGGTGAGGAGGCCCACCACCCACATCGCATTCTTCTGGAGAATCTCCAGGACGACGTAGGCGACGCCGGTCACCAGGGCGAAGATTTCAATGGCTTCGACGAGGGTCATCCTTCAGTTCACCATTTTTTATGGAAGAAGGTCGGGGTCACGTTCAGCATCAGCCAGCCCCAGTGCAGCCGGTTGTTGTTGGCGCTCCGCTTGAGGATGGACATCGTCTCCGTGCCCTGCATGAACGAATAGCCCGCGCTGAGCGAGACGGTAGGGACGATGGTCCAGGTCAATGCCAGCTCCACCTCGTGTCCCAGGGCTTTCTTGGCATCCATGACGGGAGCGGCCGTGGAGAAGAAATGGTAGGCGGCATCCGCCGACAGGGGCTTGACCGGGCTCCAGGAAACGCCGGCATAGAGATTCTGGAGGCCGGGCGTGAATCCGTTCACGTAGGTCGATACATAGAAGAAATCCATCGCCCCGTAGAACTTGTGGTTCGAGCCGTACAGGGAATTGAATCCCCGGACGATCTCATGGCGCACCAGGCCGATGTTTCCGCCGCCCGGAATGGGGAAATCCTCTTCGCCGCTCAGGTAATCGTAGCCGGCCCGGAAGGACCATTGTTCCGACGGCGTGGCCGTGGCTTTCGCGCTGGCCATCCAGGCATTCAGGGGGATGTTCCCATAGGCCTTTCCCCACTGGTGGTAATAGGACGCCTCCAGTCCGAAATGCTTCGGAGTCCAAGACAGGAAAGTGCCGGCGAGCTGCTGGAAACACGTCCCGTAGGCGCCTTCTTCCCCGACATCCAGGTATTCAAGGCCCATATTGACAAAGAGAAGGGAGGCGCCGATATTCGTCTTCGGGATGTCGTAGTGATACCACACGGAAGCCAGGGACTTGTACGGCTGGATTCCTCCGGAAAAGCGGGTGCCGCCCTCGTCGATGTTGTCCACGTTCTGGTTATAGGCACCGAACAGATGGACCTTGTGCCCGGCCCGCTCGAATCCCAGTTTCAAACCGTCGTGGGAGTAGCCGGTCATGGACCAGTCGTCCGCGCCGAAGATACGCTGGTCATCGTAGGAGAGACGCTGGCGGCCCAGCTGGGCGAAGAGGCCCACCGGGAACTGCGCCTTCACCCAGGCCTCGTTCATGGACAGGGCGTTTCCGGCCGCGCTTCCCCAGGTGTCGGCGTGCTGGGCGGTCAGCCGCGCCGTGAGCCAGTCGCGGGAATAGGAAGCTCCCAGACGGGTTCTGCTGAGGATGAAACGCGAGTTGAGCGCATCCCCGTCTTCCTCGACGGAAATGCCGCCGTACCGGATCTCGCCGCGCGTGAGATAGTCGGCGTCCACCGTGAACGTGTTCTCCTGCGCCCGGGCGCAGAGCGGCAGGGCGGCGAGCAGGATCAGGGCCAGCCGTTTCATTCGAAATCGAAATAGGAGACGAAACCGGTCATATCCAGCACGTCCCGGATTACCTCGTTCACATTCTTCAGGGCCACGCGCTCCCCTTTCGTCCGGGCCGTCTTGAGCAGGTTCATGAGGATGCGGAGTCCGCTGGAAGCGATGTACTCCAGTCCGCTGCAGTCCAGGACGAGATCCTTCCCGTCGCTGTCGAACAAAGGCTTGAGCGCCGCTTCCGTCTCCGCGGCCGCGGCGGTGTCCAGCTCGCCGCATAGGACGGCGACCAGTCTTCCATCGATTTCTTGTACGGTTGTTTTCATATTCCAAAAATGTTTATATCCTTCAAAATCAGCCTATTGTGTTTTTATTCGGGTGATAGTGGACGACCATCATCGTGAGGTCGTCGCTCTGTTCGGCCTCCCCGGCGAAGGCCCGGACATCGGCCCTGACCGTCCGGATCAGGACATCCGGCTTCCGGGGACAGGACGCCAAGGCGCCGAGAAGCCGCTCCCGGCCAAATTGCCGCCGGCCGGCATCGATCGCTTCGGTCACCCCATCCGTATAGAGGAACAGGAGGGAGCCGGGAGCGACCATGGCTTCCTGCTCCTGGTACGTGGCATCGTCGAACACGCCCACGGGCACGTTCGCCAGGGCCGGCAGCTCCTCCACGGAGTCGCCGACAAGGACCGGACGGTCGTGGCCGGCGTTGCAGTACCGCAGGCGGCCCGTGGACAAGTCCAGCACCCCCAGGAAAAGCGTCACGAACGTCCCCGACGCATTGTTCCGGCACGCTTCGCGATTGAGCTCCGTGACAATCCGCGCCGGCGCCACTTCCTGCTCGAAAAGCATCCGCAGGATCGAATGGGTGACGGCCATCACCATGGCGGCCGGAACGCCCTTCCCGCACACGTCTCCGATGCAGAAGAACAGCTTCTCCTCCCGGATGTAGTAATCGAAGAGGTCTCCTCCCACCTCCTTGGCCGGCGTCAGGGATCCCCGGGCGGTCAGGTCGCTCCGGTCCAGGGAAGCCTTCGGCAGCATTTCCTCCTGGATGCGCCGGGCGATCCGGAGTTCGCTCCCGATGCGGGCCTCTTTCATGTCCGCCTCCCAGAGCCGCTTCCCGTTCCGGGCGAAACGGTGGATGATTTCGAGGAGGAACGCGAAGCCCGCAAGGGCCATCAGCAGGATCCGCCACATCATCCTGCGCACCGGGGCCAGCACCTCGTCCCGGTAGGACACCTCCGCGATGATCCAGCCCGGGTCCCGCGGCAGGGCCCTGTAATCGAGGTAGGCCCTTTCCCCGGTGACGGGATCCCGGAATTCGATGCAGCTGACCCGGTGCCGTCCCCGGACGGTCCGGTCCACGGTCGGGTCCATCACCAGGCCCGCCACATACTCCACGGTCCGGGGCGAAACCCGCTGCTCCCGGGGGCCGGCGACCAGCCGCCCATTCCGGGTGAGCATGAAACCGAAGCTGGAGGGATAGTACGGACGGACATTCAGGGTGTCGCTGAGCCAGGTCAGGTCGATGTCCATGCCGCAGATGGCCGCGAGACGGCCCGCCCGGTCCCGGATGGGATAGGTGTAGGTGGTCAGCTGCTGGACCGGGTCCGTGCCATAGGCATACGGATCGCTCCAGAATTCCGACTCCTCCCGGAGCGCCCGCTGGAAGTCGGGTCCGAGGGTATAGTCGTGGTCGGGACCGGCGATCTGGTCCACCAGGATCCGGCCCTCTTCCTTGTGGGCATAGGGCTCGAAGAGCCGGCCTTTGGACGGATAGTAATCCGGCAGGACGGCGATGCATGCGCCCGCGACGCTCGAATTGCTCTGGATCATCCGCACGGCCGCCCCGAACAGGGAATCCGGGTGGGCCAGGCTCTGCTGGACGCTCCATTCATTCTCGTACATCGACAGTTCCGCCTCCTCCAGGGTATGGAGGACGATCTCGGACTCCAGGGTCAGTTCCATCCGCGTAATCCGCTCTTCCTCCCGGATCAGGATGTTGCGGGTATAGGTGTACTGCAGGGCCGCGACCAGCTCCAGCAGGAGGGCCGTCAGGAGGATGAGGACCAGGCGGGAACCCTTCCTCTCATTGAAAAAAGTGCGGATGCTGTCGATGAAAGAGGCCATTCGGATCAGTCGTCAAAGAAACGGAAAGAGTCCAGGATCCGGAAGATCATGTCCACATACGCGCTGGAAGTCTCGTCCCAGCGGAATCCCAGCCGGTGCAGCACCTGCATGGAGAAGACGCTCGAAGCCACGTTCTCCACCATCTGGACCTGGCCTTCCGCCTGCGTGTAGGCGATGATGCTGGACAGGATCCGGGCTTTCTCCGGATCGGCCTTGGCCTCGTCCATCCGGCGGACGAATTCGTCCACTTCCAGGTAGTCCAGGGGGCTTCCGTCATCCTTGTGGAGCCGGGAGAGGATATCGTCCATCGGCAGCATATGGTCGTTCTGGACGTGGAAGACCACGTTCGCGGCGGGCGTTCCGGCCAGCAGGACGACGGCGCGGGCCGTCTGGTCGATGGGCGAGAACTCCATCCGTTCCTCCAGCAGCGGATACGGGCAGCCGCCCAGCATCCGGTACGCCTTCAGGCGGCCCATGGAAGCGTTCGAGTTGAAGTTGATCTGGAACTCGCCGTCCTCGGCGCGCGGGGACAGGTTGCCCACCCGGATGATCTTGGCGTCCAGGCGGCCTTCCGCGACCTTCTCGAGGATGCACCGCTCGGCCAGGAACTTGGACACGACGTACTGGTTGTCCGTATTCTGCCCGAAGAACAGCATCTGCTCGTCCATGACCACCGGTACGGTACCCTCGGCCATGCCGCCCACGCTGATGGTGGAGACCTGAACCAGCCGGGCGTTCGCGGCCATGCAGAAGCCGACGAGGTTCTGCACGCCGACATAGTTGACCTTCAGGATATCGTCGCCGCGGGAGAAGTGCTTG
Organism: uncultured Bacteroidales bacterium; assembly: GCA_900316955.1. Taxonomy (GTDB): domain Bacteria; phylum Bacteroidota; class Bacteroidia; order Bacteroidales; family UBA932; genus Cryptobacteroides. The sequence goes on from ONEX01000003.1 coordinate 62,049, forward strand.
ACGTTGGCCGCGCAGTTCACCACCAGGTCGAACGGGGTGCCGGACATGAGCAGGGCGTCGAAGATCTCCGCGCCCGTGATGTCGCCCTCGATCAGCCGGACCCGGTTGCCCATGAGCGGGCGGTAGTTCTTCTCGAAATAGTACACCAGCATCTCCGACAGGCGGCGCTCCGCGGTGATGGCGCCCTTGCCCCGGAGGAGGCACCAGATGACGGTGTCCTTTCCGGTCTGCTCGATCAGTTCGCGCAGGACATGGATGCCCAGGAAGCCGGTCGCGCCCGTCAGCAGGATGTTCTTGCCCAGTTCGCGGCGTTCGCCGGCCTGGAAAGCCTCCAGGGTATTGCCTGCGAGCAGGTTTTCGATGGCGGAATAGTCGTAGGCGGTGACATCGTCCTTCTCCTCGGCGGGCGCTTCGGCGCCTCCGGTCAGGAAGGCCGCCAGGGCGCGGGCCGTCGGATTGTTGAACACGTCGCCGTAGGAGAACTTCAGGCCGCGCTTCTCGGCGCTCACCAGGACGCTCGTCACCATGAGCGAGGAGCCGCCCAGGTCGAAGAAGCTGTCGGTGGCGCCCACGCGCTCCATGCCCAGGATTTCGGCGAAGACTTCGCACAGGGCGGTCTCGGTCGGGCCCTCGGGCTGGACATAGTCGCCGCCCGACGTCATCACGGGCGCCGGCAAGGCCTTGCGGTCCACCTTCTGGTTCACGTTCAGCGGAATCTTGTCCAGCTTCGCGAAGGCGGCGGGGACCATGTACGGCGGTTTCCGCTCCAGGATGAAGGCGGACAGGGCCTTGGTGTCCAGTTCCCCTTCGCACACGACGTAGGCGGCGATGAACTTGCCGCCGGAAGGATTGTCGAAGGGCTGGACCGTCACGTCCTTCACGCCCGGGAATTCCCGGATGACGGCCTCCACTTCCTTGGTCTCCACCCGGAAGCCCCGGATCTTGACCTGGCCGTCGTTGCGGCCCACGAACTCGATGTTGCCGTCCAGCCGGTACCGGACGATGTCGCCGGTCCGGTACGCCCGGTCATAGGGATACTCCTTAGCGAACGGATTGGCGATGAAGGTCTCCGCGGTCTTTTCCGGACGGTTCAGGTAGCCCCGGCTCACCTGCGGGCCGGAAATCCAGAGCTCGCCGACGGCGCCGGCGGGAAGCCGGCGGCCGGCGGTGTCCGTCACGTACAACCGCAGGTTGTCCAGCGGATGGCCGATGGGAATGTTGGGTTCCTTCTTCTGCACGTCGAAGATCGTGGAGAAGATGGTGCATTCCGTCGGGCCGTAGCCATTGTGGAAGGCATAGGAAGGCGGGTCCATGGACACGAGCTTCTCGCCGCCCACGGACAGATGCTTCAGGGAAGGATTCCCGGGATAGTTCAGGGCGAACATCACGCCCACCTGCGTAGTCATGAAGCTGTGCGTGACGCCGTTGTCTGTGATGAACCGGTCGAGCTCAGACATGTCGTGCCGGGTTTCCTCCGGGATGATGCACACGGAGGCGCCCGTAGTCAGCGCGGGATACATGTCCATCATGCAGGCGTCGAAGCCGTAGCTGGCGTAGGCCGCCACCCGGCTTTCCGGCGTGAGGCCGTAGTAGTTCCGGTACCAGGCGCAGAAGTTCACCAGGTTGCGGTGCTCCAGCATGCAGCCCTTCGGGACGCCGGTGGAGCCGGACGTGTACAGGAGGATGAACAGGTTCTCCGGGGCGGGGCCTTCCGGGACGGGGCCCGCAGGCAGCGCGGCGATGTCCGCGGTGTCCAGGACAGGACCGTCATAGGAAGTGATCAGGGGCCGGTACTGCGCATCGGCGATGAGCAGTTTCGCGGACGCGTCCCCGATCATGAAGTTCAGGCGCTCCTCGGGATAGGAAGGATCCAGCGGCTGGTAGGCGCAGCCCGCCTTGAGGGCGCCGAGCGAGGCCACGGCCATGTTCTCGCTGCGGCCGATCAGAACGGAGACGACGTCTTCCCGGCCGAGGCCCAGCGAGGCGACGTACGCGGCGATCCGGTCGGACACCTCGTCCAGTTCCTTGTAGGTGAGCGTCTTGCCGCCATAGGACACCGCCGGGGCGTCCGGACGCTGGGCGGCCTGGGCACGGAACAGGGAAACGACCGTCTGCGTGGTGTCCACCGGGAGGGTATAGGCATTGAAACCGTCCAGGAGTTTCTCCTGCTTCTTGTCGATGAGCGCGATGCCGTCCATCGGCCCGTCCTGGAGCATACCCTGCAGCACCTGCGCCATCGTGGCGGCGAAGCTCTGCATGAGTTCCTTGCTGTACAGGGTCTCGTCGTACTGGATGAGGATGCTTTCGGCCGCTTCCCCGCCATTGACGAAGATGCTCACGGGGAACATCGGCGTCTCGGTGGCGAGGTCCTCGGAGGCGAGCTCGGCGCCGCCCATCTTGTAGGCCTCCAGCAGGCCCACCTGGTAGGCCATCATCACCTGCGGCTGGAATCCGTAGTCGGAAGAGACCTTGGCGAAGGGATAGTATTCGTGCGCACGGGATTCGGCGAAGAGACTGTCCGTCTCCTTGAGATAATCCGCCACCTGCTCCACGCCCGTGTCACCGGCCAGGGCCAGGGTGTTCACGAACATGCCCAGGGTATCGGAGACCTTCAGGTCCGACCGGCCGTTGCTGACCGTGCAGATATACACTTTCTTGTTGCCGCAGAAGGCGCCCACGGAGAGGAAGGCGGCGGACAGGAAATAGCTGGCGGGAGAAATGCCCAGCGAGAGGCAGCGCGCGGCGATCTTCCCGTCCACGGGAATCTCCAGCGAGGCCACCACGCCGGCGGCGTCGCCCTTCTCCTTGTCGGGCAGGATGGCGCTGGCGCCTTCGCAGCCGGCCATCTTCTCCTGGAAGAAGGCGGCCGCCGCGGCGAACTCCTCGCCGTCCTCCGCGGCTTTCTGGTCCGCGGCATAATCGAAGTAGGTGTATTCCTCCGGGATCGGATCCACGCCGTCCACGGCGGCGCAGAGCTCCGACATGAAGATGTCCATGGAACGGCCGTCGAAGACCAGGTGATGGAAATCGGTCAGGAGGTACAAGTTCTCGCCCGCCTTCACGATCTCGGCGCGAAACAGGGGGCCTTCACCGAGATTGAACGGTTCCAGGAAACGGGCCTTGCTGTCCGCGAAGTTTTCCTCCGGGATGGTCGAGAAGCCCACCTCCGGCTCCTTGTCGCAGGGAACGAGCATCACCTTCCCCTCCCGCATCTCGAAGTGGGAATTCAGGACGGGATGACACCGCACCACTTTCAGAAACGCTTCCCGCACCAGTTCGGGATCGAGCGAAGCCGGGAGGGTCCAGCACTGCGGCAGGTTATAGACCGTCTCGGTCGGCGCCTTCATGCACTCGAAGTAGAGGCCCTCCTGCTGGAAGGTCAACGGCTGCGGGCCGGCCCCGTGCGAGGCGCCGCCCGTCCCGTGGACGGCCTGCCCGGAGATCAGAGAGGTGAGGATCTCGTTCTCAATGCTTTGCAGGGTCGCCGTCTTGACGAAGGTTTTCATATCCACCGAGATGCCGTACTTCTTGTGCAGCTCCACGGCCAGCCGCAGGGCCGACAGGGAGGTCAGGCCGGAGAAGACGAGCGGATCCGTCAGGGAGAACCCGTCGATGTGCGCGGATTCCTTGATGAGCGCGGCGATGTCCTGTTCCAGGATGTTGAGCGGAGCCTCCACCGCGGGCTTCTCCGCCTTGCGGACCTCGGGCTTCGGAAGCGCCTTCCGGTCCACTTTCTGATTGACATTCAGGGGAATGGCGTCAATCTGCATGGTCACGGAAGGGACCATGTACGGGGGCTTGCGCTCCAGGATGAACGCATTCAGGGCGTCGATGTCCACCGGGGCGTCGCTGACGACGTAGCCCGCCAGGAACTTGCCGCCGCCCTCGCCTTCCTCGTCGAAAGCCTGGACGGTCACGTCCGTGATGCCGGGGAACTCCCGGATCACGCTCTCGACCTCCTTCAGCTCGATCCGGAAGCCGCGGATCTTGACCTGCATGTCCTTGCGGCCGATGAACTCGATGTCGCCGTCGGCCCTCCAGCGGACGATGTCGCCGGTCCGGTACATATGCTTGAACAGCGGATCGTCGGTATAGGGGTTGTCCACGAACACCTCGGCCGTCTTGTCCGGGCGGCCAAGATAGCCCTTGCCCACCTGCAGGCCGGAAATCAGCAGCTCGCCGGCGGCGCCCACCGGCATCCGCCAGCCGCCCTTGCCGGCGATGAAGGCGTGGACGCCCGGAAGCGGACGCCCGATCGGGACGTCGGGTTCCTGGACGGTCACGTGCTTGCTCACGACATAGGCCGTCGTCTCCGTGGGGCCGTAGCAGTTGAACATGCCGAACTTGGGCACGGGGAAGCTGGCCATCTTCTCGCCGCCGGTATACAGGCCCACCAGGGACTTGTTCTCCGGGAAGTTGATGGCGAACTGGGTGGCCACCTGCGTGGTCATCATCGAATGCGTGATGCCGTTCTGCTCGAAGTATTCGTTCAGGGCGAGGAGGTCCAGCCGGATCTCCTCCGGGATGATATACAGGGACGCGCCGGCCGCGAGGGCCGTGGAGAAGTCGCTCATGTTGGCGTCGAAACCGAAGCTGGCGTAGGCCGCGGTATGGGAGACCTGCGTGATGTCCAGGGCGGCGTCGTTGTTCCGGGCGAAGACAGAAATGTTCCGGTGGCAGAGCTGCACACCCTTGGGAACGCCGGTCGTTCCGCTGGTATAGAGCAAGATGAACAGGTCGTCCGGTGCAGGAGCGGGGACATCGGCCTTCCCCTCGGGCAGGGACTGGATCTTGTCCGTCGGCAGGACCGGTCCCTCATACCCGCTGATGAGGCCTTCCAGGCCGGGATCGGCGATGAGCAGGGAGGCGCCCGCATCCTTGACCATGAAGGAGAGGCGCTCGGTCGGGTAGGACGGGTCCAGCGGCTCGTAGGCGCAGCCGGCCTTCAGGACGCCGAGCGGCGCGACGACCATGAACTGGTTGCGGTTCAGGATGATGGACACCACCCCGCCGGGCTTCACGACCGAGGCGACGTACGCGGCGAGCCGGTCCGTCAAGGCGTCCAGCTCCGCATAGGTGAGCGTCGTGTCACGGAAGACGACGGCCGGATGGTCGGGGTACTTGGCGACATTCTCGCGGAAAAGGTCCAGGAGCGTCACATCCGGGTCGCCGGGGAAGGGTTCCGGGTTGAAGGAATCGGTCTCGGCCACCTGCTTTTCCGTCGCGAAGGCGAGGTCACTGACCTTGTCGGCCTTCTCCATGGACAGCAGGCAGGCGGAGAAGCTGTCCGCGAACTGCTGCAGGATGCCCTCCGAGTACTGGTCGGAGCGGAACTGGCACACCAGCTTGAAGCCGCCCTTGCCGGCGTCCGCCAGCCGGAAGGCCAGGGCGTCGTCGCCGACGGCGGTTTCCGGGTCGTCCGGGCCGTCGAAGGAGGCGGAGAAGCCCGGCCCCAGGTCCCGGACGCAGTCTTCGTAGGTATAGTCCGCGAAACGGGCCGCGCCCTCGGCCTGTTCCTGCCGGTTCCGGACCAGTTCCTCCAGGGACTGATCCGGGGTCCATTCCACCAGGACCGGCCGCTTGCCGCCGCCCGAGGGGAAGAACGCCTTCGTGTCGGCGTTCCAGACCGAGACGGTGACGCCGAACGCGGTCGTCAGCAGGACGTCCGCCTCGCAGGAGAAACGCTTGCGAAGCGCTTCCAGATCCTTGGAGCCAAAGGCGATGGGGCATTCCACCTCCTTCATTTCGCCTTTTCCGCCGGTGTGCAGGTCGGGAATCAGACGCGTATCCAGGTCGGCGCAGGCCGAATAATGTTCAACGAACCAGGTACGGGCCTCTTCCGGGCCCGCGGGGGACGTCTTGGAAACGGACTTACTCATGTGGCTTTCGATTTTACTTAACCTCAAATATAGCAAATGTTTCGCATTCAGCCTATCTCGTGCGGGATTTTTTCGTACCTTTGCACACAATCTGATTGACAGTTATGGACAAGAAAAGTTATGCATTCGGCATGAGCCTGGCCGGCAACCTGCTCCAGAACGGAGTGCACGGGCTCAATTTCGACGATTTCGTGGCCGGTCTGAAGGCCATGCTCCAGGGGGAGAAGCTCGCCATCTCGATGGACGAGGCCGGCGAGGCCCTCGAGCAGTTCTACAAGGAGATGGAGGAAGAAGCCTCCGAACGGGCCGCCGCAGCCGGCGCCGCCGCGAAGGAGGAAGGCGAGAAGTTCCTCGCCAAGGTCGCCCGCGACCCCGAGGTCCGCGCCACCGGCAGCGGCCTGATGTACAAGGTCCTGAAGGAAGGTACCGGCAAGAAGCCCACGGCCACGAGCCAGGTGAAGTGCCACTACGAGGGCACCTTCGCGGACGGCCAGGTCTTCGACAGCTCCTACAAGCGCGGCGAACCCGCCGTCTTCGGCCTGAACCAGGTCATCAAGGGCTGGACCGAAGGTCTCCAGCTGATGGCCGAAGGTGCCAAGTACGAGCTCTACCTGCCGTACAACCTCGCTTACGGCGAGCACGGAGCCGGCAACGCCATCCCTCCGTACTGCGCCCTGAAGTTCGTCGTCGAACTCATCGAGGTCCTTTAATCCTTACCAGGAATACTCCACCGTCAGCAACAGGTTGCATCCCGGCATCGGATAGCCCTGGACGACCTGATAACGGTAGTTGAACAGATTTCTGAGCGTCACGCCCGCGTTCAATTCCGGCAGCATTGCCCGGTTCTTGAACGCGGGCATTGTCATTTTCCGGAAGAGCGAGACATCGCTGACGGTCCAAGGGGCGATGTAGTAGTCCGGCGTGTTGGCCGTCCGGGACCATCTGGCACCGGTGAACACCGTCTCCCAGGTGAAAGACCAGTCCTCCCATCCGACGCACAGGTCCACCCCGCCGCTGTGCAGGGGAATATAGGGGATCTGGTTGCCGTACGTGCGGCTGTCCGGATCGCTGTGGTCCAGCGCCCGCTGGAATGAATAGCGGAAAGTCACGTCCACCGACCATCCCTTCCGCCCGAACTGCGCATCGGCCTTCACATCCAACCCCGCCACATCCACTTTCCCGATGTTCAGCATCGTCCAGCGGAATTGCGAGGACGTGGGGATGGCGACAATTTTGTCGTCGATGCGGTTCAGGTAAGGCGAGATCCTTCCCGAGAAAGACCAGGGGCCGGACGTATGATCCAACCGGATGTCGACCCCGGTCTGGAAGGCGGATTCAGGGACGAGGGAGGAATTGCCCATCAGCGAATAATACAGGTCATTGAAGGAAGGCAGCCGATAGCTGCGCTTCGCGAAGGCATCCACTTCCAGCCAGCGGAACGGGGCATAATACAGGCTGAAAGACGGCATCCAGGCATCTCGGAAGGTGTTTTCGCGGGTCCATCCACCGGCCTGCGGCGTCAGGAACCGGTCCCAGGCCCCTTGATAGACGCAGTGGGCCGCCACGCGGAAATCCTCCCAGGCCAACCGGGTCGCCAGGGCGGCCGTGACGACGTTCCGGCGGGGGGTGACGGACTGGCCGGCGTCGGAATCCAGCGCGTTCCGCTGGAAATCGACGCTGAGATCCACCGACCACGGGTCGGCCAGGACCAGGGACTGGGCCAGCGAAAGATAGCCGGAGCGCTGGCGGTAGTGCAGGTCATACGGCAGCGCCATCGGATTCTTCTCCGGATGGGTGTTGTAATGGATGTAGTCGTCGGCGTACTTGAACTTCAACGACGTGGCATACCGGGAGGTCCAATCCTGGTTCCAGCCGCCCTGGACGAAGAAATCCCGGTCGGCCTGGCGCTCCGCGCTGAAAGGGAAGCCCGACGCGCGGCGGATGACCGGGCCGGGGAATCCCCGCTCGGATCCATAGCCATACACCCGGACGCGCCAGTCGCCGTGGCGAAGCTGTCTGAACAGGGCCGATTCCAAGCGAAGGCTCTTGATGTCCCCGTTCTCCCGGACCAGCGTCGTGTCGAAATACGGATACTTGTATCGGCCGTTCGAAGTCAGCCCTTCCGCCGATACCCGGAGAGTGACGGGGCCCAGCTGCCGGTCCCATTGTAAAGAAGGCTGGAAGGTCCCGAACGAACCTCCCCGGAGCCGGGCCCGCCCGCCGTCCTTGTCGAACAGCAGGGGGCGCTCGCTGTCCAGATGGACCGCCGCGCCGGACGCATACTCCTTGGCCGTCTGCAACCGCTTGGTTTTCTGCCCATTATAAAGGGCGACCATCGCCAGGCCGTCCGTAGAGAACCGGCCCAGGTCCACCTGCATGTTCTGGGCGTTGTCCACCTGGACCCCGTCCAGGAAGATGCCCACGTGTTCGCTGCCGAGGCTCCGGACGTTGACGGTCTTGAGCCCGCCCACGCCCCCGTAGTCCTTGACCTGGACACCGGTGAAGCGGCGCAGGACGTCGGCCACCTGGTCGGGCGCCGCTTTCGCGCCCGGCAGGTACACCGACTCGGCGGGTTTCACCACGGGATAGACCTGCACGGACCAGACCGAAGCGGCAGCCAGCGTGTCCGCCTCCTGGGCCTGCAGGCACCAGGGGGCGGACAAGGCGGCGGCCAGCGCTATGACGGCGCGCTTGCGCAAATCAATACACGGCGAAGTGCCCGGGGCAGACGCCGGCGTCTACGCTCCAGCGCTTGGCCCCCTTGTAGTAGCAGGAGACGGTGCCCGGATTGAAATAATCCCCCGCGTCACTCACGAAGAACGTATCGGCATCCAGCGCATACAGGCCGTACAGCGTCTTCGCGGACACATTCAAGGTCCAATCCTGCTTGTTCCCGCCCTGGACGCGCCAGGACTTGTAGCTGTGGGAGGAGGCGGACCAGTCGAATTCCGTCTCGGTGCCGATGCAATAGACCGTGTCCCCGAGCAGGGCGGAAGCGCTCACGTAATCCGCCACCTTGGACACGGCGTTCCCCTGCCCGGGCCGGAGCAGATACAGGCCGGAATGGACATCCCAGAAGTTTCCGAGGGTGGTCACATAGATATTGCCCTTGCCGTCGGAATAGACATTCTTCAAGTTCACCTGCACCGGGACGGTCGCCGTGACCTTGAAGCTCTTCGTGTCGATGATGCTGACCGTGTTGTCATAGGCATAGTCCGGCGGGAGCTGGCTGGAAATGCCGCCGGAATTGGCCACATACAGCTTTCCGTCGTAGCAGGCGACGCCTTCCGGCTGGTAACCCACCTCGACATTTCCAGCGACCTTCTTGGTTTTCAGGTCGATCCGGTACACCTGGCCCTTCGGGTTCTTGGAATCCGTAATCGTATAAATGCCGTTCTCGTCATAGCTTCCATTCGCATAGGCGCCCGCCCAGGAAGTGACATAGGCATATTGGTCGTCGAAGGCCAGGTTCCGCGGGGTGGGAACCGCGATCGCGGCGATTTCCGTCTCATCCTTGGCGGAAACGACCTCCACGAGGCCGGAATTGTTCACGACCATCCAGAGTTCATCCCCCTGGACCGCGATGTCGTTCCCCACGTCGCCGAGGCCGGCGCCCACGCTCGGATTCATCTTCTTGAAAGCGCCCGTGACGTAGTTCCCGTCGGAGAACCGGAGGAAATCCAGGGTCGCATTGTTGGCGCCCATCCCCCCTTCGTTCAGGACAAACAGTTTACGGGCCGATTCCGGGAAACCGGAGACATCGACTTTCTGGCCGGTCAGGTCCGCGTCCTTGGACGGCGGTTCCGGCACAGGTTCCTTGCGGCACGCGCAGAACACCAGCGCACCGCACAGCAAAAGCAGCGTTGCTTTTTTCATTGAAAAACAAAGTTTTACGTTCCCACACGGACTTGTCCCCGAGCCCGATTGTGCAACTGGACGATGGCAGGTCTTCTGACTGGTCCCGGCCCCGGCCTTCTCGAAGAATCCGTCATTGCCGGCGTGACCGGCAATCTCTTCAATGGCATCGATTCGGAGCCGCTCTGGACGACACAGCTGCGGGCACAGTTCCGGATTCCCACCGGCTTCCCTATTGAGCTCGCCGGGAAGACTCCCGGCCGCAGCACCATCCTCTGGTGCAAAGATACGAAAAAACCTGGATTACCAGGTCTTGTAAGGATGCTCGGCCAGATAGCCGTTGTAGTAGCGCTTGTCGTCCGTGACTTCCTTCCCCAGCCAGGACGGCCTTTCGAACGGCTCGTCCGGGCTGCCCAGTTCGATCTCGGCCATCACCAGGCCGTCGTTCTCCCCGTGGAATTCGTCCACTTCGAAATACCGTCCGTCATGCCCGGCCTGACCGGGCATCTGGGCCGGGATGATCCAGCGCGTCTTGTCCACGCTGCCCGGCTTGCACAGCGCGAACAGGTCCTCGGCCTCCTGCAGGGAGATTTCCTTCTCCCACTCCGGCCGGCTTCCGGGAATGATGGACGGGCCCTTGATGGTCAGGAACCCCTTGTCGTCGCGGATGCGCACACGCACCGTCCGGCCGCTGTCATGGGCCAGATACCCCTGGCGGATGCGGTACGACTTCACCGCCTGTGCCTTGAATCCGTCGTCCAGGACGAGGAACTTCTTTTCGGTTTCGATGTTCATAGTTACATAAGCCAGGCCGACATGTCGCGTCCGGCGGCGAGGCCGTCGCGGATCTCGGTGGATGAAATGTCGATGCGGGGCGCTTTCAGCAATTCGATGCGATAGTCCGGGCATTCGCGCATCAGCCGCGCCTTCAGGTAGCCGCGGTGATAGCCCTTCCGCGGAAAGACCGCGACGCCGTACTCCTTCAGGATGCGCTCGTGCTCCCGCCAGCGCGGAAAGCTCTCCAGGTTGTCCGCGCCGATGACCAGCGTGAACTCGTTCTCCGGTTCCCGCGCCCGCAGCGCGTCCAGCGTCCGGATCGTATAATGCGGCGGTTCCATCCCGAGCTCGATGTCATCGACCCACACCCGGATCTCCGGATGCCGCTTCACGGCCTCCACTGCCGCCCGGTACCGTTCCTCCCCCGTCAACGCATTCTCCGCCCCCTTGAACGGGCTCTGCGGCGACACGATGAGATACACCCAGTCAAACGCCGCATCCAGCGTCAAATACTCCATAATGGCCTGATGGCCGATATGCAACGGGTTGAAAGAGCCCGAGTAAACCGCAATTCTCATTCGGCCAGGAACGCATCGACCATGGCATCGGCCTCAGCGAGCGCGGTGGCGAGGTCGTCGTTGATGAGGACCTTGTCGAACTGGGGGGCGTAGGTCATTTCCTCGGCGGCCTTGGCGACGCGCTTCTCGATGTCCTCGGCGGAATCGGTGCCGCGGCCGACGAGGCGCTGCCGCAGAACCTCCACCGAGGGAGCCTGGATGAAGACGGAAAGGGCCTGGTCGCCGAAGTATTTCTTGAGGTTCACCCCGCCCTTGACGTCCACGTCGAAGATGATGACGTTCCCGCGGGCCCAGATACGGTTCACTTCCGCCTTGAGCGTGCCGTAGAAGCGGTCGGGATAGACTTCCTCGAACTCGACGAACTTGTCGTCCCGCACCAGGAGGCGGAAGATGTCGGCGGAGTAGAAGAAGTATTCCACGCCGTCCTTCTCTTCGCCGCGCGGCGGCCGGGAAGTGGCCGAGACGGAGAACTCGATGCCCTTGTGGCCGCCCAGGATATGGTTCACGACGGTGCTTTTGCCCGATCCGGAGGGCGCGGAGAAAATCAATACTTTGTTCATGGTCCTATTGTGCATGGATGATGATACAAAAATACGAAAAAAATTGCTAAATTTGCGGATGGTTAAAGTAGCGATATCTGTTTAACACTTTATAATTATGGTTTCTTACAAAGAATTGGGTCTTGTGAACACCCGTGAGATGTTTGCCAAGGCTGTCGCCGGCGGATACGCCATCCCGGCTTTCAACTTCAACAACATGGAGCAGCTCCAGGCCATCGTCCAGGCTGCCGCCGAGACCAAGTCCCCGGTCATCCTCCAGGTTTCCAAGGGCGCCCGCAACTATGCGAACTCCACCCTCCTCCGCTATATGGCCGAAGGTGCCGTCGCTTATGCGAAGGAACTGGGCTGGGAGCACCCCCAGATCTGCCTCCACCTCGATCACGGTGACAGCTTCGAGCTGTGCAAGGACTGTGTCGACATGGGCTTCAGCTCCGTGATGATCGATGCCTCCTCCCTCCCTTACGAGGAGAACATCGCCCTCACCAAGAAGGTCGTGGAATATGCCCACCAGTTCGACGTGACCGTCGAGGCCGAACTCGGCGTGCTCGCCGGTGTCGAGGATGAGGTTTCCGCCGCGGAATCCCATTACACCAAGCCGGAAGAGGTCATCGACTTCGCCACCCGCACCGGCTGCGACTCCCTCGCCATCTCCATCGGCACCTCCCACGGCGCCTACAAGTTCACCCCGGAGCAGTGCACCCGCGACCCGAAGACCGGCCGCCTGATCCCTCCGCCGCTCGCCTTCGACGTCCTCCACGAGATCGAAAAGAAGCTCCCCGGCTTCCCGATCGTCCTCCACGGCTCTTCCTCCGTCCCGCAGGAATATGTCGACATGTGCAACAAGTACGGCGGCAACCTGCCGAACGCGGTCGGTATCCCCGAGGAGCAGCTCCGCGAGGCCGCCAAGAGCGCCGTCTGCAAGATCAACATCGACTCCGACAGCCGTCTGGCGATGACCGGTGCCATCCGCAAGCACCTGGCCGAGAATCCGAGCCACTTCGACCCGCGCCAGTACCTCAAGCCGGCCCGCGAGGAGATGAAGAAGATGTACATCCACAAGATCGTGAACGTCCTCGGTTCCGACGGCAAGGCCGAGTAATCCCCCGGCTGGAAAAGTTCCAGGAACGGCGTCCTTTTCGGGCGCCGTTCTTTTGTTTTTCCGGTTATTGTCCTATCTTTGCTCTCAGACTGCGAAGGGTGCGGGACGTAGCGTTCAAGCCTTGGTTACAGGCGCCCCCATCTGAACCCTGTGGGTCTGAGCCACAGGGGCTCTCCGGCCGGAGAGCGCCCGCCCCCGAGTCTTTTCCGGGTTTTTCGTAACTCCGCCGCGGAGGGTCCGCGGCGCGGATTTGTTTTCCTTAAAACCCTGGTCATGCGCACTGCAACAAGATTCTTGATTCCGGCCGTCCTCCTCCTCGTCGCCGCGTGCGGCAAGGAGGCGGGTCCGGATGCCGGCGGGCCGGACGCCGTCCGGGACCGCCGCATCCCCGCCGCCCAGGTGCCGCTCTACGGCAACCTGTCCTCCTACAACCTCCTCCCCGGTTCCGGCACGCGGACGGACGGCAAGTCCGTCACGCTGGGCTCCCTCCTGGACACGGGGAAGGCCCGGACCGTCCATTTCGGAGAAATCACCTTCACCCAGATCCCTTTCCTGCCCGACGGAGAGCCCTCGCTCGCCGAATACGGCGCGGACCTCGCGCCCGACATCGGGGCCGCCACCTTCATCCGGAAGTTCTATGTCGAAACCCTCCAGGACGGCGTCCGGCACCGGTTCGTCGCCGCGATGGTCGCCGAGGCGCAGTACGCCGCCAACCACCCGGATTTCGACTACCTGGAAATGCCCGGCTTCACAGGCGCCGTCCTCCTGTCCACGCCGGAAGGAAACGTCTTCCGGGTGGAGAACTACCGGGGCGGTCTCATTCGGGAATCCGTCCTCCTGCCGCAGCGGGAAATCACCGGGAAAAGCGGCCTGCATTACCTGAAACTGTATCGGCCGGCGGACACACGTGCGGGCGGGGAGCCGGACGAGTGGGAGCTGGAGAGCGCGGTCTGCCTGGCCGAGAAGCCGGAGACGGACAGGTCGCAAAAGAGCGCGATCCTCATCTCCCACCCGCAGTATACCGTCTGCATCACGACCAACCTGCCGGACTATGTGGACGTGAAAGGATGCGGCACGTACAGTTCAGGAAGCTGGGCCACCCTCGGAGGCTTTCCCCGGCACACGTTCTATTCCTTGGATTTCGGCCGGTGGACCGGCGATTTCGCCGGCGAAAAGCGGCCATACTTCCCCTGGAAAGTGACCCACGACATCCAGGCGACCGCCTGGTACGAGGACCACGGCCCGTGCGTGGACCTGGAACGGGGTGTCGCGAACCCCCTGAAAAAGATGTCCGTCGCCGCCACCGCCAGCGGGAACTATGTCAATGGCACCTACAAGGCCCTCCGGGGCTACTACGAGGACGAGACGCCCCGGTATCACTGGGGCATCGACCTGTACGCGAAACCGGGGACACCGGTCTATTCGATGTATTCAGGGGTCGTCATCCGGACGGAAACCGGCCATCCGGACCGGCACGAGGAGCAGTCCTTCGGAAATGTCATCGTCACTGAGAACGATGTGAATGGATACGACGGAAAGGTGTACCTGCAGTATTCGCATCTGCGGTACGGGACGCCGGTCGCGGTCAATCCCCGCACCGGGAAGCCCTTCGCGAAGGGCGACCGGGTCTTCGCCGGGGACCTGATCGGCTACACCGGCAAGACGGGCAACGCCTTCGACGACACTGAGGTCCCGAACAAGCACCTGGACCTGATGGCCGCCTTCGCGGTCGATCCGGTGACCGGAAGGCTCAAGTCCGACGCCCTGACGGACCCCGCCCCGTTCCTGAACGGGACGCTGGACCTGGAGAACTTGCAGCGCAAGAAGGGGCAGGTCGAGGGAATCCGGTGCGATTAGGTGACTGAAAGTCCCTAATTTTTCGTATGTTTGTAGAAGAATACCATTAGCACTTGATATGAAGCATTCTTTTACGATCCTTGCGCTGGCGTTTTCCCTGTCCGCCGGCGTAAACGCACATGCCGATGAGGCCCGCCTGTTGCGTTTCCCCGCCACGAACGGCACCGAAGTCGCCTTCTCCTATGCGGGCGACCTGTGGACCGTCCCGGTCCAGGGCGGCGTCGCCCGCCGGCTCACCTCGCACATCGGCTACGAGATGTTCGCCCGGTACTCCCCCGACGGAAAGAGCATCGCCTTCACGGGCGAATATGATGGCAACCGCGAGGTGTACCTGATCCCGGCCACGGGCGGCGAGCCCGTGCGGCTCACCTATACTTCCACCAACGGCCGTGACGACCTGGGCGACCGCATGGGCCCGAACAACATCGTGATGGCCTGGTCGCCGGACGGAAAGAAGATCGTGTACCGCAACCGCATCGGCGACGGCTTCCCCGGCAAGCTCTGGACGGTGGGGCCCGAGGGCGGGATGCCCGCGGAGATTCCGCTCCCGGAGGGCGGTTTCTGCTCCTGGTCCCCGGACGGGAAGAAACTGGCCTACAACCGCGTGATGCGCGAATTCCGCACCTGGAAGTACTACCGGGGCGGCATGGCGGATGACGTGTGGGTCTATGATCCCAAGGCCGGCAAGGTGGAGAACGTCACCGACAACGTCGCCCAGGACATCTTCCCGATGTGGATCGGCGACGAGATCTTCTTCGCCTCCGACCGCGACATGATCATGAACCTCTTCGTGTACAATACGAAGACGAAGAAGACCGAGAAAGTCACCGACTTCAAGGAATATGACGTCAAGTTCCCCTCCACCGACGGCAAGACCATCGTCTTCGAGAACGGCGGCTGGCTCTACCGCCTGGACCCGAAGACCCGCCAGGCCACGAAGATCAGCGTCACGCTCGCTTCTGACGATGTGTACGGCCGCACGGAGCGCAAGGCCGTGGCCAACGATCGCACGGGCATGAGCCTGTCCCCGGACGGCGCCCGGATGGCCGTGACCGCCCGCGGCGAAGTCTTCGACGTGCCCGTGGAGGCCGGCGTCACCCGCAACATCAGCCGCACGCCCGGTTCCAACGACCGCAGCGCGGTCTGGAGCCCGGACGGCAAGTGGATCGCCTGGATCGGCGACGCCACCGGCGAGACCGAGGTCTACCTGTATGACGCCGTGAAGGGCGGCGACCCGGTCCAGGTGACGAAGGGCACCGACACCTACATCCGCTCCCTCCAGTGGAGCCCGGACAGCAAGCACATCCTGTACGGCGACCGCAAGAACCGCCTCGTGGAGGTCGATCCCCTCGCGAAGACCCGCCGCACCGTGATGGAGAATCCCGAAGCCGAATTCCGCGGCGTGCAGTATTCCCCGGACAGCAAGTGGATCGCCTACACCCGCCCGGCCAAGAACGAGATGAACATCATCTACCTGTACAACCTCGCCGAGGGCAAGGAATATCCGGTGACCGAGCGCTGGTACAACAGCGGCAGCCCCACCTTCAGCACCGACGGCAAGTACCTGATCTTCACCTCCGACCGCGACCTGAACCCGCAATACAGCAACATCGAGTGGAACTACGCCTACGGCGACATGTCCGGCGTCTATATGGCGATGCTCGCCAAGGATACGCCGTCGCCGCTGATCGCCAAGGATCCGGAAGTGAAGGTCGAGGCGGACGCGCCGAAGGAGGCCCCGAAGGCCGAGCCGGCCAAGGGCGGCAAGCCCGCGCAGGCGAAGGCCGACAAGCCCGCCGGCCCGAAGGCCGTGAAGATCGACCCGGACGGCATCCTGGACCGCATCGTCAAGCTGCCGGTCAACGGGCGCGGCTTCTATAGCGACGGTTCCAAACTCTGGTATAGCGGCGGTCGTGGCACCCGAGTGTTCGACTTCGCCACGGGTAAGGACGAAGACTGCGTCGACGCCCGGATGTCGGTCCGGAACGGCGACAAGAAGGCCGTCTTCCTGAAGGGCCGCGACCTGTACGTGGCCGCCCCCGGCCCGAAGGTGGGCCTGAAGGACAAGGTGTCCTTCGACGGTCTCGTAGCGACGGTCGACTACAGCCAGGAATGGCCCCAGCTCTTCGACGAGGTCTGGCGCGCCTTCCGCGACGGCTACTACCTGGAGAACATGCACGGACGCGACTGGAAGGCCGTCAAGGCCAAATATGAGGTCCTCATCCCGTACGCCAAGACGCGGCTGGACGTGAACTATGTCATCGGCGAGATGATCTCCGAAGTCGCCAGCGGCCACGCCTACGTCACCGCCCCCGACGACTATCCGAAGCCGGCGCGCATCCCGATGGGCCTGCTGGGCGCCGAACTCTCCAAGGTCAAGGACGGTTTCCGCATCGACCGCATCCTCCAGGGCGCGACTTACCGTCCTGAACTCCGTTCCCCGCTCCAGGAGCCCGGTCTCGGCGTGAAGGAAGGCGATGTCATCACCGCCATCGACGGCGTGTCCCTCAAGGACGTGGACAACGTGTACAAGCTCCTCGTGGGCAAGGCCAATGTCCTCACCGAGCTCACCGTCGGCGGCAAGAAGGTGGTCGTCAAGCCCATCGCCGACGAGTACCCGCTCTACCACTACGAGTGGATCCTCAAGAACATCAAGACCGTGGAGGAGAAGTCCGGCGGCAAGGTGGGCTACATCTACATTCCGGACATGAGCCGCGAAGGCCTGAACGAATGGGCCCGGTACTACTATCCGCAGCTGGACAAGGAAGCCCTCATCATCGACGACCGCGAGAACGGCGGCGGCAACATCTCCCCGATGATCATCGAGCGCCTGCAGCGCGAGGTGTACCGGATGACGATGCGCCGTGGCTCCACCCTCACCGGCACCGTCCCGGAGGGCACGCACACCGGCCCGAAGGTGCTCCTGATCAACAAGTACTCCGCCTCCGACGGCGACCTGTTCCCGTGGAGTTTCAAGGCCAACAACCTGGGCACCGTCATCGGCACGCGCACCTGGGGCGGCATCGTGGGCATCAGCGGTTCCCTTCCGTACATGGACGGCACCGACGTCCGCGTCCCGTTCTTCACGAACTATGACGCGAAGACCGGGCAGTGGATCGTGGAGAACCACGGCGTGGATCCGGACATCCTCCTGGACAACGACCCCATCCGCGAGCAGGCCGGCGAGGACCAGCAGCTCCTCAAGGCCATCGAGGTGGCCCTCGAGCAGATCAAGGACCGCAAGCCCCTCCCGGGCGTCCCGGCCCCGAGAACCTTCAAGGACCTGGGACTCGAGCAGCTGCCGTAGCCCGTTTTGTCATCCAAGGATAACGTTATTTCAAAGGATTTGCGTATTTTTGCAGACCCTAACCGATACGACATGGAAGAATTGCAGAAGAAAAGAATGCTGTCCGGCATCCAGCCCAGCGGCGACCTTCACCTCGGGAACTATCTCGGGGCCATCAAGAACTGGGCGGACCGGGTGAACGACTATGAGTGCTTCTACTTCATGGCCGACCTCCATACCATCACCGTCCGGCAGGATCCGGCCGAACTGCGCAAGCGCTCGATCAACCAGCTGGCCCAGTACATCGCCTGCGGCCTGGACCCGGAGCAGAACGTGCTCTTCCTCCAGTCGCACGTGCCCGCCCACAGCCAGCTCGCCTGGGTGCTGAACTGCTACACGATGTTCGGGGAACTGTCCCGCATGACCCAGTTCAAGGACAAGTCGGCCAAATACGAGAACAACATCAACGCCGGCCTGTTCACCTACCCGGTCCTGATGGCGGCCGACATCCTGCTGTACCAGCCGGATTACGTCCCGGTCGGAGAAGACCAGAAACAGCACGTGGAGATCTGCCGCGACATCGCCCAGCGCTTCAACAGCATCTACGGCGACGTGTTCAAGATTCCCGAGCCGCTGATCGCCAAGACCGGCGCCCGGATCTACGGCCTGTCCACCCCGGGCGACAAGATGAGCAAATCCGTCCCCGACGGCTGCGTCTTCCTGATGGACTCCCCCGACGACATCCGCCGGAAGTTCAAGCGGGCCGTCACCGACTCGGACCGCGAGAACTGCGTCCGGTATGACAAGGAGAACAAGCCCGGCGTCGCCAACCTCATGAACATCTACGCCACCCTCACCGGCAAGACCATCCCCGAAATCGAGGCGGAATTCGCCGGACAGGGCTACGGCGTCTTCAAGCCCGCCGTCGGCGAAGCCGTGGTGGAGGCCCTCCGCCCCATCCGCGAAGAAGCCGAACGTCTGATGAAGGACAAGGCCTATCTGAACGAAGTGTACCTGAAGGGGGCCGAAAAGGCTTCTTACGTAGCCAACAAGACCCTGCGGAAGGTGTACAAGAAAGTAGGTTTCTACCAGATCTAAAAAGGAGCGGCGCTCATCCGAGCGCCGCTTTTTTGTCATTTCCTGAGCCGCAGGGAGTTCGATACCACGCAGACGCTCGATAGCGCCATGCAGGCCGCGGCGACCATCGGGTTCAACAGGAACCCGGTGAACGGATACAGGATGCCCGCGGCGATAGGAACCGCCAGGATGTTGTAGATGAAGGCCCAGAAGAGGTTCTCCCGGATGACGGCGGTCGTCCGGCGGGAGAGCCGGATGAGGTCGCGGAGCTTCGACAGGTCGGAGGAGACGATGGTCACCTGGGCCGTGTCGATGGCGATGTCGCTTCCCTGCCCCATCGCGATACCGAGGTCCGCCTGCGCGAGGGCGGCGCTGTCGTTGATGCCGTCGCCGACCATGGCGACGCGCTTCCCGGCGGCCTGCAGCTGCCGGACGTAATCGGCCTTGTCCTGCGGGAGGACGTTCGCCTTCACGTTCCGGATGCCCGTGGCTTCCGCGATGTGGCGGGCGGCCACCTCGTTGTCACCCGTAAGCATATGGATTTCGATGCCGTCGGCCTGGAGCGCCTTGACGGCCTGGACCGAGGTGTCCTTCAGGTCGTCGGAAAGGGCCAGGACGGCATAGACCTTCCCCTTGTCGAACAGGAGCGTGACCGAGTAGCCCGCGTCCATCCAGGGGCCGATGCTGTCGGCCACCATCGGATTCGTCGCCTCGGGGACGCTGCCCAGGACCTCCTTCAGGAGTTCCAGGTTGCCCACGTAATAGCGGGTTCCCCGGACCGTACCGCAGATGCCCTTGCCCAGGATGGCCTCGAAGCCTTCCACGGGCAGTTCCTCGCAGCCGCGCAGGGAGTCGCAGACGGCGATGGCCAGCGGATGGTCCGACCGATGCTCGAGCGAGTACAGGACGTCGCGGAGATTGAGCTCCGCGGGGTCGTCCTCGGTCGTGATGGCCGGATCCCAGACCGATTCCACCACGGAAGGCTTCCCTTCCGTCAGGGTGCCGGTCTTGTCCATGACCATGGCATTGACCTTCCGGGCCACCTGCAGGCTCTCGGCGTCCTTGATGAGGATGCCCTTGGAGGCACCGTTGCCGATGCCGGCGATGATGGCCGTAGGCGTCGCAAGGCCCAGCGCGCACGGGCAGGCGATCACGAGCACCGTCACCATGGCCAGCAGGCCCAGGGTCACTTCCCCGCAGATCAGCCAGATGACGAGCGTCAGGACGGATATGCCGATGATCACGGGCACGAAGACGGCCGCGATCCGGTCCACGGCCTTCTGGATCGGGGCCTTGGAGCCCTGCGCGTCCCGCACCATCCGGATGATGCCGGACAGGAGGGTGTCCCCGCCCACTTTCTCCACCCGGACCGTCAGGGCGCCATGCTGGTTGATGGTGCCGGCATAGACCCGGGCCCCGGCCTGCTTGAGCGCGGGAACCGGCTCGCCGGTAAGCATGCTCTCATCGACATAGGAGGAGCCCTCCGTCACCACGCCGTCCACGGAAAGGCGCTCGCCGGGCTTCACCAGGAGCGTTTCGCCGGGCCGGGCGGTCGTTTCCTTCGCCTGCAGGCCCATCAGCTTCCGGATGGCGGCGGTGGTGCTGTGCTTCGCCCGCTCTTCCAGCAGGCGGCCGATGAGGATGAAGGCGACGATCATCGTCGCCGATTCGAAGTACAGGTGGGCCTCCAGTCCCTGCGAGGTCCAGACTTGCGGGAACAGGAGGTTGAAGACGCTGAAAAGGTAGGAGATGGACACCGAAAGCGCCACGAGCGTGTCCATGTTCGCGCTGCCGTGACGGACGGCGCTGAAGCCGGCCTTGAAGAAGCGGCGGCCGCACCAGAAGACGACCGGCGTCGCCAGGGCCCACAGGACGAATCCCTTGCCCGGGAAGTCCTTGAACCCCATGCCGAGCAGCATCACGAGCGCGGCCAGCACGCACGCGAGGATCGTATCTTTCTGAAGTGCCTTGTAGGCGTCTTGTCGGGCTATCTCGGCTTCTGAGTCCGCCTCGTCGTCGGTGCCGTCCACGAGGAGGTCGTAGCCGGCGTCCCGGACCGCCTTCTGCAGGGCGGCGGGCGACGTCTGGCCCGGGTCATAATCGACCTGGGCGGTGTTCGAGGCGAGGGAAACACTGACCCCGCTCACACCGGGACACGCTTTAAGGGTATTCTCCACACGCGCGACGCAAGCCGCGCATCCCATTCCCTTGACCGGGAAGTTTCTTCTCTTGATGCCCATGATCCTAGAATCTTTCCATAATAACAGTCAAAGATAATCATTTTTATGCGTATTTTTGTGGAAAGAACCGGCTGTACCCATGAAAAAGTTCGTCCTCACCACCCTGGCGGCCCTCGTTTGCGCCGCCCTGTCCGCCCAAGTGTATACCGAGGCCTCCGACCTCACCCTCATCGGCAAGATCATCGACACGCCCAACCCCTACCACCGCGTGGACACCGTGCGGTACAAGGGTTTCACCAAGGCGGAGAACCAGCAGGTCCGCAGTTCCGCGGGCCTCGCCGTCCTGTTCCGCACCGACTCCCCTTCCATCACCGTGAAGGCCGAGGGCGACTTCTCCTACCAGGCGAACAACACGATGCGCCTGGCCTCCCACGGCTTCGACCTGT
Organism: uncultured Bacteroidales bacterium; assembly: GCA_900316955.1. Lineage (GTDB taxonomy): Bacteria > Bacteroidota > Bacteroidia > Bacteroidales > UBA932 > Cryptobacteroides. The sequence continues at coordinate 83,643 of ONEX01000003.1, forward strand.
ACATCCGGAAGGACGGCGAATGGCTCTGGGCCGCCGCCTGCTGCCCCGCGCCCCGGAACCCGCAGGCGCCCATGGACCTCATCAAGAACATGGCCCCGGGCGTCAAGGAATGCCTCCTGTACCTGCCCATCTACAGCGAACTGACTTCCCTCCAGATCGGCGTGGAGGAAGGCCGGATGCTGGCCCCGATGGAATCGCCCTTCCGCCACCGCGTGGCCATCTTCGGGTCCAGCTACACGCACGGCATCTCCACGAGCCGGGCCGGCATGTCCTACCCCGACCAGTTCACCCGCCACACGGGCATCCAGATGCTTTCCCTGGGCTGCAGCGGCAACTGCAAGATGCAGCCGTACTTCGCCGCCGTCCTGGAGGATGTCGAGGCCGACGCCTTTGTGTTCGACGCCTTCTCCAATCCCAACGCGAAAATGATCGAGGAGCGCCTCTTCCCCTTCATCGAGCGCCTGCAGGCCGCCCATCCGGGCAAGCCCCTGATCTTCCAGCAAACCATCCGCCGGGAGCGGCGGAACTTCGACACGGCCGTCGAGGCCACCGAAGCCGCCAAGCAGCACATGGCCGACAGCCTGATGAAGATCGCGGTGAAGCGCTACAAGGACGTGTACTATATCAAACCGTCCGCCTCGACCCCTTTGCAGGAATCGTCGGTGGACGGTATCCATCCCGATGATTACGGGTATTACTGCTGGTCGCGCTCCATCGAGAAGCCGCTGCTGCGGATTCTGAGGAAATACGGACTTCGTTAGGTCAACGGACCTCTACGGAGGCTTGTGAACGGATGTCGGCGGAAGAGGCGCCGACCCCCAGGGTGAAGGTACCCGGAGTCACCACCCAGCCGTGCTCTGCTGTCTCATAATGGGCGAAATCGCCCCTTGACAGGTGGAGGGTCACTTCGATAGTTGCGCCCTTCCGCAGGAACACTTTCCGATAGGCTTTGAGTTCCCGGACAGGCCGGGGAACGGCCGGATGGTCCTCTCCCACATACAGCTGGACGGTCTCAGCGGCATCGGCCTTCCCTGTATTGGAAAGCCCCAGGGTTACATCGAATCCGTCTCCGGAGGGAGTCACCGTAAGGGGGCCGTACCGGAACTCGGAATAGGTCAGGCCGAAGCCGAAAGGAAACAGTCCCTCATAGCCCCGGTAACCCACGAAAACGCCCTCACCATACACGGAAGGACTGACGGTATGTCCCCGCTTGGTCAACGGTGCGGCCGGCAGATAGTAGGGCTGAGAAGGATTGTCTTCCAGATGCAGCGGGAAGCTGACCGGAAGCCGTCCCGAAGGGGATATCTTTCCGTAGAGAATCTCCGCCAGCGCCTTTCCACCTTCCTGTCCCGGATACCAGGCCCAGAGAAGGGCATCCACCCGGTCGATCCAACGGGAGACGTCTGCTGCACCGCCGGCGTTCACGACGACAATCACTTTCCGGCCGCTTTGCAACGCTGCCTCAATCAGGTCGTCCTGCCCCTCGGGAAGGGTGAAAGTACGGTCGTGGTCTTCCTTCTCCGTCGTCTTATCAAAGCCCACGGCAACAATCTCCACATCAGACTTCTCGGAAAGCCGGCCGGCGAGGGCCTCCTGCAGGGAGACGGAATAGAGCGGACTCACCGCCCCACTGCCGCCCCCACAAGGGATTACATCGGCCTGGGGACCGGTCAGGAGCACTTTCTGCTTCTTCCGTAGCGGAAGTACACCGTCATTCTTCAGCAGGACGACGCTTTCGCAGGCCGTCCGATACGCAACCTCCCGGGAGTAAGGGTTATCCTCCGGAATGCTGGAGTCCAGCTGGGGACGGTCCAGGAACCCGAAGGCGATGAGCGTCCGGAGGATCCGGACCACCTTCGCATCCAGCTCGGCCTCCGTGACGATTCCCTTCTCGAACAGAGGTTTCAGCGTCTCTTCATTCATGCAGAAACCGCGGGGCATCTCCAAGTCCACACCGTCCTGCATCACCAGCACAGGTGAATACGTCGATGTCCAGTCCGACATCGTGAACCCCTTGAAATGCCAGTCTTCGCGGAGCGTCTTCCCGATCAGGTAGGGATTCTCCGCAGAATGAACGCCGTTGACCAGGTTGTAGCTCGTCATAACGGAACCGACGCCGGCTTCGACGGCCGCCTTGAAGGCCGGGAAATAGATTTCGTTGATGGTCCGTTCGTCCGCGACGGAATTCGTATGATGCCGGTTATACTCCTGGTTGTTCAGGGCGAAATGCTTTACCGTCGCCATCACGCCCTGCGACTGGACGCCCTCGATGTAGGCAGCGGCCGTCCGGGCGGCAAGAAGCGGGTCCTCCCCGAAATACTCGAAGTTCCTCCCGCAGAGCGGACTCCGGCAGATGTTCACGCCGGGACCCAGCAGGACGTGAACCCCGCGAGCGCGGGCATCCTGTCCCAGGGCGGTGCCCATCTCCCTGACCAGCGCGGGATTCCAGGTCGCCGCCGCGGCCACCCCGGAAGCATACAGGGTGCTCCGGGTGTCGTTCCGGACCCCCTGCGGTCCGTCCGCCAGCCGGATTTCCGGGATGCCCAGCCGCCGGACTGGGCCCAGATGGAAACCGTCCCGGGAACCGCCCACGAAGGCGATCTTTTCTTCCAGGGTCATTTCCCTCACGAGTGCCTCCGCCCGCTCCTGGCAAGCATCGGTGATTTCCTGCGCACCCAGCGGCAGGGCGGCCAGCAAAGCCAGCAGACAGCATTTTCCTTTCATCGGATTCCGTACTTTTTCAGGATTCTCAAAACAGGTTTCTTGATGGAACGGGCCCACAGGGTATACCCATAGTCACCCGGATGCGTACCGTCCACGGACGTGTAGTGGTCCGGAGAGGTCGCGTTGGTCGTCGTGATGAAATACACGTCCTTGTACTTCCGGCAGGCCTCCTTCATCAACCGGGCCGCCAGTTCCATGCGCTCCTGCTCATACTTGTCGGCGGCGGTGTTGAAGTTCCGCCTTTCGCGGTAGATCGTCTGTTGGAAGATCAGCGGCTTCCCCGGATGGGCGGCCTGGATGGCCTCGATGAACGGAAATAGCCGCTGCCGGATCTCCTCCGGTGACGGATTGGAGAACGTGTCAAAAAGGAACGCATCCACTTCCGGCGCTTCCGCCAGGGCGGCGGCGAAATAGTCCTGCAGCCGGCAGCGGCCGCTCACGCCCAGGTTGAGGAACTGGATGCCCGTCTCGCGGGACAGGATGGACGCATAGGCCATCCCGGCCTTGGACGTGGACGCTCCCTGGGTGAAGCTGGACCCGAAGACGGCCACCCGGTGCCGGAACGGCCGTTCCAGCGCTTCCAACATCCTGCCTTCCTCCACGCCGACCTGGATGGAAGCCACCTCGCTCCGCAGGGGCAGATACAGGAGACACTCCTTCATGGTTCCGTCCATATCCTGGATCAGATTGACCGGCTTGTCCAGGCTGTTGTCGTTCTGCAGGCCGGCTGCGGCCCAGAGCCACTTGCCGTCCTTCTTGATGTACAGGTCGAACCCCCTGCCGGCAAATCCGGTGGTGCCACCGCCGAAATAGGGACGAACATACTTCGGCAGCACCCGGATGGACGGGCTGTCCGTCCGGAACGCGATGGCGATGCCGGACGCCTCCATCAGGAGATTGACCTCCCCCGGCGTAAACCCGTGATAACGTGCCGTATCCATCCGGTGATAGGGATTCGGCGTATCCGGGAACACCTTCCCGGTGACGGTCAGTTCCGTCGCCTCCACATAACGGTATTCCTGCCCCTGGAGGCTTATCGCCCCCAGGAGGCAGGACACCGTCAGGATTATTCTGAGGCTTATTCTTTCAACCATCATTTATTCGATGGTCACTTTGCGGAGCGTGTATCTCCAGTCGAAGAAATAGAAGACCTTGCTGTTCTGCGGATCGAAGATGATGTCCTGTGGCGTACTGGTAATCTGCACCATTGCACCACTCGCCGTGGTATAGGACGATCCGCCGCCCAAAATCGTCGTGACGGTCGCATCCGACCATCCGGAACTGCCCTTCGTAATCCGCCGGATTGCATAGGAATCAAGCATATAAATGGCGCCGTCGGGGCCGAATACCAGGCCATTCATATTGGCGGAGAAGGTCGCCTTGGCGGGCGAGCCATCCACCAGTTTGGAATAATCGGCAGCCTTGGTTCCCGCACCGATGGACGCGATGACGATCCCTTCCTGTGATATCACATATACCTTGAAGGCCGATGTGGACGAACCCTTGGCCGATCCGACTGTAACGATGACATTCCCATCACCGTCAAAATCAAGCGCGATGGGCCAGTTGGTATCCTCCCCGTGATCGAGCGTCGAGAAATCGAAGAACACGGACTTCGTCCCGGTCGCACCACCTGCGAACTTATAGATCTTGGAATCATTCCGGCTGGCGACAAAGGCATCATTCCCCCAGAAACGCACACACATCGGGCTGTTTCCGACAGATGAAGTGACAGTCGCGACCGCATCGGTATTGGTCGAAGGATTCCAAGTCCTGATTTGCGCATTCCCCTTGTCGATGAAATAGAACAAGCCATCCTTCATCCGTCCCTGCCAAGGAGCGTTCCCTCCCAGGGTCTCTGCATTGGAAACGGCCTTCGTATTCTTGTTGAACTTCCGGAGGACCTTGTTGCCATTCGATTCCGTGAGCAGCAGATTGTCGTTGTCAAGCCAGCAAAGGCCACGGACCTGATTGAATTTGGCCGCGGTCCCAGTCCCTTCAACCGTTCCGTTGGAGCCATCCGTCCCTGCGACGACTTCGGCACTGTACCTAGTCAGGGTAATTGCCGGCATCGGCTTGATGTGGGCACGCTCGATGACGATGTTGCTGGCATTGCGCTCCGTACCGGGAACGGTCGTGTTGTCGGCAAAAGTCATCTTCACGTTCAGTTTCGGATAGGAATGGTCATCCATCGGACCGACCGGGAGCGGAATATAGGCAACCAGCCCACCTTCAGCAGTACGCTGGGCGGCCGTCGCGTTTGCGATATTCACCGTAACCTTATAAGTTCCGGTGTGAGAATACGCCTGCACGTACGGTGCATCGGCGACAAAGCCTCCTTGGGCAGTCTCCCAGCCGATGGTCTTGTTCATCGTGGACGTGATCTTGTAAGTGACCTTGCCATCCGCCAGTTCCGCGGCATCGACGACCGGGGCGGTAACCACGATTCGGGCCGCCTTGGGAGGGACATTCTTGTAGGTCACCTTGAGCACGCCGCCCAAATGCTTGAACTCCAACGGTTCTCCTGCTTCGACCTGGGCCAGCATCGGAGCTTCCACATTGCCTTCAAACCACGTATACGTATCCTTCAGGACCACTTTCAGCGATCCGTCCTCCTCCTTGGGATAGGCGCTGGCGCCGGTTCCGGAAATTTTGGCGGGATAGATGGCGAACGAGTTCTGGCCATACACGAGCACGTCCTCCGAAGCGTTTTCAAATTCCACTTCCCCGGCCGAATCGTCACCCGTATATTTGAAAGTGGAATAGCCGTTGGCATTGTTCGAACGGACGACCAGATTGTCATTCTTCTTCCACATGTAGACACCGTCCACGAAGGCGGTCCTGGTATCGGCTTCCGAGAAACGGGCGACCAGCGTCCGGGTCCCTTCCGAAGCGTTCTCATCTGCCGTCCGGGGTTCTTTCCCGCAGGAAACGAAAAGGATGGTGACGGCGGCCATCATGAATAATGCAGTCTGTTTCATAAGCTTCCAATTATTGTTCATCATCCCACTCTCCCTCCGTATCGTTCGTCCATGACTCCAAACCCCGCGAGGAATCGGTAGTCAATGTCGTCGCACAGAAGTTGCCTTCGTGCGTCAGTTCCATGCATTCCGCAAGGGGCTACTCATACTGTTTTGCTTTCATCATATCGGTTACTGTTTTATGTGATTTTCAATCCAGGGCCAGGTCGACGACCACAGGCCAGTGGTCCGAAACAAAGTATCCATTATACTTGTCGTCGATCACCCGGTAATACGTCGCATCCAGGGCGCCTTTGTAATAGACGTAATCCACGCGGTGATACCACTTGCTCCGCTGATCCGCTTCATAGCTGTATGCGTTGTAAGTCGCGACAGGATCGTGCTTGAACCCCAGCTCCGCCGTACGGTAATAGGCGTCCGTAAACTGCACCTTGAAGTACTCCGTATGGGCGCTCTCGGTCGTCGCGCTGTTCATGTCACCGGTCAGGATGACCGGGTCTCCGAACGGATTCAGCGAAACGGCCCGGTTGCAGATCAGTTCGGCGGACTTGGTCCGGATGGTGACCGCCTCCTCCTCGGAGATGGACGTCCCGGAGCTGGTCACTTCCAGATGGGTGTTGAAATGATAGAACTTCCGTCCCGTCTCCCGGTCCTCCAGACGCACCCAAACACAGACCCGTACCCGGCCCGGATTCGTCGAGACCCATCCGGGATAGGGTGTACTCCATATGTCCGGAGTCGGGGAAAGATAGAACGATCCTTCATCCAGAAGGACATACTTGTCGGTCTTCCAGGCCATGCAGGTTCCTTCCGGGCTGGAATAGAACGTGTATCCGGGAAGCTGCGCCTTCAGATAGTTCTGCTGCGTGGTCGTGCTCTCCTGGAAACCGATGATGTCGAAACCATAGTCCTTTATCAGCTGGACGACGCCGGTTTTCCGGAAATCCCAGCTGCGTTCATCCGTATCCTTGTCCGTGATGAAACGGATGTTGAAAGTACCCACTCTGAGGACCGGTTTGGAGACAACGGGGCCGTTGTCCTCGCCCAGGTACAGTTTGCGGATCTGGCCGGTTCCCTGGTCGGTGATATAGAGAATGGTTCCATTGCCGTTCAAGAGAAGGCCTCCCAACTGACGGAACGTTGCAGACGAGCCCGTTCCGTCCTTGATGGCGCTGATATTCGCAGCCTGAGAGCTGCCGGCGATGGTGGAGACCACCGCGTTCTCATACCCGGCTGAACCTTTCCGGACCCTGCGGATCCGATACCAGTCCGCCACATAGATATCCCCGTTCGGGGCGATGGCGATGTCGGCCAGGTTGGCAGAGAATTTCGCGGTCAGCGGACTTCCTTCGGTGCCGTCGTCAAAGGCTTTTGCATCCAGGATACCGGCAATGGCAGAATAGCTGCCGGTAACAGGGTTCACTTTGAGAAGCTGGCACCCGTTGGTGGCCACGATGAGATTTCCATCGGCATCGAAAGCCATCGCATTCGGCCATTTGCCCAGGTTGATTGTGAGGGAAGGGCTCGCCGTCACATCGCCCCCGGCGTATTTGTAGATGGTGTTCCTATCACGGACAGCCACATAAGCATTGCCGTCGTCATCGAATAAAATGTCCATCACACTCTTGCCATCCCAGTCACTCTGTGCGGCAATCTGGGTAACAGCGTTCGTCCCGGGATCGTAAGTATACACCTTGGCCTTGGCCTTTTCAGCAAACCAGACTTTTCCGTCGTGCTCATTTCCCAGCCAGGGGACGTGGTTGCTGTCGCCGTAGGTGATGGGATCGGACACCGTACCGGAGGCAAGGTCCCAGATGCGGAGCGTCTGGCTCTGCTCCAAGAGGAGCGCCCGCTTGTCAGCCTCCAGCCATACCATGCCACGGAGGGCGCCGAAAACGGCCGTGCTCTTGTCTCCGCCCACTTTTTTGGCCACCGCATTCTGGAGGGGTCCGGTGCCAAAGAGGGTGGAAACGGTATATGGGGCATCGAGGTCAGGATAGGTGATGGCGGCCATAGGTTTGATGTGGCCCCGCTCGATGACGACCCCGCTCGCTGTTCGGGTGGAACCGGAAATCGTGTTGCCGTCACCGTCCACCAGGTAAATGACCACCTTGGGATAGGCGTGCGTGGTGCCCGGGCCCACAGGCAGAGGCACGTAGAACACCCTTTCCGTTTCCGCTCCGGCCGGGAATGTCTGGCCCAGCAGCCCATCTTCACTCTCATAGGCCTGCACATAGGGTTTATCCTCCGCAAAATAGCCTTCCCATCCCTGAACCGGCATTTGCTTGTTGATGGCATACCCCGGCGTCCGCACCATCAACTTGCAGGCCGAAACCGGAATGTTCGACAAGGTCACCTTCAACAGTCCGCCCAGATGCGTGAAGGAAAGGACTTCCCCTTCCCTCACCCGGGCGATCATCGGCGCCTCCACATTGCCTTCCGACCAAGAATAGTTATTCTTCAGATTCAGTGTCAATGTGTTGCCGTCCAACATACAGTTGGAGGCGGCCAGGGAAGGATAGATGGCGAAACCGCCCTCTCCAAACAGGACGGAAGATGTGGACTGGGAGGTCGGTGTAAAAGCCGCCTCACCCGCCGTATCTTCTCCCGCGTACCGGTAATCGATCGTGCTGCCGTCAACGGCAGCCACGCGGATCCGGTCCCCCGTCCGCCAGACATAGGTATCTCCGTCAAAGCCCGTCCTGGTATCCGCAGTGGAAAAGGCTGCATATAGGACAGGACCTTCCGGAGCAGGGACCATCTCCTTTTCCCGGGCACAGGCAGCCAGTAGAAAAAGTACAGAAAGGAAAACAACGCGTTTCATTCCCACTCGCCCTCCTCGTCAATGATGAACCCCTCCGGGCCATTTCCCGCAAGCGGGGACGTACAGAACCCTTCGTCGAAATGGACAGGGATAATCCTGAGCTCAGGTACTTGATAATAACTCTTCTTGTTCATATGCTGTTAAAAATTGAAATCCACGATGATCGGAAGATGGTCCGACGGATGGCAGAAGCCCTTGACCTTGTCATCCCGGACCGGATCCGTATAGCTGTCACGGACGATGCGGGCGTCCGTGATGGAAGAATAGAGATCCGGCGTGCAGAACACGTAGTCATAGCGGGTGTTCTCGATGGTGGACACGATGACCTCTTCCGGGTTCTTGCGCTTGATGATGTCCCAGTAAGGCGTATGCTCATGCATGTAGTCCTGGGCCTGGAACTTGGGGTCGTCTGCCGGCAGTCCGTACAAGGCGTTATCGGTCCGGGAGAGGGAATTGAAATCACCCATCATCAACCAATTCCCTTCCTGGGCGGAGCCGATGGTATGCTTGCAGACGTATTCCACTTCCATCTTGCGGTAGGCGTCTCCGCCGTGGGCCGCCTTGGAGGCCGCCTCGTCTTCTGCGCCGAACGCATACGGGTGAGGCCAGGTATGGAGCGCGACGAAGTTCAGCGTCTTTCCTTCCGCCTCCACCTGTGCCCAGAGAGCGCCGTGGGAGACGACGCTGTCCGGCTCGGCTCCGATAATCTGCGCCATCCCATGGATGGGCGTTCTGGAAGTGATGACCTGCGGATAATTGTCCCGCATACCGCCCACATAGACATAGGAATGGCCGTAACGGGCGGCCAGTTCCGGCCAATGCTCCACCAGGTATTTCTCCTCCAGGGGAAGTTTATCACGTGTTCCGGTATAATAGATGGACCGGGCTTCGCACCAGACGCACACGTCGGGGTGCTGTTCCTTGACCCATTTGACGAAGGCATCGTAATGGTCAACCTGTCCCGACCACATTCCATTCTGGATGTTCCAGAACAAGAGACGGAAAGGCTCCCCGGACGCAGTCCGGGGACCTTTCGGAGCGCAGGCCACCGCCAACAGGATGACCGGCAGCAGCAGATACTTTCTCATCGGATGGAGACTTTTCGGATCAGACAGTTCTGCGCATCGCAGATGTACAGGGTACTCTCGTCATAGACCAGGATACCGTCCACCTCGTTGAACTTCGCATTGAGCCCCTTGCCGTCGGCATAGCCCTTGGTTCCGCCGAGGATGGTCTCCACAGTGCCCTTGGAATAGTCCCCGTTGCCGTCAGGGACCAGTTTCCGGACGCAGTGGTAGGCGGCGTCGCCGACATACAGCGTCCCGTCGGGTGCGAAATCGAATCCCTGACAAGAACGGATGGTCGCCTTCAGGGGGTCGCCATCCCCGTCCTCGCGGGTATCGGATTTCTCTCCGGTGCCCATGATGACGGTCTGCGTGCCGTCCGCGGCGATGGAAATGAGTTTGTACCCATGCTGGACCGAGACAACCAGGTTCCCCTTGGGGTCGAAGCCGATGAAAGCCGGTCCCTCGTCGGGAATCTCCGCGAACACGGTCTTGTCCAGGGTGACCGGATTGAACTTGTACACGATCTTCGCATTGCGGCACGGCACATAGATGTTGCCGTCCTTGTCGATCGCCACGTTCATCGGATTGTTCAGCCCGGTAGCCATGACCTCGTTTTTCTTGTTCGTAGGATTGAAACGGTACAGTTTGCCTTTCGCCTTATCGTTGTACCAGTAGTTGCCGGCGGTGTCGAAGGCACCCTGCCAGACGGCGGCACCAGCTTCGTCGACGGAAGCCTCGGAAGTGACCGTCATGTCCTGGGCGATATGGCGGATCTTGTTGCCGCCACGGTCCGTGAACCAGAGCGTCCCGTCGGCCGCCTTGTTGATGCCGGTCGGCATATAGGTCGCCGCCCCGGTACCGACCCCGTCTATGCACTTGCGGACACCCTGCTGGCCCACGATTGTGGACACAAGATATTCGTGGTCAGGAACTTTCAGATAGTTGAACGGAAGGCCTTCGGCCGAACCGGCCGGCGATTCAACCGCAATGGGATAGGTGCCGGGCTCATGTTCCGGAAGGATGATCAGCAGCCGGTCCTTGTAGGCCTCCAGCACGCGGGCGCGTTCGCCGCCCACCGTCACGATGTTTTCCAGCGGCTCGGCGGAGAAATTCCGGCCCAGGACGGTGACCAGGTCGCCCGGATAACCGTATTTGGGATCCACGGACACCAGGCGGACATCCGTCACGCGGGCCACGTAGGTGTCCTGCTGGCACCCTGTCAACAGGAGCAGCGGGACGAGGATATGGAATATCTTTTTCATACTAGTCAATTTCATACTAGTCAATCAGGATTTCACGAATCGTAAAATGGTTGTACTCAGTAACGATCAGGCGGTTGCCGGAGGGATCCATCCGGAGTTCGCCTGGCGATCCGAAGCGGGCCTCGGAACCCACACCGTCCGTCTTCCCGCTTGCACCGGAAGTGCCGGCGACGGTGCTGATCACCGCATCCTCATACCCCTTCTCGCCCCTGGCGATGAGTTTGATAACCTTGAAGGAATCGTCTGCCAAGTAGATGTTGCCCTCCTTGTCCAGGGTCAGAGCGAAAAGGTTGGAGCCGAACTTGGCCGTCAGCGGCTGGCCGGGTTCGCCCGGGTCGTCGGCCTTTCCGGCGCGGATACCGGCGATGACGAACTTCTCTCCGTCAGGCTTGACGCCGATGATCTGGCAGCCGTTGGTGGTCACGATGAGGTTCCCTTCCGGATCGAACTCCATGGCCAGCGGCCCGTCATCGAAGGTAACGAAAGGTTGCAGGGTGGAGAAATCGTCCCCGGTGGCTTTGAAGATGGCTTTGGAGCCGTCACGCACGAGTACGTAGGCATTGCCGGCCGCATCGAAGGCGACATCCATCGGGGATGTGCCAGTGAAGGAAGCGGTTACGACCTCCGCCGCATCGGTCTTGTAGTTGTAGCGGATGATCTTGTTGTTGCCCTTGCTGGCATAGTAGAACCAGTCTCCGTGGACGGAACCGCGCCAACCTGCGTTCGAGATGGACTTGGTTGCGGTGCTGGACGTGACGTTCCAGCTGCCCAGGTCCAGGAAGCGGACGCAGTTGTTGCCGTTGTCCAGGATGAGCAGGCGGCCGTCCGGCAGGAAGCCGACGCCGCGCGGCTGGCGGAACTTCGCCTCCGCCGGACCGCCGTCCACCAGCGTCGTGGCGTCGGCGGCACGTCCGGCCGAACCGGAGAGGGTCTTCACGGTATAAACCTTTTTCTTGGCCACATACAGGAAGGACGGGCCTTCGAAGGTCTTGTCCCCGACCGTCACTACGACCGGATACGCGCCCTTCGGATTCTCCGGGATACGGATGGTCAGTTCGGTGGAAGTCGCACCGATCACATCGGCCTTTGCACCGTTCAGGGTGACGGTGTTTTCCTCGGCAACCGGGCTGAAACACTGGCCGGCCAACACGACGACGTCGCCCGCAGAGCCGGAATTGGGCGTTACGGAGAACACCTCCAACTCGGGTTTCTTGTTGTAGGTGAACATCGGGCCGGTCACTGTCTCCCCGTCCACCGTCACGACGAACGGATACTGTCCCTCCGGATTGTCCGGGAGGATGACCAGGAGCCGGGAATCGTTGGCGGCGACGATTTCCGCCGTCAGGCCGTTGATGGTCACGCTGTTGCGTTCTTTCTTGTTGGAGAACAGGCGGCCGTTGATGGCGATCTGGTCCCCTTCGATACCCGAATTGGGACTGTAGGAGAAGATGGCCATCTTCTCTTCCTCGACGGGTTCAGCATAGCGGAAGCCCAACCCCTCCAGGAGCACGTCGCCGGTCTTCACGGAAACGGGCACTTCACCCAGTTCATGATCGGGCATGACGATATGGATGCGGTCGATGGTGACAGACTTGACCGTCGCCGCGACCCCGTCCACGGACACCGTCACCGGATCTTCGAAACCATAGCCGGAAATGACGGCCTCCGTACCGGGATAGCCCGCCTTAGGAAGCAGGGAAAGGACCTTGGGTGTCGGCTTTACGGGCTCCGATTCCCCCTTGGGCTGGCAGGCGGCGGACAGAAGGGCCGCCCCGGCCAGAAGGATATATGCAAGCGACTTTTTCATAGCTACGGTTCATTGACAGTTACCATCCAAGTGTTTACCACGGGACGTTGGGCCCCATCGGAAGCCCGGTTTCGGAGCTGGTAGATGTTCGCCGAAGGATGTCGGATCACCAGCTGCGCGCTGCCGCCGCCGTCCAGGTTGGAGGCCCAGCTGCAGCCCAAGCTCTTCATAATCTCACCCATCTCCCAGTACAGCATACCGTCGGACCAGAGAGGCTGGCGGCCATCCACAATCATAAAGAAGACGGTGTTCCCGTCGGTGGAATAGCCCACGACATTGCGGGGATGGCGGTTGGTGGAATAGCCGGAGAAATCTCCCGGGACCTCGCCGTTCTGCAGGACGATGACACCGCTTCCGGTGACATCGCGCAGGTCGGGAGCCAGGGTTCGGTAGGTGACCGTATCCCGGATGACGGGTTTCCCGTCGAAGTCCAGTCCGAAGAAGCTGATGGCCTGGTCCGTCAAGGTCGACGAATACACAAAGGTATCCTTGAGCACTCGCCCGTTCCGGTGAATCGGGCCGCGGACCTTATTGTTGGAGGTATCCCAGAAATCGGCGTTCACCACCGCGACGACCCGCTGGCCGGGCTTGTCCACGTACTCGATCATATCGGAAGGGGTTTGGCGGCTTCCGATGACATAGGAATCCAGGTCATAGGGCATCCCCACCTTCATCTTCAGGCCGGGCGTCGTCAGGTCGATCCGGAGGATGAACACGTGCTCCACCTTGGCCAGGGAGGTCTGCAGGTGGATGTCCGTCTCGTCCACGCCGGCGGCGATCAGGAAGGTGGTGTCGTTGTACACGTGGCCGACGGAAGCGGCCTCCGCCACCAGCTTGCCCAGTTCAGTCCTGGGGACATAGCTGGTATCCGGAATGTCCTCCGGTCCGGTCGGAAGCTTCTTGCACCCGCAGACCGCGGTCACCAGCATCAGTACGAATAAATATTTCTTCATAAGGCTGTCCTCCTATTCATCTTGGCCGGAAGCGACCCAAAGCGGGTGCTGCTTCAGCAGTTTGTTCAACGTGAGTTCGCGGGAAGGGATTGGCAGCACCGTGTACTTGTGGTCCACGCCCACCATCTGCTCATACTTGCCGGTCCGCACCAGGTCGAACCAGCGGAAGCCCTCTCCGAACAGTTCCAGGCGGCGCTCCTTCAGCACCGCATCCAGGAAAGCGTCCTCCGTGGAGGGAGCCACATCCCCGAGGCCGCGGAATCGGCGGAGCTCATTGAGCCGTTCGATGCCCCGGGCCAGGCCCTTACCTTCGGCACTGATCAGGTACATCTCCGCCAGGCGGGTAATGTAGATCGGATCGTGGCCCGCATCGCCCTTGCAGTACTTGTTTACGACATTGTTGCTGCCCTGGATGTCCACAGACACCGTCCGGCGCTTGTCAATGTGCTCGAACATATCCATCGCCTCCTGGGTGGGGCAGAACGTGTAGCTGCCGCCCACCGGAGACTCCTTGGTGTAGTAATACGAACCGATGTTGTAGCTCCCCTCCTCCAGCAGATTGGAGAAGGTGAAAATCTCCTCCCGGTTGGCATTGCCCCGAAAGATGTCCGAGAAGTCGGCGAGTGCGAAACGGCCGCAGGTGATAAGCTGCTCCGCGAGATCGGCCGCCTCTTCCTTTCGGCCCATCGCCAGGTAGGTCCGTGCGAGCAGCGCCTTCGCCGCATCCTTTGACACATAATTCTTCGTCTTGAAGTCCGGAGCCATCTTCATCGCGAGCTGGAACTCGGAGGCGACGAACTCCCAGGCCTGCGCCTCGGGCGTCTGTGCGATGTCCTCGGAGATGATATGGTCCACGATGGGGACGTCCCGCCAGCGGGCGACGATGTTGTAGTAGTACAGGCCGCGGAAGAAGTGGCCGACGCCCAGCATCTCGTCCTTCTTCACGGAATCCGGGAGCTTCTCCACAGACTGGATGAAGTTGTTGATCTGGTACATGCCGGCATAGAAGCCGTTCCAGGGGCCGCCCACGATGGAGAAATCCGGGCCGATTGCGCCCTGGACCACAAGGGCGGGCGTATTGGTGGAAGTGGCGCCCGGACGGATCAGGTCCCCGCCGATGATGTCGAACAGGGCCCAGCCGTTGAACGTCGGCTTGTACTGGGCGATGTTGTATACACCCGTCATCAGCATCTCCGCGTCATCCTCCGTCAGGTTGTCGCTGGCGACGGCGTTATGGGGATACTGGTTCAGATATTTGTCACAGGAGACCAGCGCAAGGGCGGCCGCTGCATACAGGATAATCTTTTTCATCTCGTTCAGAATTTGAGGTTGATACCGAAGGAGAAGGAACGCGGCTGGGGGATCCACATGCAGTCCAGGCCCATCTTGGTCGCGTTCAAGGAAGTGTTCACTTCCGGGTCGAGGAAGCGGAACGGGCTCATCAGCAAGACGTTGTCACCCTGGACATAGACGCGGAGCATGTCCACGCCAATCCGGCGCGTAAGCGTTTTCGGAAGCGTGTAGCCCAGAGAGACATTCCGCAGACGCAGATAGGAGGCGTCGTGCAGGAAACGCGTGTTCTTGAACATCGTGGAGTTCCAGGTATAGCCATAGATGGCACGAGGCGTGGTGTTCGTCGTGCCAGGGCCGGTCCAACGGGCCAGGGCCTCCGACTCTTGCGCGGGCCAGTTGCCGTTTCCGAGCCGCAGGCCGCCTGTCCAGTACTCGTACAGCTTGGCGCCGTAGGAGAAAGTGAAGAACACGTTGAAATCGAAGCCCTTGTACGTGAATGAATTGTTCAAGCCGCCCGTGAACTTCGGGTTCGGCGAACCAACGAACTGGCTGTCATAGGCGGAACTGATATCCCCGTCCGGCTCCCCGGCCGGACCGCCCACATCCTCGTAGATACAGTCGCCGGCGCGGACGCCGTAGTTTTCATACAGATAGGTCGGGACCTCCTCGTCGTTCTGGTAGATGCCCGTCATCTTGATCATATAGAAACTGCCGACTTCCTCCCCCACTTTCAGGGCGTGGTAGTCATCGGTCCGCAGGATCTCATCATCGCCGATGAGGGACGTGAGCCGGTTCCGTACGAAGGAGATGTTGAAGTCGCCCTTCCAGTGGAAATCGTGCTTGCCCAGGTTGCCGCCCACCGCAAACTCGAGACCCCGGTTCCGCATCGATCCGATGTTACAGGTATAGTTGGTAAAGCCCGTCGTGGCCGCCACCGGCTTGGAATAGAGCAGGTTGCGGGTATCCTTCAAGAAGGCGTCAGCCGTGAATGTGAGCGCTCCGTCGAAGAAGGAGAGGTCGGTACCCACGTCATACTGGTCAGCCTTCTCCCATTCGAGGTCCGGGTTGCCCTGGGTCATCACGGCCAAGCCGTTCTGGTTCATATAGTTGTAACCGCCGTTTGCCAGAGACTGGTATGCGTAGCTGCCGATGCCGCCCTGGTTGCCTGTGGCGCCATAGCTGGCGCGAATCTTCGCATTCGTGCGGTCCCATGTCCAGAAGGGCTCCTCCGAGAGGTTCCAGCCCAGAGAAACCGAAGGGAAGAAGCCGTACCGGTGCTCCGGCGCGAATTTCGACGAGCCGTCTGCGCGGGCATTGACCGTGACCAGATAACGGTTCTTCCAGTTCAGGGTCGTCCGGAACATGAAGGACTGAAGGCCCCAGGTGGACAGGCCGCTGGTCACGTCGGTGAATTCAGCCGCGACCGAGTTCACGTCGAAGGACTTGGACGGAAAACCCTGGCCCTTCTGGTAGGCCGTAGAGTTGTTGTCCAACTGGAAGGATTGGCCCAACATCGCATCCACGGTCAGACCGCCGAAGGCGTGCTTGTAGTCCAGGATGTTGTCCACCACGATGGACGTGAAGTTTTTCCGGGAGTCGATGAGCACGCCTACGGAATTGCCGTACATATGTTGCGCGGAATACTGGACATGGTCCTCCGCCGCCATAAAGTCACCGCCGAAGCTGGTCTTGAAGTGCAGGTCTTTGGTGAAGTTCAGGCGCAGGAAGGCCGTACCGTACATCCGGTAGCTCTTGTTGTACACGTTCTGCTCATTGATGGCCTGCACCAGGTTGTAGTGGAGCAGCTCCGCGTTGATGATGGTGTAGGAACCGTCCGGCTTGAAGGGAGTGTCCCAAGGCCGGTGCTCCAGGCCGTGGGTCAACATCGACGTGCCGATGCTGCCGTCCGGGACGCGGTTGGCGTTGGTATAGCTGAAATTGACCGTCGCGCCGACGGAAAGCCAGGAGCGCACGTCGGAATTCACATTGGCCTTCAAGGAATACTTCTCATACAGGCTGCCGATGCCCACGCCCTCGTTCTGCCGGGCGTTGGCGGAGACATAATAATTGCTGTTCTCGGAGCCGCCCGACACGGAGACGGAGGCGTTCCAGCTCTTGGCGACACGGAACACCATGTCCAGCCAACTGAACTGCGGCTTGCCGGGATATGGGTTTTCCAGGCGGGGAATGGAACTTCCTGTCTGCTGGTTGTAATTGTCAATGGCTTCGTTCTGCACCTCCAGGTACAGGTCGGCATCCGCCACCTTTAGCTTGGACAGGTTGGGCAGATAGCTCAGGCCGAAAGAAGCGTCGGCGGAAAGCTTCGGCGCACCCTTGGCCCCTTTCTTTGTCGTGATGATGATGACGCCGTTCGTTCCGCGGGACCCGTAAATGGCGGCGGAGGCTGCATCCTTGAGGACCTGGACGGACTCGATGTCGGACGGATTGATGTCCGACAGACCGGTGAGGGACTCGCCGCCCCAGGCGCCGGTGTCCCCGGAGGTATTGCTCATAGGAATGCCGTCAATCACGTACAGCGGCTCGTTTCCCGCCGTCAAGGAGCCGATACCGCGGATGCTCACGCGGCTCTTGCCGCCCGGAGTACCGGAAGCGGCCGTCACGTTGACGCCGGGGACCCGGCCCTGCAGCATCGCTTCCGGGCTGATGACCTGGCGTTCCCCTTCCTCGGCCGGCCGATAGGTGGCGATGGCCGACGTGATGTCACGGCGCTGCATGGATCCATAACCCACGACGACGGATTCCTCCAACAGGGTGATATCATCTGAAAGGGTGATTACAAGCCCTTCCGTCCGGGCGCCGAGGGGAAACCGTACATCCTTGTATCCCAGCATATTCACGACCAGGACATCGCCCTTCTCAGCGACGACGGAAAAGGTTCCGCCAAGGCCGCTGGTCGCCGCAGTCGGGGTTCCCTCGACCTGGATGACGGCTCCGATGACAGGGCCGTCCTTGTCCCGGACGACGCCCGAGTAGGTCACGGCCTTCACAGCCGCTTCCTTCCGCACGATCAGGATCATCTTGTCCTTGATCCGGGCTTCGCAGCCCGTCCCATCCAGCAGGAGGAGCAACGCCTGGGAGAGCTTCCTGCCGCTGGGGGTCCGGACCGTCTTCCTGACATCCAGCAGGCTCTCATTGTATGCGATGGAATAGCCGCTCTGCTGTTCCACGACGGCCAGCGCTTCGGAGAGGATCATCCTTTCCCGGGGGAACGTGATGACCGGCTCGTCCTGCGCAGACAATGCGGCCGGGGACAGCAGGCCTACCAGCATACACAGAAGAATGGTAGCTTGTTTCATGTTAATTTTGTTAGAATAGGTTAATGCAAGGGTCTGTCAAGGTCAGCGGATGCGGATTCCCTCATCAGTCCGCTCGTATTTCATACCGGGGATAACCGAGCAGATAGCGTCCAGCAGTTCGTCCACAGTCTCACCGTGCACGAAACGGGCTGTGATTTTCTCCCGGTCATACCGGGATGTTGTCAGATAGACGTGAACCCCGTAGCGACGTTGGATCACGCGGATGATCTCATAAATGGATTCCGAGCGAAAACACAGGTTTCCCCCTTCCCAGGACATTGCCTCGGCGGAGTTCACCTTCCCCCGGATGACGGAGCCCGTGGCCCGGTCAAACGCGAAAAACTGCTCCGGCTGCAGTTCGACCCGCCGCTCCGGGGACTGGTTCGGCCAGACCGCGATGGAACCCCGGTTCAGGGTCGCGGTAACCTGCGGGTCGTCGAAATAGGCCTTGACGTTGAAGCGGGTGCCGTGGACACGGACCGTCATATCGGATGTCCGGACCAGGAACGGCTCCGTCTCGCTGGCCGTCACGTCGAAGATGGCCTCACCGCTGAGGTACACGCTGCGCTCCGCCCCGAAACGGTCGGGGCAGATCAGGACGGATTCCGCATTGAGGACGACCTTCGAGCCGTCCGGAAGAAGGACCTCCCGGACTTCTCCCTGCGCCGTCGTATATTCCTGGAGGGCAGCAAGGACGGGTTCTGGCTGTTGGGTCTGGACATACCTGTAAGCGGAATAGGGAACGGCGAATAGGAACAAGGCCGCCGCGACTCCGACCAGCGCCGCTAGCCAACGTGCCTTCCGACGGCGACGCAGGGACAATGAAGCGGCCTCCAACCGGAGGGCATGGTCCATCACGGCCTGAAAGGCCTCTTCTATCTCAGTCTCGGAAACGGAGGAACCGTCCACGCGGTCCCAGCCGGGGAATTTATCTGTGGTCAGCATACACTATTGCGGTTAGTATACACTGTATAGACGCCGGAATGACCGGTCACACCCAAGCCGAATAATAAAAATCGCTCCTACAGGAAGAGCGACAGGCAAGAAGTAAGTTTCCGGAGCTCGCGAAGTGCGGCGTTCAGGTGGTTCTCCACCGTTTTCTTGGTAATGCCCAAGAGCTGGGCAATTTCGGCATTCGAGCGGCCTTCCACCCGGGACATCAGGAAGACCTGGCGCCGTTTCTCGGGCATCTTCTCCACCTGACGGGAGTACTGCCAACTCATTTCCCGGGCGAAGTAATCCTCGTCCAGCGGAGCGGTCTCCTCCTCATACCGGTCGGTCAGCGGAATCTTGACTTGATGGCGTCTCCCATAATCGATAGCGGCATTCCGGCACATCCGGTAAAGGTAGGGTCCAAAGGAGCGGATGTCACACAGGACGCTGCGCATCAGCCAGATCTTGACGAAAATGTTCTGTGAGAGGTCTTTCACATCATCCTCATTTTCGATGAAACCCGCGAGGAAGCATCTGACCTTGGGATAATAATAGCCGAAGAGCTCCCGGAAGGCGTTCTGGTCACCTTCCGAAATGCGTTGGAGCAGTATCGGTTCATCGGTCAGCATCTTCGCAAATGTAGCATAAAAACGGTCGCTCAGTTCCGCCCTTCCGGATGAAGACGCGAAAAAAGTCGACCACCCCCAAGATTTTCCCGATGAACAAATAAACAATCCGGCCGCACGTCCACTCCTTCGGGCAGACTTGCGGCCGGAAAACCGGTGCAGGAATACTCCTTTACTCCGTACGCTCGACGGCTTCAGATGTTTCAGCCGTCTTGTTTTCAGCCTCCCCGACGGCTTCGCGGACCTCCTGGAGGTTCTGCTCGACCTGCGTGGCGTTCTTCAGCTCCTTCTGGGAGGCCTTCACGTCTTTCTTGGCATCGCGAACATCCTGCCGAGTCGCTTTCTCGGCCTTCTTGGACTCGCGAATCTGCTTCTTGGCCGAGCTGATGGCCTTCTGGGAAGCCTTCATCCGGCTTTCTTCCTCTTTTTGAAGCTGCTTGGCATCCTTGAGGCTGCGCTCCAGCCCCTTGATCTCATTCTCGGCGAGCTTGAGCTGGGCCTTGTCGGCCGCATCCAGCTTCCCGTCCAGCTTGAGGGATTCCTTCTCGAGCTTCAGGGCCTGCTTCTTGATCTTGATCTCGGCCTCGCGGGCCTTGATGTCCTCCTTCATCGCCTGGATGCGCTTCTTGCTCTGCTCGACATTGGCCTTGCCGGCGTCGATCTGCCGCTCCGCGGCGTTGATGTTGCGGCGGCTTTCCTGCTGCTGCTGCCGATGGGCGCGTTCGGCGTCATCCAGCACGCCCTGCTTTTCCTGGACCTGCTGACGGGCCTGCTCAAGGACCTCGTTGTTCTGCGCGAAGGCGGAGAAAGAAGCGGCCACGAGGGCCACGGAGATAAGGGTGATAATCCGTTTCATATGAATGATTCCTGTTACTTGATTTCAGTTGAATGAACAAAAATAAATAATTAATTCATTCAATGCAACACTTAATTATCGGGAGGGGGTTTGGGGGTCTTCCCCCAATCCGCCCCTAAGGGGCAGCCGCGTAGCGGCGGGGGTAACAAAAATATTGGCCGCTCTAGTCAGAGCGGCCAATATTTTACTGCTCGTCCGGACCCTGGTCGCCGCCCGGGTTGCCGCCACCCGGCTGGCCGCCGAACGGACCACCCGGATTGCCGCCGCCGAAAGGACCACCCTGCGGGCCGCCCTGGAACGGGCCCTGCGGACCGCCTTGCTGCTGCTGGGCGCCGGCGCTGGCCTGGTACATCTTCTCGAAGGCCTTGTTCAGCGCGTCGGAGTAGCGCTCGATGTCGGCCATGTTCTGGCTCTTAACCGCGTCCTTCAGGAGGTTGCAGTTGCTCTCGACCTCGCCCTTGATGTCGGCGGGGATCTTGTCGCCGTTCTCCTTCAGGAACTTCTCGGCCTGAAAGGTGAGGGCGTCAGCGTTGTTGATCTTGTCCACGCGCTCCTTCTCGGCCTTGTCGGCGGCCTCGTTGGCCTTCGCCTCATCCCGCATGCGCTGGATTTCGGCGTCGGACAGGCCGGAGGAAGCCTCGATGCGGATGTGCTGCTCCTTGCCCGTGGCCTTGTCGGTCGCGGAGACGTTCAGGATGCCGTTCGCGTCGATGTCGAAGGCGACCTCGATCTGCGGGATGCCGCGCGGGGCCGGAGCGATGCCGTCCAGGTGGAAGACACCGATCTGCTTGTTGTCGCGGGCCATCGGACGCTCGCCCTGCAGGACGCGGATCTCGACGGAAGGCTGGTTGTCGGCAGCCGTGGAGAAGATCTGGGCCTTGCGGGCCGGGATCGTGGTGTTCGCGTCGATGAGCTTGGTCATCACGCCGCCGAGGGTCTCGATACCCAGGGAAAGCGGGGTGACATCCAGCAGGAGGATGTTCTGGTCATGAAGTTCGCCGGTGAGGATACCGCCCTGGATGGAGGCGCCGATCGCGACGACCTCGTCCGGGTTCACGCTCTTGTTGGGCTCCTTGCCGAAGAAGTTCTTCACGAGCTCCTGCACGTAAGGGATACGGGTGGAACCGCCCACGAGGAGGACCTCGTCAATGTCCGACGGGCTCAGGTGCGCATCGGCCAGGGCCTTGCGGCACGGCTCGATGGAGCGCTGGAACAGGTTGTCGGAGAGCTGCTCGAACTTCGCGCGGGTGAGGGTCTTCACCAGGTGCTTGGGGATGCCGTCCACCGGCATGATGTACGGGAGGTTGATCTCCGTGGAAGTCTGGCTGGAGAGTTCGATCTTCGCCTTCTCCGCGGCTTCCTTCAGACGCTGGAGGGCCATCGGGTCCTTCTTCAGGTCGATGCCGCCGTTCTCCGCGGCGAACTCGCCGGCAAGCCAGTCGATGATGACCTGGTCGAAGTCGTCGCCGCCCAGGTGGGTGTCGCCGTTGGTGGAGAGCACCTCGAAGACGCCGCCGCCGAGCTGGAGGATGGAGATATCGAAAGTACCGCCGCCGAGGTCGTAGACCGCCACTTTCATGTCCTTGTCCTTCTTGTCAAGGCCATAAGCCAGGGCCGCGGCCGTCGGCTCGTTGATGATACGCTTCACGTCGAGACCCGCAATGCGGCCGGCCTCCTTGGTGGCCTGGCGCTGGGAGTCGGAGAAGTAGGCCGGAACGGTGATGACCGCCTCGGTGACATCCTGGCGGAGGTATTCCTCCGCGGTCTTCTTCATCTTCTGGAGGATCATCGCGGAGATCTCCTGCGGCGTGTAGAGCTTGCCGTTGATATCCACGCGGGTGGTGTTGTTCTCGCCGCGGACCACCTTGTAGGGCATCCGCTCGATTTCCTTCGTCACCACATCGTAGGGTTCGCCCATGAACCGCTTGATGGAGAAGATGGTGTTGTTCGGATTGGTGATCGCCTGGCGCTTGGCCGGGTTGCCGATCTTGCGCTCGCCGCCGTCGGTGAAAGCGACGACGGACGGGGTGGTGCGCTGTCCCTCGTTGTTGATGATGACGGTAGGCTGGTTGCCTTCCATCACGGCCACGCACGAGTTCGTGGTTCCAAGGTCGATGCCGATAATTTTACCCATGATATTGTTCGATTTAAATATCCTTTTTACGCCGCCCACCGCGGGCGGCACTGGACTTTCATCGAACATTGTGCCAAAAGCGCCCCTGCTGACAAATTGGCAGAGGCGCTGGCATAAGGCGGGAGCGCTCGTTCCTTCTCCCCCGATCCTAAAGGTTAAAACCGGTCACTTCCAGGCCGGCCTTGCCGCACAGGTCTTCCGGGGCGGCTTCGATGCCGATCTCCCGGGTCTCCCCCGGCATCAGCGAGAAGTAGTTGTCGGTGTAGAGGACCGGCAGGACCATCTCGCCCGTGGACTTGGAGACCAGCTTCAGCCGCAGCATCAGCGCGGGGACGTCCCCGTTGTTGGTCAGCTTGACCTTCCAAGGACCCTTTCCGGAGAAGGAAGCCTTCACGGAAGCCTTTCCAAGGCCGTTCAGGGCCTGGAGATTGCCTTCCTCCTTACCCTGGACATAGAAGTTGGTCGACAGGGGTTTGCCAGCCGCATCGGAGAGTTCCAGCTTCACGTAATAGACCGGAGTCACGTCCTCCGGGACCGGCAGCTTGCCGACGACGGCCGTGCTGTCCTCCGGGAGGTCCAGTTGCCCGGTGAACCCGTCCAGGGCCTTTCCGTTCATGTCCAGCACCAAGACCTTGGCCGTCAGGCCCGTCCGGTCGCCGGCGTGGTAATTCACCACCTCCACTTCGCGGGTGAGCTGGTTCAGCTGGATGTGCAGCGGCTCGCAGGCCTTCTTGCAGCCGAAATACGCGCCGATGGGTTCGAAATAGTAGTCGTAGGTCTGCCATACCATCGACGGCCAGGCCGGATGGCTCATCCACAGCAGCAGGCCGCGGCGGTACTGCCCGCGGGACTCGAACATCGCCCGGTAGCCGTCGTAGTTGATCCATTGGGCCAGTTCCGCGAATTTCTTCGCGTCGGCCGGCTCCCCGAAGGCAGTGGCCACGAGCTCGTTGAAGCTCTCCGCCTGCTGGGCGCTATTGGCCAGGCGGCCCAGCGTGTAGTCATGCAGGCCGTACATCGCATTCGGATGGGCGATCGTGTTCACGGGCTCGAGGGCATCCTCGCCCATCGCCCGCACCAGGTTCTCGTAGTTCATTACGGCCGGCATGCCCATCTCGCTGTGGAACTTGTCCCGGCCGCGGACGCGGAAGTACTGCGCCGGCTTCAAGGCGTTGTAAGGGCCGCCGCCGCTCACGCCGTCCGTCGCGGAATGCGGGATGTAGCACATCCCCGGATGCTCCCGGACGATCATCTCCTTCAGGAAGGAGTCGATCACCTCCGGCGGATACCCCTCGTTCCGGCCCACGTACAAGCCGATGGAAGGATGGTTGCGGATCCGGCGGACATACTCCTCGGCGACCGCGTTGAAGCGGTCCGGATCGACCGGGTCGGGACCGTCCCAGGGGTTCGCGAGCCAGAAGTCCTGCCAGACCATCACGCCATACCGGTCGCAGGCCTCATAGAAAGCGCGCTGGCCGGTCATGCCCACCCAGTTGCGGATCATGGTGAAGTTCATGTCGGCATGGTACTTCACGGCCGCGTCGAACTCGCGGGCGCGGTAGTTCAGCAGGTGCTCCGGGAAGCCCCAGTTGCCGCCGAAGCCGATGAAGCGGCGGCCGTTCACGAACAGGCTCAGGCGCTGCCGCTCGTTCCGGCTCTCGAAGGAGTTCGTGAAGCCCCGGAGCGGAATGTAGGAATCCATCGAGAAGTCCATCTGGCGCACACCGGACTGGAATTCCTTGGCATCGGATACCACGCCGTCCGCCGTGAAGCGGAAGGACACGGGATACAGGTTCTGCTCGCCGTAGCCCTTGGGCCACCACAGGCGGGGGTTCTGCAAGGTCTGCGGGTCGAAGACGACATCCCGCTTCTCGCCGGCCTGCAGGTCCACGGATTCGGAAACCGCCAGGTCGCCGAACTTCCATTCCAGCGTGCCGGAGACCGGCTTGTCGGCATGGTTCACCAGGACCGCCTGCGCAAAGAGGGTGGCCTTCGTGGTGTCCGGCAGCGGAAGTTCCGTCCGCACGAACGGATCCTCCACGGTGACAGGACCCGTGTAGGCAAGCCAGATATCGTCATAGAGGCCGATGTCACGCCCACGGACGGTCGGGATCCAGTCCCAGCCGATGGTGGCGTGCATCGTGGGGTTGTCGCCGCCCAGGACGCCGCCGTTGGACTGCGGCGTATAAGCCGTCTGCTCCTTGACCGTCCCGTAGGAAGGATTGTGGACCACCTGCACGGCCAGGACGTTGTCCCCGTCCTGCAGGATGCCGGTCACGTCGAAGTCCGCGGCCCGGAAAGCGCCGTCCACGATGCCCAGGAACCGGCCGTTCAGGAACACGACCGCCTGGTAGTTGACGCCCTCGAAATGCAGGAACTGGCGGGGCGTGTCCGGATGGGCCTGGAACACATCCCGGTACCAGAAGTCGCTGCGGAAGTAGGAGTCGGAAATGAACAGCTGGTTGTCCGCGAAGTTGGGATGGGCCACGGCCCCGTTGTCCACGTAGGTTGCGAGGACCGTTCCCGGAACGGTGGCGACCAGCCAGCCCTTGTCGTCGAAGCCTTCCGTCGAGATTTCCTCGCCGGAGAAGGGCGCCTGCGGGGCGCGCTGCAGCTTCCAGGCACCGCCGGAAAGCAGCTGGCGCGCGCCTTCGCGGACGGGCGCCGGCTTCGGCACCGCCTGCGTGCCGCCCTGGCCGTACACTTCCCACTCGCTCAGTTCGAACGGCTGCCCGTTCTCCGTGCCGTTCAGGCACAGACGGACGTAGCGGCCCTTCGCCTGGGAGAACTTGATTTCGGATTCCGCCCCCTCGAAGGAGGCGACATCCTTCCACGCTTTCCCGTCCTGGGAAGCCTGGACCGTCGCTTTCTTAGGACCGTTTATCCAGGCAAAGCACATCTTGTCGAAAGTGGAAGGCTCGCCCAAGTCGATGGAAACCCATTCTTCCTTCGCGCCGGCGCTTTTCCAGGTGCTGACGAAACGGGCGTTCGTAAGCACGTCCACGAGCGCATCGTCCTTGAAAAAGAGCACTTCGTTCACTTGGAAGCGGTCAGGAGCGCCCTCGAAATGCAGTTTATACGCGCTGAAAGCGCCATTGACAGGCACGGAAAACTCGCAAGGATGGATGAACATCTTGTTCTCCGCCGGCCGGACACGAGCGGTACCCACCGGCTTCCACGTGCCGTCTTCCGCCTTCCCTTCCACGGTCAGGACCATCTTCTGGTTCCGGTCCCCGCCCGTAGCGACGAGAATCCGGTCGGCGACGGGCAAGAAGCCGTGGAAGACGAGTTCCAAATCCACCTCGGGGCCGGCGCAGTTGATGCCGGCATGGTTCTGGTCGGTCAGGAAGCCGCCCTCGAAACCGGGCACGAGTTCCCCGCCGCGGAAGACTTCCACCCAGGTGGCAGGTCCGTCGGCATACAGGCCGTCCGTGAGGAGCTGCGCCGTCTGGTTATAGTCCGCGCTGGAGGAATGCCGGGCGGCGCGCAGCAGCGCGATGTTCCGGTATCCGTCGCCCTTCTGGAGCGTGGGCGAAAAGTTCTCGGCGGGGTCACCGGGATAGACGCCGATGCCCAGCGTCTTGGTTCCTTCGTTCCTTCCGCAGGCCGCCGCCAGCAGCAGCGCCAGGAGAGCAAGGGGCTTTTTCATGCTTACTTTCTATTCAGGTTCTTGTCGATCAGGCGATTCAGGGTTTCCACGGAAAGGCCGGTCCGGAGGCCGTCCGGGGCCGTATGGAGGCAATAGTCCACCAGACGGTCCACCGTCGAGGTGGCCACGTGCATCCGGGTGTCGGAAGAGGCGTAATAGATGAACACCTTGCCGTCCTCGTCGCAGATCCAGCCGTTGGAGAACAGCACGTTCATCACGTCACCGATGTATTCGCCACCCTCCGGCGCCATGAAGAAGCCAGCCGGCTCCGCGATGACCTTCGTCGGCTCGTCCAGCGCCGTCATATACATATACAGCACGTAGCGGAGGCCGCTGGCGCAGCCGCGCACGCCGTGCGCCAGGTGCAGCCAGCCCTGCGGCGTCTTGATGGGCGCCGGGCCTTCCCCGTTCTTGACTTCCTTGATGGTGTGGTAGTGGCGGAAATTGAGAATCCGCTCGTTGTCCGTGATGACCGCGTGCTCCATCGAATCCACCAGCGCGCCGCCGATGCCGCCGCCGTTGCCGGCATCGATGAAACCGTCCTGCGGACGGGTGTACAAGGCATATTTCCCCTTCACGAACTCCGGATGGAGCACCACGTTCCGCTGCTGGGTCGAGCTCACCAGGTCCGGCAGCCGCTCCCAGTTCACGAGATCCTTCGTCCGGGCGATGCCCGCGGCCGCGACGGCCGACGACAAGTCGCCGGGGGCGGCCGCCGGGTCCTTCCGCTCCACACAGAAGATGCCGTAGATCCAGCCGTCCTCGTGCGCCGTCAAGCGCATATCGTACACGTTGGTCGCAGGTTCCCCCCACTCAGGCATCGTAATCGGACGGTCCCAGAAACGGAAGTTGTCCACGCCGTTCGGGCTCTCCGCCACGGCGAAGAAGCTCTTCCGGTCGGCGCCTTCGACCCGGCATACCAGGACATACTTCCCGTTCCACTTGATGGCGCCGCTGTTCATCACGGCATGGATGCCGAAGCGTTCCATCAGGTACGGGTTCGTCTTCTCGTCCAGGTCGTACCGCCAGAAAAGCGGGGCGTGCTCCCCCGTCAGGATGGGATACTTGTAGCGCTCATACACGCCATTGCCCTCGATGGGCTCGTTCTTCCGGGAAAGGAGGACGGCGTGGCTCTCCTCGAGCCACGCCAGCCTTTGCTTGAAATCCATCATAGACTTACTGTTTCTCGAACATGATCACATACTCCAGCGGCGCGTTCACGAAGCGGTCCACATCGGTCCAGCGCTGCGAGGTGGCGGGGATCGGATCCATCAGGTGGAAGGCCAGGGCGAAGCAGTTGTCGCGGACTTCGAAGGTCTTGCCATAGGCGAACGAGTGGACGCCCGGAATGAGGAACTTCGCGACGCGGCCGTTGTCGTAGGTGACCGTCATCGTCTTCATGTCCAGGGTGAACTCGTGCTTGCCCTTCGGGATCATGTTGTAGAACCGGGACAGGTCCTCGCCGGTACCCTTCCAGGTATAGTTCCAGAAAGCGCCGTCGGCGCCGGCCCACCAGTTGGTGGTACCCTTGACGGTCGTGCCTTCCATGGAAGTGACAGCGATCACGAAGCCGTTGTCGGACTCCTTCCAGATGGTGTCGTCCCAGTCCCAGCTCTTGTCGATCGGGCTCACGAAGGCCGGGTCGTCGCCGGAACCGCCCAGGACGAAGATGCCGTACGGGGAGGAATTGCCGCCGAAGACATTCCAGCTGCCCGGCAGGCTGGCCCAGTCGAAGGTGCTGCCCGGTTCCACGTACTCGAAGTCGGCGTCCGTGGTGCGGGAAGCCTCGGGGACGATGAAGCCGTCGGGCATCGCTTCCAGCTCGATGAACAGGGCGCGCGGACGGGCCGCGATCTTGTCGTAGTCCTTGTAGATGTTGGTCCAGTCGTCCTTGCCGCCCGTGATGGTGAAGGCCAGGGCCTGCCGCGTGATGGTCACGGACTTGCCGCCCGAGCCCGGAACCTCATAGGTGCCGGGGCCCACGAACAAGGCCTGCGTCGTGCTGCCATCGGCCTTCGTGAAGGTCACGGTGTTCCCGTCGAGGGCATACCGGCCCTCGGAAAGCGGCAGGACGTCGTAAAACTTACGCAGGTCGAGGTCCTTTCCGTTGGCGGGATTCACGCTGCCGGAATAGACGAACCACCAGTTGCGGCCGTCCTCGCCGGCGTAGTTCACGAACGTGCCGTCCGGACGGAGCTGGTAGTAGTTGTCCTTGAGCGCCGTGATGCCGCGGCCGTCCTCGGTGTTCCAATAATTCGTCTTGGTGAGGATGTCGATGACCCCGGCGCCGCCGTACTCCGGACCGGTACCGCCGCAGACCCACATATTGGTGATGCGGTAGGTCGGAATGTCCTGCTGCAGGGCGGACAGGTCCACGGAGAGGCCTTTCTTCAGGTCGACCTCCCCGACGCTGACGTGGGCCGTCGCCTTGTCGCCGGAATAGGCGACAATGGTGATGCCTTCGTAAGTGCCGGGAAGCGCGGAGAACGTGTAGGTCTCACCGGGCTGGAACGCGCCGATCACCTCCACGAAGTCCGCCGTGGCGGAAACGGCCGGGGTCTCCCCCGCGTAATCCGCCGTCACGGCACCGGCGATGTTGCCGCCGGCGGTCTGGAACCGGACCTTGGTCACGCCTTCATACCCGACGGAGAAATTGACCACGGACACCAGGCTGCGGAAGTACAGCTGGGTGCCGGAAGCCTTGGCCACCTTGTAGGCGGGGCCGGCCGCGGTCTGGGCGGTCGGGATTTCGAAGGAGACAGTCGTTCCGTCGATGGACACGCCGTCCGCCGCGGGATACACGGCGACGAAGGCGGTCTTGCCCTCCGTCACCTTGCCCGGGAACTCGGCCACCTGGCCGGCTGTGGCCCGGTTGGTCAGGGTCTGGACGGAGGCGCCGTCAGAAAGGAGAATGGACTCTCCCTGCGCCCAGACGGCCTGGGAGCCGTCCGGAAGGTCCTCGATCGTGCCCGTGAAGACGACGTCGCCGGAAAGCGGGACATCCGGATCGATGACCGGAACGTTGCCGGACCCGGAAACATCGGGAATCTCGATTGCATCGCCGCAGGACGCCAGGAGCGCCAGCGCGGGAACCAGAAGAATCAATGCTTTTTTCATATCGTGAAAATTTAATCTTTATTTCTTGAAAATGCGTGACGCAAAGGCGTAGAGCTGTTCCCGCCAGAACTGCCACTGGTGGGCGTAAGGGGCGGAATCGAAGACGTGCCGGATGCCCAGCGAATCCAGTTTCGCGGAGAAGGCCTGATGGCCCTCCCAGCGCTCGTCCTCCGTTCCGCAGGAAACCCAGAGGAGGCGGAGGGAGCCGTTGATGGCGGAAGCGTCCATCGGCACGCCATACGGTCCGAGGTCCAGTTCCGTGTCACTGAGCAGGCCGGCACTGAATTCTCCGACCCAGGCGAACTTGTCCAGGTTCCGGAGGCCCATCACGAAGGCCTGCCCGCCGCCCATCGACAAACCCGCGATGGCGCGGGACAGCCGGTCCTTGCGCACCCGGTAGCGTTTCTCCACCAGCGGGATGACGTCGCTGAGCAGTTCCTGCTCCAGCAAGGCCATTCCTTCCGGCGTACTGCCGCCGGCCCAGGAGCCGTCCGTGAGGCCGTTCGTCATCACGACCAGCATCGGTTCGGCGCCGGCCGCCAGGGCGTGGTCCAGGATCGCGTCGGCATGGGCGCTCTCCCACCAGCTCCGCTCGTGGTCGCCGCCGCCGTGCCGCAGGTACAGCACCGGAAACTTGCGTTTCGGCTGCTCGAAATAGACGGCGGGGACATAGACGCACACGCGCCGATAGGTTCCCAGGGCGGAACTACGGTAGCTGATGACGTCCACCTCGCTGCCGGTCAGGTCCCGTGTGTCGATGCGGTCGCCGGGAACATCCACCGTATTGCAGTAAATCTCGGTGCCGGCCTTGACGGAAGGATTCCCGTAATCGAGCACCTTCAAGCCGTCCACCTCGAACTTGTATTCATACTCGCCCGGGGCGACCGGGCCGATGGTGGCCTCCCAGACCCCGTCGGGGCGCTGTTTCATCTCCTGGACGAGGACTTTTCCCTCGCCGAAGGCCAGCCTGACCACCCGGGCCTTCGGGGCCTTGAGGCGGAACGTGATCATTCCGTCGGCCCCGACCACCGGCGAGAAAGGCGGCTCCGCGGGCTTCCACCACCCGGAGGTGGAGAAAGTCTGCGCCTGCAGGACCATGGCCACGAAAAGGGCGATGGCAGTCAACATCTTTCTCATAAGGTCCACGTATAAGTGCCGACCGCGCCCGCAGGGAGCGAAACGTCGGCGAATTGCCCATGGTATTGGATCTTCACCCGCTGGGCGGAGGATGAAGTATTGGTCACGATGAGGACGACGCGGCCGTCCGGCGTGCGGTAGGCGACGTTCGGGAGAACGCCTGCCTTGTCATAGCGCATGAAGCGCATCACGCCCGGCGCCTGCTCGTCCTCGAAGAGGAAGCCGGCGGGGTCGTCCGCGGCCGTGGAATGGATCCGCAGGGATCCGGCGGGTACGGCCGCGGAAGCGTGGGCCACCACGTAATAGGCCAGGTTGCGCGTGACGGTATTGCCGTCCAGTGTGATGGCGCCGAAGCAGAACGGGCAGCCGCCGTTCCCGGTGTGGGGATTCGCCTCCGGGTCGGCGGCGAGGTTCCACAGGATGACGTCCCGGCTCCAGTTGCGCGGGATGTCCACCAGCATCCGCTTGGCGGAAGGCGCGATCTGGCGGGTCACAGGACCGCCGCTGCGGTCCACGACCATCTGCTCGGTGAAATAGATGTCCTTGTCAGGCCGGAAATCGTGCATCTGCGTCATCGCCGACAGGTCGCCCATATAGTGATGGAAGGCGCTTCCCGAAGCGTAGGAGGCCGCTTTCGGGTCCTCAAGGATGGCGAGCGGATAATCCGGCCGGTCGCAGTTGTGGTCGAACAGGAGGATGTCCGTCGCGATTCCCTGCCTGTCGAACTGCGGGCCCAGGTAGTCCCGGATGAAGACCTTCTGGTCCTCCGGGCTCCAGGGCATCGACGGCGTGTTGCGGGAATTCAAGGGCTCGTTCTGGATGGTGAGGGCGTCGATGCGGATGCCCTTCTTCCCCATCTCCACGATGTATTTCGCCAGATAGCGGGCGTACACGTCATAGCAGTCGCGGCGGAGCTTGGGGCCGCGGACGTCATACTCCTCCTTCATCCAGGCGGGTGCCGACCAGGGCGAGGCCATCACCCAGATGTCGGGGTGGATGGACAGGATCTCCTGCATCACGGGGACGACGTCCTTGAGGTCCTGGGACAGGGAGAAATGCTTCAGGTCCCAGTCCGTCTTCCCTTCCGGCATGTCGTCGTAGGAGAAGACGAAGCTGTTCATGTCGGAGGCGCCCACGGTGAGCCGCACCACGCTGATGTCCAGCTGG
Source organism: uncultured Bacteroidales bacterium (assembly GCA_900316955.1). Lineage (GTDB taxonomy): Bacteria > Bacteroidota > Bacteroidia > Bacteroidales > UBA932 > Cryptobacteroides. The sequence continues at coordinate 115,490 of ONEX01000003.1, forward strand.
CCGGGGTCCTGGCCGAAGAGTTCGGTCAGGATCCGGGTGCGGGCGGAGGCGTCCATCTTCATCAGGAGTTCCGCGCTGCCGCCGGTCAGGGAGAAGCCGAAGCCCAGCATCTCCTGGAAGGACTGGCGCTCATCCACGATGATGGGGACGGAGCGGTCGCTCCGCGCGTCCGAAAAGACGGCGTCGGCGCCCGGGGCGTAAAGGGAGGCCCCGTCCGCCGTCGTCACCCACTGGCGCAGCGTCCGCTGACCGAAGGCGGTCAGCGCGGCGAGAAGGCCGAGGGATATGAGAATGAGTTTTCTCATTTTTGCTATTTGATTTCAAAGAGGATTTCGCAGCGGGGGGCCAGCTCCGTCGGAATAACCAGTTGGCCGTCACGGGCCCTGATCTTCTTACCGCCCCGGAAGACGGCCTTTCCAAAGTCGAAAGGAACGACCTTGCGGCGGCCTTCCATGGGCACGGAGACCTCGTTCACCGGCTTGTCGGTGCCATTGTAGGCATAGACATACACCTTCTTGCCGCAACGGACGGCATAAGCGTCGGCACCTCCGGCCTTCACGGGAACCACTTCAAAAGCGCCCTTCCCTTCCTTGAGCATCCGGTCATTGACATACCGCACGTTCCGGAAATACGGAACCATCCCGCGGTTCTCGAAATACTCCCACCACCAGCTCATCGGGGTGATCGGCGTCGGCGAGAAGAGGCCGTACCAGAGGCCGCGCTTGAAGTCCAGGTCCATATCCTCGCCGAAATCGTCGAAGTTCTTGGACCAGTCCCACTCATAGCTGAACTCGCCAATCACATAGGGCTTCCCGTGCGCCTTCTCGTACCGGTTGATGGTTTCCGGCATGGAGGAGGTGGCGCGGTAGATGTGCTTCTGGTTGATGTCCATGTCCTTCACATCGTTCAGTCCTTCCAGGTCGCGGTGCGAAATGGAGGTCGTCACGAGATGGCCGAACGGGTCGATGGACTTCAGATAGGAAGCCATCTCCGCGTGCCAGGCCACGATGTCCGCGGCCGGAATCGGATTCCGCTGGTCGCGGAACTGGATGTTGTCGATCTCGTTGAAGAACTCCCACAGGCCGATGGCCGGGCTGTAGCCCCAGCGGGCCACGATGTAGCGGAGGTAGTTGCGATGGCGCGCCTTCGCCTCGGGCGAGACGAAGAAGGAATGGTCCGTCCGGGCGTCGCCGGGGCCCATGCACAGCATGAAGTACACGCCCAGTTTCTCCCCCAACTCGACCGTATGGTCCAGGCGGGCCACGGCGCTGGGATTGAAATATTCGTCCGAAGGCTGGTAGCGGCGGTTGTTGAACCGGTCGTGCCGGTCGATCGGGAAGTTCCAGGAGCACATCCACAGGCGGCAGAAATTGCCGCCCGCGCCCGCGAACTGCGGCAGCATCACGTCGTAGTTATACCGGTCCGCCTGCTCGTGCAGGTCGCTGAAGAACTTGCTGTCATCGCTGTCCCGGGACTCCCAGCAGATGTTCTCCGCAACGCCCCGGAACGGGGTGCCGTCGTCGAACGCGAGGGTCCAGTAGTCCCGTGCGTGCAGGATGCCGTGGCCGGCCGGCTTCCCGGCCTCGAAGCCCCCCTGCGGGGACTCCGAGACGGGACGGCCGTGCTCGGCATAGCGGAATACGTAGCTGTACCGCCCTTGCTCCTGCGGCGTGAAACGGGCCGCCCAGCGGCTCTCCGCGCCGCTCTTTCCTTCCACGAAGAAACACGGAAGGGTGAGCGTCTTACCGGAGGGAGCCGTCAGGACCATGTCCAGGGTCACCTCCTCCTGCAAGTACGGATTGTTCCACGTACCTTGCAGGACAATGCTGAAGTCGGCCCGCCCATACTGCGGGACGCGGGTCCGGGGACCCTCCACCGAGAGCACCTGGGCTCCGGCGGCCGCGGCGGTGGTCACCGCCAGGATGAAGGACAGCAAGCGTTTCATATCAATAGCCGGGATTCTGCTGCAGGGTGCCGCCGGCGTTCACGATCTCGGAATGCATCAGCGGGAGGTAATAGTTGCGAGCGCCGAAGGTGCGGTCCGCCACGTCCACCACCTTGTAGGTGTAGGCGCTGCCGGAGCGGGAAATCTTCACGCCCTGCACCGGGCTGTTCAGGACGGTCATCGCGTCCTTCCAGCGGAGGAGATCCCAGTAGCGGTGATCCTCGAAGGCGAGTTCCACCTGGCGCTCGTGCTTGACAGCGGCCCGGAAGGAATCGACGGTCGCGGCGTCCACGGCCGGGAGGCTCACGCTGGCGCGGTCACGGACGGCCTGCAGGGCCTGGGCGGCGCTGATCGGGTAACCGGCGGGCACCATGGACGGACCCCAGGCCTCGTTCACGGCCTCGGCGTAGTTCAGGAGGACCTCCGCGAAGCGGTAGGCGACCCAGTTGTGCTGGGCGGTCTGACCCTGGGTGAGGTTCAGCCCGTCGGTGAGGAACTTCTTGAGGTAATAGCCGGTCCGGCTGGCGTTGGCGCGGGCCTGGTCGTCGGTCTCGCCAGCGGCCTGGGCGATCACGCGGCCGTTCCAGGTGCTCCCGTTCGTGACGATGGACGCGGCGAGGCGCGGATCGCGGTTCGCATAGGGATTCTCCGGGTCGGGCGTGCCGATCCACTCATAGGCGGAAACCAGATTCTGGGTCGGGCACACGCCGCTCTTGCCGCCGGAAGTGGCGATCGGGTAGTTGTTCGTCTCCATCGTGTTGTTCGCCGCGCGGCGCACCACATAGATGGTCTCCTTGCTGGAAAGCGAGTTGCTTCCCTGGAAGTAGCTGCCGTAATCGCCGGCCAGCGCGTAGCCGAGGTCCGGGTTCACGAGGATGTCCTTCGCGGCCTCGGCGGCGCGGACCCACTTGGCGCGGTCCCCGGCGGGATTGTGCAGCGGGGAGGCGGCGTACAGCAGGACGCGGGCCTTGATGGCCAGGGCGGCGCCCAGGGTGAAGCGGCCCTCGCGGGTGTTGTCGTCGTTCCAGTTCAGGGCGAGCTGGTCCTTCCAGTTGTCGATCTCACTGACGATGTACTCGACGCAGGCCTCGTAGGAGGAACGCTCCACGAAGGCGCCGCCGCTCTGCTGCTGGGTCTTCTCCACGATCGGAACGCCGCCGTACATCTTGATCAGCTCGGCATAGTAGTAGGCGCGGGCCACATGGGCCTCGGCGATATAGAAGTTCAGGGAACGGACGTCACGGGCGTAGCTCGCCGCGTCGGTGATGAGGTTCCGGTTCTTCTCCAGCAGGGCGATGCCCTTGCCGTCCGCCACATAGTCCAGGAAGAAATTGGCCGCCCGGATGCCCTCGTAGCAATTGTTGTAGTAGGTCCACAGCGGGTTCAGGCTCTCGTTGAGCATCCCCTTGTTGAAATACAGGGCGTTGGAGGACGCGGCCGTCTGCTGCGCCTCGTCGGAGGCGGCGGCGAACAGGTTGCCGTCGATGACCGAGTACCCGTAGATGATCGGGGAATAGAACGCGTTCGCGAAGCTCCAGATGGTGCCGCGGTTGGTCTCCACGGTCTCGCCGCTGGCGTTCAGGTCCAGGCTGGTGTCCAGGAACTTGTCGCAGGAAAAGGTGAGGGTTGCCGCCAGGATGGTCAGGAAAATGTATCTTGTTTTCATCTCAGGTGCGCTTTAGAAGGTGATGGAAATACCGGCATTCACCGATTTCAGGGTAGGATAGCCGCCGGAGAGGTTCTCCGGGTCGCGGCCCCATTCCTTGAGGAGAGGGCTGAAGGTGAACAGGTTCTGGCCGTTCACGAAGCAGCGGAGCGCCTTGACGCGGTCGTTGTCCGCATCCTTGGACTGGAAGGTGTAGCCCAGCTCCAGGTTCCGCAGTTTCAGGAAGGAGGCGTCCTTGATCCACAGGGAGCTCGTCCGGTAGTTGTTGGAGTTGCCCTGGGTGGTCAGGCGCGGGTAGGTAGCGTTCGCGCGGTTGTCGATGCCCTCCGTAGGATAGTAGGCCCAGGCGCCCTTGGCGATGGCGTAGGCGTTGCCGTTGTCCACGAAGGCGACCGTCTGGTCCCAGTTGTCCAGGAGGTTCGCGCTCACGCCGGCGAGGCCCTGGAACAGGCACTCGAGGTCGAAGCCCTTCCAGGCGAGGCGTCCGCCGAAGGCGAAGCTCCACTCGGGCACCCAGCTGCGGCCGATCTTGGTGACGTCGTTCTGGTCCACGACTCCGTTCTTGTCCAGGTCAAGGTACTTCACGTCACCGGGCTGCACGGCGCCGAAGGCCGGCAGCGCCAGGCCGTCGCGGAGGTTCCCGGCGTCGTCGAAATCGTCGACCCCGTAGAAACCGTCGGCCACCAGGCCGATGTACGTGCCGTAGGGACGGCCCGTCGCGGCGCTGAAAGCGTTGGCCGTCGCGACCTCAGCCATGTAATCGACCGTATTGTGGGCATACGCCACGGAACCGTTGATCCGGTAGCCGAAGTCGCCGTTCCCGCCCTCGTAGGCCATATCGACCTCGAAGCCCTTGTTGGTCATCTTCCCGATGTTGGAGAAGCTGTACTGCTTGCCGTAGTAGCCCATCAGGGAGTTGTCCAGGGTGAGGATGTCGGACCGCTTGTCCAGGAAGGCGTCCGCGGTGAGCGAGAAGCCGCCGAGGCGGGCGTCCAGGCCCACGTTGAACTTCAGGCTCTTCTCGGCGCGGGCGTTCTCGTTCGGGACGAACATCGGCACGAGCGTGCTCTGCCAGGACGGGCTGGAAGCGCCGGTATAGAACGAACCGATGTAGCTGTAGGTGTAGTAGTCCTTGAACAGGTAGCGGCCGTTGGAGGAGTAATCGGCGAGGACCGAGGTCGCGCCGGAATCCGAGAAACCGGAGAGGCCGGCGGAAGCGCGGAGCTTCAGGAGGCTCACGGCGGTTCCCTTCAGGAATTCCTCGTTGGAAATCACCCACGCGGCGGAACCCGTCGGATAGAAGGCCCAGCGGTGGCCCGGCGCGAAAGCGTCGTTTCCGAACTCGGAGAACGCAGCCTCCAGGATGTACCGATGGTCGTAGTCGTACTTCAGGTAGCCGTTGAGATTCAGCGTATTGTACTTGTAGGAGAAGTAGCCGTCGCCCTTGTAGGCCGACACGTAGCCGTTCACGGCCGCGTTGAAGTAGTGCGGCCCGGTCTCCTTGTCGTAGCCCAGCGTCACCCGGCCCTGCTTCCAGTCCTGCATGCCGCCGGAGCCGTAGCCGCTCGCGGTGATGGTCGTGGTCTGGTTGGTGGTGGTGTTGACGCCGTTATGCCAGCGGGCGTAGTCCTTCGTCTTGGAGTAGGTGCTGAGGGTGTAGCTGTACAGCGACACCGCCTCCTCCAGGTACAGGCCCTTGGCGATCATGTCCAGGCGCTCCCGGATGGCGAGGTTCGTCTGCAGGCTGCGGCCCTTGTAGGAATACCAGCCCAGCTCGTGGACGGAACCGTACGGGTTGTTCGGGAACACGGCCGTACCGCTGAGGTGCTCCTTCATCGCGTCGTCGAAGATGTCGTAGACGTTGGACGGATACTTCCGGAGGTTGCCGAACAGGCTGGAGACCGCGTAGTTCGGGCGGTGCAGCATCTCGATGCGGCCGCCCATGTCGAAGCGGACCTCGAAGATCTTCAGGACGTTGAAGTCCAGGTTCGCGCGGACGTTGAACCGGTTGTATCCCAGGTTCTTCGTCTGGTCGGTGTTCCGAGTGCCCAGGATGCCTTCACTGCCCAGGTAATCCAGATTGATGTTGTAGCGGGCGTCCTTGGATCCGCCGTTCAGGATGAGGTCGGCGTCCCGGAACATCCCGAAGCGCTGGAGCGCCGTGTCGTACCAGTCGACATTCACACCGGTGCCGTCCTTGTACGCATTCAACTGCTCCGGCGTATAGGCGGGCGTCCACACCATACCGTTGTCGTTGGACACGGCCTGGTTGTACAGGGAGGCGAATTCGTAGGAGCCGAGCGGCTTGTTCAGGAAAGTGGGCGTCTGGAGGCCGGACCGCACGCGGGCGGTCACGGTCGGACGGCCTTCCCGGCCGCGCCGGGTCGTGATCCGGATGACCCCGTTGGCGCCCCGCTCGCCGTAGAGCGCGAGGGCGGCGGCGTCCTTGAGGACCTCCACCTTCTCGATTTCGGCCGGGGTGATGGCGGACATGTACTCCTTGTTCACCTCGAAACCGTCCACGAAGATCTTGGCGGTGGACCAGGAGCCTACACCGTAGGTTCCCATGCCGCGGACCAGCCACTTGGCGGTGTTGTTGCCCAGCTCGCCGCTCCCCTGCATCACGGCCATTCCGGAGAAGGCCCCGGCGAAGGTGTTCGACAGGTTGGCGTCCTCGGTCTTGTAAAGCCGGTCGCCGGAAGCGGTGGAAATGGCGCCCGTGCCGTACTCCTGGGCCGAGAGGGTCACGGCCGCGAGGAAGGCGCAAAGGAGCGCGGAATATCTTGCAATCTTACGTTTCATAGCAATCGTCCTTTAAATCAATAACCGGGGTTCTGCGTGATGGTTCCCTTGTTGATTTCGGTCTGCGGGAACGGTTCCAGGTACATCGCGTCGCTCCAGTAGGAGTTGTAGGCGACGGCATCCCAGTAAGTCTCGACATTGCTCGCCGCGTACGGCCAGACCACACTGTCGTCGTTCTTGATGTTGAACTGGAGCATGCGCATCTTGCCGCCGCAGACGCCGTCTGCGATGTCGGCGAGCTTCCAGTGCTTCGCGTCGTAGTAGCGGTGGTTCTCCTGGAAGAACTCCACGGCGAACTCGCGCTGGATGAGGGCGCGGAGCTTGGCCTGGTCGGTCTCGGTAATGGCCGGGAGGCCGGCGCGGTTGTGGACCTTGTTCAGGTTCTCCAGGGCCTTGGCGCTGTTGCCGTACTCGTTGTAGGCCTCCGCCAGGTAGAGGTAGGTCTCGGCCAGGCGGAAGAGCGGCGGTTCAAACCAGAGACGGCCGCCCGCGTGGTAGAAGAACTTGGTGCGCTCGCCGCAGCCCTTGTCGCTGTCGATGGCGTTGGGGAACACGTCGCCCTTGCCCTTGTCGGCCGCATAGCCGCCGCGGTTCCAGCCGGCGTTCTGCCAGTTGTAGTCGCCGGGGTTGTTCGCCGAGTCGTGGCCGCCGAACTTGATGTCGGCCTTGGCGCGCGGCTCGATCTTGGCGACATTGGCCACCCAGTCGGAACCGGCCCGGGGCATCGCGTCCCCGACCTTCGGCCAGGAGATCTCGGAGCCGTCGGCCGCCCAGTACTTCTCCAGATGATTCGTCAGGACGCCGCTGCAGTCGGTGTCGTAGCGGTTGTTGCCCTGGTAGCGGGAGCAGTTGATGAAGTTCACGAGCGGATCCCAGCCGCCGGTGTCGTCGAACTTGTAGGCGAGGATCAGCTCCGCATTGGCGGGAACCGAGGTGGCCTTGCCGTAGTCGTCGAAGGCGTTCGGATTGGGCTGGCCCACGCCGGCGCCGCCGGAGTTCAGGAGGGCCACGCCGTTCGCGGCGGCCCAGCTGAGGACGGCCTCGTTGGCGTCGATGGCCGCCTTCCAGCGCTCCTTGTCCACGTTGCCGAAGCAGATGACGTCGTTATGCTCGCCGTTGTCCAGGTAAGGCGTCGCGCTGTTGAACAGCGGACGGGCGGCGAACTGCAGCGTCCGGGCCTTGATGGCGAGGACGGCGCCCTTGGTCATGCGGCCGGTGTTCGCGGCATCCCACTTCGCCGGCAGGACGGCCGCCGCCTCGTCGCACAGACGGGTGATGAATTCGACCATTTCCGTCAGCGAGGCGCGCGGGGCGCTCAGGTCGTCGGTGGACGCGAAAGACTTCTCCACGATGGGCACGCCGCCGTAGCGGTAGAACATGCCCATATAGCGGTAGGCGATGAGGGCCGTCGCTTCGGCCTTGAACACCGCCTTGTCGGCCTCGGACATGTCCGCGACGTTGTCCACGTTCTCGATCAGGATATAGCACTGGCGGATGAAGCGCCAGTTGTTGCCGTAGTTCTCGGCGCCCGCGTCGGAGCCGTCCGTGCCGTTCACGGTCAGACCCTGCTGGGTGATGTGGTAGCTGCCGTGCCAGTTGTAGCCGCGGCCCACCTCGCCGGAGATGGCGCCGTATGTGGAGTGGCCGATGCCCATGCCGCCCGGCCAGCCGTGGCGGAGGACATTGCGGTAGCAGGACATCAGGGCGGCGCGGGCGTTCTTCGTCGTGGAGAACACCGCCTCCTGGTCCACGGTACCCGTGGTGTCCGGCTTCTCAAGGAACAGGCTGCACGAGGTGACGGCGAGAAGCGCCGTCGTCAAGAGTATGTTGACAATCTTTTTCATATCGCGCAAGGTTTAGAAACGGAAGCTGATACCGGCCATGATGATCCGGGTGAGCGGATAGACATAGGTGCTGCCGTCCGTGGTCTCGGGGTCGATGCCGTAACGGCTCAGCTTGTTCGGGAAGGTGTAGATGTTGTTCGCATTGACATACACGCGCACACCCTGCAGGATGACGTCACGGCCGCCCTTGCCCAGGTCGAACGTGTAGCCGAGCTCCACGTTCTTGAGCTTGAAGTGGTCGGAGGAGACCATCCAGTAGTCGCTGGTCAGGAAGTTGTTGTGGGAGGTGTCGCCGGAGTAGACCGCGCGGGGATAGGTGATCTCCTCGCCCGCGAGGTACTTCGCCTCGGTCCAGCGGCCGTCATACTGCCACTTCCAGGCGTTGCCCGCGTTCTTGTAGAACGGGATGGTGTAGCCGCTGGGCAGGTAGTAGGAGCCGTCCTTGCTGCCCGTGAAGAGCAGTTTCAGGTCGAAGCCCTTGTAGCCCAGCTGGATCTTGAAGTTATAGTGGTACATCGCGTACCGCGGGAAACCGATGGGGCCTACGTCGTTCTGGTTGATCTTGCCGTCGCCGTCCAGGTCCTTGTAGCGGACGTCGCCCAGGGTGGCCTTGTTGCCGGTGTAGGTGTTCTCGGGACGGGCGTCCAGCTCGGCCTGCGTGTTGAACAGGCCGTCGCTCTGGAGACCGAAGCGCTGGCCGATCATATGGCCGGTCTTGTTCATCCACTCGTACGGGTTGTTCGCCTCGGCCATGTAGATGATCTTGTTGCGGGAGTAGCTCAGGTCGGCGCCCAGGGTATAGATCAGTTCCCCGATCTTGTCCGTCCAGTTCACGACCACCTCGTAACCCTTGTTCATCGTGACGCCCACGTTGGCCGGCGGGACCTCGCTCTGGCTCACGCCGTAAATGGCCGGGATGATGCCCAGGGTGGTGAGGATGTTGTTGCGCTTCTCGTAGAACCAGTCATAGTCGATGGAGAGCCGGTTGCGGAAGAACTTGGACTCCACGCCGGCGTCGAACTTGCGGGCGCGCTCCCAGGTGATGTCCGGATTGCCCAGGCTGCCCTCGGTGGCGCCTTCGAAGTAGGTGTTCGGCGCGGAACCGTCGCCGTTGCCGAGCCAGTAGCCGCCCTGGTTGAGGTTCCAGGTGTTGGGCAGGTAGTAGAACCGGCGGTTGGCGCCCAGCTGGTCGTTACCGACCTCGCCGTAGGAGGCGCGGAGCTTCAGGAAACTGAGGAAGTCGTTCTTGGGATACCAGGGCTCCAGGGTCGGGACCCAGCCCACGGACACGGCCGGGAAGAGGCCGAACCGATGGCCTTCCGCAAACTGCTCGGTGCCGTTGTAACCCACGTTCACCTCCGCCATGTAGCGGTCGGCGTAGTTGTAGGTGAGACGGCCGACGAAACCCATGATGCCGGAAGGCACGTGGTAGGAGTCAGACGGCATCGTGTACTTGGAAGCCTTGCCCAGGAGGAGTGCCGACACGTTGTGGTCCCCGAAGGAGCCGTTCCAGTCGAAGCCGGCGTCCACATAGAACTTGTTCCAGTTGGAATAGCCGTAGGAGCTGAAGGAGCCGCCGCCCATCGAACCGCCGAAGAAATCGTACACGAGCGGGTTCTCCGCGTTGCGCTGGATGCTGTAGGCCGGGAGGGACGGGGTGTACCGCACATAGCGGTTGTAGTTGTCCTGATAGGAGACCGTCACGTGCGAGGAGAGGTTCTTCAGGAGGTAGTCCATCTTGTGGTTCAGCTTCAGGGTGTTGTCCAGGAGGCTGTTGTAGACGGTGGCCGTGCCGCTCATCAGGAGGTTGTACACGGCGTTCTGGAAGCCGATGTTGCTGTTGGTCTTCGTGGCCAGGGGGTTCTGGGCGGAGCCGGCGATGCCGGCGAAGCCGCTGATCAGGTGGCCGTCCACGATGCCTGGGCTGATGAACGGGTTGCAGTCGTAGATGTACTGCATGATGATCTTGTAACGGCCGGACAGGTCATAGGCGTCCGCGCCGTTGCCGGGACCCGTGGTCTCGCCGAACTGGCCGGCGGAATTGACCGTAAGGGTGGTCCGGTCGGTGATCTTGATGTCGAAGTTCGAACGGAAGTTGTACCGGTTGAACAGGGAGCGGGTGTCGGCTCCGTAATACTGGACGGAGTTGGTGATACCCTCCTGCCGGAAGTAACCGAAGGAGACGAAGTACTTGACCCGCTCGGTACCGCCGGAGACGTTCAGGTTCGCCTGGTACTGCGGAGCGACCTTGTTGAACTGCTCCTTGTACAGGTTGTGGTCGGCATAGTAGAGGGCCGGGGTGTTCTTGAGCTGCTCCTTCTGGGAAGGGGTGAGGTTCGTCATCGCATCCACTTCCTGCGGGGTGAAGTCGCGGTTGTTCTTGAACTTCCACAGGTCATAGTCGTCATAGATGTAGGAGGACAGGCCTTCGTTGCCGGGATAGGCCTTCTGCTCGTTGCGGATGGCCTCGTTGCGGAACAGGGCGTATTCGTAGGCCGTCACGCCCTCCTGCAGCTGGGTGGCCTGGGTGAGGCCGTAGTTGGCGGAGAAGTTGATGACCGGCTTGCCCTGGGCGCCGCGCTTGGTCGTCACGATGATGACGCCGTTCGCGCCGCGGACACCGTACACGGCCGTGGAGGCCGCATCCTTGAGGACGCTGATGCCCTGGATTTCGTTCGGGTCCATCGCGTTGAACTCCGCGAACGCCTGCTCGGAGGACTGCTCGACCCCGTCGATGACGATGAGCGGCGTGGAGGAACCGTAGGTGGAGACGCCACGGACGTAGATGTTCGCCGCGTTGCGGCCCGGCTCACCGGAAGTCTGCAGGCCCGCCACGCCCGGCGTATTGCCGATAAGGGCGTTGGAGATGTTGGAGACCGGCGCCGACAGGATGTCGCTTCCGTTCACGGACGAGATGGCGCCCGTCACATTGACCTTCTTCTGCGTGGCGAAGGCCGTCACGACGACTTCGTCCATCAGGTTGGTGTCGGGATTGAGCGTCACGTTCAGCACGGACTGGCCCGGCGCCACGGTCAGCGCCTGGGTCGCATACCCGATGAACTGGAACTCGAGGACGACTTCGCCGGCAGGCACCCGGAGGGAATACTTGCCGTCCAAGCCGGTGGAGACGCCGTTGGAAGTGCCCTGCTGGATGACGAAGGCCCCGTACAGGGGTTCCCCTCGCTCATCCAGCACCGTACCTCCGACGGTCCGCGTCCCCTGCGCGTAAAGCGCGGGGCCGGCGGTTCCCAGCAGCGCGGCGAAAGCGCATGCGAGGATCGTTTTCAGTGTCTTAGTCATTATCGTTGGGTTTTATTTGATTTCATAGCCTTCGGGCAGGGTGTACATGTCGGGGAGGTCCCGGCTGAACAGGCTGCGCGGGTCGGCGTACATCTTCCGGAAGTCATCCTCGGAGGGATGGCCGGGATATACGCTGTAATAATGCTTGTCGGATTCGTTGTTGCCGACATACTTGTTCCGCCACATCGTCACCAGCGAGATGCGCTTGGCGCCGAGCGGGCCCACCAGGAACTGCGACCAGAAATTGGTCTCCGTGAAGGATTCCTTGCCGTCCTCGGTGACGCCGCAGGGCTTGCGCTTCTCCTGGGAGAGGGCCTCCAGGGCCTTCAGGTTGGACTCGAACGCCCGGTTGTTGGTGCCGTGGTAGCAGTCCATGCCGATGAAGTCCACCCATTCGTCGCCGGGCCAGCGGTACAGGAGGCGGGCCTTGGTGTTCCCCTGATAGTCTTCGTCCATCTGCGGGGAAATGGCGTACAGGAAGTTGTGGACCCCCTTGGTATCGCGGAGATACTTGACGGTGAACTGCCACAGCGCCACGAACTGGGAGTCGTTGGCGCAGGCGGTGCCCCACCAGGACCAGCTCTGGGTATGCTCGTGGAAGGGACGGAGAATCACCGGAACCAGGTTCCCGCGGGCGTCCTTCAGGTTCAGGGCGAAGTCGGCCAGGCGGTCCAGGTACTCCAGGAACGTTTTCCGCGTAGCCGAACCGTCCGTCAGGATTTCGGTCACGGCCTTCTTCGCCGCCTCCTGGTCATTCTCGTACTGAAGCCAGGCGGAAACGCCCGTCTTGGGATTGTTCAGGTGCATGCAGGCCAGGATCACCTCTCCCCTTTCGCGGGCCTCCAGGATGACCCGGCGCCGGATGGCGTTGGAGGAATCGCCATGGCGGTTGTCCATGAGCTCGGCGAAATCGACGCTGAACACGGCGGGATAGTCGCCGCAGACGGCCTTGGTGTCGGAGTTGCCAGCCTCATTGTACCAGTAACGGCCATACCAGAGGTCGTCGTGATGGCCGAACATCCAGCCTTTCTCCGCAACGGCCCACAGGTTGGCGAACAGCGCCTTGGTCTCAGGTGTCGCGTTCTTGTCCACGATGGTGAGGGTCACTTTCTCCACCGGGTTCGCCGCCTGGGTCACCTTGACTTCCTTGGCGTAGTAGCGGTCGGCCTGGTCCACGAAGCGGATGGTCGCCGTCCGGGGCGAGGCAGCCTCGTTCTTGCGCGCGATAAAGTATTGGGTCGCGGCCGTGGAGGTCCGGTTCGGGTCGGAAATGACCCAGTCGTCCTGGATGTCCACCCGGTAGGCGAAGTTCGCGTCCACCTGGACGGAGAACGCCGTTTCCGCGTAATCCACGTCGATCTGGTCCTTGGCGAAGCTCAGGTGGCGGGTGTCCGTGGGGACGGGTTCCACCGACGCGGGCTTTTCACACGACGCAGCGAGCGCGCCCGTCAGGGCGAGCAGGGTCAGGAGCGTATGCATTCCGGTCCGCATCGGTTAGTCCGCAAGATAGTCGGAGTGGTTGGGAAGGGGCGTGTCGGCGTCCTTCTTGACCAGCCAGAAGGTGTTCCGGACGTTGTCCGTGAACCAGCGCGTATCCGGCCAGTTGTAGTCGATGACATCGAAGGGGCCCGGGAAAGAGCGGCCGAAAGCGAGGTTCGGCACGTCGAAATTCACACCGGCGTACTCGTGGTTGCCCGCCTCGATGAGTTCGACCCCATATAGCGGGGTCGTATAACCCTCATCGGCATAGTCGAAGACATAGATGACATCGCTGTCGACACCGGGCTTGCCCCAGCGGCTCTTGCCGGCCGGGAAGATCCGGTACTTGTCGTTGACGTCGATGGCATTGTTGTACATATAATTGGCATACAGGCCATTCTCGCCCGGGGTGTTCACCAGGGTCCCGTAGGTGGCGCCCGACTCGGGGTCGGCCCCTTCCAGCCGGAAGCTCAGAGTGTTGTCATCCTCGTCGGTGGGCATGTAGCCGCCGCCCCAGTGCCACCACTTGTCCATGACCGTGGAGCGGACGACCGCGCCGTCCCAGCCGCCCACGATGATGAAGGCGCAGGCCGGAGCGCTGCCGTCCAGGATGCCTCCGACCGGCGTGAACGTGTACGTTCCCTCCAGCGGATCCTTGAACTTGGTGTAGGTGACCGTGTAGGTGCGGGTTTCCCCGTTGTGGGCGGTCACCACGAAAGAAGCCGAGCCGGAGCTGAGGTCCAGCGTGCTGCCGGGCCCGATGCTGGCCGTGGGGCAGAACTCGCTGTCCGGGAACTTGAAGTCCAGGGACTGGACCTTCACGGCGGACATGTCCAGTCCGCCCGTGATCAGGTTCACCACGATGGAGCCCACCCCGTCGTTCCGCCAGTCGTCGGAAATGACGGCGGCGCCGATCTGGGACTCCAGCCGCAGGTTGACCGGCGTCCTCTCGCGGAGCCAGGGATCGACCAGCGGCTCCGTGTTGCGGGGCTCTTCGGTGCAGGCGAAAAGGGCCGGCACGAGGAGCGCCGCAAGGGCTGTGCGTAAAACGAATTTCTTCATAATACTATAAAATGATTGTGACTAGTTTCAGTTGGGCTTATGCAGCACTACAAAGGTACGGGGAGAAATGGGCTAATACAAATATTACTTTCTCAATTTATGATACTATTTTACAAATCTGCATCATTTTCCGAAAAACGAGGAGCACACCCGCATAAAAAACGCGCTCAAGGGGTTGAATCTTCCTTGAGCGCGTTTCGAACAAGACGACGGACCGTATCAGTTACGGTGCCGCGTCATAAATGCTTTGCAACGTGTAGGACGGGTCTTTCGTCGTCACGGCCTTGACCATAAGCCCCACCAGCGTCCGGGCGTCCTCGCCAGCGAACTGGCCGGTCCCGTGATCAATGTAGGCGTGTGTTTCGGCCCCCGTTCCTTTGGCGCCGTTGTCCCAGAGGTACATCGGCAGCAGGCGGTCCGCCGCGGCCTTGCAGAAATACTCCATATAATACTTCTGGTACGGGAAATCCGCCGCTTCGTGGCGGGAACAGCCCATTTCGCCGAGATAGACCGGAACGCCCTTGTCCAGGTAGGCGGCCTTGAGGTTGTCGAACACGTTGACGACCGCCTTTTCATTGTCCCCGCTCGGGCGGAGACCCGATTGCGCCGTATGGCCCCACTGGCGCACCAGCGGGTCCTTGAGCGTATAGTCGTAGGGATCGTAGTCGTGGACGGCCACCATCAGGCGGTTCGCCGAGGTGCAGTCCTGCGGAAGGACGAGGCCGGTGATCGTGAATCCCGGATTCGCGGCATAGCCCGGCACGCCGAGCCAGCGGGTGGCGTTGTTGCCGCCGGTGGCACGGACGGCGTTCACGAAAACCTGGTTCCACTCGTTGAGGATCCGGTACTGGGTGTCCGGATCCTTCTTGAAGGCATCGCTCCAGCCCCAGCCGCCGTCCTGGATTTCGTTCAGCGACTCGAAGACGAGCCACTCTCCCTTGTCCTTGAAACGGTCCGCGATCTGGGTCCATACCCGGAAGAGCATCCGCATCGTGGTCTCGTTCTGGGCGGGATCGCCATAGCACTTGGCAATGTCCTGCCAGGAGCTTTCGTCGTGGTGCGTGTTTACGATGGCCACGAGGCCGGCCTTCTCCGCATAGCCGACGATCTCAGCCACCCGGTCGATCCACGCCTTTTCCAGCGTGTAGTCCGGCGCCGGACCGATATGGCCCGCCCAGGTCACGCAGATGCGCACGGCCTTGAAGCCGGCGGCCTTGACGCCGTCCATCGTCGCTTGCGTGCATTTGGGATTCCCCCAGACGGTCTCGTTCGCCACGCCACCACTGACGGCGTCCATCTGGTTGCCCATGTTCCAGCCGGGCGCCATCGCGTCGAACACGATCTGCGGGGTGATGGCCGTCGCCGTGGCGGACGGAATGACGAGGGCGTCCTCGCTAACCGCCACGGTCGCGCTCTCACTCCCGCAAGTGATGGTGACGGTACCGCTGCCCGCGGCGGTCGTACGGCGCGCGCCCACGGAAATCTTGACCGCCGTACGGTGGTCCTTGTCCATCCAGCCGGTCTCCAGGCCGATCCAGGGGGCGTCGGCCTTCACCGTGGGCTGGCTGGCGGAAGTGACGGTCAGCGTCACCTCTCCGCCTTTGCGGTCGAAGGAGACGGAGGTCTTGTCCACCGACAGCGCGATGACGGGATGGTTCTGCAGGACGGAAATCAGCACGCTCTGCTTGTCCGATTGGACGCGGACGGTGGCGGAACGGTCCAAAAGACCGTTGTAAGCCGCCGCCGTGACGCTGTACTGATAGGTGTTTCCGGAGACGGAGCCCGGTTTGACCGTGATCCAGTCGTTCTGGCTGGTGACCGTCGGCTGGACGCCGCTGGTGACGGACACCTGCTGCGTGCCGCCTTCCGGCCCGAACGTCAGTTCGGACGGGCTGGCGGCGAGTTTCACGGGGTCGGGTTCGGGCGTCTTCCCGCCGCAGGCGCAGAGGGCCAGGGCGGACAGGAACGCCAGGATCGGTTTCAGGCTTTTCATTATTTCTTGATGGGATAGAAACGCATCAGCACGACGATCAGCAGGGCGATGGCTGCCGGGAACAGCGAGAACAGCATCCAGATCATCCGCTGGACGGCCGGTTCGTTCGTGATGGTGACGACCGTCTGACCGGTAGCGTCCGTGCCCGAGACGAAGCCCGCGATGCCGAGGAGGAGGGCCACCAGGGCGCCGGAGATGGCCGATCCGAACTTCTGGGCCATCGTACCGGAGGAGAAGATGAGGCCCGTCGAGGAGGTGCCGTTCTTCTCGGTGGCGTAGTCCGCCACGTCGGCGTACATGGACCACAGGAGCGGCGAGTAGAAGCCGATGCCGATGGAGGTGAGGATGACCATCGCGACCATCAGCCAGATGTACTTCGGGTCCATCGGGATGAAGAAGAAGGCGATGGAGGTCACGGCGCAGATGATGGCCGCCCAGTTGAAGGCCTTGCGCTTGGAGCCCACCCACTTGGTGAACGCCGGGGACAGGCCGCCGAAGATCATGCAGGTCACCTCGCCGAAGGTCATGAACACCGTGTAGTTGATGATGAGGCCCGAGACGGTGACATCCCCGTGCAGGCAGTATTCCAGCAAGTAGCCGGCCACCGCATAGCGGAATCCGTTGAAGAAATTCGTGCAGATGCCGATGAGCGTCAGGATGATCCACGGCTTGTTGCGGAACAGGTCCGCGAACGGCTTGAAGGAGAACTTCTCCGCCCGGATGGGCTTCAGGCGCTCCTTCGTCAGCAGGCCGCAGGCCAGCGTGCCCAGCGCCGCGAGCGCGCCCAGGACCACGCCCAGGACGGCGTATTGGTGCGCCGGGGTGCCGCCCACCATCTTCTGCAGGTACGGGAAGGAGAGCAGGGTGACAAAGCCCATCGCATAGGCACCGACCATCCGGTAGGATGAGAACTCGTTCTTCTCGTTGTCATCGGCGGTCATCACACCCAGCAGCGAGCCATACGGCACGTTCACGGCGGTATAGACGGCCATCATCAGCAGGTACATCGAGTACGCATAAATCCGCTTGCCCACGGGTCCGAGGTCCGGCGTGTACAGCAGCAGGGCGAAGACGAGGCCCAGCGGAATGGCGCCGAAGATGAGCCAGGGGCGGTAGGTGCCCCACTTGGACTGCGTCCGGTCGGCGAGCGCGCCCATCATCGGGTCCGTGATGACGTCGAACAGGCGGGCGACCAGCATCAGGGTGGCGGTGTCGGCCACCGTCAGACCGAAGATGTTCGTGAAGAACAGGGGGAACGCGATGGACATGACCTTCCAGGTAATGCCGCCGGCGGCGGCGTCACCCAGGGCATAGCCGATTTTCTCAGAGAATTTAGCCATAAAAGTATCAGTTTTTCAAAATATCGTATCTGTCAGTTGTCATTGCGCCTCCAGGAACGCGATGGAGTCCAGCTCGCTGAACGCCTTGAAATCCGGGGCGTTCTCGAAGCCGTCCCACCCTGCGTAAAAGTGGCCGGGCTTGTCCCACGCGTTGCGCCAGGTCAGGACGTACGCGATCGGGAAGTCCTTGATGGCGGGATACAGGACGCCCGTCCACCACTCCGGATCGGGAATCCCCTCCAGGCCGGTCTCGGACAGGCACATCAGCTTGTTGTGGCCGATGGAGAGGGCGTGCACGAAGCCGAGCGACCGGATGATCTCCGCCGCAAACCGTTCGCCGGAAGGCCCGAAGCCGTCCGGGCCGATGAACTCGTACTGGTCCAGGCCCATCAGGTCGATGACGTCGTCCCCGGGATAGCGTTCCAGATACTCGTCCGCATCGATCCCGCCGTTGGGCGAATAGCACCAGAGGAGGTTCTTCAAGCCGCGGGTTTCAGTCAGATAGGACCAAGTAGTGCGGAAAAGGGCCTTGTACTCATCGGCCGAGCAAAGCTTGCTCCCCCACCAGAACCAGCTCTCGCTGCACTCGTGCCAGGGGCGGAAGATGACCGGGGTCTTCCCCAGGCTCACGAGGAAATCCCCCAGGCGCGGCAGCCACGTATCCATGAACAAATCATGCAGTTCACCGCCTTCCAGCAGGGATTTCACCACCTGGTCGGAAGAGACGTCCCAGGCGTCGCCGCCCGTGAGCGGATTCCGGGGATGCCAGGAGACGGTGACGACCCCGCCGCGTTCCGCGTGCAGCTTCGCCGCCTTGCGGATCAGGCCGAAATCGACACTGTCGAGGCTAGCCTTGTCCCCCATTTCGATGCCGCCGAGCTCGACGCCCATCACGGCGGGATACTTCCCCGTCACGGCCTTCACGTCCGAGCGGTCCAGGGGATCGGCCTCCCAGTCCTCCACCTTCCAGGCGTGCCCGTAGGCAAGGTCGTCCTGGTGGCCGTACAGGATCTTTCCATCCTTCACGCTTTGGCTGAGCTTCGCATGGAGTTTCTGCGCCGGGGTTTCCACCGGCTTGGGTCCTCCGCAGGAGACGGCGGCGAGGGCCGCGAGTATGATCGGCAAGTATTTCATCATAGATAGGGTTTCAAGATAGCGTCCTTGACGCCGGGCGTCGTCCAGGCGGGGACGGCGCGGTCCGCCCCGTCCGACAGGCACATCCAATACAGGGCCGCCATGCCGGCGTCCTTTGCCTTCTGCGAGAAGTAGCCGGCGAAGCGGATCATCGCCGCGGAATCCTCGTTGGATCCGCCACCCCACTCCCCGATGATCACCGGCACGCCCAGCCGACGGACGATGTACTGGTCCAGGTCCGTGAACTGACGGTCGATGTCCGCCTTCTGCGCGTCGAACTTGTCGGCCTCCCAGTAGCTGTGGATCTGCACGGCGATGTGGCCGGGGGCTTCCGGAAGAACGAGCTGGGAAAGAGGGTCTTTCAAGTGCGGGTTCCAATTCCCGGCGCCGCTGCAGGCGCCGTATGTGTTCACGACCAGGTTCCGCGACGTGTTGTTGCCGCCGGTGGCGCGCACGGTCTCCACAAAGGTCCTCGCATAGTTGTTGATGCCCTCATAGGCGGCGGCCGCCACCTCCGCGTCATAGCGGTCCGGCGAAGCGAAGGTCGCGTAGCACCAGGAATCGTAGGAGTCCAGCATCTCGTTGTAGGACTCGAAAAGAAGTTTGTCACCGTAGTCCCTGAAGGTCTCGGCGATTTGCTGCCAAAGCGCGGCGTAGCGGTCTTTCGCCGCATCGAACTTGTCCGCCACCAGCCAGGCGGTGCCATTCTTTTTTTCGCCATGGTCCCCCGTGTCGTGATGGACATTGAGAATACAGTACATGCCCTCGTCGATGACGTAGTCGACGACCTGCCGGACGCGGGCCATCCAGGCGGGATCCACGCGGTAGTCCGTGGATTCCAGCCATTTGTCCATGTTCCAGCGGCCTCCATTCACTTCCAGCGTGCCCATATGCGGGTACCAGGTGACAGGGACCCGGATGGCGTTGAAGCCTGCTTCCTTGAACATATGGATGAGCGCCCGGGTGGTGACGGGCTGGCCCCAGCCGGTCTCATAGGCGGTCGGCGTCCGGTCGGAATAGGCCTCGAACCACATATTGGTGACATCCCCGCTGTTGGTATCGAGCGTGTTCCCGAGATTCCAGCCCGCGCCCATATTCTTCACGGCGGAAGCGGCCGATTCCCAGCTTCCCGGATCCGGCGCCGGGTCCGGCTCCTTCGTCGAGAAACGGTAAGTGACGGCCGCGGACGCTTTCTGGTCCGATTTGAACCCCCGGACCGTCCCGGCCGGCAGGGTGACTGTATACTGCCTGCCCCGCGCCAGGCCCGACACGACGACGGTCAGTGTCGCGCCCGCAGGGCTGGTTTTTTCGATGAAAGCGCCCCCGTCCACCGAGACGCCTGCCAGGCTGGCGGACGTGCAAAGGATGCTCTGGTCGAAAGTGAAGACGACGGACAAGGAAGAGCCTTCGATCCCGCCCGTACCGTCAGGCGGGGAGATGGAGACCAGCGCAGGGCCGGGCGTCTCCACCGGGTCCGGCTGCGCGGGCTCTCCACAGGCGAAGGCCAGGAGGGCGAGGGCAAGAATAATCAGGGCATTCTTCATCGGTACAAATATAATAAACCTTTCACCTACCAACAAATGCAATACCGGACAAAACCGATACTATATTTTCACTATCTTTGCAACGTGGAAAACCAGGACGAGAAATTCATGCGGGAGGCGCTGCGGGAAGCGCAGGCCGCCCTCGCCGCCGGGGAGATTCCCATCGGCGCCGTCATCGTGTCCCGGGGCCGCGTGATCGGCCGGGGGCACAACATGACCGAGCGGCTCATCGACACGACCGCCCACGCGGAGATGGTGGCCATCACGGCCGCCACGGAGGCCATCGGTGGCAAGTATCTGACGGACTGCACCCTGTACGTCACGGTCGAGCCCTGCCCGATGTGCGCCGGCGCCCTGAACTGGGCCCAGGTGGGCCGCATCGTGTACGGCGCCATCGACCCGCGCCGCGGCTACACCCTCTTCTCTCCTTCCCTCCTCCACCCGCGCACGCAGGTCACGGCCGGCGTCCTGGGCGAAGAATGCACGGCCCTGATGCAGGATTTCTTCCGTTCCAAACGCTGATTTAAAAGGTTTTTGCTATCTTTGCAACCGATGGCCAGAAAACGCAAGATCCCGGGCGTGGACCCCGCCTATCTCGAGAAACAGAAAGCGTCGCTCCTCCGCAAGAACCGCTACGTCCTCTATTTCAACGACAAGGAGATGGAGGCCGTGGACGAGTATTGCAACCGATTCAAGGTCCACGCGAAAGCGGCCCTGTTCCGCGAAGCCATCATGACCAAGATCCTCTCCGAACTGGACGAGAACCATCCTACCCTTTTCTGACATGCCTGAAGATATCCAGATCCTGCGCGACGTCACCGTCGACGGCGTCCGCCACATCACGGCCGTTCCCTCGGCCCTCGTCTGTTCCCGCCAGATCGACTTCGACCTCGTAGACGGGACCATCCGCAACCTCCGCTACACCGCCGGCTGCCACGGCAACCTCCAGGCGCTCGGCGCCCTGCTGGAAGGCCAGCCCGTGGAATTCGCCCTGGACCGCCTCACCGGCATCAACTGCAAGGGACGCGGCACCTCCTGCTCCGACCAGCTCACGCGCGTGCTGCGGGCCGTACTGTAACGGCTTGCCACATTGGGAAAATTATACTATCTTTGCACCCCGGAATTGAGATGTGGTGTAATGGTAGCACTAGGGATTTTGGTTCCCTCAGTTAGAGTTCGAATCTCTACATCTCAACGAAATAGGCAGCTGCTTCCTGCAGCTGCCTATTTCGTTGAAAATACGGCGCAAAGGCGCTTTCTACAGCATTAAACCCGCCTTGACGCGCTGGACGGTTTCTTCGCCTTTCAGTACGCCGAGGATGGCCAGGCCGAAGTTCACGGCGTGGCCGGCGCCGCGGCCGGTGACGAGGCGGCCGTCCACGACGGCGCTCTCGGGCGTGAAGACGGCGCCCTTGGCGATCATCGGGTCCTGGAAGCCGTCGAAGCAGGTGAAGCGCTTGCCGGCGACGTCGTCCAGCTGGGCGGCGACGAGGCCGGGCGCGGCACAGATGGCGGCCACTACGCCGCCGGCGGCGTAGCACTTGCGCATGAGCGCCATCAGGGCCTTGTCGGCCGCGAGGTTCTTGGAGCCGGGCATGCCGCCCGGGAAGATCATGACCGCAGGGCAGTCGTCGTTGAAATCGTCGCGGGTGAGGTCCACGCTCACGGTGATGCCGTGGGAGCTGGTCACGAACGGGTCCTCGTTGATGGATACGGTCTGGACATCCACTCCTCCGCGGAGGAGGACGTCGCGGGTGGCGATGGCTTCCATGTCTTCGAAGCCGTCGGCGAGGAAAATGTAAACGCCTTCCATGGGTTTATCTTCTTATCTTCTTCTGGCGATGGAAATGTAGTACAAAAGGGTGGCGAGCGAGCCGATGGCCGCGATCACGTAGGTGTAGGCGGCCCATTTGAGGGCGTCCTGCGCCATGGGCTTGGTCTCGTAGCTCACCACGCCGGCGCTGTCCAGCCACTGGACGGCGCGGGCGCTGGCGTTGACCTCCACCGGGAGGGTGATGAAGCTGAACGCCGTCGTGAGGGCGAACATGCCGATGGCGATCCACAGCAGGGACGGGAAAGCCTGGTAAAAGATGAGGCCGGCCAGGAGGACCCAGGAGATCCAGCTGTTGGTGAAAGTAAGCACAGGGACCATCGCGGTGCGCAGCTTCAGGGGGCCGTAGCCCACCGCGTGCTGGACGACGTGGCCGCACTCGTGCGCGGCGACGGCGGCCGCGGCGACGTTGCGTCCGTAATAGACGTCGTGGCTCAGGTTCACGGTCTTGGTCTGGGGGTTGTAGTGGTCCGTGAGGGTTCCTTCGATGGAGACGATGTTCACGTCGTGGATGCCGTGGGCCTGCAGCATCCGCTGGGCCACCTCGGCGCCGCTGAGGCCCGTCGGGACCTCGGAATATTTCTCGAAACGGCCCTTCAGCCGGGCCTGGATGATCATCGAAAGGACCATCACCGCGATCATCACGATCCAAATCATCGAACTGGTCATAGCGCGCGCTCTTTTTTACAAAAATACACATTTTTGTGAGATTATGTCGGCCGTTATTGCTAAATTTGCCCGGCAATTGACTGAAAGCATGATGCGAGAGGATGATTTTTCCCGGCTGGAGCTTGACCTGCGGGGGTGCGTGGGCAACTACCGCTATTTCCGTTCCCTGCTGGAACCGTCGACGAAACTGCTGGTTCTCGTCAAGGCGAACGCGTACGGCCACGGCGCCGTGGAGTTCGCCGCGATGATGCAGCGGGCGGGCGCCGACTACCTCGCAGTCGCCTACCCGGTCGAAGGCCTGGAACTCCGCCAGAACGGTATCAGCCTCCCCATCATCGTCCTCACCGCCGGCACGGACTTCTACCCGGAAATCGTCCAGACCCGGATGGAGCCCAGCATCCCCAACCTCGAATCCCTCGACGCCTTCTGCACGTACCTGATCAGCCAGGGCCTGCGCGATTATCCGATCCACATCAAGCTGGACACCGGCATGCACCGCCTGGGCTTCATGACCTCGGAGATTCCCGCCCTCGTCGAGTACCTCAACGCGCATCCCGAAGTGAAGGTCAAGTCGATGTTCTCGCACCTCTGCGTGGCGGAGGACCCGGAGCAGGACAGCTTCACCCAGGCCCAGTTCGACCTCTTCGAGCGGAACTCGCAAACCATCATCGACGGGATCGGGTACCGGCCCATGCGCCACATCCTCAACTCCGCCGGCATCGAGCGTTTCCCGGAGCACCAGTACGACATGGTACGCCTGGGCATTGGCATCTACGGCATCAGCGCCCTTCCGGGCGTCCAGCTCGCCCCCGTCGCTTCCCTCAAGTGCAAGGTCCTGCAGATCAAGCACCTGCGCTCCGGCGACACCGTCGGCTACGGCCGCTGGGGCAAGGCCTCCGCGGGCACCGTCATCGCCACCATCCCCGTGGGCTACGCCGACGGCATCGACCGTCACCTCGGCCGCGGCAAGGCCTCCTTCTCGGTGAACGGCCACCGCGCCCCCACCATCGGCAACATCTGCATGGACATGTGCATGCTGGACGTCACCGGCATCGACGTGAAAGTCGGCGACACCGTCACCGTCTTCGGCGCGGACCCCACCGTCACCGAACTCGCGGACATCCTGGGGACCATCCCCTACGAGATCCTCGCCTCGATCCCCCGCCGCATCGAGCGGATCGTCATCCGATAAAAAAGGCGCCCGGACGGGGCGCCTGTTCGTTTACAACTCCAGATACTTGTGCTGCACGACCCCGCCGGGGCCGAGCTGCATCACGTACGGGAGGCCGGAAAGGTCGAAGGTGTCCAGGAGGAGACGGGCTTCGTCGGGATGGTCCGCAAAGAGCCTGTCCATGTTCACGAGGAGGACCTTGGCCTTGGCGTCGGCCAGGGCGCGGGCGGCCGCGAGGGTTTCCTCGCAGCGGCCGCAGCCGTTCGTGTAGAAGACCAGGTAATCGGCCTTCAGGAGAGAGAAAACACCGTCTTTGGCAGCCTTGCGGAAGAGGCAGGGCTTGCGCAGGAGGGTGCCGTGGACCTTCAGGTCCGGGGCTGCCGACCCGACCGGCGTACGGTCCAGCAGTTCCTTCATCATCTCGGCCATCGACACGACCTGGGAAGCGTCCTCGTCCTTGTTCCAGACATCGGGGACCCCCAGGATGTACTTGTCGATGAACAGGCGGGTTCCTTCCTTGTAGGTTTCCCCCGTCTGCGAGGAAAGCCAGTACAGCAGGTCGCCTTCCATGTGCCGGTAGGAATCCGCGTCGCCCTCGCCGTACGTGCGTTCCGCCACGTAGGCGGCGACGTCCAGGACGTCTTCCGGCTTCAGGTCGTCCCCATAACCTGCGAACACTTTCTCATAGAGGGCCGTTCCTTCCTGGGTGCCATAGACATAGCCTTCCTTGCCGGATAAGCGTTCCGTGAGCATCCGGAGGGCCGGCGTGTCCAGGCCGCGGCCGACGACGGTGCCGTCCGGGCCGATGAGGAACATCCGGGGCGTCTGGAGGACGCCGTACTTCCGCTGGAAATCGGATTCCAGGTCCGGATCCCAGACGTGCACCATGCCGGGGACGTTCAGGGACGTAGTCCGGTAGCGGGCCCATTCCTCCTCCTTGTCCCCCGTGTAGAAGGCGACCGCCTTCAGCGGGAACGCCGTCTCTTTCAGGAGACTGCACAGGCGCGGCGTCTCGATCCGGCAGGTCGAGCAGGACGTATCGTAGAAGTACAGGACCGTGTACTCCCCTTTCACGGGCAGCGTGACCGCCTCGCCAGCGTCGTCCCGGGCCACCAGGACCGGCGCTTCCGCGCCCAGCTGCGCCTGGCGGTTGAACTCTGCGAACACCTTGGCGTTCAGCAGGTCCATATCGTCCTTCATCGCCACCTTGCCCGGGATGAACCAGGTGTCGGCGATGTGGACGGCGACGCCTTCGTCGCCCATGATCTTGGAATTCAGGTAATGGTCGTAGATCTTCAGCGCGACGAACTGCCGCGTGAGGGAATCCTGGCAGGATTCGATGAGGAAGTCGCATTCGGCGTTCTGCACGGGGATCGGATCCCCCGCCAGGGCGGCGAAATACTCGTCCAGCTTGGCGCCGAGGGCTGCGAAGCGGTCCTCCTGCGCCTGGAGCGAGAAGGCCAGGAATACGGCCAGGAGGGCCGTCAGGAGCCGTTTCATAGCTCGACGCCTTCCGGAATGAAGGCGGAATAGTCGCCGTGGTGCTTGAGGATGTCGCGCACGGCGCTGGAGGAGATGTGCGCGAACTCCTGGGCCGTCGGGATGATGATGGTCTCGATGTCCGGGGCCAGACGGCGGTTCGCGTCGGCGATGGAGCGCTCGGTCTCGAAGTCGATCATGTTCCGCACGCCGCGGACGATGTGGTGGATGCCCAGCTCGTGGCAGGTGTCGATCGTGAGGTTCTCATACTGGATGACCGACACGCCGGACAGCCCTTCGGTGGCCTTCCGGATGATGCTCAGGCGCTTGTCCATGTCGAAGAAGCCGCGCTTGTCCTGGTTGATGCCCACAGCGACGACCACTTCGTCGAACATCGTGAGCGCGCGTTTGAGGATATTCAGATGGCCGGCCGTGAACGGGTCGAACGAACCGGGAAACAGGGCTTTCGTTTTCATAACTGCCAATCGATCGGGGTCTTTCCTTCGGCCTGAAGGAGAATGTTGGTCTGGGAGAAATGGCGGCAGCCGAAGAAGGCGCCGCCCGCCAGCGGCGAGGGGTGCGCCGCCATGAGCACATGGTGCCGGGACGTGTCCACGAGCGCGGCCTTCCCCTGTGCGAACCGGCCCCAGAGCAGGAAGATGACGCCTTCGCAGCGGTCGGAGACCGTGCGGATCACGGCGTCGGTGAATTCCTGCCAGCCGATGCGGCTGTGGGAGGCGGGGGTGCCCGCCTGCACCGTCAGGACGGAGTTCAGCAGGAGCACGCCCTGCCGGGCCCAGGGCTCCAGGTCCGGGCTGCCGCTCATCGGGAGGCCCAGGTCGTCGTGGATTTCCTTGAAGATGTTCTTCAGCGAGGGCGGGGCCGGGACGCCCTCCGGCACGGAGAAGCAAAGGCCCATCGCCTGCCCGGGCCCGTGGTACGGGTCCTGGCCCAGGATGACGACCTTCACCTCAGGGAGGGGGGTGAGCTCGAAGGCCTTGAAAATCTGGCGGCCGGGCGGGTAAATCACCTTTCCGGCTGCCTTCTCTTCGTGGAGGAAGCGGACGAGGGAGGCGAAATACGGCTTTTCGAATTCGTCCCTGAGGGCTTCCTTCCAGGTTTGTTCTATCTTGACGTCCATTTAAAAGATGGCATCGATCACTTCCGCGATGTCCTTCACGTAGACAAAGGTAAGACCTTTTACGTAAATTTCCTTGATATCCTCGATATCTTTGCGGTTTTCCTCGGAAATGACGATGGTCTTGACCCCGGCGCGCTTGGCCGCCAGGATCTTCTCCTTGATGCCTCCCACGGGCAGCACACGGCCGCGGAGGGTCATCTCGCCCGTCATTGCGATGCCGCTCTTAAGGGCCTGGCCGCGGAGGGCGGAGACCATCGAGCTGACCATCGTGATGCCGGCGGAAGGGCCGTCCTTGGGCACGGCGCCCTCGGGGACATGGACATGGATGTCCTTGCCCATGAACTGGTCCGTGTCCATCTGCGCCAACTCGGGGTGGGCCTTGATGTACTGCCAGGCGATCTGCGCGGACTCCTTCATGACGTCGCCCAGGTTGCCGGTCATGGACAGGACCCCCTTGCCCTTGGAGACGGAACTCTCCACGAAGAGGATCTCGCCGCCGAGCTCGGTCCAGGCGAGGCCCGTCACCACGCCCGGGCCCTCGTTGCCCTGCTGCTTGTCATGGAAGGCCGTCGGCAGGCCCAGGTACTCGCGCAGGTGCTCTTTCTTCACCACCTTCGGATACTCCTCCTCCAGGGCGATCTTCTTCGCCGTCACGCGGGCGATCTTCGCGATCTGCTTCTCCAGGCCGCGGACGCCGGACTCGTGCGTGTACTCGTCGATGATGTCCTCGAGGCATTCCTTGTCGATCTCAAGGCCGTCCTTCGCGAGGCCGTGCTCCTCCAGCTGCTTGGGAACGAGGTAGTTCTTCGCGATCTCGAGCTTCTCCTCGGCCAGGTAGCCGGTCACGTTGATCATCTCCATGCGGTCCTTCAGGGCCGGCTGGATGGTGGAGATCCCGTTCGCGGTGGTGATGAACAGGACGTTCGACAGGTCATAGTCGATGTCCAGGTAGTTGTCGTGGAAGGTGCTGTTCTGCTCCGGGTCCAGGGCTTCCAGCAGCGCGCTGGACGGGTCGCCCTTGAAGTCGGAGGAGAGCTTGTCGATCTCGTCCAGGACGATGACCGGGTTGGAGGTGCCGGCCCGGAGGATGCCGTTCAGGATCCGGCCCGGGAGGGCGCCCACGTAGGTTTTCCGGTGGCCGCGGATCTCCGCCTCGTCGTGCATGCCGCCGAGGGAGATGCGCACGTACTTGCGCCCGAGGGCCCGCGCCACGCTCTTGCCGAGGCTGGTCTTGCCCACGCCCGGAGGGCCGTACAGGCACAGGATCGGGGACTTCATGTTCCCCTTCAGCTTGAGGACGGCGAGGTACTCCACGATGCGCTCCTTCACCTGGTCCAGCCCGTAGTGGTCCTCGTCCAGCACCTGCTGGGCGTGCTTGAGGTCCAGGTTGTCCTCCGACATCTCGCCCCACGGGAGGTCCAGCATGAACTGGATGTAGTTGTACTGGATGCTGTAGTCCGGCGTGGACGGGTTGTATTTCTCCAGGCGCGCCATCTCCTTGTCGAAGATGGCCCGGACCTCCTTGGACCATTTCTTGCCGTCCGCGCGCTCGCGCAGCTTGGCGAACTCCTCGCCCTCGTCCATGCCCAGTTCCTCCTGGATGGTGCGGAGCTGGTTGTTCAGGTAGTATTCGCGCTGCTGCTGGTCGATGTCGCTCTTGACCTTCTGGTTGATCTCCTGCTTGATGTGCAGGAGCTGCACCTGCGTGTCCAGCACCTTCAGGAGGGCCATGCCCCGCTCGTGCACGTCGGCATACCGGAGCAGGTCCACGCGGTCCTCGAAGTTCTCCACCTCGATGGTGGTGGCGACGAAGTTCACGAGGAACTGGAAATTGTCGATGGCCTTGAGGGCCCCGACCGCCTCCTTCGGCGCGAAGGCCGAGGACCGGATGATTTCGCCGGCCCGCTCCTTGAGCGCATCGGCGAGGACCTTCATCTCCTGCTCGTCCTGCTTCGGGAGGTAGTCCTCCTCATAGGATACCCGGGCCACGAGATAGGGCTCGGTCGCGATGACCGCGTCCACATGGACCCGCTTGAATCCCTGCAGGATGGCCGTCAGGGAGCCGTCCGGCATCTCCAGGGTCTT
This sequence comes from uncultured Bacteroidales bacterium, assembly GCA_900316955.1. Classification (GTDB taxonomy): domain Bacteria; phylum Bacteroidota; class Bacteroidia; order Bacteroidales; family UBA932; genus Cryptobacteroides. The sequence continues at coordinate 143,975 of ONEX01000003.1, forward strand.
GACCACCTTGCACACGGTGCCGTACGGGTCGAGGTCCCCTTCGGCGGGGTCCTCGACCGTCACGTCCGTCTGCGGGACGGCGCCCAGGACGCCTTCCCGCGACTCCGCGTCGCGGATCAGGCGGATGGACTTCTCCCGGCCGATGGTCACGGGGAACACCGTCCCCGGAAAGACGACGGCGTTGCGCAGGGCCAGGACAGGGATCGCGTCGGGAAGCTGGGACTCGTCCAGCTTGAGGAGGGAGGAGTCGCCGACGACCGGCATGATATTCACTTCGACGCCCGGCTGGGCGTTCATTTCTTCAAAATAATCTTTCATCTACTCTACGTCAAAAGTTTGGGATATGACAATTTGTCATACCCGATGCTTGCTTTCATTCGGTTTCTCCATAGGCGCAATCTCCGTGCCACGGACCAAAATCGGCAAAAAAAGGGCGAACCCTTTGTAAATGTGAAAAATATACTCTAATTTTGCAAATCCAACTTAAACATGAAAAACAGTTTACTTTAAACCAATTTAACTATGACAAAGGCAGAAATCGTCAATGAAGTTGCCAAATCGACCGGCATTGAGAAAGTTCAGGTTCAGAGTGTTATCGAGGAATTCACCAAGGTGGTGAAGGACTCCATCATCGCTGGTCAGCCCGTGTACCTCCGTGGTTTCGGCAGCTTCATCATCAAGCACCGCGCCGAGAAGGCCGCCCGCAACATCACCAAGAAGCAGACGATGACCATCCCTGCACACAACATCCCGGCTTTCAAGCCTGCGAAGGTCTTCGTGAATGCCGTGAAGGAGAAATAATCCATTCACAATAAATTAATCTTTTAGTATTATGCCTAGCGGTAAGAAAAGAAAGAGACATAAAATGGCGACGCACAAGCGTAAAAAGCGCTTGCGCAAGAACAGACACAAGAAGAAGTAAGTCTTACTTCTTTGCCGCGTCTGCCATTTTAGCAGTCTGCTGAAAGCAAAGGGCTCGCCGGAGGTTCCGGAGGCCCTTTTGTCTTAGTCCAACAAACCAATTTCCTGATGGAGTCTGAAAAACCCGACAAGGACCTGATCGTCGATGTCACATCGACGGAAGTACACATCGCCCTGATGGAGAATCACCGGCTGATCGAGTACAACACGGAGTCCAGCACTGGGAACAAGTTTTCGGTGGGAGACGTTTACCTGGGAAAGGTGAAGAAGATCCTCCCGAACCTCAATGCTGCCTTCGTCGATATCGGGGACAAGAAGGAAGCCTTCATCCACTATCTGGACCTGGGACTGTACTTCCACGCGTTCGACCAGTTCGTGCGGGAGTCCAACCAGAACACGAATCTGACGGACCTCTATGCGAGGATTGAGGTCGGCAAGCCCCTCCCCAAGGAGGGCAAGATCGAGGAAATCCTCAAGCCGGGCCAGATGATCGTCTCCCAGATCGTGAAAGAGCCGATATCCACGAAGGGATCACGACTGACTGCGGAAATTTCGTTGGCGGGACGCAACATTGTCCTTCTCCCGTTCACCGAAAAGGTGAGCATCTCGCAGAAGATTGCGTCGAAAGAGGAGAAGCGTAGACTCGAGACGCTTGTCAAGAGCATCCTCCCCAAGAATTACGGGGCCATCATCCGCACGGCGGCCGAAGGCAAGAACGCGGCCACGCTCGTGGGAGAGACCAAGGCCCTCATCGAAAAGTGGGAGAGCTCCTGGAAGAAGATCGCCCGGAACAAGAATGTCCAACTGCTCTTCACGGAGTACAGCAAGACGACTACCGTCCTCAGGGACCTGCTGAACGACTCGTTCTCCAACATCTGGATCAACGACGAGAAAATCTGCGACGAAGCCCGGAAATACATCTCCCTCATTTCCCCCGAGCAGGAGAAGATCGTACACCTGTACGAGGGCAAGCAGCCGATCTACGACCATTTCGAGGTCACCCGGCAGATCAAGAGTTCCTTCGGAAAGGTGGTGCCCATGCGGCAGGGGGCCTATCTTGTGATCGAGACGACGGAAGCGCTGAATGTGATCGACGTGAACAGCGGCATCCGCACCAAGACCGCCGACCAGGAAGAGAATTCCTTCGAGGTCAACAAGCTCGCCGCGGAAGAGATCGCACGCCAGCTGCGGCTCCGGGACATGGGAGGCATCGTCATCGTGGACTTCATAGACATGGAGTCGAACGACCACAAGAACGCCCTCCACAAGTTCATGCAGGAGCTGATGGAAAATGACAGGGCCAAGCACAACGTGCTGCCGCTGACGAAGTTCGGGCTGATGCAGATCACCCGCCAGCGGATCCGCCCGGTGACCGAGATCAACACCATGGAGCAATGCCCGCTGTGCCACGGCACCGGAAAGATCCACTCCACCGTGGTGATCGACGAGGAGATCGAGCGCAAGATCGCCTACTACGTCATCGAGAAAGGCCACAAGGTCCTGACCCTGAAAACCAGTCCGATCCTGGGCGCCTACCTGCGGAGGGGTTGGCTCAACTCCTACCTGAGCAAGTGGCGGAAGCACTACAAAGTCAAGTTGGACCTCGAGGAAGTCACCGACTTCACCGTCCTGCAGAACGAATTGTTCAATGAAAAAGGGGAGAAGCTCGATTGAGCTCCTCCCTTTTTCTTTTCTATGGGAAGCCCGGACAGGCCGGGCGCAACCCTAACCCTATTGGACCTCCAGCGGGGCCGTGGCGCCGAGGGCCGCGGCGCGGCAGTTGTCCACGTACCAGCTGCCGTAGGCGCCGGACTGAACGGCCGGACGGTCTCCATAGGAACGCTGGACGAAGGCGACGATCTCCATGTTGTCAAGTTTGTAACCGGACGGGATGGTCGCGGTGTAGTTCAAGGTCTTCACGCCGCCGGCCTCCGGGCCTTCGAAGAGGTCGCCCGTATATGCGGTCAGGCTCATCCGGGTGACGCGGCTGTGATTGAAGTCGGTGATGGTCGTCGGAGCCTGGTAATTGGACTGACTGCCGATGATGTCGTTCTCGCAGAGGAATACCGTCAGCTTGTAATCCTCCTCATACCGGGCCCGGACATCGACCTTCACCGACAGGTTGCGGCCGGAGAGGGTCGATTCGATGCCCAGGCAGGTCGCCGTCCCGTAATAGGACTCCGTCTCGGCAATGGCCTCGGAAATCAGGCTGGCCGCATAGCTCGACTCGTAGTTCCCCACCTGGAACCGTCCGTCCACGACGCCGGTCGGGAACCCGGCAACCTGGTACAGGCTGTTCAACACCCCGGCGCCTGCAAAACCGTAGTTGCCGCTCGGATCATAGATGCACACATACTCGAAGGCATCTCCCAGCGTTTCCTTGGCAAGATGGAAGGTGGCGTCCATGATCGGGCAGTACTGGCACCAGGTCGCCGTGAAACGCATGCCCAGACTGTGGTGCGGATAGGCCGTCACGCTTCCCAGGGCGCTCTGGGTGACGAGGATCGGATAGCAGTTTTCACCGTAGCAGAAGGAGAGCATGCCGGTACGCTCGACGCCCTCTTCATTCTTGTCGACGAGATAGGAATGGACACGGTCGATGCGGACGTCGCCCTCCGCGGACACCGGATGGATCCAGTCGGAGTAGGAATCGATATGGTAGTCCAGCGTCCCGTTGACATGGATGCCGAACAAGCCGCCAAATCCGTCGATGCGGACCTCCTCCGGGGAGTATTCGAGAAAATCCTTCCGATAGACGAGCCCCTTGTCCGCCTCCATCAGGGTTGCAAAATGGGCGGCCTGGATTTCCACGTCCCGGTCGATGGCCCGGACGCAGAACGAACCGTCCGCCTTCTCGAACAGCAGGGAGAATCCACCGGAAAGGTTGGCGGGAAGCGTCACGAAATGATAGGCCTCCCCCACTTGCAGGGTCTCGCCTGCCGGGGCGGACAATTCGACCGTATGGGACATGTCCTCGGCATCGCCGGTTGCATAGACATAGGGTCTCTCTCCGGCCGCGTCGGCGTACAGGCCGATCAGACCGGCCAGGTAGACACTCTTCTCCGCAGGAATCAGGGTCACTTTCGTGACACCGGGCTGGGTCACGGAAAACTTGACGCCACCGCACTGGTGATAGAACTGCAGGTTGGTGGTGGAGTTCCGGACATAGGCGGCGGAGATGAACAGGTTATCCGCGAAAGAACCGGCCACGGCCTCCTGCTGCGCAGGCAGCGAGGTCACGAGCAAACTGTTGCTCAGATAATTGGTGGTCTTATACGGATAGACGGCCCAGTAGCTGGCCGTTCCGGTCGGCATCGTTCCCGTGAAAGAAGCCGACGCGGCCGGTTCCGTATTCTGGGCCGTGAACTTGGCTTTCCGGGCGCCGCGGATGATGGAAATCGCGTCTCCGGGCGACCAGAACACTTTGCCGTCCGCCTGGCGGACCGTACGGGTTTCATCTTCGACGCCGGCGAAACCGGCGGTCAGGACGGTGAATTCACCTTCTTCTTCGGGCTGGACGTCCACGACGTCCACGGGTTCGACGCTGCAGGCGCAGGTCATGAGGGCGGCAACCGCCGCGAGGAAATGGAAATGCTTCTTCATGGCCGCTGCAGTTTAGTCATCCCAGTCGAGGGGATCGTCATACGTGTCCTCCAAGCCGCCGCTCAGGCAGAAGGAGGCGTCCATCTTGAGGTCCATCACCCGGACCACGGGGGCGAGATACTCCTTATTCATCGTTGATCTATCTGTTAATCGTTGTCTTCTTCATACTGCCAGTCCACCGAGGCGCCCGCGGCGCAGCCAATCACGTTGTCCACGAGGCCGTCGCGGAGGACGAGGACCACGAACCGGGACTTGGCCGTAACGGTTCCGGTGAACGTGCCGGACGCCTTGTCCCCTTCCTTCACGGTCAGGGACTCCCCTTCCGTCCAGGAGCGGAGGATGTTGTTATGGACATAGTCCTTCGCGCCGCCCGTCTGGGCCGCCACGGTGCCGTCCTCCAGGACGAGGACCGCAAGGGTATACGATCCGTCCCGGACCGCCTTCATTTCGACCGCCAGCGTATACTGGTCCCCTTCCACCTTGCTTTCCGCCCGGATGCCGGCGGCCGGGCCGCGCGCCTCCAGGAGCCGGTCGACGTGAGAGAGCAGCAGTTCCGGGGACTGCGTGGTGATCAGGCTCTCCGGATCCAGGTCCACGACGGCGGACGGATAGGCCTTGACGGAGAACTGCTTCACGAGGTTGTCGCTGAGGGGTTTGACATACATCGGGTCGACAGCCATGCAGTGGACGCTCACCGGGACAATCCGGCTGGGACGGGCCGCCATCGACTCCTCGATGGCCGCCTCCATCTTGGGGCAGTTCACGCACCAGGTGCCGGTGAAATCCAGCACCAGGGACCGCCGGAAGAAATCCTTGCCTTCGTCCGAGATCACGATGGCCGTCACCGTCACGGGTTCCGACTCGGTGCCGTCCAGGGTGGCGGCGAAAGACCATTCCCCCGCCTCGGCGGGTGCGAACACGTTCCCTTCCAGGCTGGTGCCGTCCGTCAAGTTCCGGATCGCGGCGTAGGCGGTCACGTCTTCCGCGCCGGAATAGACGGTGAAGGTCGCGAACTCCCCGGCCGTCACGTTGATCGCGGTCAGGTCCGCCACGAGCCGGAGTTCGGGCGTAGGGTCGTCCTTCTGTCCGACGCAGGAAAGCATCGGCAGGAAACAAAGCAGGAGATAGAACCACTTTCTCATATCAGAAGGACCATTGGGCGCGGAGGCTGACTCCCTTGAAGGCAGGCTGCCAGCGGCAGACGCCGCCCGAACAGACCATTCCCTCCCGGGTGCGTCCGGCATTGAGGGAAACGTTCAGCGCGTTCCAGGAGTAACTGGCGCCGATGTTATAATAATGCACCTTCGTGCCGCCGTGATTGTACATGTCGCTGGCGGAAATGCTCCAGTGCGGGGCGAAGGACAGTTCCACAAGCCCGGCCATCCAGTCCCGCGTGAGTTCCTGCGAATACAGGTACTGGAGTTCCGTGCGAAGGGAGACCGTCCGGGAGAACCGGTACAGGGCGTCCAGAACGAACACGTTCTGGGCGTCAGTCCGCTTGCCGTTGCCATGCGTGGGGGAATTCTCCTGGATGGACACGAAGAGGATGGTCTTCAGTTTCCGGCTCCAGGTGCGTTCCAGGTCGATGTTGATGTCCCGGTAGGCCAGGTAATGGACGTCCCGGTCCGGCAGGGCGAAGGGAAGCGCCTCGATCCAGGAGCCGCCCACGTGCAGTTTCATGCCGTATCTGCCGCCGAGCGCGGTGCCGCGGCGGAAGGTGTAATACAGGTCGCCCTGGAAGCCGGCTTCCCCGTCGGCATAGGTCACGTACGGGTTCAGTCCGGCGAGCATGTAGGTTTGCTGCATGCACAGGGACGGGAGATAATTCAGGGTATTGGCCGGGGACACGCTGGAGGCCGTCAGGAAGATGCGGTCCGTCATGTTCTCCAGGCGGCGGAACGTCACCGTCCCGGAGAAGGAGCCCGCGGCATAGTTCAGTTCCACGAGCTGGGCGTTTCCGCCCTTGAGCCGGTAAGCCTCCCGGGAATGGCGGAGATGCTCGGTATAGAAATCCTTTCCTTTGCCCACATATTCGCCCTTGAGGGAGAACCCGCCGTAGGAATACTGCAGCCGGCCGGACCAGGAAAGCCGCGAGGACGGGACGGAAAAGCCGCCGGCGGAAGCCAGGAAGGCGATGTTGTCCTCCACGCGGGTGGTGAACTTGTCCACGACGCTCCCCTCCACCACGATGGAGTGCTCCGACTCGCGGCCGAAGAGGGGCAACAGGTCCAGCGACAGGTCGCCGCCCACGAGGGCCGTTCCCCGCGTAGGCCAGAGGCCGTACTTGGGCAGGCCGCCGAGGAGTTTCAGCGTCAGCCCGCGGTTCGCGGTATGGAAGGCGAAGCGGCCGCCGGTGAGGGCGTTGTTCAGGCCCAGTTCCCGGTCCTCCCAGGTGCGGAGGAGCAGTCCGCTCCCCAATTGTTCGAAGAAGGAGCCGGCCGTCGCTTCGACGAGGCGGCCGTTCCAGGACAGATACAGGCCCGTGAGGCCAGCGCCTTTCAGCTCGGCGGGGTAGCCAGCCAGGGCCTGCGGATACCATTCCGCCTGCAGTCCGGCCCCGAAGCCGCCGGCCGCATAGTCCAGCTTGAGATAGTTGTTGGAGCCCCAGGGGTGCTCGGGCGAGCCGATGACGGCATCCTCCAGATAGTAGATGGAGTTCGATTCCAGGCTGCCGGTCACGCTGCCGCGCTCCTGCGCGCCCAAAGCGGCAGGGACGAGGGCCGACAGGAGCAGGACAAGAAGCCTGCGGTTTACTTTCCGTAGCATTTGCGGACCTGATTCAGCAGCTCCTGCTCGTCACCCGGGCGGTAGCCGATATGGGTGTAGAAGAGTTTCCCTTCCTTGTCATACACGAACACCTGTGGCACGGAACTCACGTTCAGCGCGCGGCGGAGGTCCGCATTCACGTCGAACAGGGCGGTGATTCCCTCCCAGTCGCGCCCCTGCGCCATCGCGACGGCCCTTTTCTGGGAGCGGCTGTCGTCCATGGACACGGCGAAGATCCGGAGCGGGAAACCGCCGTCCCAGTCGGGCATTTCCTCGGAGAGGGTGTCCAACTCCTTCAGGCACGGCTTGCAGGTGGTCATCCAGATGCTCACCACGAAGGGAGTTTTATGGTCGATGAGGGAGGTTGTCGTGACGACCTTGCCGGCCCCATCCTGGAGGGACACGGCAGGAATTTGCTGTCCGAAGGCAACAAGGCCCGCGAAAGCGAGCAGAAAGCACACCACTAACTTTTTCATAGGCACAAAGATACGGATTTCCATCTACAGAAACAACTATTTACGGCGGATCAGCGCGGCGGCGAAAAGGAGGACGAAAAGGAACACGCAGAGGCGTCCGACGATGTCTCCGGCGCGGACAAAGAAGGTCTCGCGGGAAGAGAGGTTCACCGTCCCGTGCAGCACGGCCGGCTCCCACCAGGCCGTCCGCTGGAGAATCCGGCCCTGCTGGTCGATGAAGGCCGATATGCCCGTATTGCCGCACCGGGCGATGTCCCGCCGCGTCTCGATGGCCCGCAGCCGGGCATAGTTCAGGTGCTGCCGATAGCCGGGCGTATCCCCCCACCAGGCGTCGTTCGTGATGATGGTCAGGAGCTTGGCGCCCGCGCGCACGTAGGAAGCGCAGTGCTCCCCGTACACGGATTCGTAGCAGACGGCGCACCCGACGGGCACTTCCTGCCGGAACAGCAGGTTGGAAACCGCAGGCTGACCGACGCAGCGCCCGGCCACACCACCGAGGAGTTTGTCGTCGATGGGTCCCAGCACCTTCACATAGGGCAGCATTTCCACGCCGGGCACGAGCTTGGACTTCTGGTACAGGCTGTAACGGCCCGTCGAATCCACGATCAGCGCCGAATTATGCGTCTCGTACCAGGCGCCGTCGCCCATCTTCCGCGCATTCGCGGAAGGGCGGGCCATCTGCTCGTACCGCGTCCACGAGGACGCCCCGAACAGGATTTCCGCGCCCGGATTCGCGCGGAGGAAGGAAACGAAACGCCGGAAAGTCCGGCTGGAAGGCACGTCATTGCAAAGGATATCCGAAGTGAAAGTCTCGGGCGCGAGCAGCAGCACGGTCGAGGAATCGTCCGGGCGCTCTTTCCGATCCTCCTTCAGCCCGCGGGCGAACAGGTCCAGGAGCACGGCGTTCTGCTGGTCCTGCGTCATGGACTGGAACTTATGGTACGGGTCGAAGTTCGGCTGCGCGATCACCACCGGCACGGTCCCCTCGGAAACCTCCTGATACCGGCTCCCGATCACCAGGGAGCAGACCATCGGTCCGAAAAGGGCCAGGAGGGTACCGGCCACCGCCGCGACGCGGGCTTTCCCGTTCCACCGCGAAGCGAACCGTCCGTCGGAAAACGCCACCATGAGCCCGAACACCGACAGGGACGAAGCCCACACCCACAGCGAGCCGCCGAGGGTTCCCGTGAACTCATACCACTGCACGAGGGATGGCGTCGCGGCGAAGGCATTCCCCAGTACCAGCCACGGCCATGAAATCTCCGCGACGGTGAGATAATACTTCTCCCAGGCAATCCAGGCCGCCGCCAGGAACAGATACGGCAGCGCGCCACCGCGGCCACCGCGGCGGAATCGCCGCTTCACCCAGCGGAACAGGCCGAATACCAGCGACATCTGCAAGGCATTGGCCAGTACGGCGAATATCCCGCCTCCGACCGTGGCGTTGCACACCCAGAACGTGGTCACCGCGTTCCACGCGACGAACGTCCCGTAGTGCCACCACCAGAAATGCTTCCGGCCCTCCGCATCCGCCACCCGTTCCATGCAAAGCAGCGGTACGAAGCCCGGGAGCGCCATCCAGCCGCACCCTCCCGCCAGGAAAGGCACGCTCATCAGCAGCACGAAAGCCGCCGCCAGGCACAACAGCAAGACTGTCCGGTTCTTCTTCATAACCGACAAAGTTACTCCCTTTCCGCCGGATTTGCAAGGGAGGGGCGGCTCATCGGATGAGGTCGAGATACAGCTTGGCCCTAGCGGGGGACAGCCGCCGGATCCTGGTCACCAGCCGGTTTTTCCAGTCGTGGATCGTCCGGTCCTTTCCGACCCCCATCAGCGTGGCGATCAACGGGGCGTCATAGCCGATGACCAGATAGCAGAAGAGCCGGATGTCCTTTTCGCCCAGGGAGGGAATGTCCTTCTTCAAGGAGGCGATCGGATGCCCCAGATGGTCCTCGATATAATCCTGGAGACGCTGGAAACCCTTGCTGTCGCCGTCGATATCCTTGAGCGCTTCGCAGACTCTCCGGTAGAGGACCGCTTCCGTCTTCACCTGCGTCTCGGCGAACTGCTTGTCCTCGAACAGCCGCCCCAGCCGCCGGTACCCGTCCCGGAACATGGCCAGGTAATCCGAACGGATCTCCTCCAGGGTCGCCTCCCGGTTCCGGGCCGTCCGCTTCAGCGATTCGATCTTGTTGATGTGCCGATGCTCCGCTTCGGCCAGGCGCTTGGTCATCCGCTCCGATTCTTCCAGCGCCTGCCGGACCGTGTCCAGCCGCTCCCGCGAATCCTGCCAGAAGACAAAACCCATCAGGGCGAACAGGATGACGGTCAGGAGGGCGACTACCCGGACCATCATCTTCCTCTCCCGTTCGTGCGCAACCACCAACCGTTCGCTTTCCGCGACCGCTTCCTGATAATCCCGCTGTGCCCGGCTGACCGCCTCGGAGGCCTGGATGCGCAGCATCGAATCCTGCCGGACCGCGCTGCGCTCCAACAGGCGCAGCGCTTTGATCGTATCACCCTCCAGGCGATAGCGGTTGTACTGCCGGTATTCCAGCTGGAGCAACCCCTCCGGATGAAGACGGGCCAGGCTGTCCCACAGCCGGATGGCGCGGTCTTTCTGCCCGGTCAGATACCAGGCATAGCCCAGATCGCTCAGTTTGTCGTCCCACAAAGGCTGCCCCGCCTGCTCGGCCTCCTGCAGATACCGGGCGGCCAGTTCCGGATCCTTGGAAGGAGCATTCAGCAGGTAAGAGGCATAGACCGTCATCCCGATTCCGCACAGCTCCCGGCTCCGGAGGCAGACCGGTAGGCATTCCTGCAGCAGCGTCTCCGCCCGGGTCCATTTCCGGGCGTTCAGATAGGCGGCCGCCAGCCGCAAGGCCACCTCCGCCCGATACAGGGAATCCTCCTCCGCATCGAAGGCCAGCCACGCCTTCCGCAAGTGGATCGTGTCCTCGCGGATGTTGAATGTCTGGTTATATGTATCCGCCATGGCGCGGCAGACCAGGCCTTCCAGATGCCGGTCTCCCGAGATCCGCGCCTGCTCCAACGCTTTCTCGAAGGATACGATGGCCTTGTCATACTCGTCCCGATAATAGGTGATCAGCCCCCAATGGTACCAGAGCCTTCCCTTCGTCGAGGCATCCCCCTTCGAGGGGAACCAGGCCAGGGCGGGTTCCAGCAATTCCGCATCGATGGTATCGACGCCGGACTCATAGAGCCGGATGACCGTGTCCAGGGACGCATACGCCTTTCTCCGCTGGGTTTCGCGCCCACGGCAGCAAACCAGCAGCAAAAGCAAGAAGATCAAGACAGGGATCCTGGGTTTCATCGTGTACTCTCTTTGGCAAGAGAGCACAGTAACCAGCATCTAGGGGCGGCACCGGACATGGGACCGCGCAGAAAATGAGGCTGCTGTGCTCAAGCACATAGCCTCCTGAATACTTCCTGTTTCCTTTTATCCCTAAAGAAACTGTCCGGTTTTCCCCATGCAGGAATCTGACAGGAAGCAATCGATTTCTATGTTACAAATATAAACATTTTCTTCCGAAAAACATTTCTCGCCGCAAAACTAAAAGCTTCGTCCCGATCGTCCAAACAAAACGCGGCCCAGAATCTCGCATTATAAAATGCACTCTTTCAATGACTTATACAAAAACAACGCATTTTCTTCAGCGTCCTCCTTGTCCCTTGTTTCGGCATTGCACGACACTATATGCGGCATTTTTCAATGTTTCCAACGTGCGAGAAAAAGAGCATGTTTATTCCGGACATCCTGGCGCAAAGCATCGCCCCCGGCCGGCGAAACCCCGGAACTTGATAGCTTTTCGGAGAATAATTTATATCTTTGTAAGTTGACAAGCAGAAAGCATTTTGCCATGGCAAAGAAAGATAGCAAGAACAAGATAGAGGCCAAGGCCAAGGGGATTCTGGGCAACTGGATCGTGCGGAATCTCCTCCTGGCGGCCCTCCTGATCGTGGGGCTGCTCCTCGTGGCGCAGGTGGGGCTGGGCCTCGTGACGCGGCATAACCGGACGGTGACCGTTCCTGACTTCACGAACATGACCGTCGCGGAGGCGCACGAAGTGGCCCGCGCGGGCCATGTGGGTGTGAAGGTGACGGATTCCGTCTTCGTGCGGAGGCTGGGCGCCGGCGTCGTATATCGGCAGCAGCCCAAGGCCGGGGCCACGGTGAAGAAAGGACGCAGCATCTTCCTGACCATCAATTCCATCGTCCCCCGGAAGGTGGTCATGCCCAACCTGATCGGCTATTCGCTGAACGAGGCGCGCGCGGAACTGAACAACCGCGGCCTGTCGCTCGGAAAGCTCTCCTATACGCAGGACATCGCCACGAACAACGTCCTCCGGCAGACGGTCCGGGGACGGAACGTGCGCGCCGGCGACCTCGTGGTCAGCGGGTCCGACGTGGACCTGACCCTGGGCCTGTCCAGCGACGAACGCCCGACGGTGGTGCCGCGCGTGATCGGCCAGAAGTATATCAGCGCCGTGGACGCCCTGCATGACCGGTACCTGAACGTGGGCCGTGTCCGCTTCGACAGCGGCATCCGCACCTACGCCGATTCCGTCAACGCCGTCGTGTACCAGCAGGACGGCCTGGGCCAGACCCGCACCTACGGGTCGTCCATCAACCTGTACCTGACCCTCGACCCCGAGAAGATCCCCGCCGAATAATGTCCCTCCTCGACGACGAGACCCTTCTCCCGCAGGAGGACGAACAGGAGATGTTCGAGCATTTCCGCCTGGTGGCCGACAAAGGCCAGGCGCCGCTGCGCGTGGACAAGTTCATCACCACGCACCAGGAGGACACCTCCCGCAACCGCGTCCAGCAGGCCATCAAGCTGGGCTATGTCCTCGTGAACGACAAGCCCGCGAAGGCCAACACCATCATCCGCCCCTGCGACGTCATCAAGTTCGTGATGCCGTACCAGCGGCGCGGCGTGGAAATCCTGCCGGAGAACATTCCCTTGGACATCGCCTACGAGGATGACGACGTGCTCGTCATCAACAAGCCCGCCGGGATGGTGGTCCATCCCGGGCACGGGAACTACACCGGGACGCTCGTGAACGCGCTGGCCTACTACCTGGGCATCTCCCAGGGGCCCGACGGCGAGGACGAGCGTCTCGGCGTGCTCGTGCACCGCATCGACAAGGATACGAGCGGCCTGCTGGTGGTCGCCAAGAACCCGCAGGCGCAGGCCCATCTCGCGGACCAGTTCTTCGTCCATTCCATCGACCGCGTCTACACCGCCGTCGTCTGGGGCAACATCGCCGAGGACGAGGGCACCATCTCCGGCACCATCGGCCGGGACCCGAACGACCGGCTCCGCTTCCGCGTGTACGACGATCCGGAGAAAGGGAAATGGGCCGTGACCCACTGGAAAGTGCTGGAGCGCTACGGCTTCATCACCGTCGTGGAATGCCGGCTGGAGACCGGACGCACGCACCAGATCCGCGTCCACATGTCCTCCATCGGCCATCCCCTCTTCAACGACGAACGTTACGGCGGTTCCGAGATCCGCCAGGGCACTATCTACACCAAATACCGCCAGTTTATCCAGAACTGCTTCGCGATCTGCCCCCGGCAGGCCCTACATGCCCGCACCCTGGGCTTCACCCATCCCCGCACCGGCGAACGCATCTTTCTCGAGGCTCCCCTGCCCGAGGACATGACCGCATTGATTGCCAAATGGCGCAACTATGTGGCTGGGCTGAATTCGTAACTTCTTGACAAACAAACAGATAAAAGTAGAGAGGTGCACCTGACGGTGCACCTCTCCGGTATTATTGTATTGTGAATCAGCGAGTTAGATTCTGGGTCATCCTTCGACAAGCTCAGGAATCGCCCGGAATGAGGGGCTGCTAGAAGCCGCCGCGGAAACCGCCGCCCATCATGCCGCCACCCATGGGCATGCCGCCGCCCATGCCGCCACGGCCGCCACGGCCGCCGCCCCAGCCACCACGACCGCCGCCGAAGCCGCCCATGCGGCCGTTGCGGCCACCGAAGGTGCCGAAGCGCCAGGTGAAGGAGAGGATGACGTAGCGACCGATGGAGAGGGAACGGGACTCGGAGTAGAGGTTCTCGTTCTGGGTCGTGCTCAGGTTCTTCCGCTGGCCCAGCATGTCATAGGCATTCAGGGCGATGGTCGCGGAATTGTAGATGATGGGCATCTGCAGGCCGGCGTTCCAGATCAGGCGGGAAGGCTGCTCGGTCTTGTAGCCGTTGTACCAGTTGTAGTTCGCGTCGGTGGTGAACGTCAGGCCGGTGTAACCGATGGTCCAGTTGATGGAACCGCCCACGGAGTTGTTCCAGGTCACGTTCTCGGTGTTGCTGGTGGTCTTCACGCTGTACCAGGGCTTGTTGAAGCGGGTGCCGCCGTTCACGCGGAACTCGAAGTTGTCGCTCCGGTAGTTCAGGTTCAGGCGCTCCATCACGCTCAGGGTCCGGGTGCTGTTGACGATGAAGTCCGCGTCGTTGTTCAGGTCGGGATGGACCGTGTGGAACTTCTCGTAATCGAAATCGTCCATGGTATCATTCCAGAACTCCTTCGTATTCAGCGTCGTGTTGCCCACATAGCTGGTAGTCATCGAGTAGTTGACGTTGGCGTTGTTGGAGATGGAGAAATTGGACTTCGCGATCGGGGCGTTGACCATGATCCGGACGCCGCCGTTGTAGGTGTTCTTGCCGTTCACCGGGAAGGAATACCGGCGGTTGTTCTCGTTCCAGGTCGCATTCACGATCGGGTTCTGGTTCATGCCGCCCTGCAGGTTCAGGCGGGCGGTGAAGAAGGTGGCGCGGTTGGAATACTCCAGCTCGACCCGGCCGTTATGGTTGAAATACGGCTGCAGGTACGGGTTACCGAGCGTCATGGACGTCGGGTCGGAGTTGTCCAGGACCGGCATCAACTGGTTGGTGGAAGGCTGGCCGCTCCGGCCGTTGTAGTTGATGCGGATGTTCGCGTTGTCGTTGAAGTCGTAGAACAGCATCGCGCGGGGGGCCCAGTTCAGGGTCTTGTTGTCATAGACCTTGCCGTTGGTCTCGTTGTGCTGGTTCTGCGGGTTCGCGGTGATACCCAGCTGGGCTCGGACGTCGCCTTCCTGGTACATGAACGCGAGACCGGCGCTCTGGTTGATGTTGCGGTTCAGGATCTTGTTGGAGAAGGCGTCGTCATAATCGCCGTCGCCCAGGTACTTCATCGTGCGGGCGGCGATGTCGTAATCGTAGGAGCCCATCGAGTTGAAGAGGCTGTTGTAGACGTCCTTGTTGGAGTTGGACTGGCTGTAGTTATACTGGTAGCTGCCTTCCACGTAGAAACCGCCGCCGAGCGGCTCCGTATACACGAGGCGGGCGCCCGCGTTCTGCGTGCGGGAGGCCTGGTCCACGCGCTGGTTCACCAGGGCCGTGCCGGGATTGAACCCGCTGACCGTGTTGGTGACCGACTGGTTGTAGCCGTCGGAATGGTTGTTCGAGAGGGTCCAGTTCAAGTTCACGGACAGGGTACGTCCGGGCATGCCCAGGCGCTGGCGGAACAGGAGGAAACCGTTGGCCGACCAGTTGCTGTTCAGGCCGTAGTTGGTGGAGAAACCGTCGGTCGCCTTCACCGCCTCATCCGACCCCTTGTTCTGTCTCCAGGTGTCGAAGACCTGGGTCTGGTTGTAACCGCCCTGGCTGTAGTTGAACTGCGGCTGGAACAGGATGGAGGTGTTGTCGGAGAACTTGTGGTCGATACGGACACCCACCCGGTGGCCGTTGTTGCGCTGATAGCTCGTGTTCTGGGTCTCCTGGATCTGGGTCCAGTCGGCATAGTAGTTTTCCTGGTAGCTGTCCTGCATGGACTCGGTGTTGGAACCGCTGTACATGTAGTTGCCGGAGAATTCCATCCGGTTGTCCAGCAGGTCCGCCGCCGCATTGACACCGCCCATCCAGGAGGTGGTGATGCCGCCGCCGAAGCCGCCCATACCGCCGCCGAAGCCGCCCATGCCGCGGCCGCCGCCCATCATCTGGCCCATCATGTTGCCGCCCATGTTGGTGAAGCCCATGCCGCCGGCGCCGTTGTTGCCGTTGGCGATGATGCTGATCTGGTTGCTGTCGGTGAAGCGGCCGATCATGCCGTTGCCGTTGAAGCGCCAGTCGTTCATGTCGTTCTCCTTGGAGGGGATGTCGTGGCCGACGCCGCCGGTGACGTTGCCGAAGACACCGTTCATCATGCTCTTCTGCACGGAGAGGTCGATGATGGTCTCGTCGTTGCCGTCGTCGATGCCGGTGAACTCGGCCTGCTCGGACTTCTTCTTCACGACCTTGACCTTCTCGATCATCTTCGCAGGAAGGTTCTGGGAAGCGATGGAGGGATCGTCCAGGAAGAAGGTCTTGCCGTCGATGGTGATCTTCGTGATGGTCTCGCCGTTCGCGGTGATGGAACCGTTGTCATCGACCTCGATGCCCGGGAGCTTCTTGAGGAGGTTGATGAGCATGTCGGTATCCGTGGTCTTGAACGAGGAAGCGTTGTACTCGACCGTATCCTTCTTGATGATGATCGGGTTGCCGGTCGCGGTCACGGAAGCGGCGTCCAGCACCCGCTGGTCCAGCTCCATCTTCACCACCCCGAGGTCAGTCGCCTCCTTGGTGACTTCCACGGCCTTCTCATAGGACTTGTAGCCCATGATTTCGGCCTTGAAAGTGTACTTGCCCACCTTGACTTTCTCGATGGTACCCTTACCATTGTTGTCGGTCAGCGAATACTTGGCGCTCCCTTTTTCGGGGGTGAGGGACACGGTGGCGAAGCCGATCGGCTCGTCATTCGACGCATCCTGAAGTTTCACAGTGACGTTCACGTTCTGGGCCATCATCGCCACCGAAGCGAACAGGCTGACCAGCAAAAGCAGAATCCTTCTTGTTGACATAAAAAAACACAATTCGCCCATTCTACGGGCCGTACAATGCAGTTAGACGCCTCACGCCTGCGAGGGTTTAACCGCCTGATGCAAAATTTTTAAAAATTATTTGATCCGGTCGGGATGGTCCTTCAGGAACTGCTCCCAGCCGCCTTTCCCTTTGACGGAAGAGATCGGATTCGAAGTTTCATAGTGATGGCATAGGGCGATGGCGAGGGCGTCCGTCGCATCCAGATGCTCGGCGGCTAACCTCACGCCGAGGGTCTTTTCCAGCATCAGCTGGACCTGCTCCTTGGAGGCTGCACCGTTGCCGACGATGGCCTCCTTGGCCTTGCGGGGCGCGTACTCCGTCACGGAGGCGACCCCCGCTTCGAGGGCGGCGATGATCGCGGCCCCCTGTGCGCGGCCGAGTTTCAGCACGACCTGCGCGTTCTTGCCGTAGAACGGCGATTCAATGGCGAGCTCGTCCGGATGGTAGGACTTGCACACCTGGGAAATGCAGTCGAAGATGGCCTGCAGTTTCGTGTAGGCGTCCTTTTCCTCCCTCAGGTCCAGGATGCCCATATCCACGTACTCGGCCTTTTTGCCTACGGCACGGACAACCCCGAAACCCAGCAGCTGGGTTCCGGGGTCGATGCCGAGTATGATGCGCGGCTTATCCAATGCGGTCGAAGCCGGTGTAGGGACGGAGGACTTCCGGAATCTCGATGTAACCGTCCTTCTGGTTGTCTTCCAGCAGCGCGGCGACGACTCTCGGGAGCGCCAGCGAGCTGCCGTTCAGGGTGTGCACGAGCTGGGTCTTGCCATTCTCGTCCTTGTAGCGGCACTTCAGGCGGTTCGCCTGGTAGCTCTCGAAGTTGGAGACGGAAGAGATCTCGAGCCAGCGGCCCTGGGCGGCGGACCAGAGTTCGAAGTCGTAGGTGATGGCGGAGGTGAAGCTCAAATCGCCGCCGCACAGGCGGAGGATCCGGTAGCGGAGGCCGAGGTCCTGGACGAGTTTCTCCACGTGGGCGATCATCTCGTCAAGGGCGGCGTAGCTGTTCTCGGGCTTCTCGATGCGCACGATCTCCACCTTGTCGAACTGGTGCAGGCGGTTCAGGCCGCGCACGTCCTTGCCGTAGGAACCGGCCTCACGGCGGAAGCAGGGCGTGTAGGCCGTGAGCTTCTGCGGGAACTGGTCGGCGCCGAGGATGACGTCGCGGAAGATGTTCGTCACGGGGACTTCGGCGGTCGGGACCATGTAGAAGTCATCCACGGTGGCGTGGTACATCTGGCCTTCCTTGTCGGGAAGCTGGCCGGTACCGAAGCCGGAGGCGGCGTTGACCATCACCGGAGGTTCCACCTCCTGGTAGCCCGCGGCGGTGTTGCGGTCCAGGAAGAAGTTGATCAGGGCGCGCTGGAGCTTGGCTCCCTTGCCCTTGTACACCGGGAAACCGGCGCCGGTGATCTTCACGCCGAGGTCGAAGTCGATGATGTCGTATTTCTTGGCGAGCTCCCAGTGCGGGAGGGCGTTCTCGGGGAGCACGGGCTCCTCGCCGCCCATCTTCACGACCAGGTTGTCCTCCGCGCCCTTTCCTTCGGGAACGAGGTCGCAGGGGATGTTCGGCAGGAGGACGAGCTGGGCCTGGAGCTCGGTGTTGTTGTCGTCGGCCTGCTTGAGGAGGTCGTTGGAACGGGCCTTGAGGGCGGCGACCTCGGCCTTGGCGGCCTCGGCCTCAGCCTTCTTGCCCTGCTTCATCAGGGCGCCGATTTCGGCCGCGGCCTTCTTCTGCTGGGAGAGAAGGGCGTCGGACTCGGTCTGGAGGGCCTTGCGGTTGTCGTCCAGGGCGATCACCTTTTCCACGATCGCGCGGGCGTCGAAATTCTTGACGGCGAGTTTCCGGATCACGTATTCGGGATCGTCGCGGAGCAGTTTGAGAGTAAGCATAGTTTATAAATGACAAAGGAGGACTGCACCGGGATGCGGCACAAGTCCTCCAATTAAAAATCTGTGTCCTCCGGGATTAGTTCTCGAGGGGGAGAACGGAAACGTAGGACTTGTCGTCACGCTTGCGGGTGAACTTGACCGTACCGTCCACGAGGGCGTAGAGGGTGTGGTCCTTGCCCATACCGACGTTCAGGCCGGGATTGTGGGCGGTGCCGCGCTGACGCACGATGATGTTGCCGGCTTTCACGACTTCCTCACCGAACTTCTTGATGCCGAGTCGCTTGGAATGGGACTCACGACCGTTCTTGGAACTGGACTGACCTTTTTTGTGTGCCATAGTTGATTCCTCCTGAATTAAGCGATAGCGTCAATGTGGATCTTGGTGAGCTTCTGGCGGTGGCCGTTCAGCGTCTGGAATCCCTTACGACGGATCTTCTTGAAAACAAGCACTTTCTTCGCCTTGGCGTCGTCATCGACGACGGTGGCCTTGACGACCGCGCCTTCCACATACGGAGTTCCGACCTTGACGGCGCCGGCCTCGTCGATGAGGAGCACCTTGTCGAACTCGACAGACTCACCGTTGTGAGCCGCGAGGCGGTTCACAAAGATGTCCATTCCAGCTTCTACCTTGAACTGCTGGCTTGCAATGTCAACGATTGCGTACATTATCAAAAACTTTGTTAGAGTTTCGGACCGTAAGCGGACGGGCACCGTGCCTGTCTCTTCTGGAGCTCATCGGCCATTTCATAAAATTGGACGGCAAAGATACGGATTTTTCCGTCAATTGCAAAACTTTTTGTCCCTTTCATTTTTTTTTGCGAATTTTGTTTAATCGGAAACATCTAAACACACTGATATGGACAAGTACAACTGGACCTTCACCTCGGTCGGCGGGACCGTCCGGGTGAAAATCACCTCCGGGGCCGACATCGCCCACCTGGGCGAGCTGGACCGCAAGCTGTGGACCGTTCTCAGCTGCCCGGCCAAGAACCTGGAATTCGACCAGAAAACCCTCGAGCTCATCGACGTGGACCACGACGGGAACATCCGCGTGGACGAGGTCATCGCCACCGCCCAGTGGCTCACCACGGTCCTGAAGGACCACGACCTGCTCCTCACCCGCGGCACCGAAATCCCCTTCGCCGCCTTCAACGAGGAGAATCCGGAAGGCGCGAAGCTCCTCGCCTCGGCGAAGCAGATCCTCGCGAACCTCAAGCTCGAAAAGGACTCCATCGCCCTCGAGGACACGGCCGACATGACGAAGATCTTCGCCGACACGAAGTTCAACGGCGACGGCGTCATCACCCCCGCCAGCGCGGATGACGAGAAGCTCGCCGCGCTCATCACCACGATCGCCGAGAAGATCGGCAAGGCCGCGGACCGCAGCGGCGCCGACGGCGTCACCGCGGACCACATCGAGGCCTTCTACACCGCCCTCGCGGACTACGCGGCCTGGCAGGCGGCCGGCACGAAGGAGGTCTTCCCCTTCGGGGACAAGACCGCCGACGCCCTCGCCGCCGTCGATGCGCTGAAGGACAAGGTCGCAGACTTCTTCATGCGCTGCAAGCTCATCGGGTTCGACCAGGCCATCGCCCCGGCCGTGGACGTCTCCGTCGACAAGATCGGCGCCATCGAAGGTAACCTGGCCGACGCCGGCTCGGCGATCGCCGAAGAGCCGCTGGCCAAGCCCGTCGCAGACGGCGTCCTCCCGCTGGATGCCGTGAATCCTGCCTGGAAGGCCGCCGTAGAGGCCATGCGCGCCCTCGTGCTGGACGCCGACAAGAAGACCCTCACCGAGGCCGAATGGGCCGACATCTGCGGCAAGTTCGCCCCCTACACCGCCTGGATGGGCGAAAAGAAGGGCGCCGAGGTCGAAGCCCTGGGCATCGACGATGTCAAGGCCCTCCTGAAGGCGGACCAGAAGGAGGCCCTCCTGAAGCTCGTCGAGGCCGACAAGGCCCTCGAAGAGGAGGCCCTCTCCATCGAGGCCGTGGACAAGCTCCTCCGCCTGTTCCACAACTTCTACGATTTCCTGAACAACTACGTGGTGTTCGCGGACTTCTACGATCCCGACCGGAAGGCCATCTTCCAGGCCGGCCGCCTGTACATCGACCAGCGTTCCACGGACCTGTGCGTCCGCGTGGACGGCCCGCATCCGGAAATCTCCTCCCTCAGCGGCATGTACATCCTTTACTGCGCATGCAAGAGCGACAAGATGGGGAAGACGATGAACATCGCCGCCGTCCTCACCGACGGGGACACGGACGACCTCCGTCCCGGCAAGAACGCCGTGTTCTACGACCGCGACGGCAACGACTGGAGCGCCGTCGTCACGAGCATCGTGGAGAACCCGCTCAGCCTCCGCCAGGCCTTCTGGGCCCCGTACAAGAAGGCGGGCCGCTGGATCAACGACAAGGTGAACAAGTTCGCCGCCGACAAGAACGCCAAGGGCGAAGGCACCCTGTCCACCATCACGGAGAAAGCCACCGACAAGCCGGCCGCCGGCGCGGACGCCGCGCAGAAGGCCGCCCCGTTCGACGTGAGCAAGTTCGCCATCATCACCATCGCCATCAGCGCCGTGCTCGGCGTCTTCGCCGCGATCGTTTCCGTCGTCAAGGGCCTGACCTGGTGGCAGTGGCTCGTCCTGATCGCCGCCCTGATGCTCATCATCTCCCTGCCGTCGGTGTTCATCGCCTGGCGGAAGCTCCGCAAGCGCGACCTGGGTCCCGTCCTCAACGCCAACGGATGGGCCATCAACGCCGCTTCCTATGTCCGCGGCAAGTTCGCCAAGAACATGACCGAGGTCGCCAAGTTCCCGAAGCTCACCGCCGTGGATCCCGTCGCCCGCCGCAAGGCCGCCTGGCGCAAGTTCTGGTGGTGGTTCTTCGTGATCCTGCTCGCCGCCTTCTTCTTCCTGTTCTTCACGAACCGCCTCGCCAAATACGGCGTCCCCTTCCACAAGGAGAAGCCTGTGGAAGAGGAAGCAGTCGATGAATGCTGTGACGCCCCGGCGGCAGAGCCTACGCTCGAAGAGGTCGTCGAAGCGACCGCCGAGCCGGCGCCGGCCGAGTAATTATCCCAGCGGCAGCATCTTTTTCCGGGCGATCAGCCTGTTGTAACGGTCCAGGACCTCCCCTACCACGTCCTCCCAGGAGCGGACGATGGTTCGGGAGGCCTGAACGCCTATACGGTGCACGCGCTCCGGATCGTGGATGAGTTCGCGGAGCTTGGCGGCAAAGACGTCCAGGTCGTTCGGGATGAGGAAGCCGTTCTCGCCGTCCTTGAGGATGGTGGCGGCGGTGGAACCTTCCACCATGACAGAAGGCGTGTTCAGCGCCGCGGCCTCGCGGACCACGAGCGGCGCATTGTCGTACAGCGACGGGAACAGGAAGAGGTCCGCCGCCGCGTAGTACTTGACGATATCGGCCCTTTCCGTGAGCATGCCCACGAAAGTGACCTGGCGGTCCAGGCCCTTCTCGGCGACGAGGTCCTTCATCGCATCGGCCGCATAGCCGGTGCCCACGAAGTACATCCGGAACGGGACGTCCTTGATCTTCTCGAGGGCGTCGATGACGAAGCGGGGGTTCTTCTCCCAGATGTGCTGGCCCACGAACAGGAACACGAACTCGTCCGGGCCGATGCCGAGGTCCTTGCGCGCATCGGCGAAAAAGGCCTCGGGATAGTCCGCAACGAGGTCGCTGCCGTTGTCCACGACCTCCACGGGGCCCTTGAAACCATACTCCCGGATCACATCCTCCACGGAGGCCTGCGGGACCCAGACCTCGTCGGCCCGGTCATAAAAGTCGATGATGCGCTTGACAATCTGGTTCACGACGAACTTCGACTTGATCACGCGAGAGAAGTCGTCGCGATACTTGGAATGGAAGGTCGCCACCATCGGGATGTTGCGGAGCTTGGCGACGTGCGCCGCCGCCAGGCCCGACGTGAAGGGGCTGTGCGCGTGGACGATCTTGAAGGGGCGGTTCACGATCTTCTTCAGGAAGGCCGGGTCAATCTCCGCGAGGCCCGTCACGTAGGGCTTGCGGAAAGGGACCGGGACGGAGAAGTACGGAAGCACCTCATATTCGTAGACACTGTAATCCGCGCCCGGAACATTGGGGGTGATGACGGACACGCCGCCCACTTTCTTCTGCATCCAGTATGCATAGTTCTGGACACATACGGCCACGCCGTCCATCACGGGCGGGAAGCAATCGTTGAACAGACCGATATTCGATTCCATAGTCGAAGTCTTCTTTGGTTTTGCAGCGCGAAGATACGATTTTTTCTTATATTTGTGTACTTAAAAACGTAAACCCAATGTCCCTCGAACAGCAAATCCAGGAAGCCATCAAGGAGGCGATGAAAGCGAAGGACGCGGTGGCCCTGAGCGCCAACCGCGCCATCAAAGGCGAAATCCTCCTGTTCAAGACCGCCGAAGGCGGCGCGAAGGAAGTCACCGACGGCGACATCCTCAAAATGATCCAGAAACTCGTCAAGCAGCGCAAGGAAGCCGCCGAGCAGTTCGTCGCCGGCGGCCGCCAGGACCTCGCCGACAACGAACTCGCCGAGGCCGCCGCGCTCGAGAAATACCTTCCCAAGCAGCTCTCCCCCGACGAGGTCAAGGCAAAGATCCAGGAAATCATCGCGCAGGTAGGCGCCAGCTCCATCCGCGACATGGGCAAGGTGATGGGCGTCGCCAACAAGGCCCTCGCGGGCCTCTCCGACGGCCGCACCATCTCCGGCATCGTCAAGGAGCTCCTGAGCCAGGCCTAGCCCGCCTTTCCCTGCGGCTTATTTTTCCTTCAGCCTTCCGCTGCGGCGGAGGGCTTCATTGATGATCCATTGCAATTGACCGTTGGTGCTGCGGAACTCGTCCGCAGCCCAACGTTCAATCGCTTCCATCGTCGCGGGGTCCACCCGGAGGACGAAGCTTTTCACAGTTTCTTTCTCCTTGGCCATCCTAGTACAGGCTTCCGGAGTTCACCACCGGCTGCGCCGGCTCGTCGCCGCACAGGACCACGAGCAGGTTGCTCACCATCGCGGCCTTGCGCTCCTCGTCCAGTTCCACGACCCCCTCGGACTTGAGCTTGTCCAGGGCCATCTTGACCATCGACACGGCCCCGTCGACAATCTTCTCGCGGGCGGCGATGATGGCGTCGGCCTGCTGGCGGCGCAGCATCACGGCCGCGATTTCGGGCGCGTAGGCCAGGTAGTTGATGCGGGCCTCGGTCACGTGGATGCCGGCCATCGCCAGGCGCTCGTTCAGCGTGGCGACCAGCTTCTCGTTGATTTCGTCGGCATTGCTGCGGAGGGTGAGCTCGTCGGCCGTGTCCGGATTGTCATAGGCATAGCAGCCCGCGACCAGGCGCAGGGCCGCGTCGCTCTGCACGCGGACGAAGTTCTCGAAGGCCTGGGACAGGTACCGGGCGTTCGAGCCCTTGCCCACATTGCCCACCGGCGCCAGGGACTGGCTGTCGATCTCGAAGAGGGCCTTGTAGGTGTCCTCGAGCTTCCACACCAGGACCATGCCGATGAGGACGGGGTTGCCCACCTTGTCATTGACCTTGATCGGCTCGGGGTTCAGGTTGCGGGCGCGCAGGCTCACTTTCTTCTTGCTCAGCAGCGGATTGACCCAGTAGAAACCGTCCCGGGTGAAGGTCCCGCGGTACTTGCCGAAGAACAGGAGCACCATCGCCTCGTTCGGCTCCAGCTTCACGAAGCCATTCGTGCAGAGGGCGAACAAGGCCATCGACAGTACGCCGAGGATGGCGAACTCGCCGTCGCTGTCCGCGCGGACGAAGAAATAGATGGCCGCCGCGACGAGGGCGATCACCAGGATGAGACCGATGAATCCGTTGAGTACAAAGCCTTTGTAGGCCGTTTCCTTGTTGTTTTCCATAACGATCGGATTTGTTAGTTCTATTATAATATCATTTTGATATCACAAAGATACAACAAAAAACCGGTTCTCCAAGAGAAACCGGCTTTTTTTGTGCAAGTTGAAAAAACTATTCGTACGCGAACCGGAGGTCCACCGGGATGTTCGCCTTCTCGAGGACCCGCTTGTCCGACTGGCTCTCCAGGCCGGCGACGCCGTACTTCGCGACGCAGGCGCGGGCGGCGTCGATGTCGCCGTGCGCCTGGATGCGGAGGATCTCGGCGCCGAGGGTCTCGAGCGCGGCCCAGGTCTTGTCATAGTCGATGCTGTAGCGGCCGGAAGGATTCCAGGTGATCGCCTTGTTCTGCAGCAGGTAATTGTAGACGAGGATGTTGGCGACGCCGGTCGGGTCCGCCGCGCCGAAGCGCGTGGAGCGGATCGTGTTGGCGACGAAAGTGGCGAGCACCTCCTCCTTCTGGAAGATGGCGGAGATGTGGTAGGCCTCCGCCTCCTGGGCGCAGAGGTACGCGCCCAGCACGTTGGACTTCGCCTTCTCCATCACCAGGGCCTCGTTGCCGAGCGCCTCGGCCACCGTTCCCTTTCCATTGACCGTCTCCTTCACGCCCAGACCCTTCGCGACCTCGCGGAACACGATGGTCCAGTAGAAGGCGCTCGCGTCCACGTGGGGCTGATCCACATCCTCCAGGAGAGACTTGCCCACCGGGAACACGGTGCGGTTGAACTTCTCGCGGATGATGTTGTCGAAGATGATGGTGCGGGTGCCCAGTTCCTCCTGGATCCTGGCGTCATACGGGAAGTTGATGCCGATGACCTTGAAGCCCGCATTGGTGTAACCGCTGCAGTAGAGCACGTTGCAGGAGAAGATGTCGGACTCGGCGCCGGGGACGAAATCGTGGTCGGCCGGGTCGCCGGGAAGCATCTGCTGGAATTCCGGCATCCGGGCGGACAGGGCGTTGAGCTCCTCGGTCCGCTTGAGGTTCTTCAGGAGCACATAGGCGCCATAGGAAGCCTTCGTCCCGTACAGGGCATCATCGACCGCCTCGATCGGGCCGATTACGAGGTCCATCTTGCTGTCGTTCATCTCCAGCCAGGCCTTGTAGCTGTCGTAATAGTTGTCCGTCTTGAGACCCTCGATCATCTGCAGGAGATAGTTCCGGACGCTCTCCTTGATGGTGACATCGGCGGCCCGGTGCAGGTATTCCTCGATCTTGCCGATGGGCTCGGCATAGGCGTCGTGGTACCAGACGGTCTTCAGGGATCCGTCACCGGCCCGCTGGATGAGGGTGTAGGGGCTGTTCTTGTCGGGATCGGCGAAAGCATCGAATTCTTCCGCGGTCATGTCGGCCGGATAGAAGCAGGCGCCGGCGGGCTTGTCGCCGTACCCGGGCAGGAAGGGCTTTCCGTCGATGCGGTCCCAGGGGCCGTAGTTGATGCCGGCGTAAAGCTTCTCCGCCGGATCCGCGAGCGAGCCCAGGAAGGACTCCCCTTCCGCGAAATTCTGCCGCCAGTAGATCTTGTCCACCTCGTCGGCGGCCTGGCGGTACAGTCTCAGGACTTCCTTACCATTGTCGGTGATGCCGGTCAGGTCCGGTGCGGGAATCGTCACCAGGGCGTAATTCTCCACGAGGCGGTCCACATGGACCTCATCCCGGTCCGTGCAGGAGACGGCCAGGGCGAGAACGGCGAAGGACAGGATGATATTCTTTTTCATAGCGGATTCCAACTTAATCGATTACACAATATGCAGCGCGCGGGCGGCGATCAGCGCCAGATAGCCGAGCAGGATGCTCAGGACGCCCACGATGACACCCATCCGGGCCATGTCCTTCTGCTGGACCAGGTTGGTCGCATAGGCCAGGGCGTTCGGCGGCGTGGAGATGGGCAGGATCATCGCGCTGCTGGAGGCGATGGCGACGCCGATGAGGACGGTGGTCGGACCGCCGATGGCGGCGAGCTTGTCGCCCATTGCGGTGCAGACCACCACCAGGATAGGCATCAGCAGGGCCGCGGTGGCGGAGTGGGAGATCAGGTTGGAAAGCACGTAGCAGATCAGACCGGAGAGGACCACGATCAGCACCGGCGAGAAGTCGCCGAAAGGAATGGCGCGGATGACGAGGGCCGCGAGACCGGAGCCGTTCATGGCATAGCCCAGCGCGAAACCGCCGGCGACCATCCAGATGACCGACCAGTTGATCTCTTCCAGGTCATACTTCGTGATGATGCCGGCCATCGCGAAGACCGCGAACGGAATCAGCGCGACCGTATAGGTGTTGATCCCGGTCAGGGTGTCCATCATCCACAGGAGGATGGTGACGATGAGGGTCACGATCACCAAGGTGGTCCGCCGGCCCCGCTTCATTTCACCGTCGATCTGGAGCTCGATGGTCTTCTGGGAGAACGGGAACACCTTCTTGAGGATCATCCAGGCGATCAGGATCAGGACGATCACGAGCGGGACCATGAACAGCATCCATTGACCGAAGCCGATGCCCAGGTTCAGGCCCTCGGGATCGTTCAGGTACTTGAGCGCGATGGTGTTGGGCGGCGTGCCGATGGGCGTGCCCATGCCGCCGAGGTTCGCGGCGACCGGGATGCTGAGCGCCATGGCGATCCGCCCCTTCCCCGCCTCCGGGAGCTGCTTGAACACGGGCGTGAGGAACGTGAGCATCATCGCCGTGGTGGCCGTGTTGCTGATGAACATCGAGAAGAGGGCCGTCACCAGCATGAAGCCCAGCAGGATGTTCTCGCTCTTCTTGCCGAAGGGCGTGAGCAGCACGCGGGCCAGGTGCACGTCCAGGCCGGCCTTCGTGGTCGCGATGGCCAGGACGAAACCGCCGATGAACAGCATCACCACCGGGTCGGCGAAGCTGGCCATCACCTGCTTGTAGCTGAGCAGCTGGCCGGCCGTCTCCGGATTGCAGAGCCACTTGACCCCGGAATCGGAGGTGAACAGCAGCAGGAGGACGATGATCGACACCGAGGTGGACCAGGCGGGGACCAGTTCCATCACCCACATCAGCGTGGCATAGACGAAAATGGCGATGATCCGCTGCTGCACCTGGGTGAGGCCGTCCAGTCCGAAGCTCTCCGTGGGCAGGAACCACAGCACGAGGAAGACGATGGCGACGAACAGCAGGCCGAGGGATTTCCTCTTGAGCTTGAGGGGATTGAACCGCTTGGCGTGACGCAGCCTGTGCATCTGCTCGACGAGGTTGAACCCTGTGAAATTCTTGAACATATCGTTAAGTCTAGTCTAATTTGATACCTTGTCCGAAACGCGGCAGGCCGCCCACGGTTCCCCGCCGTCAGAAGGCGAGGAAGGGACGGATTTTGGCCGGGTAATCATTATTATTAAACGCGAAATTGTTAGAAGATTTCGATTCCGGTTTGGCTTTGATTGTAGAATACTTGTTATTGTTTTGATCCGTTTCCACCGAACCAAAATTCATCCGGATGGCTTTGTCATCAGCGTTTTCGGAACTACTCCAATAATTATCGGAGATATGTGCGGTTGGGGAGGGTAAGCCAAAACTGTCGTACGCACACCCGAATTCGCCATTCAACTTTTGAAGCCTGTCATTCAGCGACTTTACCAGAAGATTCACATCGGCCCCGTCATTATTCAGCACGCGGACCAAATCGCTCAAAGTGCCATTCGTCAGCCAGGATTTGGGTGTACTCGCATTATTCGTCCATTTGTCAGCATGGTCGGCACCGCCGAAGCCATCTATGCTGATGCTGTAGATCCATTGTCCGATGGACGGAAGGAACCAACCGGAAGTATGATCCATCGAAACGGGGGCGACATTGGCATAATTCCTGGCCCTGGACGCCGCAGAATTGGCGTTCGCTCCCATAGCGTTAATCATGGCATTCGTATTTGAAATACCACTCATGGCGCCCACGCTCATGGCTTCGGATGGAGATGTAACCCTATGATTCTCATCCAAACACGCCATATTATCAGCAGAGCCTTTCCAGCTCACTCTAACCTCAGCGTTCTTCAATGCCATGACCAAACCATGACCATAGCCAGCATCCTGCTCCGTGATGGCATTCTCCAGATCAGCACTAACGTAGGAACGACCATGGTTATTGACATAGACCACGATACCTACGATAGAAGCATGCGAATCTGGATGACGAAGGCGTCCGTAGGTACCGTCACTCCAGAACGGGTCCCCCAGTTGAGGACGGTAATCGAGCGTTCGGTTAACAGTGTATTTCTTATTCGGATTCAAAATGGTCGTCGAAGCATTCGTAAATTCAATGGCCCTATCCCCAACCTTGAGAGCAATATCTTCCAAACTCAGGCCCCCAGGGACAACCGCCATGTAATGGACCAAATAGTCCTCCGGGTCTCCGTCAGTCCCATTGTTCTCGTCATGAAACCAAGGTAAGAAATCCGTTTCAGCCGTAATTACTTTCCCATCAATGCCAAGATCCAACAGCGCCTTGCCCGCTTCAATCGTACGGGATCCGTCGAAATCGAACTTGACCGTGACATCCAGGAAGGCGGCCTGCTGATACAGGACGACCTCGTCTGTGGACAACGTCACAACAACGTCATCTTTCGGGGTGAACAGGCTGTAATGCTCCACCGCTTCCCGCAGCAGGGAACTCCCTTCCGGGGCAGAGCCCACGATGGCCTTCGCGTAGGTGCTGACATCTTCGTTGTCCTCATGGACGAGCGTAATCGCCAGTGGAGTATTGGTTGCCGGTTGCTCGCCATCGTAGGACAGATTACCCGACCAAACATTCCCATTCTGTGTCAGGTAGCCTTCGAGATCGGTACGCTCGACACCCTTGACATGGATCTTGTCCCCTGCCTTGAACTGGTAGGTCCCATCGGCATAGGAGACCCGGGTGCTCTCCGTCGTGACGGTGAGGCTGAAAGGAATGGTTGCCTTTTCGGAGACGGCCGGCTTCTCCGGCTCTTCCGGACGCTGGATCTCTTCCAGGGCAGGTGCGCTGCAGGCGGCCGCCAAAATAACGGCGGCGCAGGCTGTAAGAATACGTTTCATCATCGCTCAGGTCCTCCGTTTACGATAATTCTCCCCCGTCCTCTTCCACTTGGGATTCCCCAAAGCTGAAGGTCTTGGAGGTGTTGACACTGTCCATGAAATTGCTTTCTTCCTCGAGCACGATGATTTCGGACTCCGGGGCAAGATAAGCATGACGACTGCTGGAAATATACATGATTCTCATACTTTAAATCTTGCAAATTTACGAATAATTCAAGACAATTAAAAATGGACAGGCCCGGACGAATTCGGTCCCTCCGTTGGAATTATACCGGAAAAAGGATTATCTTTGCCGACAATATGTCGACAGGTAAAGCTATCATCCTCCTCCATTGCCCTGACCGTCAAGGCATTATCACGGACGTCACGGGGTTCATTACCCGCAACGGCGGCAACATCGTCTATCTGGACCAATACGTGGACACCCTCGAGAAGCGGCTCTTCATGCGCATCGAATGGGAACTGGACAGCTTCTCCATCCCGCGGGAACGCATCAAGCAGGCCGT
Source organism: uncultured Bacteroidales bacterium (assembly GCA_900316955.1). Classification (GTDB taxonomy): domain Bacteria; phylum Bacteroidota; class Bacteroidia; order Bacteroidales; family UBA932; genus Cryptobacteroides. The sequence goes on from ONEX01000003.1 coordinate 174,012, forward strand.
GGACGCCGCCTTCGCCGAGCGGTACGAGATGTACTCGAGCGTGTATTTCAGCGACGAGAAGCCGCGGATGGCCATTTTCGTGAGCAAGATGAGCCACTGTCTCTACGACCTGCTGGCCCGGTACTATGCCGGCGAGTGGGAGGTGGACATTCCCTGCATCGTGAGCAACCACGAGGACCTGCGGGAGGTGGCGGAACAGTTCGGCATCCCGTTCTATGTCTGGAAGATCGCGCCCGACAAGTCGAACCGGGAAGAGGTGGAGCGCGCGGAGATGGAACTCCTTGAGCGCGAGCATGTAACGTTCATCGTGCTCGCCCGGTACATGCAGGTCATCAGCGACGGAATGATCGCCCGCTACCCGCACCACATCATCAACATCCACCACTCCTTCCTGCCCGCCTTCGTCGGCGCGCGTCCCTACCACCAGGCCTACGAGCGCGGCGTGAAGATCATCGGCGCCACCAGCCACTACGTGACCCGCGAACTGGACGCCGGTCCCATCATCGAACAGGACGTCGTCCGCATCACCCACAAGGACACCCCCGAGAGCCTCGTCCTCAAGGGCCGCGACCTGGAAAAGATCGTCCTCAGCCGCGCCGTCACCCGCCACATCGAGCGTAAGATCCTGACCTACAAGAACCGGACGATTGTCTTCGGCTAATTTTTTTCGTATATTGCAGCGTAAAATACGCTGTTATGAAAAAAAGGACCATTACCGGGACGATTTCTCTGCTGCTTGCCCTGACGGCCTTTGCCCAGCAGTCGAACGTAAACCTCAGCTACAACCCGCAGAAAGACACCGAGGGGCTCATCCCCTTCAGCGCGAACCTGAATTCACCGCAGGTGAATGACGACCATACCGTCGTCTTCCGGCTCAGGGCCCCGAAAGCGGAGTCCGTCGCCCTCTCGGGCGCGATGACTACCGTCCTGGGCGTCCGGGGGAACATCCCGTTCACCAAGGGAGAAGACGGCATCTGGACCCTCACCATCGGCCCGCTCCCGGTCGACATGTACCAGTACAATCTCGTGGTCGACGGCGTCAGCATGGCCGATCCCAACAACACCTACGCCGCCTTCACGGCCATGCCTCCCTACAGCGAGCTCATCGTCCATGGCGACGGTCCCTCCTGGTGGGACGCGAAGGATGTGCCGCACGGTGCCGTCACCCGGCATATCTACTACAGCCCCGTCACCCAGGGAGAGCGCGAGATCTATGTCTATACCCCTCCCCAGTACAACCCCAAGAAGAAATATCCCGTCCTCTATCTCATGGGCGGCAGCGGCGAGCTCCCGTCCAACTGGATGTATGACGGACGCGTGAACTTCATCATGGACAATCTCCTCGCGGAAGGGAAGGCGGAGCCCATGCTGATCGCCCTGGTGAACAACCAGGTCATCCATCGCAACCATCCCCGGCACGCCGAGCTCACCTTCGACATCATGGAGCGGGAGTATCGCGAGGCCATCATCCCCTTCATCGACAGTCACTACAAGACCATCGCCAATCCCCACGGACGCGCCATTTCCGGACTGTCGATGGGCGGCCGCCACACGATGTTCGTCGGCCTGAAGTCCCTCGACCTCTTCGCCAACTTCGGCGTCCTCAGCGCCGGCGACAACACGCCCGAGCAGACCCTGGGCGACTTCCTCAACGACCCGAAGGCCAATGACAAGGTGGACTACCTGTTCATCGGCCAGGGCGGCGCCGAAGAGAAGGGCTTCTTCAACATGCGCGTCAAGGGCTTCCGGGATGCGCTCGACAAGCACGGCATCGAATACGAGTACTTCTGCATCGGCGAGACCGGTCACGACTGGTCCACCTGGAGGCACCTCCTCTACTACGGCTTCCTCCCGAAGCTCTGGAAGAAATAGACCTTCGGCATCAAGGCACAAAAAACCAGGGAATCATCCCTGGTTTTTTGTAATTGACCGGTAATCGATGGTACTGTCCGGGACTATGCCCGGGGAAGGTCCGGTCAGAAGATGATTTCGATCCGGGCGGTCTCGTTGGCCTTGAACGTGTACTGGACATGGTCGCCGTCCTTGGCCAGCTCCTTGCCATTCACCAGGATGCGGCAGCCTTCCCGGCGGTTGCGAAGCGTCAGGTTCTGGGTCTGGCGGGAGGTGATGGAGGCACGGATGCCCTTCTCGTCCCAGTCCATTTGATTCAGCTTGGCGAAGGTATACAGCCAGACACCGTCAATGGCGCCGTGCATCAAGTTGTCAGGCATGAGAGGCAGGAATTCCACCGTGCCGGGCTCGCTGAAGACGCACATCTCCACCAGGAACGCCGGGACGGCGCCCGTCAGGTCCGGGAACACGCCCCGATAGGGGAAGTGGCTGGTCTGCAGCGTGCGGCGGACGAAGCCGTGGTTGAGCAGCTGGCTCAGGTTCTGCTCGGCTTCTTCCATATCCTTCAGGCGGATGGCCGTGAAGGCGCGGTGGATGATGCCGTGGGCGGAGTCGTCCTGCTGGGCGCGCTTGCGGTTGGAGATGATGATGGCTTCGGTCAGCGCGGGATCCTTCTCGGGCGTGACCGCGCGGCCGGGCCACACGTCATAATGGTGGGAAACGTGGCGGTGGTTGTAGTTCTCCTCGATCGTGGGCCAGGCCCATTCCTTGAGGCCGCCGTCCAAGTCCAGGAGATAGGTGGGCAGGGAGGCGAGCTGGGCTTCCCAGTGGGGGATGTTCTCCTGCTCGATGCCCAGGGTCTTGCATCCGTCGATCAGGTTCATCAGGATTTCGCGGCAGATGGCGATGTCCATGACGGAGTTGATCCGCGTGGGATTGATGTCCCGGCTGGTGACCGTCTCATAGCCGGGATTCGGGGTGGGGTTCTCCGGAGAGAAGGACGGATAGAAGATGACCTTGCCGTCCGGGCCGCGGTCGCACGCGTAATCCTCGTAGAACAGGGCCATTTCCTTGTAGGCCGGGATCAGGCGGGTCCGCAGGAATTCCTTGTCTCCCGTGACAAGGTAGTAGCCCCACAACTCGTTGAAGACCCAGCCCAGGCAGCCTGTCCAGGCGTAATGCGGATAGGTGCGGGAGAAATGATAGTACAGGCCGGAATCCGGGTCGCAGTGGACGCTGGCCAGCAGGCCGCGGGCGCCGTAGAGCAGCTTCGCGTTGGTGCGGAAGTCGTCGAACTTGGTCTCGTAATACTTGAAATACACGTCCATCTCGTCAAAGAGGCCCGTGTTGTTTCCCGCGCAGACCTGCAGGTTCGTATTGATATTGTGCTGGCCCGTAAACGGAGGAATCGTCTTGCCCGTCTCGTAGATCTGGAAGAAGCGGCCCATGTCATAGAGCTTTTCCAGCAGCGTGGGATCCAGCTCGTTCCTGCTGTGGGCGCGACGGAGCAGTTCTTCGCCGGAAAGCAGCAGGTCTTCGTCGGAGCTCAGATGGATCCGGGAACGGTCCATCCGCTCGCCGATGTGCTTTTCGTTCCCCTTGAGCAGCTTGTCGAAATCGACCTTCATGGCCAGCAGTCCGTCCCGGACGGGCTTGGCGCAGTCAAAGGTGAAATCGCTTTCGAAGCGCTCGATCTTCGCGACGACCGTCAGGCCGTCCGCGCCGGAAATGCGCATGCCTTTTTCGGTCTTGGTCATGGCGCCGCCTTTGGGCAGGAAGCGGATGACCACGGCGTAGCCCTTCTGGCCGAAGTCCGGATTGTACGCTGTGGCCAGCGTGATCACGCCGTCCTCGATATCCAGCTTAGGGGTGCTGCCGACCAGTCTGGGCAGCTGTATCTCCACGTCCAGGTCCAGCTGTCCCTTCGGCGCCGTGAAGCGGTTCACGGTGACGTCCCCGTCATAGGCGCAGAAGCTTTCGTTCCGGAAAGAACCGCGCGCATCCGTCCACATGGAGGTAATCATGCCATTCTGCATGTCCAGGAAGCGCAGATAGTCCCGGGTATCGGGCTGCTCCGGCCGACGGAAGGTGAGCGTGAAGGCGGTGTGCCTCCGCGGTCCGCCGACGGGGTACAGAATCCGGTTGTCGAAATTCATATACTTTTCGAAGCCGGCCTTTTTCTGGGCCTCGTCCACCAGGGCATTCGCCTCATCCGGCTTGCCCTCCAGCAGCAGCTGGCGGATGCGGGGCAGGTAGGGACGCATGTCCGGAGGCAGGGGCGTCTCCGCCCATTGCGGCTCATAGAGCAGCTCCTGGGTGTAGGTCATCACCTCGTTGTAGGGCTGGCCGGAAGCCTGGATGCGCAGGAAACCGTTGCCGGTGATGAAATAGTCCGAAGGTTCTCCCGCGGGGGCGATGGAGCAGATGTTGTGCTTAGGCAGGATGGCGGCGCGCTTTTCCACCGGGATATAGGGGATGGGATACTCGAGCTTCTTGGTATCTATCCGGGCGGAACTCCCTTTGGGGTTGTCCAGTGAGCCCTGGGCGCCGGTGCTGCCCACCGCAAGGCTCAGGAATGCGAAAAATGCTATTAACTTTTTCATGGCTAGTATAGGGATTGTCGTTTAATGTTTTCAACTTGAGTCGAGCGGAAGCCATCCCTTGTTGCTGACGCATCAAACCCATCGTTTTATACTGTTTTTACGCTGA
>ONEX01000020.1 GCA_900316955.1 uncultured Bacteroidales bacterium
TCACCATCGCCGATGGTACTGACCTACCAGTTGGGAGAGTAGGTAGCCGCCGTTTTTGGAAGCCCGGACGTCAAATGACGCCCGGGCTTCTTCGTTTTCACTTCGTTCAAACTCGACCCAAAAACGTCGGCTACCGCCGTCCTACCCCAGCCGCTGTCGCGGCCGCCCCCCAGTGGGCACACCCCCTCGTTCCCCCTGGAAGGGGGATGAGTCGGCCCTCCGGGCCTCCGAATGATGAAGCCCCGGACCCCCTCCCGTTGACCTCTCGATCTCCGAATGACTAGTCATTGCTGACCGACCGCAATTGCGGAAATGAGTCCTCTGGCATTGGTCTGAGTGTAAACGCGTCCAGGAAAAAGCCCGTTTTGTGCGAAAAGCCTGCCGCGTTGTCATACACATTGACATACAAAGCCATTTTCCCGCAATTGCGTCCAGGGTATGTACAAATCACAATGTTTTTTCAGTGCGGACGTCGGTGTACAGGAGTGGAAGGTGGTGTGACGGTGGAGTTCGCCGTCAAGGCCGTTTCCGACCTCTGGCGAGCCGCTGAAAGACGCATGGAGCCGGCGCACCACCTTCCGCTCACAACGACGTCCTGATATCTTGCACGAAGGAATGATTGTTGCAATGGTTGGGGGCATGGCGAAAATCGGGCGAAATATCGGGCTGGTGTGGATGTATGGGAAGTGGATCATCCTGGCCGGGGGACTGTTCAACCTAGCGTGTACAGCTTTCCTGGCGGGAGCGTTTTCTTATACCGGGCTGGTGGCAGCTTTCATCTTGAAAATGCTTTTCACGGCTGTCGTGCTCTATTTGCACCGTCAGTTCGAAGACCGGGACGCCGTCTTTTTCTATATCAATCTGGGCCTGAGCCGGAAGCGCTTGATGGCGGCGACGCTGTCCATCGACTTCGGGTTTCTGTTGCTCCTGGAAATCCTGATCGCCGTATGCCGATGACGCACGAATTGATCGTCGACAGCGTCGCGGTCCGCTTCGGAGAGAAGACGGTCGTGAGCGGCGGGTACGTAACGGCGAGGACTGGGAGCGTGACCGGCCTTCTGGGCCGCAACGGCGCTGGAAAGTCCTGCATGTTCCGCGCCCTGATGGGCGGTCTCAAAGTGGACTATGTTCAGGTCCATATTGACGGCGACCCCGTTGACTTGAATAAAATTGGCTTGAAAATCAAGTACTTGCCACAGGGGCGGATGATTCCGGACGGACTGACCCTGAAGCAGGCCTTCCAACTTTATCAGGTGGATTTCTGGGCCTTTGTCCTGCTCTTCCCGAAGTATTCCGGGAAGTATCACGCCCGGCTTTGGGAGATGTCCGGGGGAGAGGCGAGGTTGGCGGAACTGTACCTGGTCCTGATGGCCGATGGGCCCTTCTGCATCCTGGACGAACCGTTCTCCCAGATCGACCCCGTCCATATCGAAGCGGTCCAGCGGCTCATCCGGGAAAAGAGCCGGGAAAAGGGCATCATCGTCACGGACCATAACTACGAAGCCATCTCCACCGTCGCCGACCGGCTCTTCGTCCTGTCCGATGGCTACACCCACCCGGTGGAGAGCCGGGACGACCTCGTCCGGCACGGATATCTGCTGCCGCAGTAGCCTTGGGAATTCCCCGGGAAATGCGTATTTTTGTGAAAAAGAGAAACTTGTTTTCATGAAAAAGACCGTATTGATCCTGGGAGCCCTGATCGCTTTTTCCCTGACGGCGATGGCCGATGAAGGGATGTGGCTCCCGTCCCTGATTTCCCAGCGTATAGGCGACATGCAGGCCAAAGGCTTCCGGCTCACCGCCGAAGACATCTACAGCGTGAACCAGGCGTCGCTCAAGGACGCCGTCGTCCTGTTCGGAGGCGGCTGCACGGGCGAGCTCGTGTCCGACGAAGGCCTGCTCCTGACGAACCACCACTGCGGATACAGCTATATCCAGCGCCACAGCAGCGTGGAGCACGACTACCTCAAGGACGGTTTCTGGGCGATGAACCGCAGCCAGGAACTGCCCAACCGGGGATTGACCGTCAGTTTCCTCGAACGGATGGAAGACGTGACGGACCTCGTGCTGAAAGGCTACCAGGAGGGAATGACCGAGGCGCAGCGGGATTCCGTGGTCCGGGTCAATACCCGCAAGCTCACCGCCGAGGCCGTCCAGGATGGTAAAGGCCTGACTGCCGATGTGGAAGCCCTCTTCTACGGCAACCAGTACTTCCTGTTCGTGTTCCGCGTGTTCCGCGACGTCCGACTCGTGGGCGCCCCGCCGTCCTCCATCGGCAAGTTCGGCGGCGACACCGACAACTGGATGTGGCCCCGCCACACCGGCGATTTCTCCATCTTCCGCGTCTATGCCGACAAGGACAACAACCCGGCCGACTACTCCCCGGACAACGTCCCGTACCACCCGAAGAAGTTCTTCAAGGTATCCCGCGCCGGCGTCAACGAGGGCGATTTCACCTTCGTCTATGGCTGCCCGGGCAGCACCCAGGAGTATGTGATGTCCGAGCAGGTCAAGTACGTCTCCGAGGTCTCCGACCCGCAGAAGATCGCCCTCCGCACCCAGCGCCTGGACATCCAGAAGAAGTACATGTCCCAGTCCCAGGCTGTCCGGATCCAGTATTCCTCCAAGAACGCCTCCGTATCCAACGCCTGGAAGAAATGGCAGGGCGAGGAGAAGGGCATCAAGAAGAACCACACCGTGGCCGAGAAGCAGGCCTATGAGAAGCGCTTCCGCGAATGGGCCAAGGGTACCCGCTACGAAGGGATCGTGGACCAGCTGGGCGGCATCTACGCCCGCCGGAATCCCTCCTACCTGGCCTACGAGTACTACAACGAGACCGTCCGGACCATCGAACTCCTCAATTTCGCCTCCGGCATCCACACCCGCCTGCGTTCCGGCACCTCCACGAAGGACCTGATCGACAGCTTCTTCAAGGATTACTACCAGCCCATCGACGAGGAATGCTTCGTCGCCATGATGACCTCCTTCGACCAGAACCTCCCCGAGGATTTCAAGCCGGCCTGGTTCAAGGAGCAGCTCGCCGAATTCGGCAGCGTGGAAGCCTGGAAGGATTACCTGTACACCCACAGCCTCTTCACGGACCGCGCGAAAGTGGAAGCCTTGACCCCGGAAGATGCGGACCTCGCGGCCGATGATCCGGCCGTCATCGCCTTCTCCGAGTTCACGATCTGGTACGCCGAAGAGCTTGCACCCGTCATCCGGGAAACCTCCGAGGCCCTCCGCGTGGCGAACCGCACCTATATGCAGGGCCAGATGGAGTTCGAGAAGGACAAGACCTTCTATCCGGACGCCAATCTCACCCTCCGGGTCGCCTACGGCCAGGTGGCCGGTTATGCTCCCTACGACGGCGCCTACTATTATCCCGTGTCCACGCTCAAGGGCATCATCGAGAAGGACAATCCCGACATCTTCGACTACAACATCCCGCAGGTGCTCCGCGACATCTACGCCGAGGGCGGCCACGAGAAGCAGCCCGTCTGCTTCCTCGCGACGAACCACACCACCGGCGGCAACTCCGGCAGCCCGGTCCTCAATGCCGACGGCAACCTGATCGGCATCAACTTCGACCGCGTCTGGGAAGGGACGATGTCCGACATCGTCTATGACCCGGAAATCTGCCGGAACATCTCCTTGGACGTCCGCTACCTGCTCTTTGTCGTGGACCAGATCGGGCACGCGTCCTACCTGTTCGACGAAATGGTTTTTGTCGATTAATAAAGCCTTGACTATGAAATACTTGCATTGGGCGGTTGCGGCCTTTGCGGCCCTCGTCCTCGCCTGGCCGGCATCAGCCAGGAAGACCGTCATCCCCGTGGAGACGGAACACACGCAGCTCGTCCTCGTCGCCCAGGAGAACGGCGTCCTCCAGACGCTCCATTTCGGCGCGAGAATCGCCGCCCCTTCGGCGTTCGAGGCCTTCCGCACGGGCCGGGGAACCGACAACGGGGAAGGTCCGATGACCTATCCCACCACCGGCGGCCGCTATCTGGGCGATCCCGCCCTGCACGTGAAATATGCCGACGGCTATCACAACACGGAACTGGTCTATGAGAACCACCAGGTCCGTGCGAACGGCAACGTCGTCACGACGGAGATCACCTTGAAGGACCCTGTCACTTCGCTGGAAGTCAAGCTGTGCTATGACGCCTACCAGAAAGAGGACGTCATATGCGCCCATACGGAAATCCGGAACGCCGGCAAGAAGCCCGTGCAACTGCTCAACTATGCCTCCGGCGCCCTGAACCTGGATGCGGACCAGTACTATCTCACGCATTTCCATGGCGGCTGGGCCGATGAGATGCAAATGGACGGAGAACTCCTGAAGCACGATACGAAAGTCATCGAGTCCCGCCGCGGCACGCAGGTGACCCAGTGCTCGAATCCCTCCTTCCTCGTGAGTCTCAATGCGGACCGGCTGCAGGAGAATGTCGGCGAAGTCGTCGCCGGCGCCCTCGCCTGGAGCGGTAATTTCCGCCTTTCCTTCGAGAAAGACGAGTCCGGCCGGCTCACGGTCCTGGCCGGGATCAGTCCGTTTGCATCGGCCTATGAACTGGCTGCAGGAAAGACATTTACGACACCTGATTTCATCTATACCTTCTCCTGCAAAGGGGCGGGGCAGGCGTCCCGGAACCTGCATGCCTGGGCCCGCAACTACGGCGTCTACGGAGGCGGTCAGATCAATCCCACCCTCCTGAACAGCTGGGAAGGCGCTTACTTCACCTTTACGACCGAAACCCTCCTCCGGATGATCGACGACGCGGCCGCGATGGGCCTCGAGATGTTCGTCCTGGACGACGGCTGGTTTGCGAAGGATTATCCCCGCAACGGGGACGACGCTGGCCTCGGCGACTGGGAAGTGAACACCGCCAAGATTCCGGAGGGCATCGACTATGTGGCCTCCTATGCCCATCAGAAAGGCCTCAAGTTCGGTATCTGGATCGAGCCGGAGATGGTCAATCCCCAGAGCAACCTGGCGCACAAACATCCCGAATGGGTGGTCCAGAGCCCCGGCCGCGAGATTTACCAGAGCCGGAACCAGTGGGTGCTGGACCTGAGCAATCCGGCGGTCCAGGACTTCGTATACGGCATCTTCGACAACACGATGCAGCTGGCCCCGAACATCGACTACATCAAGTGGGACTGCAACCGCACGGTCGCCGACTTCGGCAGCACGTATCTGGGCAAGGAGCAGGACCGTTTCTTCGTGGAATACGCGCAGGGCATCTATAACGTGATGCGCCGCCTCCGCGCAAAGTATCCCGATACCATCGTCCAGTGCTGCTCCTCCGGCGGCGGACGGGTGGATTACGGCGCCCTGAAGTATTTCAACGAGATCTGGACCAGCGACAACACGGACGCTTTCACCCGCGCCTACATCCAGTACGCGACGAACCTGATCTATCCCGCGTGCGTGATGGCCTCCCACGTGTCGGCCGTCCCGAACCACCAGACGGGCAACGTCACCCCGCTCAAGTTCCGGTTCGACATGGCCTGCTCCGGCCGGCTCGGGATGGAGCTCCAGCCCCGGAACCTGACGGAAGGGGAGCGCGCCCTCGCGGACCGCTGCATCCGTTCCTACAAGCAGTACCGCGACCTGGTCTTCACCGGCGACGTGTACCGCCTTGCGTCCCCGTATGACGGTGATTATTATGCACTTATGTATGTGTCGAAAGACCGGCGCCGGGCGGTGGCGTTCACCTACTGCCTCAAGTACCAGAACCGGGCGGTCGGGGGCCATGTCTTCCGGATGAACGGCCTGGACCCGGCCCGCAAGTACAAGGTGACGGAGCTGAATGTGAACCGCTCATCGTGGTGGGGCTCCGGCCAGGAGCATGCCGGCGACTTCCTGATGAACGGCGGGTTCAACCCCGTGCTCCTCAAGACCTTCGACAGCGGCGTCTTCTATTTGGAAGCGGATTAGGTGTATAAGCCTCCGTTGACGGAGATGCATTCGCCCGTGACATAGGAAGCTTCGGGCGAGGCGAGGAAGGCCACTACGGCCGCCACTTCTTCCGGTCGTCCGAAACGGGCGGCCGGAATGTCTTTCTTGAGGGTGGCCTCGTCCAGTCCCTCCGTCATGTCGGTGAGGATGAAACCGGGGGCGACGGCGTTCACCGTCACCTTCTTCCGCGCGACCTCCTGGGCGAGCGCCTTGGTGGCGGCGATGAGGCCGCCCTTGGCCGCGGCATAGTTCGCCTGGCCGGGCAGGCCCTTGATGCCGCTGAGCGAGGCGACGTTCACGATCCGGCCGTACTTGTGCAGCAGCATCGGCTGCAGGACGGCCCGCGTGACGTGGAAGAAACTGTTCAGGTTGGTGTTCACAACTTGCTGCCACTCATCGGGTTCCATCCAGATCATCAGGTTGTCCTTCCGGATGCCTGCGTTGTTCACCAGCACCTCGATATACTCCTCCGGATGGGCCGCCTGCCAGCCTTCGAGGGCTGTGCGGACCGACTCCGGATCGCCCACGTCGAAGCGGAGCAGTTCGCCCTGTCCGCCGATGGCGTCCAGCGTTTCGCGGGCCGCCGCCTCGTTCGAGACATAGTTGATGAGGACATGATAGCCCTTCTGGGCGAGGGCGAGGGTGACGGCGCGGCCGATGCCGCGGCTGCCGCCGGTGACGAGTGCGGTTTTCATCGTGGGAGGATTTGGTTCAAGGTGGATTCGCCGAGGATTTCCCGGCAAGTGGTAAGCGCGGTTTCCGCTACGCCAAGCACGCCGTGCAGGCCGCAGTTCTGGCCGGTCAGGTACAGCCCCGGGACCGGCGTCCGGGGATGGACATAGCAGGCGGCGTCCTTTTTCCGGATGCCGAAGGCGCTGCCGCCGGGTGTCCCGGTGTAGCGCTCCCAGGTTGCGGGCGTGCTGGTCCAGTATTTTTCGACGGCGGGTTCCAGGCCGGGAACCTGCCGGATCAGGCTTTCGGCGAAGGCGGTCCGGTCGGGGACCTCTTCTTCGCAGAAGGCGAGCAGGTCCGCGCTCCGGGCGAAACCCTGGCTGTCCGGATTTCCGTAATGGAGCATCACGTCGTCGTTATAAGTCGTGCACCAGGGCTTGTAAACCAGCGTTTCCGGGCGTAATTTGCAGTAAACCGTAAAGATGCCGGGTCCGTCTTCCAGGACTTCCAGCCGGTGCAGGTAAGCCGGTCGGACATGCCCCTTGAAAAGGGCGAAAGTCTGCCGGGGATGGATGTCGGAGACGATGGTTCCCGCATAGGAACTCCCGTCCTTGCATCTGACAAGACCCGGTTCGATGGCGGTCACTTCGCAGTGGCAGCGGATGGTCCCGTTGATCTGCGCGGCGAGCGCCTGAACCAGCAAATCCCCCGCAGGAAGCCGCCAGGAGCCGTTTTTGTAGGGTTCCATCACATGGGCATATTCCTCTTCCGTCACCTCCGGACCGGAGAGCCGGAGGGCGTTTCCCAGCGGATAGGAGAGGTCGGAAAGGCGGTGTGAGACGCCGTCCAGGACGATTTCATCGGTTTCGGCCACCTGCTCCCAGGGAAGGTCCATCAGCCCGAGCGGACGGAAGATTCGCTCCAGCCGCCCGCCTTCTTCCAGGCCTGCGACGGAATGGAAACCGGTGTCGAACCGGAGCCCTTCGCGGGTGAAAGTCTGGAGACATCCTCCGGGCTGTGCCGCTTTCTCGAGGACGGTGACATGATACCCCGCCCGGGACAGGATCGCGCCCGAGAGAAGGCCGCCGAGGCCGGAACCGATGATGACGGCCTCAGACATTCCGGATCACGAGGGTGGAGTTCGTCCCGCCGAAGCCGAAGGAGTTGGAAAGGAACGTGTCGAACGGGTGTTCGATGGTCTCCGCCGGAATCCAGAGCCGGGCGGAATCCTCGTCGGGATGTTCGAAATTGATGTTTCCGGCGATGAAACCGCCTTTCATCATCAGGAGGGAGTAGACGATTTCGCTGGCGCCGGCCATCCACATTTCGTGGCCGGTCTGGCTCTTGGTGGACGTGACCGGGACGGTGCGTTCGCCGAACACGCGGGCGATGGCCTTGGCTTCGTTCGCGTCTCCGACGTGCGTGGACGTGGCGTGCGCATTAACATAACCGATCTCGCGGAGGTCGATGCCGGCACGGCGGATGGCCATCTCCAGGGAACGGGCGGGACCGTCCACGTTGGGGGTGGAGATGTGGTCGCCGTTCGCGGAGAAGCCGTAGCCGAGGACCTCGGCGAGGATGGGCGCGCCACGGCGGACGGCGGATTCGTAGCTCTCGAGGATGACGGTCGCCGCACCGCCGCCCGGCACGAGGCCGTCGCGGTCGCGGTCAAACGGCCGGCTGGCCTTCTCCGGCGCGTCCTCCCGGACGGAGAACGCGGAAATGCCGTCGAATGAGCCGGTTGCGGCGGGATTGACCTCCTGCGCGCCGCCACAGACAACCATATCCTGCAGGCCGTTCTGGATGAGCAGGGCGCCGAGGCCGATGGCGTGGGACCCGCTGGCGCAGGCGCCGGAAACGGTGAGGTTGATGCCTTTGAGGTGGAAGATTACTCCGAGATTCATCGTCACGGTGGAGTTCATCGACTGGAAGATGGCGCCGGAGCCGCACAGCATCGTATCCTTCTTCTCCACGATCTTGGAGATGGACTTATAGACGGCGTCGGCCGTGCTGTCGTTGCCGTACAGGAGCCCGACCTCATGGCTGTCCAGATAGTCCTGGTCGATGCCCGCGTGCTTGAGGGCATCCCGCGTCGCGCAGTAAGCGTACTGCGCCGGCTCCGGCATATACACCCGGAGCGGACGGGGGAGTTCCTTCTTCAGGTCCGGCAGTTCCACCCGGCCGGTGAGTCCGGACCGGAACCCCATTTCCTTGCGGACCGGGTCCAGCACGATGCCGGACTTGCCGGTGTACAGGGAGTTCCGCACTTCCTCCAGGGACGTGCCCAGGCACGACCAGATTCCCAGTCCCGTAATGACGACTCTTTGCATGGCGATTCTCTAATTCCTACAAATTTACGGATTTTTTATCTATATTTGCGAATGGTTAACGAAACGAACTTATCAGAATGAAGGTCATGAAATTCGGCGGAACCTCCGTAGGGTCCGCCTCCAGGATGCAGCATGTGGCGGAGCTCGTCTCTTCCGCCGGCCGGAATCTCGTCGTCCTGTCCGCGATGTCGGGCACCACGAACACCCTCGTTGAGATTGCCGGGTACTTGTACAACCACAATTCCGAAGGCGCGCGGGACACCATCAGCCGCCTGGAAGGGAAGTACCTGAAAGTCATCAAGGAACTCTATTCCACGGAGGAATATGCCGCCAAGGCGCGGGATTTCGTCCATGAGATCTTCGCGTTCCTGGGCACTTTCTCCAAGCAACTCTTCGGCCCGGTGCAGGAGAAGATGATCCTCGCGCAGGGCGAACTGCTGTCCACGCACCTGATGCTCTGGTACATGCAGGAGAAGGGCATCAACGCAGTGCTCCTGCCGGCGCTGGATTTCATGCGGACCGACGTCCAGGGCGAACCGGACGGCGATTTCATCCGCGAGCATCTGACGAAACTCATCGACGAGAATCCCGAGGCGCAGCTGTTCCTCACCCAGGGTTTCATCTGCCGGAACGCGCATGACGAGGTGGATAACCTCCAGCGTGGCGGCTCCGACTACACGGCCTCCCTCGTGGGCGCGGCCCTGCAGGCGGAGGAAATTCAGATCTGGACCGACATCGACGGTATGCACAACAACGACCCCCGCGTGGTCAAGGATACGGAGGCCGTGCGGCACCTGCACTTCGAGGAAGCGGCGGAACTCGCGTATTTCGGCGCGAAGATCCTGCACCCGACCTGCATCCAGCCGGCCCGGTACGCGAACATCCCGGTCCGCCTGCTGAACACGATGGAACCGGAAGCCCCCGGCACCCTCATCAACAACATCCCCGAGCCCGGCACCATCAAGGCCGTGGCCGCCAAGGACAACATCGTCGCCATCAAGATCAAGTCCTCCCGGATGCTCCTCGCGCACGGTTTCCTGCGCAAGGTGTTCGAGATCTTCGAGAGCTACCGCACCCCGATCGACATGATCTGCACCTCCGAGGTGGGCGTGTCCATGTCCATCGACGACACCCGCTACCTGGGCGAGATCATCCATGACCTCAAGAAATACGGCACCGTCACGGTGGACCTGGACATGTGCATCATCTGCGTGGTGGGCGACATGGACTGGGAGAACGTGGGCTTCGAATCCAAGGCCCTCAGCGCCATGAAGGACATCCCCGTGCGGATGGTCTCCTACGGCGGCAGCAACTACAACATTTCCTTCCTGATCAAGGAAGAGGATAAGGAAGAGGCCCTCAAAGCCCTCAGCGCCAGCCTGTTCGCGAAATGATGAAGGGCGATTTCCCGGTAGGGGAGTTCGCGGGAAGGAAGACACCGTTCTACTTCTACGACCTGCCCCTGCTGGAGCGGACGCTGGATGCGGTCCGCAGTGCCATCGGTAACCGTCCCCTGTGGCAAGTCCACTACGCGGTCAAGGCCAATGCCAACCCGGAGATCCTGCGCCGGATCGCCGCGGCGGGCTTCGGTGCCGACTGCGTGAGCGGCGGCGAGGTCCGGATGGCGTATGAGGCCGGCTTCGCCCCCTCCGCCATCGTCTATGCCGGCGTGGGCAAGAGCGACGACGAAATCACGTATGCCCTGGAGCTGGGTATCGGCCGGTTCAACGTGGAATCCTCCGCGGAACTGCTGGTGATCGAGGAGATCGCCGCGAAGATGGGAAAGCGCGCGCCCGTCAGTTTCCGGGTGAATCCCGATATCGGCGCCCATACCCATGCGAACATCACCACCGGTCTGGCCGAGAACAAGTTCGGCATCTTCCATGAGGTGCTGCCCGAGGTGATCCGCCTGGCGCAAGGCTGCCCGCACATCGCGTACAAGGGCCTGCATTTCCACATCGGCTCCCAGATCCTGGACATGAGCGATTTCGTGGCCTTGTGCAACCGGATCAACAACCTGACCGACAGCCTGGAACGGATGCGGCTGCCGGTCGGCGACGTGAACGTGGGCGGTGGCCTGGGCATCAACTACGAGCACCCCAACCATCTTCCCATCGCGGATTTCAAGGCCTATTTCGATACGTTCAAGCGCCATCTGCACCTGCGTCCGGGGCAGGCCCTGCACTTCGAGCTGGGCCGCAGCCTCGTGGCGCCATGCGGGACGCTCATCTGCCGCGTCCTGTATGTCAAGCAAGGCACGACGCGCCAGTTCGCCATCGTGGACGGCAGCATGACGGAGCTTATCCGTCCCGCGTTGTATCATGCCTACCACCGGATCGAGAACCTGACTTCCAGCGAGCCGGAGCAGCTGTACGACGTCGTGGGGCCCGTGTGCGAAAGCTCGGACGTGTTCGCCAAGGGCGTGAGCCTGGACGCCTGCCGGCGGGGCGATTTCATCGCCATCCGCAGCGCCGGCGCCTACGGCGAGTCCATGGCTTCCACCTACAACGGCCGGCCGCTCCCCGGGGCTTACTTCTTTGAATAAACCGGATTAATCCGTATCTTTGTTCCCTTGTAAACACAAGGGAATAGCTATACGTATGAATCTGTTTCCGGACATCGAAAAAGCCTATACGAAGGACCACCTGTCGGCCCGAGAGGCGCAACGGCTGGCGCAGTATATCGCGTTCGGCCCCATCGTGTTCCAGGCGAGCCGCCTGATGCTCAAGTTCGGCATCCTGGAGCGGCTCCGCGACCGGGACATGACGCTGCCGGAGATCGCGGAGGCGGCCGGATTGTCGGAGTATGCCGCCAAGGTGCTCCTGGAGGCCTCTCTATCCATCGGCACCGTCCTCGTGGACACGGCCACCGACAAGTACTCCCTCTCCAAGACGGGCTGGTTCCTGCTGAACGACCCGGCTACGCGGGTGAACGTGGATTTCAACCACGATGTGAACTATGAGGGTTTCTTCCATCTGGAGGAAGCGCTCCTGGAGGGCCGCCCGGCGGGCTTGAAGCATTTCGGCGACTGGCCTACGCTGTACGAAGGTCTTTCCTCGCTGCCCGAGCAGGTGAAGAAGAGCTGGTTCGGCTTCGACCATTTCTATTCCGACCATTCCTTCGACGAGGCCTTGGAGATCGTGTTCCGGTACCATCCCGGCAAGATCATGGACGTGGGCGGCAATACGGGCCGTTGGGCCCTCCGCTGCGTGGCATACGACCCCGAGGTGCGGGTGACGATCGTGGACCTTCCCCAGCAGCTCGCGATGATGCGGGAGCAGACGGCCGGCAAACCCGGCGCGGACCGCATCGACGGCTATGCCATGGACATGCTGGATCCGGCGTCCCGGTTCCCGCAGGACCTGCATCCGGACCTCATTTGGATGAGCCAGTTCCTGGACTGCTTCAGCGAGGAGGAGATCCTGGGCATCCTGCAGCGGGCGGCGGACGTGATGGGACCGGAGGCCCGGCTCGCCATCATGGAAACCTTCTGGGACCGTCAGAAATACGAGCCCGCCTCCTTCTGCCTCACGATGACGAGCCTCTATTTCACCGTGATGGCGAACGGAAACTCCAAGATGTACCATTCCGATGACATGGCCCGCCTCGTGGAACGGGCCGGCCTTACGGTGGAGGAAATCCACGACGGCCTGGGACAGGGCCACAGCATCATGATTTGTAAACGCAAGTAATATGGATATCAACGAGATACAAGAGAAAGTCAATGCCTTCCTCGTGGACGAGCTGGAGATTGACGAAAGCAAGATCGAGGACGATGCCCGCCTCAAGGAGGACCTCGGGATCGACAGCCTGGAAGTCGTGGACGTGATCGTGCTGGTGGAGGAGGAGTTCGGCTTCAAGATGCAGCGGGAGGATTTCAAGGAACTCAAGACCTACGGGGAGTTCTGTCAATTCATCGCCGGCAAGGTTGCCTGATTACGGGCATACGGGTTGGCAGGGGTCCACAGACGGAACGCCCTGGATGCAGCGGACGCTCATCCGGCTTTTCCGTATCCTTCCCCTGGGAGTGCTGTACGGCTGTATGGCACTGGTCATCCCGTTCTATATGCTCTTTGCGAAGGGTTTCAAGGCCTCGTACACCTTCTACCGGAAGCGGATGGGCTACGGCCCCGTGAAGTCTTTCTTCTACGTGTACAAGAACGAGTTCGCGTTCGGCCAGGTGGTCCTGGACCGCTTCGCCGCGTACGCCGGGAAGAAGTTCGACATGGAGGTCCCGCGGATGGACCTGTTCCGCGAACTCTGCGCCGGGGAGGACGGATTCGTCCAGCTGAGTTCCCATGTGGGCAACTACGAGATGGTCGGCTACTCCCTGGTTTCGCCCAAGCCGATCAATGCGCTGGTCTTCGCCGGGGAAACGGCGACGGTCATGCAGAACCGCGCCCTCCTGTTCGGCGCGACCAATGTCCGGATGGTGCCGGTGTCCGAAGACCTGTCGCACATTTTCAGCCTGAACAACGCCCTGGCCGACGGCGAGATCGCCAGCCTGCCGGGCGACCGGGTCTTCGGCTCGAAGAAGACCGTGCTTTGCCCGTTCTTCGGCGAGCCCGCCCCGTTCCCGGCCGGCCCTTTCACGCTGGCTGCGCAGCGCGGGGCTCCGGTCCTTCTCGTCTTCGTGATGAAGGAAGGCCGGCGGCGCTACAAGGTCCTGCTGGAGCGCCTTCCGGAGCCGGAAGGAGCGACCCGGCAGGAACGCGTGCAATTCCTGGCCGATGCCTACGCCGCCGCCCTGGAAGCGGTTGTCCGCCAGTATCCGGAGCAGTGGTACAACTTCTATGATTTCTGGAAATGAGCCCGTTCGACGAAATAGCCGCCCGCGAAATCCTGCCGCAGCGTGAACCCTTCGTGTTCGTGGACCGGCTCGTCCATTATGACGAGCGGGAGACGGTGACCGTTTTCACGGTCCCGGCGGAGCATCTGCTGGTGGCTGACGGATACCTGACCGCGCCCGGCGTCCTGGAGAACATGGCCCAGTCCAGCGCGGCCCGCATCGGCTACCTGTGCAAGTTCATCCTGCACGTCCCCGTCCGGGTCGGCTATATCGGCGCGATCCGGAAATTCCGGGTGCACCGGCTGCCGGCGGTGGGGGAGACCCTGACCACCACGATCATTTTCCGGGAAGATGTCTTCGGAATCACCCTGACCGACGCCGTGGTGCGTGTCGGATCGGAAATCATTGCCGAGGCGTCGCTGAAGACGGCCCTCGGCGAAAAGGAGGCGGAATGAGAAAGATTGTCTGCATCGGGGAGAGCATCCTGTCGCCGCTGGGCGCGACGCCGGCGGAGAACTTCGCGGCGGTGTGTCGGGGCGAATCCGCCCTGCAGCGCTACGAAGGAATGTTCGGGGTCCGCGAGCCTTTCGTGGCTTCGCTGATGGACCGTTCACTCTGGACCGCTCCGGGGCGGACTTTCTTCGATTCCATCGTCATCGAGGCGGCGCGGCGGGCCGTCGAGGCCGCCGGCATCGACCCGGCCAGTCCGCGCACGGCGTTCGTCCTCTCTACGATTAAAGGGAATATCGAACATATTGATTCACAGGATGTAACGCTGGCGTGTTCCGCCCGGCGGCTCGCGGATGCCTTCGGCAACCCGAATCCCGCCGTGGTCGTTTCCAATGCCTGCATCTCCGGCCTGGCGGCCCTCCTGCAGGGGCGTCGGATGCTCCTTTCGGGCCGTTTCGACCATGTCGTGGTCGTGGGCGCCGAGGTGCAGTCCCGGTTCATCGTGACCGGCTTCCAGTCGCTGAAAGCCCTGTCCGAAGCGCCCTGCAAGCCCTTCGACGCAACCCGCGACGGGTTGAACCTGGGCGAGGCGGCCGCGGCCGTCGTGCTCGGTTTCGGAGAGGAAGGCTGGGAACTGGTCGATGGCGCCGTCCGCAACGACGCGAACCACATCTCGGGCCCTTCCCGGACGGGCGAGGGGAGCTACAAGGCCCTCCGGTATGTGCTCAAGCATACTTCTCCCGAGGAGCTTGCCTTCGTGAATGTCCACGGCACTTCCACCCTGTACAACGACGAGATGGAAGCCATCGCCATCGACCGCGCCGGACTCCTGAATGTGCCCGTGAACGCGCTGAAAGGCACATTCGGCCATACGATGGGCGCGGCCGGCATCCTGGAATCGATCCTGTCGATGCACGCCGTGGACGCCGGGATTGTCCTGCCCACGCGCGGCTTTTCGCAGCTGGGCGTCAGCCGTCCGGTCCGGGTATCGGCCCAGGCAGGCACGACGGACAAGCGGGCCTTCGTGAAACTCCTTTCCGGATTCGGCGGGGTGAACGGGGCGCTGCTCTTCAGAAAAGGAGGTGCGGCATGCTGACGATCAAGCGATTCGCCTCCATCCCCGGCGGCGCCGACCTGACGGCCCTGTACCGGGCTCGGGTGGGGGATTACCCCAAGTTCTTCAAGATGGACACGGCCTGCAAGCTGGGCTTCCTCCTGGCGGAACAGCTTGCGGACGAACCGCGTTTCACGCCCCGCGAGGACCGCGCCGTGCTGATGTTCAGCACCTGCGGCAGCCTGTGCAACGACCGGCATTACGAGGAGACGGTCCGGGAGTTCCCGTCCCCGTCCCTGTTCGTCTATACCCTTCCCAACATCATCACGGGCGAGATCGCCATCCGGAACAAGTACGAGGGAGAGACCTCGGCCTATGTGCTGGAGCGGTTCGACCCCGAAACCTTCGTCACCATCGTGGAACAGGCGTTCCAGGACAGCGTGACGGCCTCCGCCCTCTGTGGCTGGGTGGATGCCCGCGCGGACGACGATTTCACCGCCTTCGCCTTCCTGGTGGAGCGGGGCGGAAACGGCAAAGAATTCAACGTGGATAACTTATATGGAACAGTTAATCAATGAGATCAAGCTGAAGCTGATCGACGCCCTGAACCTGGACGGGATGACCCCGGCCGACATCGACGACCACGCGCCCCTCTTCGGCGACGAAGGGCTGGGCCTCGATTCCATCGACGTCCTGGAGCTGATCGTGCTCCTGGAGCGCAACTACGGCATCCGCCTGGCGAACCCGCAGGAAGGCAAGAAGGTCTTCCAGAGCGTGGCCGTGATGGCGGACTACGTGGCCGCCAACCGGAAGAAATAGATGGAGACGGTCATCCATGTCACCGGCGCCGGCGTGGTGAGCGCCGTCGGATGCGGCCAGGGGGAGACCCTGGACGCCCTCCGGCGCGGCCGCTCCGGCATCGCACCGGTCCGCTACCTGCGTACGGAGGAGAAGGCTTTCCCGGTCGGGGAAGTCAAGCTTTCCGATGCGGAGATGGCGGCGCGGTGCGGAGCCCGGCAAGGCCTGTCCCGGACCTCCCTGATGGGCATCCTGGCCCTGGAGGAGGCCCTCGCGCAGGCGGGGCTCAAAAACCTCACGGGGGTTCCCCTCATCGGTGGGACCACGGTCGGCGGCATGGACCTGACGGAACAGATCTTCCCGGCGTATTCGCCGGTGCACGACTGCGGGGCGTCCACGGACGCCATTGCCGCGCATTTCGGCGGGGCGCCCTGGGCGACCACTTTGTCCACGGCCTGCTCCTCGGCGGCCAATGCTGTGATCTTCGGCGCGAACCTCATCCGGAGCGGCCAGGCGGAGATCGTCGCCGTGGGCGGCAGCGAATCCCTGTCGGACTTCCACCTGCACGGGTTCGGCTCCCTGATGATCCTGGACACGGCTCCCTGCCGGCCCTTTGACGCCACCCGCGCCGGACTCAACCTGGGGGAGGGCGCCGCGTTCCTGATCCTGGAATCCGAAGCCTCCCGGAAACGCCGTGGAGCGGCTTCCCTGGCCGTTTTAAGCGGCTTCGGGAA
Organism: uncultured Bacteroidales bacterium; assembly: GCA_900316955.1. Lineage (GTDB taxonomy): Bacteria > Bacteroidota > Bacteroidia > Bacteroidales > UBA932 > Cryptobacteroides. The sequence goes on from ONEX01000020.1 coordinate 16,790, forward strand.
CGCCTGCGACGCCTTTCATCAGACGGCATCGTCCGAGAACGGCGAGGGCGCTTTCCTCGCCATGCAAAAGGCCCTGAAGATGGCGGGCTTACGCCCCGAAGACATTGACTATGTCAATGCGCACGGCACCGGAACGCCTAACAACGACGCCTCTGAAAGTGCGGCGCTGCGGCGGGTGTTCGGGGAGAAGATGCCTTCGGTGTCGTCCACCAAGGCCTTCACGGGCCATACGACGAGCGCCTCCGGCAGCATCGAGGCGGTCTTCTGCCTCCTGGCCCTGCAGGAAGGTTTCATCCCGGCCAACCTGAACTGGACCACGCCCGATCCGGCCTGCATCACGCCCGCCACCGGCGGGCCTGCACGCCTGAAGCACATCCTTTGCAACGCCTTCGGTTTCGGAGGCAACGATTCATCCCTCTTATTCTCCCGATGATGCGGAAAGTGTATGTCCATGCCCGGTGCGAGCTGAAGCCCGGCGATCCGGAACCCGACTATCGCAGCCTGTTCTCCGTGATGGAGGCTCGGCGGATGGGCCGGCTCCTGAAACGGGCGGTATGGATCTCGGCCGAGGCCCTGAAAGAGGCTGGCATCGCCGTTCCGGACGCCGTCGTCATCGGCACGGACTTCGGCTGCATCGAGAACTCGGAATCCTTCCTGAAGGCCCTCAAGGGCCTGGAAGACGCCCCGCTGCGGCCGACGCATTTCATGCAGTCCACGCACAACACCATCGCGTCCCTCATCGCCATCCGCCTGGGATGCCACGGCTATAACGCCACTTATTCCCACCGGGGCCGCTCCTTCGAAAGCGCCCTGCAGGATGCGGCGACGCAGATCGCCCTCGGCGACATCGACACCGCCCTCGTGGGCTGGTTCGACGAAATGACGCCGAACCTCTCCGCGAGCCTCCTTTCCCAGGGAATCGAACCGAAAGAACACGCCCTCGCGGTGGTCCTTTCGGCCAACCCCGAGGGCGCGGTCTGTGAGATTCCGGGTCAAGCCCGGAATGAGGGCTAGTATCCGAAGATTTCCTCCAGCGTCACTTGCTGCACAGGACCCAGGGTCTTGAGGAAATCCATGTCCAGGTCCGTGGGATCGCCCAGGATGGCGTACACGTAGGGTCGTCCCTTGATCCACTTGGCGTGCGTGGCGAGGAGGTCGTCCATCGTCAGGGCGTTCACTTTCTCGTACACCTGCTTCTCGCGCGGCTCGGTGAGACCGAGTTCCTGCGCGGTCAGGTAGCTGTACAGGACGCGGTCGCCGATGGTGCGCTGGGTGCGGAGCCGGCCGAGAATGGAAGCCTTCGCAATCTCCAGATTCTCAGGCGCTTCCGGCAGAGTCTCGATGATCTCGTCGAAACCGTCCACCGCCTTCTTCAGCTTGTCGTTCTGGGAGGCGATGGTGGCGCGGAAGGCGTATGTGTCGTTCTTGAAGGCAGGGCCGCTGAGCATCGCGCCGGCGCTGTAGGCCAGGGCGCGGGACTCACGCATCTCCTGGAACACGATGGCGTTCATGCCGCCGCCGTAGTACTCGTTGAACAGGTCGATGTACGGATCCTGCGCGAGGTCCAGCGTCTCGCCGCGGTCGGAGTACTGGATGTAGTTGAACTGGCGGGACTGGTAGGGGGCCAGGATGACCTTGGCGGCCGGCGTGAGCTGCTTGGCGGCGTACGTCTTCTGGAGCGGCTCGAGGCCTTCGGTCGGATGGGCGGCCTTCACCATCTCCACGACTTCCTCCACGGAGGCGGGACCGTAGTAGAGAATGGTTGGCTTCTTGGTGAGGAGGTCCTTGACGGAGCCGAGCAACTGGTCGGAGGTGAGTCCGGCGACGGCGGCGTTCGTCAAGGTCTTGGCCTTCACGTAGTCGGCGCCGTAGATCAGGTAGTTCTGGAGGGCGCTGTTGCAGGCGCGCTGGTTCTTCTTGTTGTCCAGACGGGCGCGGATGAGGTCCATCTTGAGTTCGGTGAGGACGTCGTCGTCACCCACGGCCGTGCGGAACAGGCTTTCGACGATGCCGAGCGCCTGGGGAAGGTTCTCGCTCAGACCGTCCACGCGGACGTTCGTCGTGTTGCCGCCCACGGAGAGGCCGTAGCTGCAGGCCAGGCCGTACATCTCGGAAGCGATCTCGGCCGCGGTCTTTTCCGGGGTGCCCAGGTAGTCGAAGTAGCTGGCGGCCAGGGCCAGGACCGGGTCGTTGTCGCTACCGCGGTCATAGCGGAAGGTGAGGGTGGCGATGTCGTTCTTCTCGTTCTTCTTGTACAGGAGCTGCAGGCCGTTGCAGTCGGCGACGGTCATGTCCTTGGAGAAGTCCACGAACACGGGTTCGATGGGCGCGACCTCGGCGGCGGCGATTCCGGCGAGGAAGTCGCTCTGCTTGTCACGGTTCGTGACGATCGGGGTGATGCGCGGGGCTTCGATCTTCTTGATGGAAGTGTCCTCCCCGATGTGCTTGTACGCGATGGCATACGCCTGCTCACCGAGGAACTGGTTCGCGAAGGCGACGACATCGGCCTTGGTCACCCGGGCGACGCGGTCCATCCGGCCGACGGCGGTCTTCCAGGGCATCCGGTTGATGAAGGCGGTCACGAACTGGCTGGCGCGGGCGCGGTTGGAAATGAGGCCCTGCATCTCCTGGAGCTTGTAATTGGCTTTGGCGGCCTCGACGAGCTCTTCGGAGAAGTCGCCGGCGCGGAGCTTGGCGACCTCGGCGAGGAGGATGTCACGGACTTCTTCCAGGGTCTGGCCCTCCTTGGGCATGCCCTCGAGGATGAACAGACCGTGATCCACGCGGCCGTACGGCATCACGCCGGCGTCCAGGACGGTCTGGTTCTGGACGACGTCCAGGTCGATGAGGCCCGCCTGTCCGTTCGAGAGGACGGATGCGACGATGTCCGTGATGTCACTGTCGGTGGAAGAAGTTCCCGGCGTGCGCCAGCCCATGATCACGAATTCGGCCTCGTTGCCGAGGATCTGCTTCTCCTTCGGGGCGGTGACGGGCGCTTCCGGCTTCACGGTGAAGGTCGGGAGGTTCTTGTTGGGCTTCCAGTCGCCGAAGTATTTCTCGATGATCTTGACGGCCTGGTCCGGGTCGAAGTCGCCAGAGAGGCAGATGGCCACATTGTTCGGGACATAGTAGGTGTCCTTCTGCTTGCGGATGGCCTTCAGGGACGGGTTCTTCAGGTGGTCCTGCGTGCCGATGACGGTCTGGGTGCCGTACGGGTGGTTCGGGAAGAGCATCGCGTTGAGGGCGTCGAACGTCTTCTCGGAGTCGTCGGTCAGGCCCATGTTCTTCTCCTCGTACACGGCCTCGAGCTCGGTGTGGAAGCCGCGGAAGACGCAGTTCTTGAAGCGGTCGGCCTCGATCTTCGCCCAGTTCTCGAGTTGGTTGGAGGGGATTTCCTCCACGTAGCAGGTCACGTCGTCGGAGGTGTAGGCGTTGGAACCGCGGGAGCCGATGATGGACATGAGCTTGTCATACTCGTTCGGGATCGCGATCTTGGACGCCTCGTAGCTGATGGAGTCGATCTGGTGGTAAAGGTCCAGGCGGGCCTGCGGGTCCGTCAGGGTGCGGTACACCTCGAACAGGCTGTCGATGGACGCGAGCAGGGGCTTCTCGGCCTCGTAGTCCTGCGTGCCGAACTGCTCGGTGCCCTTGAACATCATGTGCTCCAGGTAGTGGGCGAGACCGGTGTTGTCAGCCGGGTCGTCCTTGCCGCCTGCGCGGACGGGCATCAGGGTCTGGATGCGGGGCTCGTCCTTGTTGACGCTCATGTACACGGTAAGTCCGTTCTTCAGGGTGTAGATCTTCGCATTGAGCGGGTCGCCCGGAACGGTCTCGTACTTGGGGCCGCAGGAGGCGGCCACGGCGGCCAGGGCCGCCAGGAGAAGGATTCTCTTCATATCTATTTGTTTGAATGGGCAAATTTACACATTTTCAGGCAAAAAGAAAGGCCCCGCAGCGTTTCTGCGGAGCCTTCACGGGATTCGGACGGCTTATCCGGACGAGGTCTCTTCCGGCCTGTACTCCAGAATGTCGCCCGGCTGGCAGTCGAGGGCGCGGCAGATGGCTTCCATCGTGGTGATCCGGATGGCCTTCGCCTTGCCGCACTTGAGGATGGACAGGTTCGCGGGGGTGATGCCCACTTTTTCCGCCAGCTCGCCGGAGGACATCTTCCTCCGTGCGAGCATGACGTCGATATTGATGATGATAGGCATTATTTCACCTCCTCTTGGACCTCGGGCTTCTTGTCAGCGCCCTTGAGGTAGGACGGCAGCTCCATGCCGGCCATGTTGAAGAGATCGTTCAGCGGGGGAACGGATTTCATCAGGCCGGAGATGAAGTTGGACGTGGCGGTCTTGCCGTCGGTGCCGGTGCCGGTGTCCCAGACGGTGACCTTGTCGATGTTGATGCCCTTCACGGCCTCGACCTGCGTCTTCACCAGATCCGGGAGCTTGTCGGCGATCATCATCAGGACGGCCTTCTGGGCATCACCCTGGGCGGCGCCTACGAGCTGCTGGAAACCGGTCGCCTGCTTGGTGAGGATCTCGAGGACACCGCGCGCCTGCGCGTCCATCTTGGCGTAGATGGCGTCGGCCTCACCCTTCGCCTTGCGGCGGATCTGCTCGGCTTCGGCCTCGGCGTCGATGATGGCCTTCTCCTTCTCGATCTGGGCGGGAACCACGACGTTGGCCTTCTGGGTGGCCTGCTCACGTTCGGCACGGGCGAGTTCCGCGTCGCGCTCGGACTTGTAGGCTTCCTCGAGGGCCTTCGCAGCCTGGACCTTCTCGGCGGCGACGGCCACGCGGTCGGCCTCGGCCTCCTTCTCGCGGCGGGTCGCGTTGGAGTTCGCAATGGCGATCTTGGAGTTGTTCTCACCTTCGACGGCGAGGGCGTTCGCCTCGGCGGTCTTGATACGGGTGTCACGGGTGGTCTCGGCGATCCGGATGTCCTTGTCCCGGTCGGCCTCGGCCTTACCGATCTCACCGAAGCGGTTCTGCTCGGCGACGGACTTCTTCGCGTCGTTGATGGCCTTCGCGGCGGCTTCCTTACCGAGGGCCTCGATATAGCCGGACTCGTCGCGGATATCGGTGACGTTCACGTTGATGAGCTTCAGGCCGATCTTGCGGAGTTCCGCTTCCACGTTGGTGGAGACGTTGGCGAGGAACTTGTCGCGGTCCGCGTTGATTTCCTCGATGTCCATGGTCGCGATCACGAGACGGAGCTGACCGAAGAGGATATCCGTCGCGATGTTCTGGATGCTGTCCACGGAGAGGCCCAGCAGACGCTCGGCCGCGTTGGTCATGTTGTCCGGTTCGGTGGAGATACCCACGGTGAAGCGGCAGGGAACGTCCACGCGGATGTTCTGCTTGGACAGGGCGTTGGTGAGGTTGCACTCGATGGAGATGGGCTTGAGGTCCAGGAAGGCATAGTCCTGGAAAACGGGCCAGATGAAGGCCGCGCCGCCGTGGATGCAGCGGGCGGAGGAAATGGAACCGGTCGAATTCTTGCCGGTCTTACCGTAGATGACCAGGATCTTGTCGGAAGGGCAGCGACGATAGCGCTTCAGGATGGCGGCGAGCGTCACGAAGGCGACCGCCACGACAATGAGAATGATGTATAACTGTTCCATATTAGATGATGTAAGAGTTCAGTTCTTCGACCAGGAGGGTGTTGCCGTCGACCGCCTCGAGGACCTTGACGGAGGCGCCGGTCTTGATTTCGTCGCCGTCGGTGACGGCGTTGTACTCGCGGACGGCGCCCTGGATGGTGATCTGGACCTTCCCTTCGCCGGCGCGTTCGGCCGGGATGCGGAGATAGCACTTGCCCTGGCATCCGACCGCGGACTTGTAAACGTTGATGTTGCCGCTCTGCTGCATGGAGTACAGCCACTTGAACATGTACATCACCAGGGCGACGAGGGCGATGCCCACCAGCACGGAGATGATGACCAGGACGGCGGTGGACTTGACCGACGGCTGCAGGATGATGGCCGTCCAGCCGAAGCCCAGGAAGAAATTGACGAAGTTGCGGAAGGTGTACAGGTTGGCGCCGCTGTCGATGTTCGACAGGTCGGAACCGTCCATGGAGGCGTCCACGTCCACATCGAAGTCCGTGCTGTCCGCATCGGCGCCGAGGAAAGTCATCACGGTCTGGATGACGAAGATGAGGGTCGCCGTGAGGGTGACGCTCCACAGGAGTTTCATGACCGGGCTCAGATCGGCCCACCAAGTTGCAATCATAACGGATACAAATTAGGTTTCTTTTGCAAAGATAGAAAGAATTTATTGAAAAACAATAATTATTCGCAAAAAATCAACAAAAATATTTTAAAAACTCGGAAGTATGGCGGACGGTATACTTTTGTCTGAAAATTCCTATCTTTGTATTCTATGGAACAGGAAAGAAGCATCGACCGGCTGGCTCGGTATATCATCGTGGCGGCGACCCTCGCCGTCCTGGCATGTCTGTGCTGGTATTTCAAGAGCGTGCTCGTGTACGTCATCGTCGCGTTCGTGGTCTCGCTCATCGGACAGCCTGTGATGCGGCTGCTCCGGAAAATCCGCATCCGGGGCAAGTCCGCCCCCGACGGGCTTCTCGCCATCCTCACCATCGTCCTCATCCTCGGGACCCTCATCCTGGTGGTGACGCAGGTCATCCCTGTGGTGACGGGCATCGTCCGCGACGCCGCCGTGCTGAACAGCGTGACGGCCGACGGAAATCCCCTGGACCGGGTCAACGACTGGATCGTGAGCCTGTTCCCGGGCCTCGGGCCGGATTTCAACATCATCACCATCCTGATGGACAAGCTGCGGGAGGTGACGAACCTGTCCAACGTCACGTCGGTCATCAGTTCCGTGACTTCCTTCGTGACCAGCCTCGTCGTGGGCCTGTTCTCCATCGTCTTCATCTCCTTCTTCTTCGTGCGCGACGAAACCCTGTTCCGGAAGATTGTCAGCACCCTGGTCCCGGACCGGATGGAAGGGAAGCTGGCGAAGTCCCTGGGGGACATCGAAGGCCTCCTTTCCCGCTATTTCGTGGGCCTGCTGGTGGAGATGACCGGCGTCGCCCTGCTGGATTTCCTGGGCCTGTGGCTCATCGCCCGGCTAGGCTTCTCAAACGCCCTGGGTATCGCCTTCATCGCCGGCATCCTGAATGTCATCCCGTACGTGGGACCGCTCATCGGCGAGGCGGTCGGCGTGGTCCTGGCCGTCATCCTCAAGTACGGGACCGGCGTCGGCCTGGGCGTGAACATCTGGGTGTTCGCCCTCATCGTCCTCGCGATCATGCTCGCCACCCAGCTGGTGGACAACTTCGTGTACCAGCCGCTCATCTATTCCACCAGCATCAAGGCGAGCCCGCTGGAGATCTTCATCGTCATCCTCCTGGCCGGGCACATGGGCGGCGTGGTCGGCATGCTGGTCGCCATCCCGGCCTACACGGTCGTGCGCGTCATCGCCAGCCGGTTCTTCCCGGACCTCAAGCTCGTAAAACGACTGATTCCGGACCCTGCGGGGATCCGGAACCAGCAAAAGTAGATTTCTCGACTGCGCTCGAAATGACAAGCGCTTAGAAGCGGTCCATCAGGTCGAAGATGCGGCCCTGGACTTCCGCGATGGTGCCCACGCCGTCAATTTCGTTGTACCTTCCGGCTTCCTTGTAGAATCCCACGAGGGGTTCCGTCTTGTCGTGATAGGTACGGATGCGGTTCTCCACGACCTCGGGGCGGGCGTCGTCCGCGCGGCCTTCGATGGTGGCGCGGTGCGCGATGCGCTCGTGGATCATGGCGTCCGGGATCATGATGGAGACCACGGCCGTGACGGCCTCGCCGGTCTTGGCGAGCATGGCGTCGAGGGCCTCGGCCTGGGCGATGGTGCGGGGGAATCCGTCCAGCAGGAAGCCGTCCACGCCTTCCGTGCCCTGGAACTTGGCCTCGATCATGCCTTCGACGACTTCGTCGGGGACGAGCGAGCCGGCCTCGATGAGGGCCTTGGCCTGGAGGCCGAGCGGTGTGCCCGCGGCGATCTCGCTGCGGAGGAGCTCACCCGTGGAGAGGTGGCAGAGATTGTACTTTTGCACCATGGCGCTGGCCTGGGTGCCCTTGCCGGCGCCCGGAGGGCCGAAGAGAATGTAGTATTTCATATTCAGAGCTTTGTATCCGTATCCAGGATGTAGATGTCCTTGTAGTTGCGGCCGAGGCCGTCGTAGTCCAGGCCGAAGCCGACGATGAAATCGTTCGGGATCTCCATGGCCACGTAATCCAGGCCGATGGTCTTCTTGTACATCTCGGGCTTCAGCAGCAGGGTGCACACCTTGACCTTGGAGGCCTTGCGGGCGTACAGGATCTTGACGAGGGCCTCGATGGTGCGGCCCGTGTCCACGATGTCTTCCACGATGATCACTTCCTTGCCGGTGATGTCGCCGGTGAGGCCCATGTCCATATGCACGGCGCCGGTGGAGGAGGTGCCCCGGTAGGAGGAGAGCTTGATGGACATCAGGTCTACGTCGAAGTCCAGGCGCTTCATCAGTTCGGCGGTGAAGAGGATGGAACCGTTCAGGACGCAAAGGAGGACGGGGACCGTGTCGGTGTCCTTGTAGTCGGCGTTCATCTTGGCGGCGACGGCGTCGATGGACTTCTCGATTTCGTCTCCCGGAATGAGGGGTTTGAAAACCTTGTCGTGAAGTTTGATTCTGTCTTTCATGGGCTCCTGGTTTTAGCTACACAAAAATAATAAGAAAAACACAAAAAATAATCGAAAACATTTATTTTGAACTGAAACAACGCGCGAGTCGCACCGGGGCCCGGAAGAAAACCGTATTTTGGGCGCATGAAGAGAAGATTCGTGCTGCTGCTGCTGATGCTGCTGGCCGCCGCGCCGGCCGCCGCCCAGACCGACGAGGTCGTCCGGGCGGCCTTGTATCTGACCGGGGCGGACAGCCCCGAAGAACTGGACGACCGCCTCGTCGATGAACTGGAATCCTTCCGGAACCGTCCCTTGCCGCTCAACCGCGCCTCCCGGGCGCGCCTGCTGGACAGCGGGCTGCTGACGCCGTACCAGGTTGCGGCGCTCGCCGAGTACCGCAGCTTGTCCGGCGACGTGCTGTCCTTCGCCGAGTTGGAGCGGGTGGACGGATTCGGGAAGGAAGCGGTAGCGGCGCTCCGTCCCTTCCTTTCCCTGGAATCCGCCCGCCATCCCGGCGAGGCGGTCCGGGACACGCTCAAGTTCCGCCATTCGGTTCTGGTCCGGGCGACGCTGAAGGACTTGGGCGCGAAATACCGTCTGATGGCCGGGAACGTGGAAGCGGCCGGGGCCTGGAAAGGCCGGGACGGGACATTCTACGGCCTTTACCGGCTCCCGAAAGGGAAGATTCTCGTCGGCGATTACAATGTCCGCTACGGGCAGGGACTGGCCTTCTGGAGCGCCTTCCAGCTGGCGGGGCTCTCCACCCTGGAAGCCTTCTCCAAGCGCGCGAACGGCATCGCGCCCGCCTGGTCCTTCAACGGAGCGGGGACATACCGCGGCCTGGCGTGGGACTATACGGGCCGGCACGTCCAATGGGCGCTGTTCGGCGCGCTGGACGGCACCGTCGGCGCGCATGCCGGCTGGTTGGGCCGGCAGGGGCAGGCCGGACTCACGGTCACCCGGGAGCGGGTCTCCCTGGATGGGAAGTACGGCTTCCGCGGGGTGGATTTCTTCGGTGAAGCGGCCTGGAGCGGGAAGGCGCCCGCCGGCCTGGCCGGCAGCCTGTTCCCGCTGGGCGAGCATGGGAAAGGAGCCCTGCAGCTGCGGGCGGTTCCCAGCGCCTATTCAGGCAAGAAGAACGGCGAATACGGGGCGGCGGGCGGCGTGGCTTACCTGTCGGACAGCCGGGCCTTCAAGGTCTCCTGGACCGTCGATGTGTCCCTCCTTCCGAAGCCCGAGACCGACACGGGCCGGAAACAGGCCAAATCCACCGGCCTGCTCTCCTGGACGGTCTCGGAGAACTGGCTTTTCGAGTCCCGGCTGGTGTACCGGTGGCGTAACTACGACAGCAACCGGGCGGACGTCCGGGCGGATGCCACCTGGAGCCGGAACGCCTGGACCGTGAAGGGGAGACTGAATGGGGTCCATGACGGGGGATTCGGGCTCCTGGGCTATCTGGAAGGGGGATGGAAGCCGCCGGACTGGGCGGTCTGGGCCCGCCTGACAGCCTTCTCCACCGCCGGCTGGCAGTCCCGCATCTATGTCTATGAACGGGATGCGCCGGGCAATTTCTCCGCGCCGGCGTATTATGGGACAGGCTTTTCGGCGATGGCCTTCGCCGGTTGGAAGAAGCGGTTCCGGAAGACGACGGTCAAGCTGTATCTCCGCGGCTCGTACCGGTGGCAAAAGGAAAAGCCCGGCCAGGCCGGGCTCAAACTCCAGTTGCAGGCGGACCGCTAGCGCTTGCCCACCTTCAGCCGCTGTCCTTCGCGGATCCGGTCGCTCTTCAGGCCGTTCCAGGACTTGATGTTCTTGACGGTCGTGTGGTTCCGCGCGGCGATCTTTCCGAGGTTGTCGCCCCTCTTGACCTTGTAGTAGACCCACTGGCCGCCGCCGGAGGCCTGCTGGCGGGAGGCCGTGGACGTGGGCCTGGAATTCCGTCCCACATCGACGGAGCCGGAGAACATCTCGGCCGCCTTGTAGTTGTAGATGGTGTCCTGGCTGTCCAGGAAGGCGTTGCTGTAATTGAACGGAAGCCGGAGGATCTGTTCGCCCTGGTTGCCCGGGACGATGTCCTTGTAGTACTGCGGGTTCAGGTCGCGGAGGTCGTCGATCGGCACGCCGATCACCTCGCTGATCTGGCGGAAGTGGAGGTTCCGGTTGATCATGAACGTGTCGATGTGCGCGGGCATCTGGACCGGAGCGGGCTCCAGGCCGTATTCCTTTGCATAGTTTATCGCATACATCGCACCCACCATCGCCGGCACGTAGCCGCGGGTTTCGCGGGGCAGGTGCGGGTAGATGGACCAGAAATCCCGCCGTCCGGCGCGCTTGATGGCCTTGTTCACGTTGCCGGAGCCGCAGTTGTAGGAGGAGATGGCGAGGCTCCAGTCGCCGAAGATGCGGTAGGCGTCCCGGAGGTACCGGGCGGCCGCATCGACGGAAGCGACCGGGTCCATCCGGTCGTCGATGTAGGAGTCGATCCGGAGGCCGTAGTTCCGGGCCGTGGAATGCATGAACTGCCACATGCCGGTCGCGCCCACGCGGGAGACCGCCACCGGGTTCAGGGCCGACTCGATGATGGCCATGTACTTCAGCTCCAGGGGAAGGCCGTACTTGCGGAAGGCTTCCTCGAAGATGGGCATGTAATACTGCGCGAGGCCGAGGATCTGGCCCATGCGGGTGGGCATCTTCTCGGAGTAGAGGACCATGTAGTTCTTGACGGTCTCGTTGTAGGGCAGCTGGATGAAGGAATTCATCTTCTGCAGCCGCTCGATGAGGACCTGGTCCGGCACCCCGGAGGAGAAATGGACGCTGTCCATGTTGTATTCGCTCTGCGGGTTCTCGCGGATCTGGCGGTGCAGGTACCAGATGCTCAGGAGGCTGTCGGTGACGTCGTCCGTGTAGTCGAGGCCGCCCTGCTGGTCATCCACGTAGTCGCCGCCGCCGTAGGTCGGGCTGTCGAAATAGTCGACGGCCGCGCCCATCCCGGCCGCTTCCTGGAAACGCCCTCCGTCCAGCTGTTTCTGGAGGCTGTCGCGTTCCTGGGCGTCCGACTTGATCGTTTCCAGCTCCTGCTGGATCTCCTCCAGGCGCTGCCGCAGCTGGACGTTCTCCCGTTCCAGCTGTTTCCGTGTTTTTCGGTCCAGTTGCATGTCCGCTGCGGCCGGAAGCGGGGAGAGGAGGAGAAGGGCCGCGCATATGATCGTTAACTTTTTCATCCGGGATCAGAATCTGAGGGTGAGGCCGACCCCCATGCCGGGGGCGGCGGCGAATTCCGGCGAGATGACCGTGGGCTCCAGCCGGAGGGTGATGTCGTCGTCCACCTCGAAGTCCTGCATGTAGGCGAAGACGTTCGCGTCGACGACCTGGATCACATAGAACAGAGCCGTGGCCAGGATGGAGTAGTCCCGGTACCGGCGGAAGACGTCGCGGTAATAGAGCGCGTTCTCCGCGGAAATCGGGGGCTTCTCAACGCCGGGATCCGTGCTCGTGGCCTGGTCATAGATCCATTTGTATCGCTCGTAGTTGCGCTTGTTGGTCGTGTAGTAGTAGACACCGCCTGCGATGGCGCCCCAGTAGATGGGAATCTTCCAATACTCGCCGTTGTACACCTGCCCGAGGCAGGGGAACAGGATGGAGTACAGGGTGGCCTTCCCGGGATCGGGCTTCCGTTCCGCGGGGAAGGTGACGGTCATGTCCAGGAGGGAACCCCACCACACGAGCCCGGCCCCGAGGTAGGACCAGGTGCTGTATTTCTTGAACTTGTCGTCGCCGGTGGCCTTGAACTGGTTGTTGAAATGGATGCCCAGGCCCACGCCGGCGCCGATGCCGCCGTAGATGACGGGCAGTTTCCAGTACTGGCGGTTGTAGATCTGGCCGCCGCCCACGAAGACGGTGGAGCCCATGAACAGGTTCTGGACCTGTCCCGGCCGCTTGTGCGCCAGGGAGCCGAAATACTGCTTGAAGCTGAAGAGCTGGGAACTGTCCGTCTTCGCCTGCTTGGACGTGTCCGCATAGTTCTGCGAGAAGGCGTCCCGCTTGAACTGGTCATCCCGCGCCTGGCCGTGGAGGACGGCGGGCGCGAGCAAGGCGAGCAGCGCTGCGGCGAGGACGGATATGATGCGTGATTTCATGAAGGACTATCCGCGGTTAGGGTCCAACGCCTGCAAGAAGCGTTCCATCTGCTCGTCCGAATCGAACCGGATGGTGATGGTGCCTTTCCCGGCCGGGGAGCGCTTCAGGGAGATGTTTTCGCCGAAATAGCGGCCCACGTTCTCCAGGAGACGGTAGTACATTTCAGGGAGCTCCTGCGGCTCTTTCTCTTCCGGTTGCGGGAGGCCTTTCTCCAGCGCGCGCACCTTCTCTTCCAACTGGCGCACGGAAAGGCCGCGGCGGACGATGAGGTCGCAGAGCATCTCCTGCGCCTTGGGGTCGTCCACGCCCAGCAGGACCTTCGCGTGGCCGACACTCACGAGGCCCACCTTGAGGTCGTGCTGGACCTTGGCGGGGAGTTTCAGAAGCCGGAGCTGGTTCGCCACGGAGGCGCGCTTCTTGCCCACGCGGTCCGCCATCTGCTCCTGCGTCAGGCGGCATTCCTCCATCAGGCGCTGGTAGCTCATCGCCACCTCGATCGGATCCAGGTTCTCGCGCTGGATGTTCTCGACGATGGCCATCTCCAGCATGCCCTGGTCGTTCGCGTCGCGGATGTAGGCGGGAATCATGTCCATCCCGGCCTTCGTGCAGGCGCGGAAACGGCGCTCGCCGCTGATGATCTGGTACTTGGAGCCCTTCTTGCGGACGGTGATGGGCTGGATGAGCCCGAAGGTGCGGATGGAGTCCGCCAGTTCCTGGAGGGCTTCCTCCCCGAAACTCATGCGGGGCTGGAAGGGGTTTGGCTCGATGAGGTCCACCGGGATGCGGAGGACGTCGGCCGTGACTTCGTTCTCCGGCGTGGTTCCGACCACGTCCTTGTTGATATAGCCGACCGGCTTGCGGATTTCGCGGAGGTCCGCGGCGTCGTCGCCGAGGAGGGCGCTGAGGCCCTTGCCCAGGCCATGCTGTACTTTCGCCATCAGATGTCTTCGTTCTTGGTGAGCACTTCCTCCGCCAGGTGGAGGTAGTTGGAAGTGCCGTTGTTGGTCACGTCGTAAAGGACAATGGGCTTGCCGTGCGAGGGAGCCTCGCTCAGGCGGATGGAGCGCTGGATGATCGTGTTGAACACCAGGTCCTTGAAATGCTCCCGGAGCTGCATCACCACCTGGCTGTGCACCTTCGTGCGGCCGTCGAACATCGTCACGACGAAGCCCTCGATGGTGAGGCCGGGGTTGATGTTGTTCTGCACCAGGCGGATGGTCTGGAGCAGCTTCGCGAGGCCTTCCAGGGCGAAGAACTCCGGCTGGACCGGAATCATCACGGAATCGGCCGCCGTGAGGCAGTTGACGGTGATGAAGCCCAGGGAAGGGGAGCAGTCGATGATGATGTAGTCATAGCGGTCCCGGATGGGCGCCAGGGCCTTCTTGAGGTAGGATTCGCGGTCCGGCCACTTGATCATCTCGATTTCCGAGCCCACGAGGTTGATGTGGGAGGGGATCATGTGGAGGTTCTGCAGTTCCGTCTGGATGAGGGCGTCCTCCGCGGGGATGTCCCCCCGGATGACTTCATATAAGGTGCGTTTCTCGTCGTTGTCCGGGGAGAAGTTGAGACCGGAGGTCGTGTTGGCCTGCGGGTCCGCGTCGATGATGAGCACTTTCTTCTCCAGGACCGCGAGGGACGCGGCCAGATTGATGGCCGTCGTGGTCTTGCCCACGCCGCCCTTCTGGTTCGCTATGGCGATGATTTTTCCCATATTCGTTGCTGGTCCGCCCTCGGATGGGCAAACATTCCACAAATATAGGAAAATATCCCCGCCCCTGCAAGGAAATGTTCCACAAAAAGTTCCACGCTCGCGGATTGCAAGATAGATTTGGAAGTATAATAAAAAAATTGCATATTTGCGTAAGGTAGGGTGAGTAGTGGGGCTACAGGCATCTAGGATGTTGTTGTGGTCCGGTTACAAACTGAAATTTAATCTATGTTTAACTATGAGAGGAATTAAGATTTTATTCTCGATTCTGGCCCTTTCCGTCAGCGTGGCGCTCGCTGCGCAGAACATCACGGTCAAGGGCACAGTGACGGACGCCTCGAACGGCGATCCGGTTCCCGCTACCTCCGTCATCGTCAGCGGCACCACGCAGGGTGTCGTTTCCGATGTGGATGGTGTCTATTCGATCAGCGTCCCTTCGGACGGCGTCCTGATCTTCTCCTCCATCGGCTATGAGACCATGCAGGTTCCCGTCCGGGGCAACCGCCTCCTGAACGTGGAGCTCACGCCCAGCGCCGAATTCCTGGACGAGACCATCGTCGTCGCCTACGGCACGGCGAAGAAGTCCTCCTATTCCGGTTCCGCTACGATGGTCCGCTCCGAGGAGCTGGCCCAAAAGCCCGTCTCCTCCGTGGAGCAGGCTCTCCAGGGCAAGATTCCCGGCCTGCAGGTGAGCACCGCCTCCGGCCAGCCGGGCGCCGCGACCACCTTCCGCATCCGCGGTACCGGTACGCTCAACGCCTCCTCCTCGCCGCTGTACGTGATCGACGGCGTGGCCACCACGAGTTCCAACTACTCCAAGAACGCTTCTGACGCGAACACCACCACCAGCATCCTGTCCAGCATCAACCCGCAGGACATCGAGTCCATCACGGTGCTGAAGGATGCCGCGGCCGCCTCCCTGTACGGCTCCCGCGCGGCGAACGGCGTCGTGATCATCACCACCAAGACCGGCAAGGCCGGCCAGGGCCACATGAATTTCAACGCCGCCTACGGCGTCTCCGCCGTCCCGCGCCAGTACGAGATGGCGCATTCCGCGGACTACTATAAGCTCATCTTCAACAGCTACCTGGAGTCCGGCAAGGGCGCCGAGTGGGCCAACGAGCAGGCTCAGGGAACGCTCTCCTGGAACCCGTTCAACGTCGCCAACCCGTTTGACGCCAGCGGCAACCTCGCCAGCGGCGCGAAGGTCATCATCGACACGGACTGGCAGCGCGAGGTGATGAAGAAGGGTTATTCCCAGGACTACAACCTGAGCTACTCCGGCGGCACCGACAAGCTCAACTACTTCTTCTCCGGCGGCTACTTCGACCAGACCGGCACCACGCCCACGGCCCGCTACACCCGTTATTCCGGCAAGGCGAACATCGAGGCGCAGGTGAAGCCCTGGCTCAAGGGCGGGTTGAACGTCGTGTTCTCCTACGCCACGCAGAACTCCGAAGTCTCCCAGAGCGCCGGCGCCTCCCCGCTGTACAACGCCCTCGCCTTCCCGAACGCCGTCCCGGTGTACAAGGTCGATTCCAACGGCAACTACGTCCTGGACGAGGCCGGCGAGAAGCAGTACAACTGGACGAACCCGGCCGCCAAGGACTTCAACCCGGTGGCCATTCCGCTGATGAACACCAACAAGGCCAATACGGCCCGCCTGCTGGCCTCCTTCTTCACCGAGGTGAAGTTCATGGACGGCCTCACCGCCCGCACGACCTTCTCGCCCGACTACGTGTCCGTGTACGATATCTTCTATTGGAACAAGTACCACGGTGACGGTCCGGCTTACAGCGGCCGCGGCGGCCGTACCCAGACCAGCGATCTGATGTTCACCAGCACCACCACGCTGAACTTCAACCGTTCCTTCGGTCTCCACACGGTGTCCGCCATGGCCGGTTACGAGTACTGGCAGAGCCGGATCACCCGCTTCGACGGCGCCGCCACCGGCTTCGCCTTCGACTTCCTCCAGGAACTGGCCGGCGCCAGCAAGCCGCAGTCCCTCACGTCCTGGTACACCGACGCCGCCCTGATCTCCTACCTGGGCCACGCCGAGTACAACTACGCCGAGAAGTACTTCGCTTCCGCTTCGTTCCGTCGGGACGGTTCCTCCGTGTTCGGCGCGGACAACAAGTGGGGCAACTTCTTCAGCGTGGGCGCCTCCTGGCGGATGAAGCAGGAGGACTTCCTGAAAGACGTCGACTGGCTGAGCGACCTCAAGTTACGCGTCAGCTACGGTACTTCCGGTAACAACGCCGGCTTGAGCCGCTACGAGTCCCTGGGCCTCTGGACGGCCAGTGACAGCTATCAGTACGGTTACAACTCCGGTCTCGGCCACACGAGCCTCTCCAACCCGGAACTGGGCTGGGAGAAGCAGAAGATGCTGAACATCGGCCTGGACTTCGGCTTCGCCGGCAACCGCATCAACGGTTCCGTCGAGTACTTCCGGAAGACTTCCGACGACCTGCTCTACGAGTTCCCGCTGCCCGCTTCCCACGGTCTCACCAGCGTGATGATGAACCTCGCCAAGGTGCAGAACCAGGGCGTGGAGTTCAGCCTGAACGCCGTTCCCGTGCAGACGGCGGACTTCAACTGGGACGTGAACTTCAACTTCTCCTACAACGCCGACAAGATTCTGGACCTCGCGGGTGACGACGACATCATCATGGGCGACACCAAGAAGATCTGGAAGGTGGGCGAGAGCCAGTACATGTTCTACATGCCCACCTGGGTGGGTGTGGATCCCGCCAATGGCGACCCGCTCTGGAAAGGTGCCGACGGAAACACGAACAACTATTCCTTGGCCGAGTATGAGCAGCAGGGCCGCTCGACGCCTTGGGGCTTCGGTTCCCTGACGAACAACCTCTCCTGGAAGGGCCTGAGCCTCTCCTTCATGTTCTACTACAACTTGGGCGGCAAGTTCTATGACAGCCTGTACGCCAACATGATGCACGAGGGCAACAACTCCGGCAAGAACATCTGCGTGGACGAACTCAACGCCTGGACGCCGGCCAACACCAACACCGACGTGCCGAAGTTCATCAACACGAACGACAACCAGAGCAACTCCCCGAGCACGCGTTTCCTGTACAGCGCCACCTACCTGAAGCTCAAGAACGTGAACCTCTCCTACAGCCTGCCCAAGAACCTGCTCAAGAAGACGGGCATCCTCTCCGGAGCCCGCGTGTACGTGAACGCCGACAACCTGTTCACGGTGTTCAAGGACAAGCGCTACAAGGGCTATGACGACATCGACATCTTCGGTGTCGGCGGCTATGACGCCTATGCGAACTACATTCCGCTCAGCCGGACCTTCACCTTCGGCGTAAATCTCACTTTCTAAAACGGACGCGCTATGAAAAAGATATTCTACATCGCTACGATCGCTCTCTTCGGACTGGCCTCCTGCAGCAAGGAAGTGCTGAACCCGGTCCCGTCCAATGCCGTTTCCGACACGCAGATCTTCTCGTCTGTGGCCTCGGCGGAGACCGCCCTCAACGGCGGCATCATGTACATCGGCTACTATCTGACCAACACCCTGGGCACCATCATGTCCGAGGTGATGGGCGAGGACGCCCTGATGACCAGCGGCAACTACGGCATCGACACGTACAACTGGAACTTGTATTCCTACACCTATTCCCAGGTTGCCGAGGACGAGCCCTGGTGGTTCGGTTATTCCAACTACATCTGGGAATATGACTACAAGGGCATCGACGCGGCGAACAACATCATCGCCTACGTGACCGACCTGCCCGACGAGGCCGGCAAGGAGAACCTGCTGGGCCAGGCCTATGGCCTGCGCGCCTTCATGTTCCTGCGCCTGGCCCGCCTGTTCGCGCCGACTTACTCCATCAACTCCGAGGCCCCCTGCATCATCCTGCGCACCGAGCCCGCCGACGGCGCTTCCGAGCATATGCCGCGCGCGACGCTGAAGGCCACTTACGAGCAGATCCTCAAGGACTTCGAGTACGCCCGCCAGCACTGCAACGCCAACAATGGCGCCTACTTCACCCCGAAGGCTTGCGCCCTCTTCATGGCGCGCGCCTATCTGGACATGGGCGACTGGGCCAATGCCAAGAAGTTCGCCGAGGAAGCCGCTTCCAACAACTTCTCCGGCAGCAACCTGATGAGCCAGGCCGAGTACCAGGCCGGCTTCATGGACCCGAACGTGGAATGGCTGATGTACTACAACTTCAACCAGACCACCTCCAACTACTATGCGTCCATCCCGTCGTTCTACTACCTCGCAAAGGCCGCCTACAATGTGGACGAGACCGGCAAGGCCGATCCGGCCGACATCGAGTACCTGGACACGGCGCTTGAGGGCGACTACTTCGAGGAGCCGCTCTACGGCTACAGCACCGTGCGCTGGACCAAGCGCTTCCGCGATTCGTTCGAGGACAGCGACTGCCGCAAGCTCTTTCCGTTCTACTTCTATGCGGATGACGGCTGGTTCACCAGTAAGTTCAGCCACCGCGAACTCTCCATCGGCGACGCCGACTTCCCGCTGGCCCGCATCGCGGAGGCCTACCTGATCAAGGCCGAATGCGAGGCCCGCACGGGCGGCAACGCGAAGGCCGTGCTGAACGCGCTGCAGGCCGCCCGCGGCGCCACCCCGACGGACGGCTCCCTGGAGAACGTCCTGTATGAACGCCGCAAGGAACTCTATGGCGAAGGTTTCCGCCTGCAGGACATCAAGCGCACGCACCAGGCCCTCGACCGCACGAAGGATCCGGAGCACTGGGCTTCCGTGAAGACCCTCCCGGCCGACAGCCCCCGCTACATGCTGCCGATCCCGCAGAACGAGATGCTCTACAACAAGGCGCTCTCCGCTGCCGACCAGAACGAATTCTGGAGGAAATAATGAGAAAGTATCAATTATGGGGAATGCTGCTTCTATCGGCAGCATTCCTTTTCAGTTCCTGCGCGAAGAAGCAGGATGACGGAAAGGTCGCTTTCATCGACCGGGAAGTGGACGTGAAATCCTTCCTGACCGGTTTCCCGTACTCCACCTGGGGATTCTATCTCTCCGACGACGCGACGAAGCTGTATTATCTGCGCAACGACGAGCCGAGCCCGCTGGTGATGCTCGACCTCACGAAGAGCACCGACATCAGCCAGGGGGACGTCATCTCGTCCGACGACTGGTCCAAGAAGAATTTCTGGAGCCCTTCCTGGAACGAGAAGGACGGCTTCCTGTACTGGATGGGCGACCAGCGGAACGACGAGAAGATCGACCTGTACCGGATGGACCCGAAGACGGGGGAGACCACCTGCTTCACCGACGTCCCGTACATCTACGGCTGGAGTTTCAACGACGCCAAGGACAAGGCCTTCTACGTGGCCCGCATCGACCAGGTGGGGGACGACCACGTGGACGAGTTCCACATCCTGGACCTCAAGACCCTGGAGGACAAGACCGTCTGCACGGACCGTCCGGACTATCGGATGACGTGGACGGAAATCGCCTCCAGCCCGGATGACAGCGGCTGCCTGCTGACCGTCCTGAAGAACGTCAACCGGACCTTCACGAACATCGCCTATCTGGACTACGCCACCGGCGAGTACAAGGTGATCACCGATCCTTCCGTGGAGGCTTCCCTGGACGGCTGTGCGGTCATTTCGCCCTGGTACTCCCAGGACGTCGCCTACTTCCTGTCCGACCATACCGGCTATGCCAATGTCTACTCCTTCAACCGCGCCACCGGCGAAGTCCGTCCCGTGACGGCCTATCGGCAGGACCTCCGCGCGAAATGGCTGGAGGCCGACGGCAAGAAGTACCTGGCGACGGTGCGCACGAGCCCGGAAGGCTCGGACGTCGCCGTCCTGGATCCGGACGGGAACGAAATCGTTTGCGAGCGGTATCCCGCGACGCTCACGCTCAAGACGACGGTCGGGAACAAGATGTATTTCACGGCCGGCGCGACGGACATCCTCTTCCAGATGTGGGTGGTCGAGTTCGTCGACGGCCAGCTGAAGCAGTCCGTGCTGGTGGACCTCCCCGAGAACATCAAGTCCTCGATGGTGACCTCGCACGCGCAGAAGCTGAGCATCCCGACCTTCGACATCGATCCTGCCACCGGGGAAACCCGGATGCTGCACGCGTACCTGATGGTTCCCGAGAAACCGCTCCCGGCCGACCAGGCCCGCCTGATGGTGATGTCCTTCTACGGCGGAGACAACGCCTATGACATGGAGCATCAGATCTTTACGGCGGCGGGCATGTACGTGCTGAGCGCCTCGCCCCGCGGTTCCAGCGGGTTCGGGCGCGACTTCGCGGCGCTGAACGACCACGACCTGGGCGGCAACGAGACCATCGACATGATCTACTGCGCCCGCTATGTCTCCGAGATGCTGGGCATTCCGCCGGAGCGCGTCGGCTGCTTCGGCATGAGCCACGGCGGTTACGAGACGATGCGGCTGATGACCTTCCCGGGCGAGGTGAACGGCTTCAAGACCTCCTTCCCGTTCGGGTTCGGCGTGGCCGTGGCCGGCTTCTGCGACATCATCTGGGAGCACTACCACTCCAACATCCCGGACTGGGACTACCTGGAGGCCGGCGACCCGGTGACCGAGAAGGACAAGCTGATGGACCGTTCGCCCATCAGCCACGTGGACAAGATCTCCGGTCCGCTCCTGCTCATCCACGGCGACCACGACGACCGCGTGGACATCGGCGGTTCGCAGATGCTGTACGACGCGTTGAAGAAGGAAGGGAAGCCGGTCGAGTTCCTGATCATGAAGGGCCAGGGACACGGCTACAAGGGCATCGACAACCAGATGCTCTATTACCGGACCATCCTGGATTTCATCGCCCGGAACTGACCTAGACCGGATCCACGTCAACCGCCAGATGGGCGGTGTACTTACGCTCCTTTCCAAACGAAAGGAGCGTTTTTTCGAGTGTTTTCTTCAGGGAGGTGAGCGCCCTGTTGCGGGCGAATGTCACCCGGATCTGCCGGATGGATTCCCCGGCGATGCGGTCCACGGCGGGCGCGTAAGGGCCGATGACGGCGGGCGGGGTGTCCGCCTCGCAGAAAGCGGCGAGCAGGGCGTTCCGAAGCTCCTTGGACAGGAACTCCAGCCGCTTTTCGTTGCTGTCTTTCAAGGTGATATGGACAAGGCGGGTGTAGGGCGGATACCCGAAGAGCCGGCGTTCGGCGAGGAGGTCCGCGTCGTCGCTGCCTTGCAGCCGGGTATAGACGGGATGCTCCGGTTCGCGGGTCTGGATGACGATCCGGCCGGGCTTGCCCCGCCGGCCGCTCCGGCCGCGGAACTGCTCCAGCAGCTGGAAGGCGCGCTCGTCCGCGCGGAAGTCCTGCTGGCCCACGAGGCTGTCAGCCTGGAGGACGGCCACAAGGCTGAGGCCGTCGAAGTCGAAGCCCTTCGTGATGATCTGGGTGCCCACGAGGATGTCGATGTTTCCCTCGGCGAAGCCGCGGATGATGGCGGCCTCCTCCGTATCGGGCGTGTCACCGTCCAGCCGTGCGATGCGGCGGTCAGGGAATAGGGCGGTCAACTCTTCTTCCACCTTCTGCGTGCCGGCGCCGAGCGGCTGCAATTCACCCTTGCAGGACGGGCAGATGCCCGTGTAGGGCTCCGTATGCCCGCAATAGTGGCAAACCAGGCGGTCGGGCCCGCGGTGCAGGCTCATCGGCACGTGGCAGTGCGGGCACTTGGGAATCTTGCCGCACTCGGTGCACTGGACCGACGGGGCGTAAGAACGTCGTGCGCGGAGCACGAGCACCTGTCCGCCGTCGTCCAGGGTATCGGTAATCTCGTGGATGAGTTTCCGGGAGAAACTACCTGTCATGCCCCGTTTCCGCCGTTCGGCGACCGTGTCGATGAGGCGGATTTCCGCATCCTCCCCGGCATGGAACCTTTCCTTCAGGTCAACCTTGACAAACCTCCCTGTTTCAGCATTATAGAGAGATTCCAGGGACGGAGTGGCGCTGCCCAGCACGACATTCGCTTTTTGGATGACGCCCAGCATGATGGCGCTTTCCCGCGCATTGTAGCGCGGGGCCGGCGCATCCTGCTTGTACGACGTGTCGTGCTCCTCGTCCACGATGATCAAACCCAGGTTGTGGTGGGGGAGGAACAGGGCGGAGCGGGTGCCGAGGACCAGGTAAGGACCGGATTTTCGGATCCGGGATGCGACCTGTGCCCGGCGCGCCGCGGAAACGCCCGAATGGAACACCTGCACGTCCGGGAAGACCGCGGCGATGCGGTCCTCCAACTGGCGGGAAAGGGCGATTTCCGGGACGAGGAACAGGACGTTCCGGCCCCTTTCCAGGGTTTCCTGCGCCAGTTTCAGATAGATTTCCGTCTTGCCAGAGCCGGTGACCCCGTGCAGAAGGACGGTCTTGCCGTCTTCAAACGCCTTGCAGGCTGTTGCTGCAGCGGTTTCCTGGGCGGGGGACAGGGTGACGGGCGTCGGAACGGCCGCAGGTTTCTCGCCCCGCAGCAGCGCTTCGACCGCTTCGATTTCGGCCTTGTACCGCTCCCGGGTATCGTCCCGGCGGGCCTTGTCGGCCTTGTCCTTCAGCCGCTCCAGACGCGCTTCCAACCGCTCCATGACCCGCGCTTCCACCTCCTCCTGGTCGATTTTCAGGGCGGGGTAGGCGGCCTTGTACACTTCGCCGATGGAACACAGGTAATAGTCGCTGACGGCCCGCCAGAACTTGATCTCCTCGGGAAGGACCTTGGGCAGGCCTTCTTCCGCGGCGAGGATGGGCAGGATCCGGTTCTCGTCCGTCTGGGGCTGGACATCCACAGCGCTGACGGCCCCGACATATTCCTTCCGGGCGAAGAGCACCCTTACGCGGTCGCCGACCCGGACCGTGGTTCCTTCCGGGAGCCGATAGCACGGCTCCCACTCCAGCCGGAGTGGCAGGATGACCTGTATGTAGGCCGGGACGGGCATCAGGCGACTTTCTCGTATTCCTTCAGGGCCTTGATGGCCTTCGGGCAGAGGATGAGGATCGAGACCACGGTGAACCAGGCCATGAGACCCACGCCGATGTCGCCGAGCTGCCAGACGACGTCCGCTTCACGCACGGCGCCGAACACGACGGCCCCCAGCATCAGCACCTGGAAGATGCGGATGGCGATTCTCTCGCCCTTGCCTTCCTGCCCGCGGAACAGGTAGATGATGCTGGTTTCCGCGTAGAAGTAGTAGGCCATGATGGTGCTGAAGGCGAAGAAGACCATCGCGATGGACACGAACTGGCTGCCGAAGCCCTTGAACACCGTATCCACGGCGCTCTGGGTGTAGTTGACGTAATTGTTGGCGAGTTCCGGTGCGCCGGCGTACAGCAGTTCGCCGTCGCTGCCCAGGATGTTGTAGGTGCCGGAGCAGAGGATCATGAGGGCGGTGGCGGTGCACACGAGCAGGGTGTCGACATACACGGAGAAGGCCTGGGCGAGGCCTTGTTGCGCCGGATGCGGGACGTCGGTAGCCGCCGATACGATGGCGCCCGTGCCCTGGCCGGCCTCGTTGGAGAAGATGCCGCGCTTGACGCCCATGGCGATCGTGGAGCCGATGATGCCGCCGCAGATGGGGTTGATGCCGAAGGCGTTCGTGACGATGGACGCGAACACCGCAGGGACGTCCTGGATATGGAAGCCGATGACCACCAGCGACATCAGGATGTAGCCGAGGGCCATGAACGGAGTCACGATGGAGGCCACCCGCGCGATGCGCTTGACCCCGCCGAAGATGACGAGGCCCAGGATGACCGCGAGGGCGATGCCGGAGGTGAGGGGAGCGACCGGGAAGGCGTTCTTGATGGCCGAAGAGACGCCGTTCGACTGGACCGTCGTGAGGAAGAAGCCGCAGGCGAGGACGGTGATGGCCGCGAACGTGATGCCCAGCCATTTCTTGCCCAGCCCGTGTTCGATGAAGCTGAAAGGACCGCCCCGGTAGCCGGAGTGGTGCGGGAACTTGTAGATCTGCGCCAGGGTGGACTCCACGAAGGCCGTCGATGCGCCGAAGAAGGCGACGACCCACATCCAGAACACCGCGCCCGGTCCGCCGAAGGCGATGGCCGTCGCCACGCCCACGATGTTGCCGGTGCCCACGCGTCCGGACAGAGCGATGCAGAACGCCTCGAACGACGAAATGCCCTGCGCGCCCTCCTTCTTGGAGAACAGCGACTTGAGCATCAGTTTGAACCGGCGTACCTGCACGAACCGCGTCCGGAACGAGAAATACAGTCCGGCGACGATCAGCAGGACGACCAGCCCGGGATTCCAGACGATATCATTGACCTGGGAGACAATCTTTTCTAGCATGGTTCCAAAGATACGGAAAAAGTTTCGTATGGACCCCTTACTCCGACATATTCTTCACGTGCTTCGGGATGGGGAGGTCGCCGAAGCCGAAGAGGCGGCGGGCGTTTTCGCCGAGGAACTTCGCCTTCTCCTCGTCGGTCAGGAGCGGGCTCTTGACGATGAAGTCGTAGGACATCTTGTAGGTGATGGCGGTGATGGTGCGGGGGTAGTCGGAGCCCCACATCAGCTTGTCGAAGCCCACTTCGTCCGCCGCTTCCCGGATGGCCTGCACGGCTGAAGGGAAGGGGTAGAATTCGTCGTTGAAGAGCCAGGTGATGCCGCCGCATTCCACATAGACGTTTGGGTGGCGGGCCAGGCGGATCTGCTCCATCCAGCCGGGCCGGGTGACCATCCCGAAGTGGCCGATCAGGATGCGGAGCCGGGGAAATGCCGCGATAACCGATTCCATTTCAGCGACTTGCAGGTCGCCGTCGGCCAGTTCCACGTGCAGGATCATGTCCCGGTCCTCCATCAGGCGGAACATCTCCATCATCTCCGGACTGTCCAGCCGGACACGGCCTTCCGGCAGCAGGAGCCGGGCGGCGGGGATCTTGATGCCGCGGAAGCCGCGGCCGACGAGTTCCTCTGCCTCGGCCAGGAAACCGGGCTTGCGGAACTCGCACATCCCGAACACGAAGAACCGCTCCGGATACCGCAGCTCCACTTGCTCCAGGTAATCGTTCTGGAGGCCGTCGATGAACTCCTGGGTGACGACGGCGGCCGAGACCTGCGCGTAGTCCATGTTCGACAGGAGCACCTCGGCGGTGTTCCGGCCGTCGATCAGGAAGGGCGGAAGCATCTGGACTTCCGTGCCCATGAACAGGCACCGGCCGTTCGGGAGCGGCCGGATCTCCTTTCCGTTC
Source organism: uncultured Bacteroidales bacterium (assembly GCA_900316955.1). Taxonomy (GTDB): domain Bacteria; phylum Bacteroidota; class Bacteroidia; order Bacteroidales; family UBA932; genus Cryptobacteroides. The sequence continues at coordinate 42,517 of ONEX01000020.1, forward strand.
ACGACGGCTTCCTGCCGGAGCCACAGGTGGCAATGGGCGTCGATAATCAGCATGGTATCAGGTGTTTGACCAGGAAACGCGGAACTGGTCGCCGATGATTTCCCGCACTTCCTGCACGAGCTGCAGGTCGATGGGCTCGTCCATATAGGCGACGTTCTTCCGGAGGTTTTCCGGTTTGGTGGTACTGAACAGGGTGGAGGCGATGCGCGGGTTCTGCAGGGAGAACTGCATCGCGAGCTTCTCGATGGGGTAGTCCTTGGCGGCGCAGTGCGAGGCGGCGCGCTTGCAGGCATCCACCAGCGCCTTTGGCGCGGGATGCCAGGCCGGCACGCCCCGCTGCGTCAGCAGCCCCATCGAGAACGGCGACGCGTTGATGACGCCGATTCCCCGCTCCTCGAAGAAATCCAGAAAATCCACCAGCTTGTCGTCGTTCAGGCAGTAATGGCAGAAATTGAGCACGCTTTCCACCGTTCCGGCGGGCACATGTTCCACCATCCACTTCAGGTTCTCGAGCTGCAAGTCCGTGATACCCACGTGCTTGACGACGCCTTCCTCGCGAAGCTTGACAAGCGCCGGAAGCGTCTCGCCGGCGACCTGTTCGAGGTCCGAGAACTCGATGTCATGGACATTGATCAGGTCCACATAGTCGATGTGCAGGCGCTCCATGCTCTCATATACGCTGCGGGTGACGCGTTCGGCGGAATAGTCCCAGGTGTTGTGCCCGTCCTCGCCGTAGCGGCCCACTTTCGTGGACAGGAAGAACTTGTCCCGCGGGATGTCCTTCAGGGCTTTCCCGAGGACGGTCTCGGCCTTGTAATAGCCGTAGTACGGGGATACGTCGATGAAGTTGATGCCGGCGTCGATGGCGGCGAAAACGGCCTCGACGCCCCTGGCCTCCTCGAAATCATGGAAGACGCCGCCCAGGGAGGACGCGCCGAAACCGATGGCGGACAGCCGCATGCCGGTCTTGCCCAATTCGCGATAGATCATGGCGGGATGGTGTTAGAATTCAACGAGGATGCGGAAAACCTTGCCGGGGTTTTCATGCCAATGCCGCATGGCGTCCGCCGCTTCCTCCGGCTTGACGACGGAAGAAATCAACTTGTCATACGGGCAGGTTCCGCGCTGCAGATACTCGATGACGGCCCGGAAATCCTCCGGACACGCGTTGCGGGAACCATAGATGTTCAGTTCCTTCTTGACGAAATCGGGGGTGCGGAAGGTGGTCTGGTCCTTGGCGTAGCCGATGAAGACGACGCGGCCCGTGAAGCCGACGTTGGCGATGGCCTGCCGCTGCGTCGCGGGCAGTCCCACTGCCTCGATGACGACGTCCGCCAGCAGCCCGTCCGTCAGTTCCGAGATGCCTTCCTGCACGTCCTCGTAGGCGGTATTGACCGTATATTTCGCACCGACCGCCTTCGCGACTTCCAGTTTCTCGTCGTCGATGTCCATCGCCACGACCGTCGCCCCGCGGAGCGCGGCCCCGATGATGGCGCCCATGCCGATCATCCCGCAGCCGAAGACGGCCACGACGTCTTTCTCCGTGACCTGGGCCCGGCTTACCGCATGGAAACCGACGCTCAGGGGCTCGACCAGGGCGCAGTCGCGGACTTCGATCCCCTCGGTCACGATGACTTTCTGCCAGGGAACCACGAAGAACTCCCGCATCGCGCCGTCCCGCTGGACGCCCAGCGTCTCGTTGAACTCGCAGGCGTTGAAACGGCCGTTCCGGCAGGAGGCGCAGTGCCCGCAGGCGGTATAGGGATCGACGGTGACGGTCATGCCGGGGCGGAGCGTTTCGGGGACGCCGGGGCCCACGGCGGCAATCTCCGCGCCCACTTCGTGGCCGGGGACCACGCCCGCCTTCGCCATCGCGTTCCCGCCGCGCCAGGTGTTCAAATCGCTTCCGCAGAACCCGACGTAGCGGATCCGCAGCAGTACTTCTCCCGCTCCGCAAGCGGGTTTTTCCATTTCGATGACGTTCAGTTCGAACGGCTGGGTAATCTGGATTGCTTTCATAGTGACACAAATATACGATTTCTTCCCGATTTGCCGTCATCTTGCAGATAGAGATTGGCGGAGAATTGTTATATTTGCATAATCATGAAGAGAGTCTTGATACTGATTCTGCTGGCTGTCGCCGCCGTGCAACTGGACGCCCAGGATCTGACGCAGTACAAGAAGGTCGTCAAGGATCTGAGTTCCGCGCGGTTCCAGGGCCGCGGCTACGCCCGCGGCGGAGCCAACAAGGCCGGCAAATATCTGGAGAAAGCCTATCGCAAGGCCGGGGTCGATGCGGTCACCCGCCAGCATTTCACCCTGGACATCAATACGTTCGCCGGAGACATGAGACTTTCCGTCGATGGGCGGAAGATGGTTCCCGGGACGGACTTCACCGTCCGGGAGTACTGCCCGGGCGTGGAAGGGACCTATCCGCTGTATCACATCGACACCCTCCATTACGATGCCGCGAAGATTTTCAGCGACCTGGAGAAACCCGAGTACAAGGATGCGTTCGTCGTGTGCGATTTCTGGTTCACCTACAAGCATCGGGAAGACTTCCAGAAGCTCCAGAGCGCGGACGGTGCTCCGAATGCGGGCCTCATCCTCACCTGGGACGAGCCTTTGAAGTTCTACAAGGCCTATGGCGAGAAAGTGAACCCCAAGCCCGTCGTCTGGGTCCTGTCGAAGCAGATCCCCCGCGGTTCCCGGGAGATTACCGTGGACATCGACAACAAGTTCTTCAAGAACTACCAGTGCTTCAATGTGATCGCCTCCGTGGAGGGCGCCAGCCACGACAGCTGCTACGTGTTCACGGCCCATTATGACCACCTGGGCAACCTCGGGCGCCGGGTGTTCTATGCCGGGGCCAATGACAACGCCTCGGGCACGGCCGCCCTCGTTACCCTGGCCGCCTATTTCGCCGAGCATCGGCCCAAATACGACATGCTGTTCATCGCCTTCTCCGGCGAGGATGCGAACCTCCGCGGCTCGGAGTACTATGCCCAGCATCCGGTCTTCCCGCTGGAGATGATCCGGTATCTCATCAACGTGGACATGATCGGGGACAACAACCCGGTCCTGTACTGCGAGACCAGCGACCAGGGGCAGCGGGGCTTCGAACTGTTCGAGCGCATCAATGCGGAGAAGGGCTATTTCAAGTCCCTGAACCACGGCAAGCTGGCGGCGAACAGCGACCACTACCCGTTCGCCCAGCACGGGGTTCCCTGCATCTTCCTTGAAGATGAGGACGGCTCCGCCTTCCCGTTCTACCACACCCCGCAGGATAACTGGAAAAACGCCGTCTTCGACAGCTATGAACCCGTTTTCAAGTTGATCACGGACTTCATCGAACAATATTAATACAACCATATCCCTATGCTTATCGTCTTGAAACTTCTCGGCTCGATCGCCCTCCTGATCTACGGCATGAAAGTGATGAGCGAAGCCCTCCAGAAGATGGCGGGCCCGCAGCTGCGTCACTTGCTGGGCGCCATGACCACGAACCGCTTCTCCGGTGTCGCCACCGGTGCGCTCGTGACCGTCGCGGTCCAGTCCTCCGCCGCTACCACCGTGATGACGGTGTCCTTCGTGAACGCGGCGCTGCTCACGCTCACGCAGGCCATTTCCATCATCATGGGCGCGAACATCGGTACGACGATGAGCGCGTGGATCATGTCGGCGGGCTTTTCCTTCAACATGGCGGACGTGGTGTGGCCGGCCTTCCTCGCGGGCATCATCCTGATCCAGCTGGGCAAGCACCGCTACATCGGCGATTTCCTCTTCGGCCTCAGCTTCCTGCTGTTCGCCCTGGGCATGCTCAAGCAGACGGGTGTGGAGATGGACCTCGCCAGCAAGCCGGCTGTCGTCGCCTTCTTCTCGAGCTTCAAGACCAATTACGGGACCATCCTGCTGTTCCTGCTGATCGGCACGGTCCTGACGGCGATCGTGCAGAGTTCCGCTGCGCTCATGGCCATTACGATGGTCCTGTGCGCGACAGGAGCCATTTCCATCTACCAAGGTATCGCGCTGGTGATGGGTGAGAACATCGGCACCACGGTCACGGCGAACCTGGCCGCGATGAGCGCGAATACGCAGGCGCGGCGCACGGCTATGGCGCACCTGGTGTTCAACGTGTTCGGCGTCATCTGGGTGCTCATCTTCTTCTTCCCGTTCGTGCGGATGGTCTGTGGCATCGTGGGCCTGGATCCCAACGCCGCCGAGCAGAATCCCACCCAGCTCTCTTTTGCGCTGGCGACTTTCCACACTTGCTTCAACGTGATCAATACAGCCGTCCTGATCTGGTTCATCCCGCAGATCGAGAAGCTCGTGTGCTTCCTGATTAAGCCCAAGAAGACCGAGGAGGAGGACGAGTTCCGCCTGCAGTACATCCGCGGCGGTATCATGAAGACCCCGGAAATCTCCGTCCTGCAGGCGCAGAAGGAGATCGTGGTCTTCGGCGAGCGGATGGAACGCATGTTCGGCATGGTGAAGGAACTCTACGGCACCCAGGACGAGCAGGCCTTCGACAAGCTCTTCGAGCGCATCAAGAAGGTCGAGGATATGAGCGACAAGATGGAGAACGAGATCGGCCGCTATCTCGGCGAAGTGGGATCGGCCCACCTGTCCGACGACACGAAGCAGAAAATCCGCGCGATGCTCCGCCAGATCGGGGAGCTCGAGTCCGTGGGCGACAGCTGCTTCAACCTGGCCCGCATCCTGCGCCGCAAGCGGGAGAACAAGGTCGTGTTCGGCGAGGAACAGGAGGCCGGCGTGGCTGAGATGTTCACCCTGATCGACGAAGCCCTGGCCCGGATGAACGAGTCCCTGGCCAACCGGCGGGAGAAGGTCTCCATCGTGGACTCCGAGGATGTCGAACGCCGCATCAACCTCTGCCGGAACACGCTCAAGCAGAAGAACATCGAGAATCTGGACGCCCAGGTGTACGGGTACGACCTCGGCACCGTGTTCTCCGACCTCATCGGCGAGTGCGAGAAGACGGGCGACTACATCATCAACGTCGTCGAGGCCCGTCTGGGCGCTGTCCGCAACGGCATCCGTTTCCGCGGTCTGCAGATCGACCCGGACGCCAAGGAGGTTACCGTGGACGGGGAACTCGTGGAACTGTCCATCCACGAGTACAACCTGCTGAAGCTGTTCCTGGAGAACGTGGGCGAGACTTTCTCGGTGCAGGAACTGCACAAGAAGTGCTGGTCCGAGAATACGGCGACGAATGACCGGGTCGTGGAAACCTATATCAGCCGCCTCCGCCGCAAGATCGGCCCTTATGCCGAGAATGTGATCACCAAGGAAGGGGAGGGGTACTGCTTCCAGTAGCCTTTTCCCTTACATAAGCATCGCTTCACAACCTTCCAGGATATCTTGGAAGGTTGTTTCGAAATCCCCCGTATACCACGGGTCCGCGACGTCCCGGCCGACGCCCGTGTAGGACATCATGAGGTGGATTTTCCCGTCCGGGTCGTCCGGGATGATCCGCTTGATGAGCCGGAGGTTCCAGGCGTCCATGCAGATGATGCGGTCGAAGCGGTCGTAATCGGCCCTGGTCACCTGCCGGGCGCGCTTTTCCTTGTCGAAAGGAACGCCGTGTTGCGACAGGCAGCGTTTTGCCGGCGGATAGATGGGGTTGCCGATTTCTTCCGTGGAGACGGCGGCGGATTCGATATGCCAGGCCCCCTCCAGGCCGCGGCTGCGCACCAGGGCTTTCAGGATGAACTCGGCCATCGGGCTGCGGCAGATGTTGCCGTGGCAGACAAAAAGGACTCTCATGCTTTCTTCAGGTATGGTTGGCGTTCCGGTTCGGGGAACTTCTCGATGGCATAACGGAGCATCGTCCGGGGCATTTCCCGGTAACGGGGCTCCAGGTAGTGGACAAGGGCTTCCTTGTCGCGTTTCCCGGCCTCCCGCAGCAGCCAGCCTACGGCTTTGTGGATGAGGTCGTGCGGGTGATGGAGGAGAATGTCGGCGATGTCGAAAGTATCCTGCAACTGTCCATGGCGGATGAAGGTCATCGTACTGACGATGCCGATGCGCTGCTCCCAGATCGTCTTTCCGTTCTTCGCGAGGTCATAGAGCAACTGCCGGTCCTTGTCCAGGAGCCACACCCCCAGCAGGGGATAGCACGACAGGTCCACCAAATCCCAGTTGTTGATCCGGTCGGTATGGGTGAGGTAAAAGTCGACGCAATCTTGTTGCGAGATGCCCGGTCGGGCCGGGCATGACGTCCTTCCTGGCTTGACCTCCGTCATTCCCGGCTTGACCGGGAATCTCTTTGCATGCGCAAAGATCTCCACCAGCGCCAGCAGCGCGGCGAGCCGCACCTCGTGATACGCGCTGGCGATGCATTCTTCCAGGTCCTGCAGGCTGGTTTCCCGCCAGCAGGCCTTCACGACCTCCCGCGTCACGGGCACCTTGATCCCGAGGAACTTGTCACCCTCGCCATACTGGCCCGGCCCGGTCTTGAAGAACCGGGACAGCCCTTCCACCTGGCTCGCATCGGCCCGCGCGGTGATTTCTTTTAGGAGCTTATTCATTTGATTTTCCGTGTTTTGCCCCAGGAAACGAAAAAACCCGCTGTTGTCAGCGGGCTTTCGTGGTGCTGGGAAGAATCGAACTGCCGACACATGGATTTTCAGTCCATTGCTCTACCATCTGAGCTACAGCACCATCGTTTGGGATTGCAAATATAGGTATTTTTTCTGAGTTTGCAAATTTTTTTTAAGATTCCGGGTCAAACCCGGAATGACAGGGTCAGAGCAGTTCTCGGAGCTGCTGGATCTTTTGCGGGGTCGTGGCCCAGGAGGTGGCGAAACGGACGACGGTGTGGGTGGCGTCGTAGGGTTCCCAGATGTCGAAGCCGACTTTCGAGGAGAGGGCTTCCATATAGTTGTTTTCCAGGATCACAAACTGCTGGTTGGTCGGCGTTTCGAGGAAGAAGGGGATGCCCTTTTCCTTGAGGACGGCGATCATTTCTTGTGCGCGGTCGATGGCATTGGCGGCGATGCGGCCGTAAAGATTGTCCGTGAAAAGGGTGTCGAACTGGACGCCGAGGAGGCGGCCCTTCGCCAGGAGGGCGCCGTGCTGCTTGATGGTGGTGAAGAAGTGCTTCGGGGCTTTCTTCGTGAAGACGACGGCCTCGCCGCAGAGGGCGCCGACCTTGGTTCCGCCGATGTAGAAGACGTCGCAGAGGCCGGCCAGGTCCGCCAGGGTGAAGTCGCAGGCGGGGCTGGCGAGGGCGTAGCCCAGGCGGGCGCCGTCAATGAACAGCGGCAGGTCGTACTTATGGGCAATCGCCTGGAGTTCAGCGAGTTCAGCGCGGGTGTAGATGGTGCCGTATTCTGTGGACAGGGAGATGTACACGAGGCCCGGCCATACCATATGGTCCTTGTTCGGGTCCGCGGCGGAGGCGGCGAGGAAGGCTTCCAGTTCGCCCGCGTCCATCTTTCCGTGATGCTGGGGGAGGGTCAATACCTTGTGCCCGGTGTACTCGACCGCGCCCGCCTCATGGACATTGATATGGGCGGTCTGGACGGAGACCGCGCCTTCGTAGTCCGCCAGCATCGCGGCGATGATGGTGGAGTTGGTCTGGGTGCCGCCCACGAGGAGATGGACCTCTCCCTCCGGACAGTTGCAAGCCTCGAGAATCTTCCGTTTCGCGCTTCGGGTATACGGATCGTTGCCGTAGCCGTCCAGCTGTTCGAAGTTGGTCTCGGTGAGCCGCTTGAGAATTTCCGGATGGGCCCCTTCCGCGTAATCGCATCTGAATGAAAGCATATCGTACGGTATCAATGAATTATCTGTGTCTGAGCGCCAGCTCCCGTTCGATGTCCTCGACGGTGCAGCCCATCGATTCCAGCAGGACCAGCAGGTGGTAGGCGAGGTCGGAGGTCTCGTAGATGAAGCGGTCGCGGTTGCCGTCCACGGCCTCGATGACCATTTCCGTGGCTTCTTCGCCCACTTTCTTGGCGATGGCCTTGGGGCCCTTGATGAAGAGTTTCGTCGTATAGGAGCCGTCCGGCATCTGCGCGTGGCGGCCATGGATGAGCTTCGAAAGGGAGCGGATGAAGCCTTCGTCCTCCGGCGTGTCGAAGCAGGCCGTCGTGCCCCGGTGGCAGGTCGGGCCGGCCGGATCGGCCTGGATGAGGAGAGTGTCGCCGTCGCAGTCGATGAACATCTTCTTGACGGTCAGGTAGTTGCCACTGGTCTCGCCCTTGGTCCACAGCCGCTGCTTGGAACGGGAGAAGAACGTGACGCGCCCTTCCTCGACGGTCTTGTCGAAGGCGGCGCGGTCCATATAGCCGAGCATCAGGACCTTGAGGGTCGTGGCGTCCTGGATGATGACGGGGAGAAGTCCGTCCCCGGTCTTGCTGAGGTTGAAATCGTCGAATGTCATGACTGTCAATCTTTTATAAGCGAACGGGAATGCCGGCTTCGGCGAGCTGGCGCTTGACTTCCGCCACGGTGTACTGCCCATAGTGGAAGATGCTGGCGGCGAGGGCCGCATCGGCCTTGCCCTCGGTGAGGACGGCGGCGATGTCCGCCACGCTGCCGGCGCCGCCCGACGCGATGACGGGTATGGCCAGGGTGTCGGACAGGGCTGCGTAAGAGTCGCAGGGATAGCCGTTCCGGGTGCCGTCGTGGTCCATGGACGTGAACAGAATCTCGCCGGCGCCGCGCTCCTCGGCCTCCTTGGCCCAGGAGAAGAGCTCCTTGTCGGAAGGGCGGCTTCCCCCGTGCGTCGTCGCGTGCCAGAGGCCGTCCGGGCACGTTTTCGCGTCGATGGCCACGACGACGAACTGTCGGCCGTACTTGGCCGCGATCTCGCCGATGAGCTCCGGCCGGGCGATGGCGGCACTGTTCAGGGTGATCTTGTCGGCCCCGGCGTCCAGCAGGCGCGACGCGTCGTCCAGGCTCCGGATGCCGCCGCCCACGGTGAAGGGGATGTTGACGGCCTCTCCGACCCGGGCGACCAGTTCCGCGAAGGTCTTCCGGCCTTCGAGCGTGGCGCTGATGTCCAGGTACACGAGTTCGTCGGCCCCTTCCAGGGCATAGCGGCGGCCGAGTTCCACGGCGTCGCCCACGTCCTGCAGGCCGAGGAAGTTGATGCCTTTCACCACGCGGCCGTCCTTGACGTCCAGACAGGGGATTATCCGTTTTGCAAGCATGTCGCTAAGTCTTTGAGCGTGATACGGTTCTCATAGATGGCCTTGCCCACGATGATGCCGGGCAGGCCCATTTCGTCCGCGCGGCGCACGTCGTCCAGCGACGACACGCCGCCGCTGACGATCGTCGTCAGGTCCGGGAACCGTTCCAGCAACCCCTTGTAAAGGTCGAAGGACGGCCCCTGCAGCATTCCGTCGCGGGAAATGTCCGTGACGATGGCGCGCTTCAGGCCGGCCGGCAGGAACGTGTTGATGAGTTCGTCCAGGCCGATGCCGCTGTCCTCGAGCCAGCCGCTCACGGCGGCCTTCCCGTCGCGGACGTCGGCCCCGAGGATGACCCGGGCGCCCCAGCGCGCCAGCCAGGCCGTCATCCGCGCCGGCTCCTTCGCCGCGATGCTGCCGATGATGGCCTCGTCGGCGCCCGCGTTCCATACGGAAGCGAGCGCGTCGTCGTCCTTGATGCCGCCGCCCCATTCGAGCGTCAGGAGGCCCAGGGAGGCGATTTCCTCCAGGGTGCGGAGGTTCTTGGGCTTGGACGCCTTGGCGCCTTCCAGGTCCACGAGATGGAGCCTCCGGACGCCGCAATCGGCATAGGCCCGGGCCCATTCGGCCGGGTCGCCGCCGTAATCTTTTTGCGTCGCATAGTCTCCCTGGGAGAGCCGCGTGCATTTGCCGCCGATGATGTCGATGGCCGGAATGATCTCGATCATATCGCCAGGAAGTTTTGGAGGATCTGTTCGCCCACGGAGCCGCTCTTTTCCGGATGGAATTGCGTCCCGTAGAAGTTCTCGTAGCGCAGCGCGGCGCTGAACATCACGCCCGCATACTTGCAGGTCGCGACCGTATCCGGGCACAGGCCGGCGTAGTAGGAATGGACAAAGTACACGTACGCGCCCGATTTCATATCCTTGAACAGCTTGCCTTCCAGGTTCCCGAGGTCATTCCAGCCCATGTGCGGCACCTTGCAGCCGGGGGCGGGGGAGAAACGGCGCACGTGGGCGTCGAAAACGCCCAGGCAGGGCTTTCCGGGGGCTTCTTCGCTGTCCCGGCACAGCACCTGCATGCCCACGCAGATGCCCAGCACAGGCTGGCGCAGGGAGCGGATGACGGCCGGCAGCCCGCGCTCCATGAGGTTGTCCATCGCGAGTGCGGCGTGGCCCACGCCCGGCAGGATGACCTTGTCCGCCTGGCGGATGGTGTCCGGGTCGGCCGTCACGCAGTAAGTCGCGCCCAGCCGGTCCAGGGCGTTCTCCAGCGACCGGAGATTGCCCATGTCATAGTCGATGATGGCGATCATAGCGTTCCTTTGGATGAGGGGAGGGCGCCGTCGAACACATTGCGCCGGACGGCTTGGCGCAGGGCCCTGGCGAAGGCCTTGAAGACGGACTCGGCCAGGTGGTGGTTGTTCTCGCCTTCGGCTTCCACGCGGAGGTTGCAGCGGGCCGCCGAGCACAGCGACTTGAAGAAGTGAGGGAACATTTCCGTGGGGGTGTCGCCCACGTATTCGCGGGTGAAATCCACCTTCCACACGAAATCGGCCCTTCCTCCGAAATCAATGAGTACCATAGCCTTGCACTCGTCCATCGGAAGTACGAATCCATATCGTTCGATGCCCCGCTTGTCGCCCAGGGCCTGGCCGATGGCCTCGCCCAGGACGATGCCCACGTCTTCCATCGTGTGGTGCTCGTCCACCTCCAGGTCGCCCTGGCAGGAGACCGCGAGGCTCACGCCGCCGTGGTGCGGAATCTGCTCCAGCATGTGGTCGAAAAAGTGCAGCCCGGTGCTGATGCCGGACGGGCCTTTCCCATCCAGGTCCAGCGTCAGGGTGATGTTCGTCTCGCGGGTTTTCCGGGCGATGGTCACCTGCCGGGAACTGCTCCGGACGGCCTCGGCGATTTCCGCCCAGGTCATCGGCCCCACTTGCAGCGCCTTGGCGCCCAGGTTCCCGGCCAGCTTGACATCCGTCTCCCGGTCGCCGATGACAAAGCTCGCGGCGAGGTCGTAGGAACCATCCATATAGGCCCCGAGCATCCCCGTCCCGGGCTTCCGGGTGGGGGCGTTCTCGTGCGGGAAGGTCTTGTCGATCAGGATGTTGTCGAAGACGATGCCTTCGCCTTTCAAGGTGTTCAGCATCAGGTTCTGGCAGGGCCAGAAAGTCTCTTCCGGGAAGGAAGGGGTGCCCAGCCCGTCCTGGTTGGAGACGAGGACGAGCTCGAATCCCAGGCCGGTCAGGGCCTTCAGGCCGGAGATCGCGCCGGGGACGAAGGCGAACTTGTCGAGGGCGTCGATCTGCTCGTCGGCGGGCTCCACGAGGATGGTGCCGTCCCGGTCGATGAAGAGGGCTTTTTTCAGGTCGCTCATACGGTGTAGCTGGCTAAAGCGTTCAACAGGGATTCGTTCTCTTCGGGCAGGCCCACGGTCAGGCGGAGGCAGCCCGCGCAGCCGGGCACCCGCGTCCGGTTCCGGACGATGATGCCCTTGCCCAGCAGATAATCATAGAGAGCGTTGGCGTCGTCCACCCTGACCAGGATGAAGTTCGCGTCGCTCAGGAACACCTGCTTCACGAAGGGGAAGCAGGGGAGGACGGAAGCTAATCTTTTTCTTTCATTGACAATCGTATTCACTTCATCGTCAATAGGTTTTTCAAGGAACTGAAAAGCCTTCTCCATCGCCGCCCGGCTCAGGTTGTAAGGGTACTTGACCATGGACATCAGGCGGATGACCTCCTCGCTGGAGATGGCGAGGCCGATTCGGAGGCCGGCCATCGCCCGGGCCTTGGACAGGGTCTGGAGGACGATGAGATTGTCCCGGACCGTGGCCTCTTTCGCGAGGCTTCCTTTCTCCGAGAAATCCGCGTAGGCTTCGTCCACCACGACGACGCCGGGGAACCGGTCGCAGATGCCCAGCAGCTGCTTCAGCTCGAAGGCGTTGCCGGAAGGGTTGTTCGGCGAGCACAGGAAGATCACCTTGGTGCGCCTGTCGCAGGCGCCGAGGAGCGCCTCGCTGTCCAGGTTGAAATCCACGTCCAGGCGGATGCTGCGGACCTCGACGTCATTGATGGCCGCCGCCACGCCGTACATGCCGTAGCTGGGCGCCATGATGACGGCGTTGTCCTTTCCGGGCTCGCAGAAGATCCTGAATACCAGGTCGATGGCTTCATCGCTTCCGTTCCCGAGGAAGAGGTTCTTCACAGGGATGCCCTTGATGCCGCCGATGCGGGCCTTGAGCTCCGCCTGGTGCGGGTCCGGATAGCGGTTGTAGCCGTTTTCATAGGGGCTCTCGTTGGCGTCCAGGAAGATGCCGATGGGCCCGTCGTATTCGTCCCGTGCCGTCGAGTACGGGGTCAGGGCCGCGATGTTGGGCCTGACAAGGGGAGTGATCCGGCTCATTTTCCTTCGATTCTGAGGGTGACGGCGCGCGCGTGGGCGTCCAGCCCTTCGGCTTGCGCCATGTTGACGATGGTAGGGGCGAGGGATTCCAGTCCTTCGCGGGTGAGTTCCTGGAGGGTCATCTTCCGCATGAAGCTGTCCATGTTGACCCCGCTGCAGGAGAGGGCCCAGCCGCTGGTGGGCAGGGTGTGGTTCGTGCCGGAGGCATAGTCGCCGGCGCTCTCGGGGCTCCAGGGACCGACGAAGACGCTGCCCGCGGCCGTGATCTTATCGGCCACTTCCGCCGCGTTCTTCCAGGCGATGATCAGGTGCTCCGGGGCATAGGCCTCGGCGAAGTCGATGACGTCTTGAAGGCTCGGGAAAACGATGGCGTAGCTGTGAGCCAGGGAGCCTTCGACCTGCTCGTTACGGTGGAGCTGTTTCTTTTGATTCTCAACTTCTTGCAGGACCTTATCGGCATAATCCCTTTCGGTGGTGACGAGCACCGCCGTGCTGTCTTTTCCGTGCTCCGCCTGGGAGAGGAGATCGGCCGCCGCGAAGGCGGCGGGGGCGCTTCCGTCGGCCAGGACCATCACTTCCGACGGGCCGGCCGGCATGTCGATGGCGGTGTTCCGGCCGCTGACGATCTGCTTCGCGAGGGTGACCCACGGATTGCCCGGGCCGAAGATCTTGTCCACCTTCGGGACCGTCTCCGTGCCGAAGGCCATCGCGGCCACGGCCTGGGCGCCGCCGACGCGGAAGATCCGCGTCACGCCGCACTCCCGCGCCGCGAACAGCACCTCCGGGGCGACGGAACCGTCTTTCCTACAGGGCGTGCACAGGATGCGGTCGCGGCAGCCGGCCAGGGCGGCCGGGACGGCGAGCATCAGCACGGTGGAGAACAGCGGCGCGCTGCCGCCGGGGATGTACAGGCCCACGCGGCGGATTGGGACCGGCCGCTGGACGCATACGACACCGGGCGCCGTCTCCACGCGGATCTCGCGGGGGAGCTGCGCGCTGTGGAACGCCTCGACGTTCCGCTTCGCGGCGCGGATGGCTTCCTGCACCGCTTCCGAAACCTTCGCGCAAGCCGCATCAATCTCGGATTCAGTCACTTCCAGGGGCGCATCGACCTTGTCGATCTCCCGCATCAGCCGCTGCAGGGCGGCGTCGCCTTCGGTTTCCACGGCGCGGAGGATGGCTTCCACCCGCGGGCGGATGCCTTCGTAATCGACGCCTTGCCGCCGGGTCAGGGTGTCCCACGCCGACCGGGCCGGATTCTCGATGATTCTCATAGGATGATCTTGTCTACGTCCATCACCAGGATGCCCTCGGCGCCGATGGCCTTGAGCTGGCGGACCTTCGTCCACAGGTCGGCGGCGTCGATGACCGAGTGCAGGGAACACCAGTCGGGGGATGCCAGCGGCATCACGGTCGGGCTCCGCATCGCCGGCAGGATCTGGATGGCCTCGTCCAGGGAAGCCCGGGGGATGTTCATCAGCATGTATTTCTTGCCGCGGCTGACGGTTTCCGAGTCGATGCGGAACAGGAGGTCGTCGATGATCGCCTGATCGTCCGCCGTCAGCGACTTGTTCGCGATGAGGACGGCCTCGGACTCGAAGACCGTCTCCACCTCGCGGAGACCGTTCGCGATGAGGGTGCTGCCGGAGGAGACGATGTCGAAGATGGCATCGGCGATGCCCACGGCGGGGCCGATTTCCACCGAACCGGTGATGACCTCGATCCTGGCATCTATTCCTCTGTCAACCAGATATTTGCGGAGGATGTTCGGGTAGGAGGTGGCGATGCGGCGGCCGGAAAACCACTCGATGCCTTCGTAGTCCTCGCCCTTGGGGATGGCGAGGCTCAGGCGGCAGGCGCCGAAGCCGAGCCGCGCGATGACGGAGACGTCGGCCCCGCGTTCTTCCACCTCGTTCAGGCCCACGATGCCGAGGGTGGCGGTACCGCTTTCCACCACGTGCGGGATGTCGTCATCCCGGAGGTAGAGGGCTTCGATGGGGAAGGTCTGCGACTTGGAGAGCAGCTTCCGCTTGGGGGCGTCGACTTCGATGCCGATGCTTTGCAGGAGGGAGAGGCTCTCTTCGTTGAGCCGGCCCTTGGATTGGATCGCGATTCTGAGCATGTCTATTTGTTATTCGTTCTCTTCTCTAAAATAAAAAAGCCCGCCGTGGGGAGGGCAGGTCTTCATCGGTTTTACCGCTTGTACGTATGTACAACAAAGTTCCGCCCTAATCCATGGAGACCGGGTGATGATGGAGCTTGCTGATGTCGTTGCGGTTCATACTGTTGCAAAGTTAGTCATTTCTCCCGGCAATGCAAATGTTTCCGTAAAAAATTTTAATAATAGATCCCGGGCCGAGCCGTTGAAGGGAGCGCCCATTCCAGTCTGTCTATATCGTAATACGATATTAACATTTATGTTATTGATATAAACAATTATGTTATATTTATTAATAATAAGTAAGTTAAATGCAAAAAGGACAAGCGGAGTGCAAAAACAACAATTTCTCGTATTTCCGGGGTAATTTGATGTAAATCGAAAGGAAAATCAAGATAAATGTCTTATCTTTGAATGATGAAACTGAGCCTTTTGATCGCCGATTTTACGGGCGTGTATGCGGAGGAAGGTTTCCTGCAAAAGTTGCAGGAGCGAGGGGTTTCGTACCGGCTGGTCGGGCTGGGTGACATCGAAGGGACGACGTGTTACTGCGACCCGGACGCGGAGGCGGAAATCAGCCGCCGCCTTGTCCCGCAACCAGGGGAGCGGATGCGATGGATCGACAGCGGCGACTACCATTACGTCACTAGGATCCTCGCCGCCCGGGAGCAGGCTCCGTTCACCCTGGTGCTCGTGGACAACCACCCCGACGACCAGGCCCCGGCCTTCGGCGGCGTGCTCAGTTGCGGGAGCTGGGTGCGGGACCTCCGGGAAGCGAGCCCGATGCTGGAGGAGGTCTGGACCCTGGGTCCCGACCATCGGATCCGGAACGCCTCCGGGACGGTGGACCGGGAGCTGGAAGCGGGGATCGACGACCTGCTTGAAGCGGTGGAAGGAAAGCGCGTATACCTGTCCATTGACAAGGATGTCCTGGGCCGGGAATGGTCCCGGACGGACTGGAGCCAGGGAACGTACTCTCCGGCGCAGTTGAAGGGCTGGCTGGACGGCCTGCTGAAGCAGGAGCTCGTGGCGGTGGACCTTTGCGGCGAACTCTCTCCCGAGAAAGGGGCGACGCCGGAGGACCTTCGCGTCAATTTTGAATTGAATGTTGAACTACAGGAATTTATCCTGAGTTATTTGAAGAGATGAAGAAGATAGTGATGTGGGCGGCCGCCCTGGTATTGGCGGTCTCTTGTGGCGGTGGCGGAGCGGTTTCCGGCCCCGTGGACCTCTCTCCCTGGATGGGGGCGGATTCCTTGTATTCGTTTACGGTGAAGGATGTAACCTTCACTTTGGCACCGGTGAAGGCCGGCACGTTCTCGATGGGCGAGACCCTCGACATGGGACGCTTCCGGACGCCGTCGCTGCACCAGGTGCTCCTGGACGGCTTCGCCATCGGCACGACGGAAGTCACCCAGGCCCTCTGGAAGGCCGTGATGGGCTCGAACCCCAGCCCGAAGGACGTCCCGACGGCGCCGGTCACCATGGTCAGTTACGGCGACGCGCAGAAATTCCTCCAGAAGCTCTCCAAGGCGACGGGCGTTCCGTTCCGGCTTCCGACGGAGGCCGAATGGGAATATGCGGCCCGCCAGCGGGAAGGGATGGCCGGCAGCGCCTGGGAATGGTGTTCCGACCGGTGGACCGATGAACTGGGCGCTCTCCTGACGGTCAATCCGCAGGGGCCCGAGGCCGGCCAGGAATATGCCCTCCGCGGCGGCAGCGCCCTGGAAAAGAACAACAAGCCCATCACCCGCAAGCCGATGGCGCCGACCACCAAGGCCGGCGACGTGGGCCTGCGCCTGGCCGTTTCCACGGGCGAAGCGTTCCCGCAGGCACTTTATGAGGTGCTCGTGGAGAACAAGGTCCCGCGTGAGCGCTATAAGATTACGGAACTCAAGCCCGAGACCTTCACGGTGAACGGCGTCAAGTTCGAGATGCTGCCCGTGGAAGGCGGCACCTTCCTGATGGGCGGCACCGAGCAGAAGGGCCAGGTCATCCGCGAGGACGAACTCCCGCAGCACGAGGTGACGCTGGACCATTTCAAGATTGGCAAGCTGGAAGTCACCCAGGCGCTCTGGGAAGCCGTGATGGGGGAGGTCCCCTACGGCAACCAGGGGCCCGACTATCCCATCGGCAATGTATCCTGGTATGACGCGCAGGCGTTCATCCGTCAGCTCAACGCCTTGACCGGACGGAAGTTCCGTCTTCCGACCGAGGCCGAGTGGGAATACGCCGCCCGCGGGGGCCAGAAGTCGCACGGCTACAACTATGCGGGTTCTCCATATCCGCAGATCGTCGCCCAGTTCGGTTTCGAGGACATGCGCACGCGTCCCGTCGCCCGGTTCTCCCCGAACGAACTGGGAACGTACGATATGAGCGGCAATGCCTGGGAATGGTGCCAGGACCGCGTAGGACCGTATTCTTCCGTCGAGCAGCGCGATCCCACGGGCCCTGCGTCCGTCCGGGAGAAAGACGAGCTGGACCCGCGCATCATGCGCGGCGGCAGCGTGGCCACGACGCAGGACAAGTGCCGCGTCAGCAACCGCGGCGAGTTCGACCCCAACCGCTTCCGCACCACCATCGGCTTCCGCCTGGCTTTGTAAGATAATACTAACACTCCAAAATAACACTATGTCAGAAAACGTCAATCCGGCCGAGCTCCAGAAAACCTGCCTGTACGACAGGCACGTGGCGCTGCAGGCCAAGATGAGCCCCTTCGCGGGCTTCATGATGCCCATCCAGTACGACTCCATCACCGTGGAGCACAACGCCGTCCGGCAGAAGGTCGGCATGTTCGACGTCTCCCACATGGGCGAGGTCTTCGTCGAAGGCCCTGAGGCCGAGAAGTTCGTCAACTGGATCTTTACCAACGAGATCCGGGGCTTCGAGCCCGGCAAGGTCCTGTACGGGATGATGTGCTATCCCGACGGCGGCGTGGTGGACGACCTGCTCGTCTATCGCGAGTTCGCCCCCGAGCACTTCCTCCTGGTGGTGAACGCCGCCAACATCGACAAAGACTTCGCCTGGATCGAGGAACACGCAAAGGGCTTCGACTGCGTGGTCCGCAACGAGTCCCCGGTGTGGGGCCAGATCGCCGTCCAGGGTCCCGAGGCCGAGAAGGTGGTGGTGGAGGTGCTGGGCCTGGCGAAGGCGGCCGAGCTGGGCTTCTATACCTTCTATGACACGGAATATCAGGGCAAGCGCATGATTGTCAGCCGCACGGGCTACACCGGCGAGGACGGCTTCGAGCTGTACACCTCCCCGGAAGGCACCGTGGACCTGTGGGACCGTCTCATCGCGGCCGGCGTCCAGCCCTGCGGCCTGGGCTGCCGCGACACCCTCCGCTTCGAGGCCGGCCTGCCGCTGTACGGCGACGAGCTCAGCGCCGACATCAGCCCGGTGATGGCCGGACTGGGGATGTTCTGCAAGTACGACAAGGATTTCATCGGCAAGGAGGCGCTCCTGGCCCAGAAGGGCGGCGAGATTGTCCGCAAGCTCGTGGGCATCGAGATCGAGGACAAGGCCATCCCGCGCGCCGGCTATCCGGTGGAGCTCGAGGACGGCACGGAAGTCGGCGTCGTCACGACCGGCTACCATTCCATCTCCCTGGACAAGAGCATCTGCTTCGCCCTCGTGGACAAGGCCTATGCCGCCCTGGACACCCCGCTGTGGATCCGCATCCGCAAGAAGGTCTTCCCGGGCAAGGTCGTGAAAAAACGCTTCTATCAAACGAATTACAAGAAATAAACACTTAAAACACAAAACATTATGAGCAAGATTGTCGAAGGACTCAAGTATTCCGAATCCCACGAGTGGGTCAAGGTCGAGGACGGTGTGGCCGTTGTCGGCGTATCCGATTTCGCCCAGAAAGAGATGGGTGACATCACCTATGTGGACATGCCCGACGTGGATGACGAAGTCGCCGCCGGCGAAGAGTTCGGCGCCCTGGAGAGCGTGAAGGCCGCGAGCGACCTCATCAGCCCGGTTTCCGGCAAGGTGGTCGCCGTGAACGAAGAGCTCGACGAAGCCCCGGAGAAGGTCAATGAGGACGCCTACGCGAACTGGATCATCAAGGTGGAGATGTCCGATCCGTCCGAGTTGGACGACCTGATGGACGCGGAAGCCTACAAGGCCCATATCGGAGAGTAGGATGACCGGATTCCCCTATATCCCGCATACCGACGCCGATGTCCGGTCGATGTTGGACCGGATCGGCGTCCAGAAGGTGGAGGACCTCTATTCGGACGTTCCGAAGGAGTTCATCAAGAAGGGCGCCTACGCCCTTCCCGATGCGATGTCCGAGCCGGAAGTCCGCGCGTGGCTGAACGGTCTGGCCGGGATGAACGCCAAACTGAAGGTGTTCGCCGGCGCCGGCGCGTATGACCACTACACCCCTTCGGTGATTCCCTACATCACCTCCCGTTCCGAATTCCTGACGGCCTACACGCCGTATCAGTGCGAGATCTCGCAGGGCACGCTCCGGTACATCTTCGAGTACCAGAGCATGGTGTGCGAACTCACCGGGATGGATATTTCCAACGCGTCCCTGTACGACGGCCCGACGGCCGCCGCGGAGGCGATGAAGATGACCGTGGCCTGCACCAAGAAGAAGACGCGCGTGCTCCTGTCCAAGGGCCTGCTGCCGCACGTGGTGAAGGTCGTGGAGACCTATGCGAAGTTCCACGGCGTGCAGATCGGCTACATCCCGGTGGAAGACGGCCAGACCTCCCTGGAGGCCCTGAAGGCCGAGCTCGAGGCCGGCGACGTCGCCGGTGTCATCGTCCCGGAAATCAACCGGTTCGGCATCGTCGAGAACCACGCCGGTTTTGCCGATGCCATCCATGCGGTCAAGGCGCTCCTCGTCGAGTACTGCGATCCGTCCACCCTCGCCGTCATCAAGTCTCCGGCGGAGTGGGGGGCCGACATCGCCGTGGGCGACGGCCAGTCGCTGGGCATTCCGCTCTGCTTTGGCGGCCCGTACGTGGGCTTCATGGGCGTGAAGAAGGACTACATGCGCAAGATGCCGGGTCGTATCGTGGGCCAGACCACGGACAAGGACGGCAAGCGCGCCTTCGTGCTCACCCTCCAGGCCCGCGAGCAGCACATCAAGCGCGAGAAGGCCACGTCCAACATCTGCTCCAACGAGTCCCTGATGGCCCTCTGGGTAACGGTGTACCTGTCCCTGATGGGCCCGGAAGGACTCCGCGAGGTGAACAAGCTCAGCTGTGACGGCGCTAACTACCTGAAGAGCGAGCTGCTTGCGACCGGCAAGTTCGAGGACCCGTTCCCGGGCAAGCCGTTCCTGAAGGAATTCGTGCTGAAGCCCAGCAAGCATCCGGGTCTCGTGCAGAATGACCTGGAGAAGGCGGGCTTTTTCGCCGCGCTCGAGACGGAGGAAGGATACGTTTCCTTCTGCGTGACCGAGCAGCGTACCAAGGAAGAGATCGACCAGCTGGTCAAAATCGTGAAGGAGGGCTAGGCCATGAAGTACTACGACAAACTCGTTTTCGAACTTTCGCAGAAGGGCCGTGTCGGTTACTCCCTGCCTGCCAATCGTTTCCCGGCTGCACCGGAACTTCCGGTCGAACTCCGCCGCGAGGCTTCCCTGGACCTCCCCGAGGTCAGCGAGGCCGATGTGGTGCGCCACTACACGAACCTCTCCCAGATGAACTTCGGCGTGGACACCGGCTTCTATCCGCTGGGTTCCTGCACGATGAAGTACAACCCGAAGATCAACGAGGAGGTGGCCGCCCTGCCGGGCTTCACAGGCCTCCATCCGCTGATGCACGCGGGGCTCACCAAGGGCGCCCTCAAGGTGTACCAGGACATGAACAACTTCCTGGCCGCCATCACGGGCCTCTATGCCTTCACCTTCGATCCTTGCGCCGGCGCGCACGGAGAATTGACCGGCCTGATGGTCATGCGCCAGTATCATATGATGCGGGGCGACCTGAAGCGCACGAAGGTCATCGTCCCGGACAGCGCCCACGGCACGAATCCCGCTTCCGCGGCCGTCTGCGGCCTGGAAATCGTGGAAGTGAAGTCGCTGGAGAACGGCCGCGTGGACGTGGAGGCGCTGAAGCCGCTGCTGGACGACACGGTCGCCGGCATGATGATGACGAACCCGAACACCCTGGGCCTCTTCGAGACGCAGATCAAGGAAATCACGGAGCTGGTCCACGGGATCGGCGGCCTGATGTACTACGACGGCGCCAACATGAACCCGCTGATGGGCGTGGTCCGTCCGGGCGACATGGGCTTCGACATCATGCACCTGAACCTGCACAAGACCTTCTCTACGCCGCATGGCGGCGGCGGTCCGGGCTCCGGCCCTGTGGGCGTCGCCGAGCACCTGGTGGACTGCCTGCCCGACCTGCGGGTTTCCGGCTTCCACGGCAACTTCGGCGTGATCCTGCGGGCCTACGCATACATCCTGATGCTGGGCAAGCAGAACCTCAAGAAGGTGGGCCAGTACTCGGTGCTGAGCGCCAACTACATCAAGGAATGCCTCAAGGACGCGTACAAGCTCCCGATCGAGGGCGTGTGCAAGCACGAGTTCGTCTTCGACGGCCTCATCAATGACGGGGCCCACGACGATGTCCACGGCGCCACCACGCTCGACGTGGCGAAGCGTCTGCTGGACTTCGGCTTCCACGCGCCGACCATCTACTTCCCGCTCCTGTTCCACCAGGCGCTGATGATCGAGCCCACGGAAACCGAATCCAAGGAGACCATCGACGCGTTCATCGACGTGATGCACAAGATCGCGGCCGAGGCCGCCGAGGATCCCAGGATCCTCCAGGAGGCCCCGCACGGCGCTCCGATCGGCCGGCCCGACGAAACCGCCGCGGCCCGCAACCCGATCCTCAAGTTCAAGGACGCGCAGTAACTGATAAAGAGATTCCTTCGTCGGTCTTTTGACCTCCTCGGAATGACAATCGCCTGTCATTCCGAGCGAAGCGAAGGAATCTCTTTATTTTTATCGTGTTCCCATGCAAGAATTGCGAAAGGTGGGATTTATTGGTTGTATGAGACAGATCATGATGCGAAATATAGGTTGGACGGCGGTGGTTGTCGGCGTCCTTTTGCTGCTTGCGGGTTGCTCGAAGGGAGAGAGTTACGATTTCCTTCCCCCGGATGGGGAATATGGCTATAACGATCCGCAGAAGGGGACGAGCAATGACTTGGCCATCGGGACGGTGCGTTCCCGGGACGGGGTGCGGTTCATCCGGCTGGACGCGAGGAGTTGCAGCCAGGTGATGAATCCCAATGAGATCGCGGACGTCAAGGATGGTACGCGGGTGTTCCTGCAGTTCCGCTATGTGGTGGCGGAGAACCTTGCCGGTTTCTGCACGGACGCCATCCTGGTGGAATGGTCCTCTCCGTTGGATGTGGGCGAAATCCGTTACGACATGCAGGCGCGCAGCGGGGATCCGGTGGACATCCTGATGGACTGGATTACCTCCCTGGAGGACGGCTTCCTGACTTTGCATTATTCGATCCCTGCTTCCGGGAGCGTAAAACATGATTTTTCGATCTATCCCGGCGTCGAAACCAATACTTATCGGCTCGTGCATGAGGCGAACGGGGACAGCAAAGGCTCCCTGACCGACGGGATTGTGTGCTTCGACGTATCCGGTCTGCTGCCGGATACGGAGGGAAAGACCGTGGAACTGCATTTGGACTACATCGATCTGAATAAAACGAAGAAACGGCTGACGATTGAATATCAGTCTCCGAAATAGCCGGTCCGAGGAGGAGCTGGCGCAACAGGTGCGCCGGCGGGACAAGACCGCGATGAAGATGCTCTACGATCGGTATGTAGGGTATCTGACAGCTGTTTGTGCCCGGTACATCCCGGACGACGACGAGGTCAAGGACATCCTGCAGGAGGCGTTCATCAAGGCGTTCCAGTCGATGGACAAGTTCACCTGGCGCGGGGAGGGCTCGCTGAAGGCGTGGCTGACGCGGATTGTCGTGAACGATTCGCTCAAGTTCCTGCGGCGGAAGAAGCCGCTGCCGCTGTCGGCAACGCTGACGGAACCGATAGATGAGGAAGAACCGGCATTCGACGCGGTTCCGTTGGAGGTTATCCAAGGGATGATCCGGAAGCTTCCGGACGGGTACCGGACCGTATTCAATCTCTTCGTGTTCGAGGACAAGTCCCACAAGGAAATCGCTTCCATGCTGGGCATCAAGGAAAACAGTTCCGCCAGCCAGCTTTTCCACGCCAAGGCGATGCTGGCCCGGTGGATCAAGGAATATATCAAATTGAAGGACAATGGATAACGAGTGGAAAAAGAGTCTGCGGGAACGCTTCTCGGACTATGCTTCCCCGGAGCCGGAAGGGCTCTGGGAGGGCATAGAGCAGGGGATTTCCGGGAAGCCACGCAGAAAGATGCTCCCCGTCTGGATCGCCTCGGGCCTGGCGGCCGCGGCCGCCGTCGCCCTCGTCGTCTTCCTCCATCCGGAGAAGACGCTGGAGACGCCCGACCTGCAGAAGCAGGCCACGATGGCCGATGCTTCGGTTGCGTCGGTTGCCGAGTCTGTCGTGGTCGATACGGCCGCGACGTCATCCCCGGCCCTGACCACCACGTCATCCCCGGCTGCGACCGGGGATCTCAAGGCTGTACCCGCTTCCAAGTCCGTTCCCTTCGCCGTCGCCTCCCGCCAAACCCTGCTGGCGGTGGCCGAGCCTACCGAGTCCGTCCCCGTGTCCGAGGAGACGGTTCCGGACGCTGTTAACGACCGTCATTCCCAGCTTGACAAGCAAAGTCATTCCCGGCTTGACCGGGAATCTATGGTCGAACAAGAAGCCTCTGTGACTGAGAAGAAAGAAGTAAGCGAGATGCCCGATCAGGTCGGGCATGACGATACTATCCTACCTGCTAGCAAACGCAAACGGTTCAGTATCGGCGCTTACGGAAACGGGGGGCAGGCTTCGAAGGAGCAGATGCAGGGCTATGGCATGAACCGGACCGGGGAGTATCTGAATACGCGTGCGACGGGCAGCAATGTCAAGAATGATGTGGGCGGGCTGATGCGCACGCTGGCATCGAACCGGGAGTCCAGCTTCGAAGCCCATCATGCCGCTCCGCTGCGGGTGGGCGTGACCGCGGCCTGGGAACTGGCGCCGCACCTGAATCTCGTGAGCGGCCTGAACTGGACCTACCTGAACAGCGAATTCGAGGAGACCGCCAGCCCCATCCGGACGGTCGTGGGCCAGGATCTGGGCTATCTGGGCGTTCCGCTGCGCCTGGAGACGGCCTTCAACGTGTGGAAGGGCCTCTGGCTCTCCGCCGGCGCGGGCGGCATGGTGGAAAAAGGCCTCCTGAGCTCGTCCTGGACCAATACCTGGATCGATGGCCAGGTGGCGGAAACGGTCAAGAATCCGAAACCGGACACGGGCGGCCTGCTGTGGTCCGTCGGCGCGACGGCCGGTGCGGAATACCGCTTCAGCCCTTCCTTCGGCCTGTATTTCACCCCGGGCATCGAATATCATTTCGACAATGGCGCGGAGGTCCGGTCGGCCTATACGGAGAAGCCGCTGCACTGGAACGTGAACCTCGGCGTGCGTTTCCATTTCGGGAATTAATTGTATCTTTGTCACGACTTAGCTTGTGACAATGGCTTCCAAAATCGGGAAAATACTGGTCGTCGACGACAACCTGGGCATCCGCCGGGCGCTGGAAATTCTTCTGCCTGTGCATTTTGCCGAGGTGAAGACGATTCCGTCTCCGGCGACGCTGGTCTCCTCCCTGGAGCAGTTCCGGCCGGACGTGGTGCTGCTGGACATGAATTTCAACACCAGCATCAATACCGGCAACGAGGGGCTGTACTGGGCGGGGGAGATCAAGAAAATGGTGCCTGACGTAGAGGTCGTCCTCTTTACGGCCTATGCCGACATCGCCCTGGCGGTGGAAGGCATGAAGCGCGGCGCCTTCGATTTCCTCGTGAAACCCTGGGAGAACGACAAGCTCATCGAAGTCCTCACCGCCGCCCGGGACAAGGCCCGGAAATCGATGGGCCGGGATGCCCGATCGGGGTCGGGCATGACGGGCAATAGGTCGGGTATTGCCGACGCAAACGTCATTCCCGGCTCGACCGGAAATCTCATGTTCTGGGGCGCCTCCCAGCCCATGGCCGCCATCCGGAAAACCCTGGACAAGATCGCGCCCACGGACGCCACGGTGCTCATCACCGGCGAGAACGGAACCGGCAAGGATGTGCTGGCGAAGGAAATCCACGCCCACAGCCTCCGGAGTGAAAAACCGATGGTGGCGGTGGACGCCGGCGCCATCACGGAAACGCTCTTTGAGAGCGAGCTCTTCGGCCACGTCAAGGGCGCCTTCACCGATGCCCATACGGACCATATGGGCAAGTTCGAGCAGGCCGACGGGGGAACGCTGTTCCTCGACGAGATCGGCAATATCCCGCTGCATCTGCAGGCGAAACTGCTGCGCGCCATCCAGAACCGGAGCATCGTCCGGGTAGGCGGCACGGAGGCCAGGCCCATCAACATCCGGCTCATCTGCGCTACGAACATGGACCTGGAAGCGCTTGTGCGTCAGGGTCGTTTCCGCGAGGACCTGTACTATCGCATCAATACGGTCCATATCGCGCTTCCGGCACTTCGGGACCGGCAGGAGGACATCGTTCCGCTGGCGGAACTGTTCCTGCAGCGCTTTGCCGAGAAGTATCATCGGCCTTTGACCGGGATTGCGCCGGAGGCCGCGGATCTTTTGAAAACCCAGCGCTGGAGCGGCAACATCCGCGAGCTCCAGAACTGTATCGAAAAGGCGGTGATCCTGTCGGAAGGGACGGTTTTGACGGCGAAGGACCTGCAGATAGATGCCGGGTCGCTGCCCGGCATGAGGGGAACTGGATCGGGCATGACGGGGACTGGGTCAGGCATGACGGATGATTGTCATTCTGAGCGCAGCGAAGAATCCAAGGTCCGCGAAGCGATGGAACGTTGCAACGGCAACATTTCCGCCGCGGCGAAGCTGCTGGGCGTGAGCCGCCCGACGCTGTATGCGAAACTGAAGAAATACGGCTTGTAGAGATTCCGGGTCAAGCCCGGAATGAGGGGAAAGTGCCTTTGTATCAAATCATATTGCTTGTCGTCATCGTCGCAGTCATCGCGGCGGTGCTGGCGTCTCTCCATACCCGCCGGAAGGACATCAAGAAGGTGGCGTATATGATGGATGCGCTGGAGGACGGGGAGTTGAACTTCCGCTTCCAGGACAAGAACAAGTTCAATCGGACGCTGAACCGCATCCGGACCATCTTCGAGAAGCAGCGGCAGGCCCACGAGCAGGATTCCTGGACCAAGCTCATCCGGGTGTTGACGCACGAAATCATGAACACGGTGTCGCCGATCGCCTCCCTGTCCGACGCGATGGCGCAGTCCGTCGATGAGAACGGCCACAGCGAGCTGGACATCAAGGCGGGGCTCGAGACCATCTCCGATTCGTCCAAGAACCTGATCGATTTCGTGCAGACTTACCGGCAGCTTTCGGGCGTGGCGAAGCCCATCCGCAAAGCGCTGGAACTGCAGGAACTGATGGACAGTGTCATCGGTCTGAACCGGGAATTCATCGCTTCCAGCGGCGCGGAATGCGTGTATCGGCCCGAGGAACCGGATTTGATGATCTATGCCGACGAAGGGCAGATCTCGCAGATTCTCATCAACCTCATCAAGAACGCCCTGCAGGCGGGCGCGAAGCGTATAGACATCAGCGCCCGGATGGACAAGGACGACGAAATGGTCGTCCGCGTGGCCAACGACGGCGTGCCCATCCCGGCATCGGCCCAGGAACAGATCTTCATTCCATTCTATACCACCAAGAAAGAGGGTTCCGGCATCGGCCTCAGCATCTCCCGGCAGATCATGCGGAACCACAACGGCACCATCGAGCTCGTCCGCAGCGACGCTGCTCAGACCGTCTTCGAACTCAGGTTCCGGTAGTTCTCCGTAGGAGAAAAAGTGTAAAGTGTAAAGCCGAAAGTGTAAAGAAGTGTAAAGGACTTTACACTTTTTGAGGCTTGTGTAAAATCGTATTTTCTTGTCAATCAATGTGTTAACTGTTTTGGCACGGCGTATGCGTGGGAAACAGGCGGTTAAACATAATTGACATGAAAAACCTTTTCATTAAGAGTGTAGTTCTGGTTCTGGCGTCCGCCGCGACGGTGCACGCCAGTGCCCAGGCTACTATGTCCCTGCACGACTGCATGGCGTACGCGATTTCCAATTCCACGAAGATGCGGATCCAGCAGGCAGCCATCGGCGACGCGCAGATCGCCCGCCGCGATGCGGCCCTGGCGCTGTTCACCCCGCAGATCAACGCGAACACCTACGCTTACTACAATTTCGGCCGCAGCATCGACCCGCAGACGAACACGTATTTCAATACGACCTCGTTCCACAACAACTATGGCGTGAGCGCCGGGTATGACCTGTTCGACGGCTTCAAGGCGGTGAACAACCTCAAGATCTCAAAGACTGGGCTGCTGATTGCCGGCTCCCAGGAGAAGCAGGTGGAGGCCGACATCTGCCTGGCGGTGATGGAGGCGTACTACAACGTCGTCTATTACAAGCGTTTGGTCGATGTGTACGAGGAGCAGGTCTCCGTGGCCGAGCAGGCCTTGGTCAAGGCCCGCCGCCAGGAGGAACTGGGCCAGAAAGGCCACGCCGACGTCATCCAGATGGAAGCCGACCTCGCCGACCGCCAGTATGACCTGATCAACACCCGTAACCAGTACGAGAGCCAGAAAATGACCCTGGCCGACTTGATGTTCTGGCCGGTGGGGGAGGAACTGGAAATAGATACAGGGATGCCCGATCAGGTCGGGCATGACGGCTCGCCAGTCATTCCAGGCTCTTCCACCGTCATCCCCGGCTCCTCTTCCGTCATTCCCGGCTCGACCGGGAATCTCTCTGCCGACGATGTCGTCGCCTTCGCCCTCGACCACAACCCTGCTGTCCAGATCGCTTCCTGGCAGGCGCTCAACGCGAAGCGCGAGCTGAATACGGCCAAGTGGCAGACGCTGCCTTCCATCGGCCTGTATGCTGGATGGAACACCAGTTACTATACCTATCAGGGTTCTGCGACGGCCACGTTCCGCGACCAGTTCCGCAATAACATGGGCGAATATGTGGAGCTTTCCCTGTCCATCCCCATCTGGAACCGCCTGAACAAGCAGTCGACGATTTCCCGCAAGCGGCACGCGTTCGAGAAGGCATCGGCCGAACTGGATCAGAAGCGCCGCGATGTGGAAAGCGAGGTGCGCCGGGCCATCCAGGACCGCGACGGCGCTGCGACGGCCTATGAACAGGCCTGCCGCAAGGCCGAAGTGCAGTCCGAGGCTTACACGCTCAACCTCAAGAAACTGGAGCAGGGCCTCATCTCTCCGCTGGAGTTCCAGACGGCGAACAACAACTACCTCAAGGCCCAGGCCGATGAGATGAACAGCCTGTTCAAGTATCTCATCAAGCAGGCGGTGGTGCGGTATTATAACGGAGTAGAATATATTAATCAATAAATATGAGATGCCCGATCAGGTCGGGCATGACGATAGAAAGACGTCATTCCCGGCTTGACCGGGAATCTAAAAGCGAAGGATTATGGACAAAATCATCGAGAAGAAAACCGGATGGCGCGTCGCGTTCACGAAGAAGGCCCTGCCTTGGTGGCTGGGAGCGTTGCTGCTGGCGTTTATCGTGTATCTGATTGCACGGCCGAACAACAAGACGCTGCGGGTGGACAAGGACACATTGACCGTCGCCAGCGCCGTAAGAGGGGAGTTCAACGACTATATCCGCATCAGCGGTCGGGTGCAGCCGATGACGACCATCCAGCTGAGCCCGCAGGAAGGCGGCATCGTGGAGAAGATCCTCATCGAGGAAGGCTCGCCGGTGAAGGCGGGGGACGCCATCCTCATCCTCAATAACGACAACCTGGACCTGCAGATCCTGAACTCCGAGGCCGAGCTGGCCGAGAAGGAGAACATCCTCCGCAACACGCAGATCCAGATGGAGCAGCAGAAGCTGGATGTCCGCCAGAATGTGCTGGAGTACGGCACCCAGGTGGACCGCCTCAAGCGCGCCTACGAGCAGCAGAAGGCCCTCTACGAGGACAAACTCATCGCCAAGGAAGACTACCTGAAGGCCGAGGAAGACTACAAGCTCGCCCTCCAGAAGTACGACCTCATCCGCGAGCGTTCCAAGCAGGACAGCCTCTACCGCGGCACCCAGATCGACCGGATGGAAGAGTCTCTGGAGAACATGCTCCTGAATATGTCGATGATCCGCAAGCGCAAAGGCAACCTCATCGTGAAGGCGCCCATCGACGGCGAGCTGGGCCTGCTGGACGTGGTCCTGGGCCAGAGCATCGCCGCCGGCACCAAGATCGGCCAGATTAATTCCGTGGGCACGTACAAGGTTGAGGCTCAAATAGATGAACACTATATCGACCGCGTCATCGCGGGCCTGGAGGCCACCTTCGAGCGCCAGGGCGAGACCTACTCGACCGTCATACGGAAGGTCTATCCGGAAGTCCGCGACGGCAAGTTCAAGGCCGATTTCAAGTTCGACGGCGAGCAGCCCGACAACATCCGCGCCGGCCAGACCTACTACCTCAACCTCCAGCTCGGCCAGCCCGAAGAGGCGGTGATTGTCCCCCGTGGTACCTTCTACCAGAAAACCGGCGGAAAATGGATCTACGTCGTTAACAAAGAAGGCACCAAAGCCGTCAAAAGAGAGATCCGCATCGGCCGCCAGAACCCCCAGTACTACGAAGTGCTCGAGGGCCTTGAGCCCGGCGAGAAGGTCATCACCTCCGGGTATGATACCTATGGGGACAGCGACGTACTGGTATTCTGAGTTATGAAGAGTTTTTGGAACTTTCTGAAGAAGAATAAGTTATACGGGGCTATCAACCTGGTGGGCCTAACGGTATCGATGGCCTTTGTCCTCCTGTTGGCGGTATATATACAGCGGCAGTTGTCCACGGATTCTTTCCAAGAGAATGCCGACAGGGTTTTTGTCGTAGGCAATGACGACAGGGTTACGATGGGCTATTGGCTGGACAAGCATCTGAAGAACAACTTCCCGGAAATTGAGAAGGGTTGCTGCGTGGCCAACGTGGCTTCGGCTGATGCTTTTACCATTGGAGGAGAGCTGGTATATGGCAGCACGATGGCTGCGGACAGCACCTTCTTTGAGATGTTCAGCTATGACCTGGTGGAAGGCAACAAGGCCGACTGGCGTGTGTCCTGGGACCGCTGTATGGTGAGCCGGGAGTTCGCCAATGTCCATTTCGGGGATAAAGATCCGATTGGTCAGGTGGTTACATAC
>ONEX01000017.1 GCA_900316955.1 uncultured Bacteroidales bacterium
GCGCAATAAATATCCATAAACAACACCGTTGAATCGAAGTGATGACCTATTAACCCAACTTCTGTCCGAATCATTTGGAAAATCCATAAGAATAGTTAGTCATTAGCAAATTCATCTGCAAAAGTCCGCGAACGAGATATCCTACAAAGCTGCCAAACAGCCGCACCGGAATGGCCATTATACGCATTCATTTGAGGGTCACGGTGAACGGACTGCACATTACGGCTTCCCGTTCACAGCCATGCCGATTCTACATGCCTACAATGGGGGGCGATGTGCGGCTGTTTGGCGAGATGCCTTTGTGAAGAGGGATGTGAAGACAGAGGGTGCTTGTACCGGTCCAATCCGTGGACCTGTACGAGCATTCCTCTTCTTTCCAACGAACTATTACCTTTTCAGGAGGATTTTTCAAAATCAGGGATAGTCCCAGGGGTAGTGAATATCCAAAAACTGCCAATTTCGGCTTTATTTTACCTCGTTTTTGGCATAAAAAAACCAGGGAGCTATCCCTGGTTTATTCATAACTAATTGATAATAGCTTATTTATCAATTTTAGCCTCTTAATACTCTTCCTCGTTAAAGAAGAAATCGTCCTTCGTGGGATAGTCGGGCCAGATGTCCTCGATGGATTCGTAGATCTCGCCGTCGTCTTCCAGTTCTTCCAGGTTCTCGACCACCTCGTCGGGGGCGCAGGTGCGGGTGGCGTAATCGATCAGTTCGTCTTTGGTGGCCGGCCACGGAGCGTCGTCCAGGCTGCTGGCAAGTTCAAGGGTCCAATACATATCGTTGTCCTTTTAATTGGTTATTTATCAATCTTTTCGGATGTCCCCGAAGGACCGTCCGCACGTTTGGGGCTGCAAAGATATACAAAAAAACGATAGAATGATTTTTTTTCGTTAATTTTGCAGTCCCAAATGTCCGCCCAAGGCGCAACAAAATCAATACCATGGCATACAGGAAAATCGAAGAATACGACGAAAAGACCACGCAGGAGCTTGCGGGGCACGTGAAGGCCATCCTCAAGTTGCTTGGCGAGGACCCGGAGCGCGAAGGGCTTGTCAAAACGCCCGAGCGGGTGGCGAAGGCCTGGCAGTTCCTCACGCAGGGGTATGGACAGAACGGCGAGGCCATCGTCCGTTCCGCCGTGTTCACCGAGCCTTACAGCCAGATGGTCCTTGTCAAGGACATCGAACTCTTCTCCCTATGCGAGCACCACATGCTCCCGTTCATCGGCAAGGCCCATGTCGCCTACATCCCGAACGGCCGCATCACCGGGCTCTCCAAGATCGCCCGTGTGGTGGAAACCTATGCCCGCCGCCTGCAGGTCCAGGAGCGCCTGACCGAGCAGATCCGCGACTGCATCCAGGACTCCCTCCAGCCGCTGGGCGTCGCCGTCGTCATCGAGGCCATGCATACCTGCATGTCCATGCGCGGCGTGGAGAAGTCCAACGCCGTCACCACGACATCGGCCTTCTCCGGGATCTTCCTCAAGTCGTTCAAGACCCGGAACGAGTTCCTCCAGCTGATCGGGAAATAGTTACTTTCCGCCCGCCATCTTCAAGAAATACCGGAACGGCGCCAGCCAGGTGTCGTCCGTGCGCGCCATGCCTTCCGGGTGGAACTGGAAGGCGATGAGGCGGTCGCCGTATTCGTAGGCCTCCACGATGCCGTTGGGAGAATAGGCCGTGACCCGGACGCCGGGCGCGACCTTTTTCACGGCCTGATGGTGGAAGGAATTGACCGTCAGGGAATCCTGGCCGAAGAGTTCATACAGCACACTCCCCTTCTCCACGCCGATCCGGTGCAAGGCGCCGCCGGCGTGCTTGACCGTCGTGTCCACCTGCGTGGGGATGTCCTGGTACAGCGAACCGCCCAGGACGACGTTCATCAGCTGCTCGCCGCGGCAGATGGCCATGATCGGCTTTTTCGCGGCCAGGGCCGCCCGCATCAGCATCAGGTCGCTGACGTCGCGGAGCGTATCGACCTTCACCGTCTCGTTCCAGACCGTCTCGCCGTAGTAGGACGGGTCCAGGTCCGGGCCGCCGGAGAAGATGACTCCGTCCACCCGGCGGACCAGTTCCGCCGCCAGGACGGAATCCGCCACCGTCGGGAAGATGACCGGGATGCCCCCGGCCCGGGCGACAGCCTGGGTATAGTTTGCGGACAGGGAGGCGGCGCCGGCGGTAGTCCGGCCACAGGAAATGCCGATGAGCGGCTGCGCCGGCCGGCAGGCCCACAGCGCGGCGACGGCAAGGAGGAGGAGGGTGAAGCGCTTCATAGCTACAAAAATAAGAAAAAAACTCGGAATGGCCGGTTTGTCATTCCGAGCGAAGCGAAGGAATCTCCGTTCCTTATTTCAGGTAGGCGTCCGTGACGACCTTCTGGCTGCGGGCGATGAAGTCGCTCAGGGCCTTGCCCTTGAGCATGCCGTTCGCCAGGAGGGCCAGGTCGGTGATCTGGTGCAGGATCTCGTTCCCGGCCGCGAAGGCCTCCACGTCGGCCCGGTGGGCCTTGCGGACCTCTTCGCGGGCCTTGCGGGCGGCGTCCTTCTCCGCGTCGGAGGCGTCGGACGGGGCTTCGGCCGGCAGTTCGCCCTGCGGGGCGACCTCGGCCTGCTTCGCGGCCCAGATCTTCGCCACAAGCGGGTTCTCCATATTCACGGTGATGTTGTAGCTCTCGGGCATCTCGCCGTAGAAGTTCATCCCGCCGCCGAGTGCACTCATCTCGCGGTAGCGGCGCATGAACTCGCTCTGGGTGATGAGGATCGGCGCGGCGTCGGCGCCCAGGTTGTCACCCGTCACGTAGTAGTCCTTGCCGGCGGGCAGGACCGCCTTGAACAGGTTCTCCAGGTCGTAGCGCTCGTCCTCCTTCATCTCCGGCTTCACCTTCTCCTCCTTCGGGATCAGGTTCTCCACGGCATCGGAATCCACGCGGGCGAAGCGGGTGTCCTCCAGCTTGCGCTCCAGCAGGTTCACATAGTGGGAATCCAGCTCGCAGTCCATCAGGAGCACGTCATAGCCCTTGGACTTGGCGGCCTCCACGAAGGCGTACTGGGCCTCCACGTCCGTCGCATACAGGTACACGCGCTTTTTGTCCTTGTCCGTCTGGTTGCCCTCCACGGCGGCCTTGTATTCGTCGAAGGAGAAGAACTTGCCGTCCGTGTTCTTGAGGAGGGCGAACTTCACCGCGCGGTCGCAGAACTTCTCGTCCGTCAGCATACCGTATTCGATGAAGAGCTTGAGGTTGTCCCACTTGGCCTCGAGGTCCGTCCGCTGGTTCTTGAAGATGTCCTCCAGCCGGTCGGCGACCTTCTTGGTGATGTAGGTGGAGATCTTCTTCACGTTGGCGTCGCTCTGCAGGTAGCTGCGGGAGACGTTTAGCGGAATGTCCGGGGAGTCGATGACGCCGTGCAGCAGCGTCATGAAGTCCGGGACGATGTTATCGACATGGTCCGTCACGAACATCTGGTTGCAGTATAGGGAGATCTTGTTCCGGTCGATGGCGACGCGTTCCTTGATCTTCGGGAAGTACAGGATGCCGGTGAGGTTGAACGGGTAGTCCACGTTCAGGTGGATGTAGAACAGCGGCTCCTCGTTCATCGGGTACAGGGCGCGGTAGAACGCGAGGTAGTCCTCCTCCTTGAGGTCGGACGGGGATTTCGCCCACAGGGGCTCGAGGCCGTTGATGACCTTGTCCTTGTCGGTATCGACATACTTGCCGTCCTTCCACTCCTGCTCCTTGCCGAACACGATCGGAACGGGCATGAACTTGCAGTACTTGTTCAGGAGGCCTTCGATGCGGGCCTTCTCCGCGAACTCCGCGGAATCGTCGTCCAGGTACAGGGTGATGACCGTGCCGCGGTCGCTCTTGTCGATCTCCTCCATCTCATAGGCCGGCGAGCCGTCGCAGCTCCATTTCACGGCCTTCGCGCCTTCCTTCCAGGAGAGCGTCTCGATGGTGACCTTCTTCGAGACCATGAACGCGCTGTAGAAGCCGAGGCCGAAATGGCCGATGATGCTGCCGATCTGGTCCTTGTACTTCTCCAGGAACTCGCCCGCGGACGAGAACGCGATCTGGTTGATGTACTTGTCCACTTCCTCCTCGGTCATGCCGATACCCTCGTCGATGACTTTCAGGGTCTTCTCCTTCTCATCCAGCTCGATGCGGACCTTGAGGTCGCCCAGCTCGGCCTTGCATTCGCCGGTGGCGGCCAGGGCCTTCAGCTTCTGGGTGGCATCCACCGCGTTCGCGACAAGCTCGCGGAGGAAAATCTCGTGGTCGGAATACAGGAATTGCTTGATGACGGGGAAAATGTTCTCGGTGGTTACACCGATCTGTCCTTTGTTTGCCATATCTAATGTCTGTTTAATGCAAAAAACCGACCCCCGCAGGGGCCGGTCTCAACTACTCAAATTGCAAGCCAGTCCGCCCGGACTGACAAATTGTCACGCCTATTTGTACAGGAAGCGGCGGATGGACATCTTCGGAGTCTTCTCGAAGGGCTTGTCCATCAGTTCCACCTTGGCGATCTGGCTGTAGCCCGGGAACTGGCGGTTGGCGCCACGGCGAATGTTCTCCGGGATCTCGGCCTTGGCCTCGGGATCGAGGAGGGCCTTGGCGATGGCCTGCTCGTCGAGGAAGACGAGGGCGACCAGCTTGCCGCCACGGTCCACGACCACGGACTCCAGCACGTACGGCTGGTTGTTCACCACGGCCTCGAGCTCCTCCGGATAGATGTTCTGGCCGGAAGGACCGAGGATCATGTTCTTGGAACGGCCGCGGATGAAGATGTTGCCTTCGGCGTCGATGATGCCCAGGTCGCCGGTGCGGAGCCAGCCGTCCTCGGTGAACGCGTTGGCCGTGGCCTCCTCGTTCTTGTAGTAGCCGATCATGATGTTCTCGCCGCGGGCCTGGATCTCGCCGACCACATGCTGCGGGTCCTCGGAGTCGATGCGGACCTCGGCCACGTCGACGGCCTTGCCGCAGGAACCGGCCACGTACTTGGTCCAGTGCTCATAGGCGAGCAGCGGGCAGGCTTCCGTCATGCCGTAACCGACGAGGTACGGGAACTTGATGCGCTTGAAGAGGCGCTCGACCTCCGGGTTGAGGGCCGCGCCGCCCATGATGAACTCCTCGACGTTGCCGCCGAAGGCCTGCACGAGGCCGTCCTTGACCTTCTTGTAGATGACGTTGTTCAGGCCGGGGATCTTGAGCAGGACCTTCATGAGGGGCTTGTCCAGGGTGGGCTTCACCTTGTTCTTGTAGATCTTCTCCATCACCAGCGGGACGGTGATCAGCAGGTAGGGCTTCACCTCGGCGAAGGCCTTCATCAGGGCCGCCGGGGTCGGGGCCTTGCCCAGCCAGTAGATGGACGTGCCGTTGCACAGCGGATAGATGAACTCGATCACGAGGCCGTACATGTGGGCCATCGGAAGCATCGACACCATCTTGTCGCCGGCCGGGACGTGCCGCTGGCTGTAGTCCACGATGGAGGAGAAGTTGCGGTAGGTGAGCATCACGCCCTTCGGGTCGCCGGTGGAGCCGGAGGTGTAGTTGATGGTGGAGAGGTCGTCCCAGTTGTCGGTGGGGAATTTCACGTCGTCCGGGCCGAAGCCGTTCGGATACTTCGCGGCGAAGAGCTCGTCCCAGTGGGCGACCGCGTCGGCGATCTTCTCGTCGCGGCACAGGAGGACGTCCCAGTTGTCCACGTCGAAGACCACCTTGAGGGCGGGCATCTTCTCGGGATCCATCTTCTTCCAGCGCGCGGCGTTGGTGAAGAGGGCGACGGAGTCGGAGTGGTTCACCAGGCCCATCACGCTCTCGGGCGTGAAGTCCGCGAGGATGGGGACGATGACGGTCTCGTATGTGTTGACGGCCAGGTAGGCGAAGCCCCAGCGGGCGCCGTTGTTGGCGCAGAGGGCGATCTTCTCCCCTTTCTTGAAGCCGGCTTTCTCGAAGATGATGTGGAAACGGGCGATGGCGGTGGCCATCTCGGCGTAGGTCAGGCTTTCGCCGCCGAGGGTGTTGAGGGCGGGCTTGTCCCAGTACTTCCGGGTCGCGGCCTGAAGTCTTTCCAGATAGTGCGGATAAGTGCTCATTCGGTTTGTTTTTAGTTTACGCAACCGCAAATGTAGCAATATTTCCCGAAAGTCTCGTATCTTTGCAGAATAAAGGACAGAACGAGCAGAATATAGGATAGAATCGATATGCGACGCAAACCCATCATCGCCCTCATCTACGACTTCGACGGCACCCTCTCCCCCGGCAACATGCAGGAGTTCGGGTTCATCCAGGCCATCGGCCAGACCCCGGAGGAATTCTGGTCCAAGAGCGACGGCATCGCCAAGGGGCAGGACGCCTCCAACATCCTCGCCTACATGAAGCTCATGTTCGACGAGGCCCGCAAGAGCGGCATCAAGCTCACCCGCGAGGACTTCCACCGCTACGGGGCCGACATCAAGCTCTTCGAGGGCGTCCGCGAGTGGTTCCGGAACGTCAACGAGTACGGCCGCCGGCACGGGGTGATCATCGAGCACTACATCAATTCCTCCGGCCTGAAGGAGATCATCGAGGGCTCCCCCATCGCCCGGGAGTTCAAGCACATCTTCGCCGGCAGCTTCATCTATGACGACGCCGGTGAGGCGGAATGGCCCGGCATCGCGGTGGACTACACCGCCAAGACCCAGTTCCTGTTCAAGATCCAGAAGGGCATCTTCTCCTCCCGCGACGCCAAGAAGGTGAACGAGAGCATGGCCGACGAGAACAAGCGCATCCCCTTCCCCCACATGATCTATTTCGGGGACGGAGAGACGGACGTCCCGTCGATGAAGATCGTGAACATGTTCGGCGGCAACGCCATCGCCGTGTTCAATCCCGAGGACCCGCGCAAGCGGGGCGTGGCGCGGAAACTCCTCCGCCAGGGCCGCGTGAATTTCATCACGCCAGCCTCCTATACACGGGAATCCAGGACTTTCCGGGTCGTCTGCGCCATCATCGACAAGATAAAAGCGGACAATGAATTGAAATTATTGGCCCGTTATCAATAATTTTTTTGTACTTTTGCAGCCGGAACCCTTTGGGGGTCCCTATGTTTCACCAAATACCATTTTATGCGTATCAAAAATGAAGAGACTCCTGGTTGTTTGCGCAGCTGCGTTGCTGCCTTGCTTCCTTGTGTCCGCACAAGAGGCTGACAACTCCGGCCGTAGCGTCGAGTTGTCCGTTATTCCGAGACTTGACCTCAATCCTGTCTTCTCGACCGAGAAGGGCGGTGGCACGGAATTCACGCTCGGCAATACATCTCTTTATTCCCTGTTCGAAGGTAACATCACCGAGAACCTTTCCTTCAGCGTCTGCAACCACTGGGCGGCTTTCGACACCGTCCGGGACGGCTTTTTCGATTCCACGAAGCAGCTCTACCAGAGCACCTTCTACTCGGACAACACCAACTGGGTGGACTGGGCGTACCTGACCTATTCCGTGGGCAGCTTCGCCTTTACGCTCGGCAAGGACATGGTCACCACCGGCGGCCTGGAATTCGACGACTACGACTTCGAGATCCATCCGTCCCTGGTCTCCAGCTTCTGGCAGAACTTCGCCTGCTACCAGTGGGGCGGCAAGGTGGCCTTCACCACCCCGTCCGAAAGCGACTCCTTCAGCCTCCAGATGACGACTTCCCCGTACGGCGAGCGTCCCTTCGCGAGCAAGCTCTTCAACTATTCCCTCGAATGGAGGGGTGAGCACGGCCCGCTGGAGACCATTTGGAGCGCCACCGCCGTGGGGGTGGACAAGGGCGAGTTCCAGCCCGTCTTCGCCCTCGGCCAGCGCCTGAACTTCGACACCTTCACCGTCGGCCTGGACGCTTTCAGCATCGTCGGCGACGAACTCGACATCCTGCGCAAGGGCATCACCCTCATGCCCGTCGTCACCTATTCCCCCAGTGAGAAGATCACCCTCCTCGCCAAGGGCGGCTACGAGAACTACGCCTCCGAACTGGTCGAGGACCTGACTTTCAAGCGCTGGTGGGGCGGCCTGGCCTTCCACTGGTTCCCCGTCGAGAACCTCCGCGTCCACGCCGTCGCTTCCTACGACAACGCCTATTCCTTCATGTCCCTGACCGCCGGCATCCTGTACAACATCAGCATCCTCTAGGCGCATGGACAAAATCATCGAGATCAAGAATCTCTCCAAGTCCTTCGGCGACAAGAAGGTCCTCGAGGACATCAACCTGTATATCCGCCGCGGCGAATTCATCACCCTGCTGGGCCCTTCGGGCTGCGGCAAGACCACGCTCCTGCGGATGATCGCGGGCTTCCTGCAGCCGGACGAAGGCTCCATCCTGATGGAAGGCAAGGAACTCGCGGGCATTCCCCCGCACGAGCGCCCGCTGAACACCGTGTTCCAGCGCTACGCCCTGTTCCCGCACCTGGACGTGTATGACAACATCGCCTTCGGCCTCAAGCTCAAGAAAGTGCCCGAGGACGAGATCGAGAAGCGCGTCCGCCGGGTGCTCAAGCTCGTGGCGATGTCCGACTACGAGGACCGCGACGTGAACACCCTCTCCGGCGGCCAGCAGCAGCGTATCGCCATCGCGCGCGCCATCGTGAACCAGCCCAAGGTGCTCCTGTTGGACGAGCCCCTCGCCGCGCTGGACCTCAAGATGCGCAAGGATATGCAGACGGAACTGAAGGAGATGCACAAGAAGCTGGGCATCACCTTCATCTATGTCACCCACGACCAGGAGGAGGCCCTCACCCTCTCCGACACGATCGTCGTCCTGAACGAGGGCCGCATCCAGCAGATCGGCACCCCCGTGGACATCTACAACGAGCCCGTGAACTCTTTCGTCGCGGACTTCATCGGCGAATCCAACATCCTCAACGGCACGATGATCCGCGACCGCCGCGTCGCCTTCATGGGCCACGAGTTCGACTGCGTGGACGAGGGCTTCGGCGAGAACGTCCCCGTGGACGTGGTCGTCCGCCCGGAGGACATCTATTTCACCACCGAGGAGAGCAAGACCCAGTTCACCGCCAAGGTCAAGTCCTGCACTTTCAAGGGCGTGCACTACGAGATGTTCGTGGACACGGACACCGGCAACGAGCTGATGATCCAGGACTACGACGCCTACCCCGTGGACAGCACCGTGCGCCTGTACATCGACCCGGACGACATCCAGGTGATGAAGAAGGAGCGCACCTGCAACACCCTGTACGGTACGGTGAAGGACGAAGAGACCGTCACCCTGCTCGACGCCGACTTCCCGCTCAAGAGCGAGTTCGAGCCCGGCACGGAGGTCAAGGTCGAGGTTCCTTTCGAGGCCGTCGACCTGATGGACAACCTGGACGACGGCGTCCTGGACGGCGAAGTCCACTTCATCCTGTACAAGGGCGACCACTACCATCTGACCATCAAGACCGACGCGGGCGACTTCCTCTGGGTCGACACGAACGACATCTGGGACAAGGGCGACCTCGTGGGCATCCGGCTGATCGCAGACAAGGGAATCAAGATCTCCAGGAACAATGGGTAAGAGAAGCAACTGGAGCATCCCGTACGTGGTCTTCCTCGTCTTCTTTGTCGTACTCCCGCTGGTGCTGGTGATGGTCTATGCCTTCCAGGACAGCCAGGGCCACTTCACGCTCGGGAACCTGGCGAAGTTCTTCACGGACAAGGATGCGCTCTCCACGTTCGCCGTCTCCATCGAGGTGGCCCTCGAGAACACGGCCCTGTGCATTCTCCTCGGCTATCCCGCCGCCTGGATCCTGGCGAACAAGCAGTACAACAAGAGCGCGGTCACCATCGTGCTGTTCATCATGCCGATGTGGATCAACGCCCTGATGCGCACCCTCGCCACGGCCCAGCTCTTCACGATGCTGGGCATCACCCTAGGCAAGGGAACGCTCCTGTTCGGTATGGTCTATGACTACCTGCCGTTCATGATCTACCCGATCTACAACGTGCTCGCCAAGATGGACAAGTCCTACGCGGAGGCGGCCGTGGACCTCGGCGCCACGCCCTGGAA
The DNA here is from genome assembly GCA_900316955.1 of uncultured Bacteroidales bacterium. Classification (GTDB taxonomy): domain Bacteria; phylum Bacteroidota; class Bacteroidia; order Bacteroidales; family UBA932; genus Cryptobacteroides. The sequence continues at coordinate 10,025 of ONEX01000017.1, forward strand.
GGCCTTCTGGAAGGTCACCGTCCCCCTCTCGATGCCCGGCGTCACCTCCGGCATCCTGATGGTGTTCATGCCCACGGTGTCCACCTTCGCCATCTCCGAGTTCCTCACCAACAACAAGATCAAGCTGTTCGGTACCATCATCCAGGAGAACATCAACTCCTCGATGTGGAACTACGGTGCGGCCCTGGCGTTCATCATGCTCATCATCATCGGTATCACCACCCTGTTCGACAAGGACAAGGAGCAAGCGGAAGGAGCGCTGATCTGATATGGGTAAATTCTTCGCCAGACTCTATCTGTGGGTCCTCCTGATCCTCCTGTACGCCCCGCTGGTGTTCATCGCCGTCTTCTCCTTCACGGAGAGCAAGGTCCTGGGCAGCTGGGAGGGATTCTCCACCCACCTGTACCGGAACCTCCTGACCGGGCAGATGCAGGGCAACGCCTCGCTGCTCGCCGCCGTGGAGAACACGGTCCTGATCGCCCTCGTCGCCGCCGCCTTCTCCACCCTGCTGGGGACCGTCGCCGCCATCGGCATCCACAACCTCAAGGGACGGAAGAAGAAGGCCGTGAGCTTCCTGAACAACATTCCGATGATCAACCCGGACATCATCACCGGTGTCTCGCTGTTCCTGCTGTTCGTCTTCCTGCACATCAGCCAGGGATATGTGACCGTCATCCTGGCCCATATCACCTTCTGCACCCCGTATGTGGTGCTGAGCGTGCTCCCGAAGCTCCAGCAGATGAATCCGAACATCTACGAGGCCGCCCTGGACCTCGGCGCCACGCCGTCCCAGGCCCTGTGGAAGGTCCTCGTACCGGAACTGAGGCCGGGCATGGTCTCGGGCTTCATCCTCGCTTTCACGATGTCCCTGGACGACTTCGCCGTGACGTTCTTCACGCGCGGAACCATCGGCCTGGACACCCTCTCCACCTATATCTACACGGATGCCCGGAAGGGCGGCCTCACCCCCGAGCTGCGCCCGCTGATGACGCTCATCTTCCTGGTCATCCTCATCCTCCTGGTGATCATCAACCTCCGCCAGGACCGTCTCCAGAAACAAAACGAAAACAGATGAAAAGAATCCTGACCGCGTTTGCAGCCGTCCTTCTCCTCGCCGGCTGCTCCGAGGACCGCACGCAAGTCCTCAAGGTGTACAACTGGTCCGACTACATCGACGAGACCGTCATTCCCGAATTCGAGCAGTGGTATGAGCAGCAGACCGGGGAAAAGGTCAAGGTCATCTACCAGACCTTCGACATCAACGAGACGATGCTCTCCAAGATCGAGAAGGGACACGAGGATTACGACGTCGTCTGCCCGTCCGACTACATCATCGAGCGGATGCTCCAGAATGACCTCCTGCTCCCGCTGGACCGCGACTTCGGCACCACGCCCAACTACATCGACGGAAACCTTTCCCCGTACATCCGCGCCTGCTTCGACAAGATGGACGGCAAGGGCAAGAACGCCAACGACTACTCCGTGGGCTATATGTGGGGCACGACCGGCATCCTGTACAACGCCAAGTACGTGACGGACGAGGAAGCCTCCACCTGGGACATCATCAAGAATCCCAAGTTCGCCGACCGCATCTTCATCAAGGACTCCGCCCGGGATGTCTATTCCCAGGTTATCCTGAAAGTCAAGGAGAACGAGCTGGCCGCCGGGACCGTCACGATGGACGGTCTGATGAACTACACCTCCGACGCGGACATCGCCGCCGTAGAGAACTACATGAAGGAAGTGAAGCCCCTCGTGGCCGGCTGGGAAGCCGATTTCGGCAAGGACCAGATGGTCCAGGAACTGGGCTACGTGAACCTCACCTGGAGCGGTGACGGCGTGTGGGCCATCGACGAGGCCGCCGAGCTCGGCGTGGACCTCCGCTACGCCCTCCCGAAGGAAGGCTTCACCGTCTGGTTCGACGGCTGGGTGATCCCGAAGTACGCGCAGAACACCAAGGCCGCCAAGTACTGGATCAACTTCATGAGCCGGCCGGACATCGTCATCCGCAACGTGGAAGTCACCGGCTATGTGTCCGTCAGCGGCGCTCCGGAAGTCCGTGACGCCTTCACCGACGAGGAATACGAGCCGCTCGACCTCTCCTACTTCTTCACCCCGGCCGACACCGCCGTCTGCGCCAACCCGGTCCTCTATCCGGACAAGGCCGACATCGACCGTTCCACCCAGGAGCACGACTGGGGCGAGAACACCGGCAAGCTCATCGAGATGTGGTCCCGCGTCAAGGGCGACAACGCCAACGCCTTCACCTACATCTTCATCGGCATCGTCGCCGTGGCCATCGCCGCCTTCGCCTTCTTCGCGAACGCCGCCAAGAACCGCCGCAAGCGCAGCCGCAGCAAGGCCGGTCGGAGGTAGCTAGTCTTTCCAGACCTTCAGGTATTCCTGCAAGGCCCACATCTCATCGCGGAATTTCGCCGCGGCCGTGAAATCGAGATCGGCCGCGGCTTTCTGCATCTTGCGCTTGGCCTCTTCGGCGGCCTTCTCCACCTGGGGCCGGGACATGGACCGGATCACCGGATCCTGGAGCACGGCCGCGAGGTCCGCCGCGATGTAGCCGTCCACATAGGCCGACGCGCCTTCGCGCTTGGCGTCGTGGCCCAGGCCCACGGACACGGTGCCGCGGCCCAGGTCGGAAGGATTCGGAACGTAGGTCGGGGCCGAGACGGAGTCCTCAGCGCTGACGTGCCCGGTGACCGTGTTCTTGAGGCGCGGGTTGAGCGGCTTTCCCGTCGCGGAGCCCGACAGGCCGCCGTCCTCGTTGAGGAAGCCGCTGACATGCGTGGTGTCCTCCTTGGAAGTAACCAGTTCGGACATCAGGATGTTGGCGCGGACCTGCACCTGCTGCGGGGTGATGCCGTGCAGCTGGTTGTATTCCTGCTGCTTCTGCCGCCGGCGGTTGGTCTCCCGGATGGTCTCGTCCATGGACTGGGTGATCGTGTCGGCGTACATGATGACGAGGCCGTTCACGTTGCGGGCGGCGCGGCCGGCGGTCTGCGTCAGGGCGCGGCCGCTGCGCAGGAAGCCTTCCTTGTCCGCGTCCAGGATGGCGACGAGCGAGACGGTGGGGATGTCCAGGCCCTCCCGGAGGAGGTTCACGCCGATCAGGACGTCGAACAGGCCGTTCTTGAAGTCCTCGATGATCTCCACGCGCTCGGCCGTGTCCACGTCAGAGTGGATGTACCGGCAGCGGACGCCCATCCGGCCGAAATAGCTGTCCAGTTCCTCGGCCATCCGCTTGGTGAGCGTGGTGACGAGCACGCGCTCATCCACCTCCGCCCGCTTCCGGATCTCCTCCATCAGGTCGTCCACCTGGTTCTCGGTGGGCCGGACCTCGATGGGCGGGTCCAGCAGGCCGGTGGGCCGGACGATCTGCTCGACCACGAGGCCCTCGGACTTCTCCAGCTCGTAGTCGGCGGGCGTGGCGCTCACGTACACGGTCTGGCCGGTGATGGACTCGAACTCGTCGAAGGTGAGCGGACGGTTGTCCGCCGCGGCGGGCAGGCGGAATCCGTATTCCACCAGCGTGGCCTTGCGGGAATGGTCGCCGCCGAACATCGCGCGGATCTGCGGCAGGGTGACGTGGCTTTCGTCGATGAAGCAGATGAAGTCGTCCGGGAAGTAGTCGATGAGCGTGAAAGGCCGCTGGCCGGGCTTCCGGCCGTCGAAATAGCGGGAATAGTTCTCCACGCCGGGGCAGTAGCCCATCTCCTTGATCATTTCGATGTCATACTCCACCCGCTGCTTGAGGCGCTTTGCCTCCAGGGACTTGCCGATGCTCTCGAAGTACTCGACCTGGGCGATGAGGTCGTCCTGGATCTGGAGGACCGCCTTCGCGCCCTTCTCCTTGGAGGTGACGAAGTTCTTCGCCGGATACAGGTCGATCTTGTCCAGTTCCTCGAACCGCGCGCCCGTCACGGGATCCACCAGCGAGATGCTGTCCACCTCGTCGCCGAAGAATTCGATCCGGGCCGCATAGTCGGCGCCGCCGAGGAAAATGTCCACGGTGTCGCCCCGGACGCGGAAGGAACCGCGCTTGAACTCGGTCTCCGTCCGGTAGTAGAGGGCGTCCACGATCTTGTACAGGAGCCGGGTCATGGACATGGCCTCGCCCTTGTGGACCGTGACGGTCTGGTCGTGGAAGTCGTCCGGATTGCCGATGCCGTACAGGCAGGAGACGGACGAGATGACGATGACGTCCCGGCGTCCCGACATCAGGGCGGAGGCGGCGCTCACGCGGAGCTCGTCGATCTTGTCGTTGATGCTCAGGTCCTTTTCAATATAGGTGTCGGTGACGGGGATGTAGGCCTCCGGCTGATAATAATCGTAGTAGGAGACGAAGTATTCCACCGCGTTGTGCGGGAAGAAGGCCTTGAACTCGCCATACAGCTGCGCAGCGAGCGTCTTGTTGTGGCTCAGGATCAGGGCCGGACGCTGGAGACGCTGGATGACGTTGGCCATCGTGAAGGTCTTTCCGGAGCCGGTCACGCCCAGGAGCGTGACATCACGGACGCCTTCGGAGAGGGCATTGCACAGGCCTTCGATGGCGGCCGGCTGGTCCCCGGATGGCTGGTATTCGGACTGCAGTTGGAATTTCATACCGCAAAATTACGCTTTTTTCAAAAAAAAGCTTAAATTTGCATTCTGTATAGTGTGACTGTACACGGGAATTGACGCAATTAAACTTAACATAGTATTATGAAAGTCATCAAATTCATCGGAATTCTTGCGGCTGCAAGTTTCCTCTCCTTCAGCGCTTTCGCGCAGGAGGACAACAATGTTGGCCCCAACGGTGAAATCGTCCGTGGTCCCTATGTGACCAACGGCGCTTTCGACAACACCTTCATCGGCCTCGGCGCCGGTGTCAACTCTGTCCTTGAAAAGGGCAAGGGCCTGGGCAAGATGGGCCTGGCTACGGACCTGTACCTCGGCAAGTGGTTCAGCCCCGCCGTCGGTATCCGCGCCGGCTGGCACGGTCTGTTCGACACCGCCAAGAGCGGCAAGATCGAGAAGGCTCCGCTCAACTACTTCCACGGCGACTTCCTCTGGAACATCTCCAACAGCATCGCCGGCTATAAGGAAACCCGCTTCTGGAGCTTCATCCCCTATGCCACGACCGGTCTTCTGATCGTCGGTGAAAACAACGGCAAGTTCTCCCTCAAGGGCAACAAGGAATTCGCCGCCGGTGTCGGCCTCCTCAACCAGCTCCGTCTGGGCGAGCGCGTGAACCTGAACATCGACCTCGGCCTGCTCACCGCCCGCGCCAAGGCGTACAACATGGAAGGCTTCGCCAAGATCCTGGCCGGTATCCCGACCGCTACCCTCGGCCTGTCCTTCAACCTCGGCCGTCCCGGCTTCGACCGCCTCAGCACCGTGATGCCGGTCATCATCCCTTCCAAGTACACGGACGCCCAGTATGAGGCCCTGCAGAAGAAGTACGCCGAACTCGAGAAGGAGAACGCCGCCCTCAAGAACAAGATCGCGGACCTCGAGAACCAGCTCGCTCCGTTCAAGAACCTCGTCGACGGCCAGACCTACCTCTTCAAGAACGGCCGCTTCACCGCTGTCGAAGCGAAGGTCGCCTCCCCGGCCACCGTTTACTTCGACCTCGGCTCCGCCAAGATCTCCGCGCGTGAGAAGGCTCACCTCGAGTTCTTCGCCAACAACGTCGTCGAGGCTGGCACCAAGCTCCTGCTCACCGGCTCCGCCGACAAGCAGACCGGCACCGCCAAGGGCAACCAGAAGCTCTCCGAGCAGCGTGTCGACGCCGTCAAGGCTCTCCTCGAGAAGCTCGGCGCCAACGGCAGCAACATCGATACCGTCGCCAAGGGTGACACCGACAACAAGTTCGACACCCCGGCCAAGAACCGCTGCGTCGTGATCGAGGTGAAGTAATTCACCCCCGCAAACCAAAAACCGGAGACCCGCAAGGCCTCCGGTTTTTTTGTCATTCCGAGCGAAGGAATCTATACCCGATTCACTTTGAGCACGTGCTTCTGCGCACGGATCTGGGAGAGGATCTTGTCCAGCTCCAGGTTCGACGGGACGAGGAGCTTCAGGAGAATGTCATAGGTGCCCTGCCGCTGGTTCTCCTGCACGTTGAAGGTCCGGATGGAAGCCTTGAAGGTTCCAACCACTTCCATGATCTTGTTCAGCGCTTCGCTCTCCTGGTCCGTGGTGATCTTCAGGGTCACTTGGAAGGAGCCGCTGGAGGGCGAATCGGCCCAGCGCACCTTCTGGATGCGGTAGGGATAGTTCTCGATGAGGCGGGCGGCGTTCGGGCAGGTGATGCGGTGGATCTTGATGCCGCTCTCGCGGGTGACGAAGCCGAACACGTCGTCGCCGAAGACCGGATTGCAGCAGCGGGCCATCCGGTAGTCGAGGCCCTTGAGGTCCTTGGCGTTCAGCACGAGGATGTCATCCTTGGAAGTGGCCTCGATCCGGTGCGGGCGGGCCGCTTCCTGGGCCTGGGCGGCCTCCAGGGCTTCCTGGTGGCGTTTCTCCTCGGTCAGGATGTATTCCTTGATCTCGTTGACGTCGATGTCCCCGTTCCCCACGGCGGCGAAGAAGGCGTTCACGCTCGTGATCTTGCGCTTCTTCATCATCTCCGTGAGCATCTCGTCCGGGAACTCCAGCTTCCAGTTCTTCAGCCGGCGCTCGAGCAGCTCCCGGCCGGTGGAAGCGAGCTTCTGCTCGCCTTCGCTGAGGGCCTGCTTGATCTTCTGGCGGGCCTTGGAGGTCACGACGAAATTGACCCAGTCCGGCGCCGGCCGCTGGTTCTTCGCCGTGAGGATTTCCACGACGTCGCCCGTCTGGAGCTTCTCCTTGATGGGCACGGGCTTCCCGCCCACTTTACCGCCCACGCAGCGCGTGCCGATATTGGTGTGGATGCTGAAGGCGAAATCCAGCACGGTCGCGCCGGCGGGCAGGATCCGGAGCTCGCCCGTCGGGGTGAACACGAAAATCTCCCGGGACGGGGGCTGCGGCAGGTCCTCCGGACTGTCCGTGTCGGGATGCTCGAGGGCGTAGCGGACGGATGTCAGCCAGCGGTCCATCGTCTCTTCCCGCTTGATGCCCTTGTAGGACCAGTGCGAGGCGAAGCCGTTCTCAGCGATCTCGTCCATCCGCCGGGTGCGGATCTGGACCTCCACGTAGGCGCCGTCCTTGTTCTTGACCGTGATATGGAGGGATTCGTAGCCGTTGGGCTTGGGGTTCGTGACCCAGTCGCGGAGCCGCTTCGTGTCCTGCTCGTACTCCTCCGTCACGAATCCGAACACCTTCCAGCACAGTTCCCGCTCCAGCTTGATGTCCTCCGGACAGTCGATGATGAAGCGGATCGCGAACACGTCGAAGACACCCTCGAAGGGGACTTTCTGCTTGACCATCTTCGCCCAGATGGAGTAGGCGGCCTTGGTGCGGATCTTCAGCTTGTACTGGATTCCGGCCTCGGAGAGCTTGACCTTGAGGGGTTCGATGAACTCCGCCATCAGCTTTTCCCGGTCCTTCTGGGTCGCGCGCAGCTTGTTCGTGATGAGGCGGTACTGCTCGGGTTCCGCGTAGCTCAGGTAGATGTCCTCCATCTCCCGCTTCATGTTGTACAGGCCCAGCTGGTGCGCCAGTGGGATGTACAGCATGAGGGTTTCCAGCACTTTCCGTTCGCGGTCCGCCTTCGGGAAGATGGCGAGGGAGCGCATCACCTCCAGCCGGTCTGCCAGCTTGATGACGGTCACGCGCGGGTCCATGGAGTACTGGATGATGAGTTTCTTGTAATTCTCGGCCTCCAGGCGGGTGTCCTTGGGCTTGATGGTGGAGATCTTGTTCAGGCCGTCCACCATCGTGTACACGCTTTCATCCAGCTTCAGGGCATGGATGTCCAGGTCCACCTTCCCGCCCCGCGTCGCCTCGTGCAGGAACACGGCGGCCACGCACTCGGGGGGCAGGCCGATCTCGTCGGAGACGATCTTCGCGACGGCGAGGGGATGCCCGAAGAAAGGCGTCCCGTTGCTGCGGGTTTCGCCGGCGAGGGCCTTCTCGGCCACGTCGTAGGCTTTCCGGATCAGGTCACGGCCCTGCTCGGAATAATGCGGAAAGAGGGCGTCGTCCATAGGCTAGCGCTTGGTGCGCGCATCCAGCGCACGCTGGAAGGCGCGGGCATTGTTCAGATGTTCGGTATAGGTCGCCGCGAAGCGGTGGGAACCGTTGAACGAAGGGTCCGCGCAGAAATACAGGTAGTTGTGCTTCTGCGCGTGCAGGACGGCTTCCAGGCAGCTTTTCGGCGGGCAGGAGATCGGGCCCGGGGGCAGGCCGGCGTACTTGTAGGTATTGTAGGGAGAGTCGATTTCCAGGTGCCGCGTCAGGATGCGGTTCAGGCTGTAGCCGTAGCAGTAGGCGACGGTGGGATCGGCCTGGAGGAGCATGCCGATGCGGAGCCGGTTCAGATACACGCCGGCGACCGTGGGCTGCTCGGGCCCGTACTGGGTTTCGCCGTCCACGATGGAGGCGAGGGTGGACACCCCGACGGGGTTGAGCCCCTGCATCCTGGCGAGTTCCACGCGCTCATCGGTCCAGAAGGCGTCGGCCTCCTTCTTGAAACGGTCGAAGATCTCGGACACGGAGCTCGTCCAGAGGACCTGGTAGGTGTCCGGGATGACGATGGTGAACAGGAGCGGCGGCGTGATGCCGTACCGGGCCAGGGAGTCCGCCGACCGGGCGAAATCCGCCACGGCGGCGCTGTCTACGAGCATCTGGTTGCCGATCTTCCGGGCGAGGACCTCCGGGGTCCGGATGGTTCCGGAGAGCGTGAGGTTCACGGGCGTCTGCCAGCCGTTCGCCAGCATCCGGGAGACATACTTGCTGGAGGATTTCGCATCCAGCGTATAATGGCCGACCTTCATCGACTGGAGGGGCTCCAGGGTCCGGCGGAGGCTCTTCTGGTTCAGGACGACGCCGCTTTTGAGGAGCGTGTCCACGACGTCGGACGGCTCCATGCCCGGCCGGACATAGAACTCGTAGGTGCCGCTGAAATTGGGCACCTTCCGGTCATAGAAGGCGCCGTACAGGCTGAAAGCCACGGCAACGGCCAGCCCGCAGAGGGCGGCCAGCAGCATGAGCAGCCATTTCGGACGAGACTTTACCGCTTTTTCCATAGCTTCTTGATTTTGGACTCCGGGCGGAGGACGAGCTCGTCCCCTTCCTTGGGCTGGTAGTTCGCCGGAAGGCCGTTCAGCTTGCGGATGGCCTTCTCCTTGACGGCGAAGCGCTGGCAGATGCCGTGGAAGGTCTCCCCTTCCTCGCCCACGATGTACTTGTCCAGGCCGCGGACCGTCTTGTTCTTCTTGGGCTCCAGGTACACGACCTCGCCGGCACGCAGTTCCCCGCCGTGGGACAGATCGTTGAACTTGAGGATTTCACGGAGCAGGAGGTGGTTGCTCTTGGCGATGGAGGCATAGGTTTCACCCTCGACGGCATAGACGAAGGGAACGCCGTTCCGGCTGTACAGCGTCCTGGACAGGGAGAAGCGGTATTCCTCCCCCGCCTTGCCCCGGAAGATCTCGCCGGCCTCGATCTTGAGCGGCGAGTCGGGAATCCCTTCCAGCTCGTCCTGCGTGACCGGCGCTTCGGCTTCCCGGCCGCCCTCGGCCAGGGCCTCGGTGACGGTCATCCGGTCGTAGCGCGACAGGTTGTAGTCCTCCACGCACTTGATGAGCTTGGCGGCATAGGAAGGGTCCGTGGCGTAGCCGGCCTGCTTGAGGCCGTATGCCCAGGACTTGTAGTCGGTGGTCTTGAAATCGAACAGGAACTTGTAGCGGTCCCGGTAGCGGAGGAAGTCGGAATGGTCCCGGAAGCTTTCCTCGGCGGTGTCATACACCCGGAAGCATTCGTTCTTCCGGTCGTCGTCGACCAGCATCGTGCGGCCTTTCCAGCTGTTGTGGCATTTGATGCCGAAGTGGTTGTTCCCGTCCGCCGCGAGGGCGGACTGGCCGGACCGGGATTCGATGATGCCCTGCGCCAGGGTGATGCTGGCGGGGACGCCGGAGCGGTACATCTCGTTGACGGCGATGGATGCGTAGCGGGAAATATAGCGTTCCTGGGGCGTCCCGGCCTCCCGCTGCGCGGAGACCGACAGTCCCAGGATCAAGGCGATGGCAATGAGGACCTTCTTCATATCTTCGAAATCGAACCGATTTCAAAGATACGGAAAAAAATCAGATTTCGTACACGTCGCCGTCGGCCGCGGCATAAGATTCCGGGAAGACTTCCCGGCACTCCGCCTCGTACAGGCGCTGGTCCGTGTTCCGGGAGGAATAGTGGCCGATGAGCAGTTTCCCGACGCCCGCATCGACGGCGACCTGCGCCGCCTGCCGGGTCGTGGAATGGAACCGGGCGGCCGCCTTGTCCTCGTGCTCGTTGAGGAAAGTCGTCTCGTGATAGAGGACCGTGACCCCCTGCAGCACTTCAGCTTCGCCGGGGAACACGGCCGTATCCGACACATAGGCGTAGCTCCGGGGTGCAAAGGGCTTGTAGGCGGCCACGTCCCGCGGAATCACGGAACCGTCCTCGCGGACCACGTCCTCGCCCCGCTTGAGCGTGCCGATCTCGGTGAGGCTGAGCCCGTACTGCCCGATGCACTCTTTCCGCACGTTCCACATGGGCTCCTTCTCCCGGAAAAGGTAGCCGTAGGTCTCGATCCCGTGCAGGAGGGGGAAAGCCGTCACTTCCAGAGCCTTGTTCTCCATGATCTTCTCCGGGAACCGGGTGTTCACCGGATGGAAGGCGATCTCGAAAGGCAGCCATTCGTTGTAGGAGAGGAAGAACTTGAGGAAGGGACGGAGATTGCCCGGGCCGTACACGTGGAGCGGGGCGGTCCGGCCGCCCATCCCGAAGGTGGAGAGCAGGCCGAACAGGCCGAACACGTGATCGCCGTGGATGTGCGAGATGAACACGGCCTCGAGTTTCGCCATGGGCACGTGGAAGCGCATCATCTGCGTCTGCACGCCTTCCCCGGCGTCCACAAGAAACAAGCGCCCATGCACTTGCAGTGCCTGGGCGCTTTGACTCCGGTTCACGACGGGCATCGCCGATGCGGTGCCCAACATCGTGACCGTAAAGTTGTTCTGGGAATTACTCACCCTTCTCGAGCTTGTCCTTGAGGGCGGCGAGGGCGGAGATGTCACCGAGGGTGGTCTTCTCGACGGTGCTGTTCACCTTCTTGATGGCCTTCTTGGTGGTGTCAGCCTCGGCGGTCTCGCGGGCAACGCGGGCCTCCTGGTAGGTACGGAGGTGGGAGACACGCACGGTGCGGGTGCTGCGGCGCAGCTCCACGACCTTCACCGGCAGGGTCTCGCCGACGATGGCCTGCTTGCCGTCTTCCTTCACCATCTCGCGGTTGAAGGCAGCGGCCTCGGTGCCATCCTCGAACTTGAGGGTGTAGCCCTTGTCGCCGGCGGCGACGACGGTGGCGTCCACCACGGTGCCGACCGGGTACTTGGCCTCGAGCTCGTCCCAAGGGTTCGGGGTGAGCTGCTTGTGGCCCAGGCTGAGCTTGTGGTTGTTCTCGTCGAACTCGAGGATGACGACGTCGATGACGTCACCGGAAGCGACGAGCTCGCTCGGGTGCTTGAGCTTGTTCCAGGAGAGGTCGCTGATGTGGATCAGACCCTCCACGCCGTCCTCCAGCTCGGCGAACACGCCGAAGTTGGTGATGTTGCGGACGGTGGCCTTGTGGGTGGAACCCACGGGATACTTCTCGCGGATGGACTCCCAAGGATTCTGGGTGAGCTGCTTCAGACCGAGGGACATCTTGCGGGCCTCGCGGTCCAGGGTGAGGATGACGGCCTCGACCTCGTCGCCGAGCTTGAGGAACTCCTGGGCGCTGTGCAGGCGCGGGCTCCAGGACATCTCGCTCACGTGCACGAGACCCTCGACACCGGGTTCGACCTCGACGAAAGCGCCGTAGTCGGCGATGGCGACGACCTTGCCCTTCACGGTGTCACCGACCTTGAGGTCGGCGGAGAGGCTCTCCCACGGGTGCGGGGTGAGCTGCTTCAGGCCGAGGGCGATGCGCTTCTGCGCCTCGTTGAAGTCGAGCACCACGACATTGATCTTCTGGTCCAGGGCGACCACCTCTTCCGGATGGGAGATGCGGCCCCAGCTGAGGTCGGTGATGTGGATGAGACCGTCCACGCCGCCGAGGTCCACGAACACGCCGTAGTTGGTGATGTTCTTGACGGTACCCTCGAGCACCTGGCCTTTCTCCAGCTTGGAGATGAGTTCGGCGCGCTTGGCCTCCTGCTCGGCCTCGAGAAGGGCCTTGTGGGAGACGACCACGTTGCGGAACTCCTGGTTGATCTTGACGATCTTGAAGTCCATGGTGGTATCCACGAACACGTCATAGTCACGGATGGGCTTGATGTCGATCTGGGAACCCGGGAGGAAGGCCTCGATGCCGAACACGTCGACGATCATGCCGCCCTTCGTGCGGGTCTTGACATAACCCTTCACCACCTCGTTGTTCTCGTAGGCGGCGTTGACCATATCCCAAGACTTGAGCTGGCGGGCTTTCTTGTGGGAAATGACCAGCTGGCCCTTGCGGTCCTCGGCGTTCTCGACGAGCACCTCGACCTTGTCACCGACCTTGAGGTCCGGGTTGTAACGGAACTCGGGGGCGGAGATGACACCTTCGCTCTTGGCGCCGATGTTCACGACGACCTCGCGCTTGTTGATCGCGGTGACGACACCCTCGACCACCTCGTTCTCGGTGACCTTCTGGAGGGTCTGGTCGTACAGGGCGGCGACTTCCTCGCGGTTCTCACCGGCGACGGTGTCGTTCTCGAAAGCGTCCCAGTCGAAATCCTCAGGCGCGATGGAGGCGTTGAGGGGGGCCTTCTTGGTTTCTTCTTTCTGGACAGGAGCCTCGTTCAGAGTCTCTTCTGCCACGTTCTTGATTTCTTCAGACATAGTTTTTTGTGCTGGAAACTAGTTGTTTAACAATATTTTTTGTGCCGCGCGGAGGGGCAAAAAAATGCACGCCTCCGTAAAAGCGTGCAAAAATACGAAAAAATTCTGGATTTCAAAGCATTTTCTTGCGTTTGAAGAAGATCCAGATGACTACGCAGGACAGGGCCATGATCCCCAGGATGATCACCCAGTTCCAGAACGAGGCGTTGGGCTCGTCGGCGGCGATCATCGGCAGGCGCACGTTCATCCCGTAGAAGCCCGCGATGAGGGTGGGCGGCATCATGAACAGGGAGACGACCGCGAGCACCTTCATGATCTTATTCTGGTCCAGGTTGATCAGACCCAGGACCGTATCCTGGAGGTATTCCAGACGCTCGAAGCAGAAGTTCGTGTGGTTGATCAGGGACGAGATATCCTGCAGGAGCACGTTCAGGCGCGAATCCAGCGACTGCGGGACCTTGTTGCTGCGCATGAGGTTGGAGATCAGGCGCTGCTTGTCCACGACGTTCTCGCGGACCATCATCGTGTTCTCCTGGAGCTGGGAGATGTCGATCAGGAGTTCCTGGTCGATGTCCTCCTCCTCGTTGATGCGCTTCGCGTACTGGGAGATCTCCTTCGACAGGAGCTCGATCATATCCGCGTCCAGGTCGACACGCTGGTCCAGGATCGTGGCGAACACCGTGAAGCCGGAGGGATATTGTTTCGGGTTCACCTGCAAGCGCCGCTGGAGCTCGGTGAAGCTGCGCAGGGGCACTTCGCGGAGCGTGGTGAGGGTATTGTCCACCAGGGTGAACGACACCGCCTGCATCATGTATTCCTCTGCCCCCGGGGTCAGGAAGTTCGTGTTGGCGAAGATGGCGTCGTCCGTCTCGAAATAACGGGAGGAGCTTTCGATTTCCTCCGCTTGCGCGCGGCTCTGGATCTCGGTCCCGAGGAAGGCCTCCACGGCACGCTTCTCCGTGCCGGAAGGATCCACGAGGTCGATCCATACGGTGTTCTCGAGGGTGATCTTGGCGAAATCTTTCTCCGACTGGGAGACTCCGATCTTTCCGTTTTCTCTGTAGAAGATATTCAGCATATCGTTCCAGGGTGTTTTAGCTCCGGGCCAGTCGCACCGGATGGATTTTACATCAATAACCAGCTGCCGTTACGGAAAAGGTAGCTCACAAAGGTACGGATATTTCTGTGAATTGCAACACCCGGGGGCCTAAAAAACGAAACAGACCGGGAAAATTCCCAGTCTGTTGTCGGGATGATCCGACTCGAACGGACGACCCCTACGTCCCGAACGTAGTGCGCTAGCCAACTGCGCTACATCCCGATTGCCCTTCGAAGCCGGGCCGGCTCATTGTCTCTAAGCTTACGCGAGCTTGTTGATGTAGACCTGGAGGCCGCTCTTGAGGTTGGAGGCCTTGTTCTTGTGGATGACGCCGATCTTCGCGAGTTTGTCGATCATAGCGTACACCTTCGGAGCGCTCTCCTCGGCAGCTTTCTTGTCAGTGGTGTTGCGGAGGTCGCGGATCGCGTTCCTCGCAGTCTTTGCATAATACTTGTTATGCAAGCGGTGCCTCTCGTTCTGGCGGGAAGCCCTTTGAGCGGATTTCGTGTTTGCCATTATACTATTTTTTTTATTTTTTGGTAGTGGGTAGGAGAATCGAACTCCTATTGCGGGAATGAAAATCCCGAGTACTAACCGTTATACGAACCCACCAACTGGATTTTTCCCTCTTGAGAAAGCCGGGCTCCTCAAAAGGGAATGCAAAGGTAAGAAGATTTTCTTACTCCGCCAAATTATTTTTCATTATTTTTCCACTCGAAGGAGTAGAGGATGGACTCGACCTGCCGCAGATAGGAGCGCTTGTCGTATCTCGCGGCATAAACGAAGGCTTCCAGCACGATCAGGTCCTTCCCGTCCTGGCTGTAGAAAGTGTGGGACACGAAGGGGCCGCCCATGAAGTCGCCCTCGACCTCCCAGTAGCCCCGGGTCTCGACAAAGTCGATGCCGTGATACTTGAGGGAGCGCGTTTCCACCGGGAAACCGGTGGAGGTGGTCATGTACGTGCCGTCGAACATGCCGGGGACGTTCGCCCGCATGACTTCGTTCCGCTTGGCGATGATGTTCTCCTTGTCGAACGGGCCCTCCAAGGGGACCGGGTAGCGGTACACGAGGACGATCTGGTTCGTGTACTGCTTGTCGTCGGCGATCCACACGAAGTCGTCCGTCACCTTGCGGAGCTTGTAGCCCGAAGGGAAATGCAGGATGCCGCCGGTGAGCTTCTCCACGGGGTCACGCAGGGTAAGCTCCTCGTACAGGATGGAATTCGCGATGATGCGGTCGCGCTCCGCCGCCTCGAAGAACTCGGGCAGCTGCTCCTTCGCCTCGGCGATGATGGCGAGGGCGTCCTCCTGGCCGTAGGCATTGACCTGGGCCACGCTCTGCGGACGGGCCCACTGGTCCCGCTTGTACATCATCCCGGTCGTCTGGTTCTGGGGGTTGATGTTCAGGATGAGGATGTTCCGGTGCATCTTGAACATGTTGTTGAAGCTGCCCGGAGGGACGTTCGCCAGGCTGAACAGGGGCTCGCGCTGGGCCAGGTACGGGGTGTCGTCCGCCAGGATCCCGCGGAGGGCGTTGCCGATCTCCCCTTCCCAGTTGTCCTTGTCGATGACGACCACGATCTCGCCGGCCTTGCCGCTCACGTTCGGGAGCAGCGGCCCGCGGTTGCGGCCCTTGCATCCCGCGAGGGCCAGCACCATCGCCGCGAGGGCGGCTATCTTGACGATTCTTTTCATATGACAGGTGTTTTGTGTTTATCTGATCAGTCTTCCGATGTCGTTGCCGAAGGCCAGCAGCATCAGCCCCAGGAGCAGGACCATGCCCACCATCTGCGCGGCCAGGATGAACTTGTCGCTGGGTTTCCGGCCGGTAATCATCTCATAGAGGCAGATGACGATGTGCCCCCCGTCCAGGGCCGGAATCGGCAGGAGGTTCATCACGCCCAGCATGATGGACAGCAGGGCCAGCAGCGTCAGGAACCGGTACCAGTCCCACTCCGCCGGGAACACCTGCCCGATGGCGATGAAGCTGCCCACGGACTTGTAGGCCTCCGTCCGCGGCGTGGCGACGAGGCGCAGGTCCTGCAGGTACCCGCCCACCGTGGAGAAGGTCAGGCGGAAGCCGGCCGGAATGGCCTCGAAGAAGTTGTACTCCCGGTGTTCGTAGCCCGGGAACACGGTATAGACGCCCACGCGGCCGGTGGTGTCCACCTGCAGGACCGCCTGCAAGGTATCCGCCCCGCGGGTGATGTCCACGGGCACTTCCCCGCCCGCATGCGCGGCGAACAGGGGGCGCGCCTCCTGGAGATAGGTGATCGGCTGCCCGTCCACGGAGACGATGCGGTCCCCGTGCGCGAGGAGGCCGGCGTTCGGGGTGCCGGGCGGGATGGTGTCCACGACGAACGGCACGGCGAGGTCGAACATCCCCGGCGAGTTCAGCACGTCCCCGATCCGGGACTGGTCGATGTACAGGTCCAGGGTGTCCGTCCCGCGCAGGACCGTCGCCTTGCGGACGTCCCGACGCGCGAGGTCCACCTGCAGGTCCATGAAGTCGTCGGGGACGAAGTCGTCGAACCGGAGGATCCGGTCGCCGGTGCGGAAGCCCATCTCGTAGGCCAGGTCATTGACATAGATGGCGTTCCCCTCGTTGCGGAGGTAGGCGTCGCCCCAGATGTCCAGGATGAGGATGTAGGCGAGGATGGCGAAGAGGAAGTTGTTCAGCACGCCGCCGGACATGACCAGCAGGCGCTGCCAGGCAGGATGCGTGCGGAACTCCCACGGCTGGGGGGCCTGCTTCAGGGATTCGGTGTCCAGGGACTCGTCGATCATCCCGGCGATCTTGCAGTAGCCGCCGAGGGGCAGCCAGCCGATGCCGTATTCGGTCTCCCACGCCGCGGCCTTCGGGCACAGTTTCGTGAACCAGGCCGACTTCGTGGAGAAGAGCTTCACCCCGCCGATGTCGAAGAACAGGAAGAACTTGTCCACCCGGATATGGAAGAGCTTGGCCCACAGGAAATGGCCGAGCTCATGCAGGACGATGAGCACGGACAGGGCCAGGATGACCTGGAGGGTCTTGATGAGAACTACCATATCAGACTGCGGGCGTGGACGAATGCTTCCTCGTTGGTGGCGAAGATATCGTCCAGCGTCGGGTCTGCTACAAATTCCGTGCAAGCGAGCGTGTCCGCGGCGACGGAAGCGATGTCATAGAAGCCGATCCGGTCCTGGAGGTAGCCCGCGACGGCGGCCTCGTTGGCCGCGTTGAGGGCGCAGGGGATATTGCCGCCCCGGCCAATGGCGTCGAAGGCCAGCTTCAGGCACGGGAACTTGTCCAGGTCCGGTTCGAAGAAAGTCAGGGCGCCCAGGGAGCCGAAATCCAGCTTCTTATTGTTCAGGGACAGCCGCTCCGGGTACGAGAGGGCCAGCTGGATGGGCTCCCGCATGTCCGGACAGCCCAGCTGGGCGAGGACGGCCCCGTCCGCGAACTCCACCATCGAGTGGATGACCGACTCTGGATGCACGACCACGTGGATCCGCTCCGGCTCCACGTCGAAGAGCCATTTGGCCTCGATGACCTCGAAGCCCTTGTTCATCATCGTCGCGGAGTCGATGGTGATCTTCGCGCCCATGTTCCAGTTGGGATGCCGCAGCGCGAGGTCCTTGCCGGCCGACTCGATCTGCGCCCGCTCCCAGGTGCGGAACGGGCCGCCCGAGGCCGTCAGGTGGATCCGCGCGAGCGGGTTCCCCTGCGCGCCCTGCAGGCACTGGAAGATGGCGGAGTGCTCGGAATCCACCGGCAGGATCTTCACCCCGTGCTTGCGGGCCTCCGCCATGACGATGGATCCCGCGGCGACGAGCGTCTCCTTGTTCGCGAGTGCGATGTCCTTCCCGGCCCGGATGGCGGCCAGCGTGGGCCGGAGCCCGCTGAAGCCCACCATCGAGGCGACGACGATGTCCACGTGCTTTCCCGTCACCAGGTCGCAGGCGGCGTCGATGCCGGCATGTACCTCCGTAGCGTTCCCGACCAGGGCATCCTTGACCTCATCATATTTCGTCACGTCGCAGATGACCGCGTGCGGAACGGAAAACTCGTTCGCCTGTTCGGCGAGGAGGGCGGCGTTGCTTCCCGCCGTGATGACTTCCACTTGGAACCGGTCCGGATGCTGCCGGACCACGTCCAGCGTCTGGCGGCCGATGGATCCCGTCGATCCGAGGATGGCAATCTTCTTTCTTTGCATAGGGTCAGAAACTGATGTAGGCGGCCGGGTCCACGGCCTCCCCGGCATACCAGAGTTCGAAACGCAGGTGGTCTCCCTTGGTCAGGGAGCCGGAACTGCCCACCAGGGCGACCGGCGTACCCGCCTTCACGGTGTCGCCCGCCTTCTTGAGCAGTTTCTCATTCCGCTTGTACACCGAGAGGATGTCGCCCCGGTGCTGGATGGCCAGCGTGTAGCCGTCGGCCTCCTCCCAGCCGGCGAAGACTACGGTGCCGTCCAGGACGGCCATCACCGCCGTGCCGGTCGGGGCCGTGACGTCCACCCACGGATGGAGCGTGCGGTCGAAGCTCTGCGACACGACGCCCTTGAGGGGCGTGTAGAACGAGAGCGCCTCGATGGGCAGGTCGCGCCGGGGGCCGGACACCTCGAACTGCTCCGCCTCGGTCACCCGGGCGCGGAGGAGGGAATCCCGGCGGGCCAAGAACACGGAGTCCGCGTCCCGGCCGGCTTCCTGCCGCCGGAGGATGAGGCTGTCCAGGAGGAGCGGCTCCTCGCCGGCGACCACTTTCTTGAGATTCTCCGTATAGAGTTCCCACTGGAGGATCTGCGTCTCCAGCGAGTCGATCCGGATGGCGTTCTGGACGGCCTGCCGGCGCGCCTGCGCGTCGGGATAGCCGGGGATGAAGGTCCGGATCGGGGTGAACGCGACGAGCAGGTAGAAGATCACCAGCAGGAGGACGACGAGCGAAACGATGGCGGTGACGAACGCCGGCCGCGTGAAGACGATGGACCAAAGGCGCTCGTGGGAAACCGCGTCGATCAGGGACGCCCTGTATTTCCTTGTTGTCCGGTTCTTGTCATTAGCCATAAAAAATGTTATCTTTGTAACCTATGGACAGACTCATCGGGATCGATTACGGACGCAGACGCACCGGCCTTGCCGCGAGCGACCCGCTCCGTATCTTCGCCTCTGCCCTGGATACGGTCGATTCTGCAAAGTTAATAGATTATCTCAAAAATTACACCGAAAAGGAGACAATCGAACGCTTTGTGGTGGGTTATCCGGTGAACATGGACGGCACCCCGTCCGAGGCCCAGGCCGACGTGGACGCCTTCCTGAAGGTCCTCGCGAAGGCCTTCCCCGGCATCCCGGTCTCCCTGGAGGACGAGCGGTTCACCTCCGTGCTCGCGCACCGGGCGATGATCGACGGAGGGATGAAGGCGAAGGACCGGCGCGACAAGAAATCCGTGGACCGGATCAGCGCGGCCATCATCCTGCAGAGCTACATGGACCGGACTTCGGGTGCGGTTTTTGCAGTGAATCCTGATTCCGTTCCGGAGAGCCTGTCCCGGAACAAGACAAAACGAAGGAAATGATACAACCTATCTACTTATACGGTTCCGAGGTGCTCCGCCGGAAAGCCGTCGAAGCCGACCTCGCGAAGAAAGACGAGCTGAACACCCTCATCCAGGACCTCCGGGACACCCTCACCCGGGCCGACGGGTGCGGCCTGGCCGCCCCGCAGATCGGAGTGAGCCTCCGCGTGGTCATCGTAGACGGGGATGTGGTCGCCGACACCTACGACTACCTGAAAGGCTTCAAGCGCGTGATCATCAACCCGGAAATCCTCGAGGAAAGCGACGAGAAAGTCACCTACTCCGAGGGCTGCCTGAGCATCCCGAACATCTACTGCGACGTGCTCCGTCCGGCGAAGATGACCCTCCGCTACTACAACGAGAATTTCGAGCAGGTCACCGAGACCCTGGACAAGTTCGCCTGCCGGATGGTGCAGCACGAACTGTCGCACCTGGACGGCAACCTGTTCACGGACAACGTCCCCCCGATCCGGCGGAAGATGATCGCCTCCAAGCTGCAGAACATCGCCAAGGGGAAGGTGCACCCGCACTACAACAGCAAGCTGAAGTAACATTAAAACATTCAATACCATGGGAGCTTTTCACGCATATGACATCCGCGGCATCTACGGCAAGGACTGGGACCGGGAGACCGCTTACAAGATCGGTTATTTCATCCCCCGGCTGCTCAAGGCCGACAAGGTTCTGGTGGGCCGCGACTGCCGCGTCTCCTCGCCCGAGGTCCACGACGCGGTTGTCCAGGGCATCAACGACGCCGGCGCCGACGTCTACGACATCGGCCTGAGTTCCACGCCCATGGTCTATTTCGGCACGGCGAACTACGGCTTCAAGGCCTCCGTCCAGATTACCGCCTCGCACAACGCCGCCCCCTACAACGGCATGAAGGTGTCCACGACGGACGCCCAGGCCATCGGCTATGACGCCGGCCTGAAGGACATCAAGGCCTGGATCGACGAAGGCGTCCCCACCCCGGTGGCGGAAGTCCGCGGCAAGGTCTATCAGAAGGAAATCCTCGACGACTACCTGGCCTTCATGCGCAAGTTCAAGAAGGACCTCTCCGGCATCACCATCGCCATGGACCTCTCGAACGGCATGTCCAACCTCTTCGCGAAGGAGATCTTCGGCACCGGAGAGAACGTCCACTACCTGTTCGACACGATGGACGGCCGCTTCCCCAACCATGAGCCCAACCCGCTCATCGAGGCGAACGTCGTCCCCCTCGAGAACCTCGTCCGGGAAGTGAAGGCCGACGCCGGCGTCATCTACGACGGTGACGCGGACCGCGTGGTCTTCGTGGACGAGAAGGGCGGCTTCATCTCCCCCGACCTCCTCATCGCCCTGATGGGCCTTTACTACGTGAACGAGCGCGGCCTCAAGGGCATCGTCCTGCAGGACATCCGTTCCTCGAAGGCCGTGGGCGAATTCCTCGAGCCGATGGGCTGCAAGATGTACACCTGGAAGGTGGGCCGCGCCTTCGCCGCCGCGAAGCTCCGCGAGATCGACGGCGTCTGGGGCGGCGAGCTGGCCGGTCACTTCTATTTCCGCGACTTCTTCTACAGCGACAGCGGCCTCCTGGCCTCCCTGATCGTCCTCAACATCGTCGCGGACCTCAAGAAGGAAGGCAAGACCCTCAGCCAGGCCATCGCGGAGATCGTCCGCTACAAAAACTCCGGCGAGATCAACTACCGCGTGGAGGACAAGAAGGGCGCGATGGACGCCGTCAAGGACCATTTCATGGCCCAGGAGAAGGCGACCGCCTTCATGGACTTCGACGGCTACCGCATCGAATTCCCCGACTGGTGGCTGAACATCCGTCCCTCCAACACCGAACCCTACCTGCGCTTCCTGTGCGAAGCGACTTCCGACGAACTGCTGAAGCAAAAGATCGCCGAGGTCGACGACCTGCTGAAGACTCGCTTCGGCGCAATCCGTTAGTCCAATGAATTTCAAGACGTTACTGACAACCTGCCTATTCCTATCCGCCTGTATTTCCCTGCGTGCGCAGGATGACCACGAAGCCGACTCTCTCCGCCACCAGTTCGGGCGGATGAGCGTCAGTTCCTCGCGCAGCACCGCCACGCCCTACGCCGACACGCTGGACACCGCGAATCCCGCGGTCAAGGTCGTCTTGTACAACAACGGCACCTATCGCTATGTCAAGGACCCCAAGGCCATCCAGGACGAAAAGGTCTTCACGGAGCACTGGGACACCCGGAGCGTGAACCCGTACCACGACGAGAAGCCCCTCCCGGACCGCTTTTCCCTGTGGATCGTGGACACGCTGGACTCCTACTGCTGCCCGAACAAGACCCGCGTGTACTCCAAGTTCGGCTATCGGCACGGCCGCCGTCACCAGGGCGTCGACCTTCCCTATCCCACCGGCACGCCGGTGTATGCCGCCTTCGACGGCAAAGTCCGCGTGTCCGACTACGTGGGCGGCTACGGCAACCTGATCATCATCCGGCACGCTAACGGCCTGGAGACCTTCTACGGCCATCTGTCCCGCCGCGACAAGGAGCCCGGCGACTGGGTGAACGCCGGGGACGTCATCGGCCTGGGCGGCTCCACCGGCCGCTCCAGCGGTCCGCACCTGCATTTCGAGACCCGCTACCAGGGCTACGCTTTCGACCCCACCTGGCTCATCGACTTCGAGACCGGCACCCTGCGGCACCGCCTGCTGACCTTCCGCAGCTGGTACTTCAACCCGAACAGCCGCTACGTCCAGTCCGTCGATGACGAAGACGAGATCTACCGCACCGACGAGGAGGAGCGCCTGCTCGCCGAGCAGCAGGCCAAGAAGGAAGCCGAGGCCCGCGCCGCCGCCGAACGCGCCGCCGTCAAGTACTACACGGTCCGCTCCGGCGACACCCTGGGCAAGATCGCCAAGAAGAACGGGACTACGGTCCGGGCCCTGTGCCGCCTGAACGGCATCAAGGAAACCACCACCCTCCAGATCGGACGCAGGCTGCGGGTGAAATAGGCCACCCGGGCGCATCAAAAAAACCGGCTCTCGGAAGAGTCGGTTTTTTTTGTCAGAAACTGAATTTCACCATCTGCTCGACGCGATGGTTCAGGACCCAGTGGCCGGTGTCGTAGAGGCCGCCGCGGTTGCGGTCGCCCTCGCCGAACCAGGCGCCGGTGCAGTTGTACTCCAGGGAGAAGGTGAGCTCGCCCAGGTTGAGGGCGAGCGTAGGCGTGGCGCGGAAGGCGCGCTGGATCTTGTTGTCCGCGGACGTGTTGAGCCACAGGGTGTTCAGCCGGTCGTTGGCCAGGTAGGCGAAGACCGACCGGGTGGTGCCCAGCTGCTGCATGTAGCCCAGCATGCACAGGAACTGGAACTTCCGGCCCGCCTGGAAGGAGATGAACGAGGCCCAGTCCTGCATCGGCGTGTACTCCAGGGCGTGCTTGCTCCAGTTGTAGGAGCCGGCGTAGCCCGAAAGCAGGTTCATATGTTCGCCGGACTGCGCCAGGATGCTCTTGGCCTTGAGTTGGAAACTGCCCTTGGTGAACTGCAGGAACACGAACGGGGAAATCGCGTACAGGCGCTCCTTTAGCATGGAAGTGTGGTCGTAATCGAACGCGAGTTCCTTCGTCGCCTCATCCACGATCGTGATGGCCGGAGCCTGCCAGCGCGGCATGCTGGAGAAGAAATTGGCGCCCACCTTGCCCAGGAAACCGCCGCTCTCGAGCGCCACGCCCACATACACCTCCGGAATCATGCCGTATTTGTTGAATTCGGCGCTCTTGGTCGTGCTGTAGGTGGTCTTGGGTTCGTACTTGCCAAGAGAGCTGTTCCAAACCGGATCGGTGGAATAGATGGGCCCCACCGGCAGGTACTGCATCGGATACAGGATGCCGCCGGTCCAGGTGAACTTGCCCACGGTCCAGTGGAACATCACCTGCGGGCTGCGGTTGAACGGATTGAAAGGAGCGCCCGTCTCCAGGTTGGTGACGTGGGGCATGTCCGCCGCCATCGGGTGCCAGGTCTGGCCCACGTTGACCAGCAGGTCGCCGAGGACCAGGTTGTCCCAGAGCAGGCCCATGTAGGCGTGCCGCAACCGGAGCGTGGCCAGCGAGCCGCTCATGCAGTAGAAGTCCGCCTCGACATTGCCTTTCACCTTGAGTTCGCCGATCCGGTAACCGTCGACATTCAGCCCCAGACGGGTGGTCAAGGCCAGCATCCGGAAGGAAGGGACCTGGTTCTGGTCCACCCCGTCCACCATCTTGCTGTCCTTGGGCATGTAGAAATACAGGTCCTGGGTGCCGGCGCTCACCTCGTGGGTGTCGAACACCATGTAGTTACGGATGAAGCCGTACAGCTTCACCTTGGCCGGGGTCTCTTCCTGGGCGGAGCACACGACGCCCGGACCCAGTGCAGAAAGGGCTGCCAGCAGCGGTAGGAGAATCTTTTTCATACAGATGGATCCGGACGTTACGTAGTTTGCTCAGCAGAATCCGTTAGAAACGGATGTAGGACATGAACCAGAGTTCGTTGTACTGCGGCTTGGCCAGCAGCTTGTTGTTGTGGTGGCGGTACTCCAGCTGGAAGTTCAGGTTCTTGTGGAGCCGGAAGTTCAGGCAGCCGGAATACATATCGTGACTGGTTTCGGCATTGCCGCCGGCGCGGAACTCGTCCCACTTGGCGTAGACCTTCAGCCAGTCCGTGACGGGGACGCCCACCGTGACGTACAGGGCATCGGCCGCGCCGCTCTGCTCCTTCTCCCCGGCGAGGGCCGTCGCATACTCGGCGCGGACCGTCCAGTTGTCGTAGTCGTACTTGAGGCCGGCGCTGACGCGCTCGCGCTTGAGGGTCTCGCCCTTGCCGTTCACCCAGTCGCCCTTCCAGCCGAAAGCGCCGAGATACAGGCCCTTGACGGGCTGGATCTGGAGGGTGCCGATGATGTCCTTGGCCTTGTTGGCATCGGCCAGATTGATGCCCTGGCCGTTGTACACGCCCAGCTGGTAGTGGAGCAGCCGGTACTGGTCGTTCGCCATCGGGATCAGGTCGCCCTGGACCTGGATACCCTGGTCACGGCCGCCCATATTGGCTTCGCCCAGACGGTCGCCCATACCGGCCATCTTCTGGACCAGGAAGGAGAAGTCTCCCACACCCACGTCCCAGGGGTTCATCGGATTCTCGAAGGTGAAGGCGCGCTTGAACTGGCCGATCTTCACGGAGAACTCCTTGTACTTCGCCCACTCGACATAGAAATCCTTCGTGTGCGGATTGGAACCATTGACCTGGAGCTGGATGCGGTATTTGAAGTCGTTGAAGATGCTGCCGTCCACATACATACGGATGAGCCGGCAGTTGAAACCGGGACCGCCGTGGGCGCCTTCCTGGTCGCTGTACTTGTAGCCGCCGATGATGTAGGCGCCAAATTTGGGCTTGCTCACGAAATCGGAGACCTTGTAGCCGTATTCGGGTTTCTGGTTCTCCTGCGCGAAAGCGGAGAAACCGATCGCGGACACGAGGGCCGCCAATAAAACGATAGTCTTTTTCATATGCGAGTTGGGTTGATTAAGCGAACGGGAAAAGCTTGGTCAGCCAGAAATAGCCGAAAATGAAACCGACGACGCCGATGATCAGGCCGACGCGGGTCATATCCTTGGTCTCCACCATGCCGGTCGCGGAAGCGATGGCGTTCGGCGGGGTGGAAATCGGGAAGAGCATCGCGATGGAGGCGCACACGGCAATGAAGATGATCATCGCGCTGGTACCGCCCATCGCAAGGAACTGCGCGTTGTTGGCGGCCTCGGGATCGGCCATGCCGTTCGCGACCACGATGAGGATCGGGATGAGCAGCGCAGCGGTGGCGGAGTTGGAAATGAAGTTGGAGAGCAGGTAGCACACCAGGCCGGCGACCACCAGGACCACCCACACCTTCATGCTGCCGAACGGGATCGCCTGGATCAGGACCTTGGCGAGGCCGGTGTCCTGCAGGCAGTAGCCGAGGCAGAAGCCGCCGGCGACGAGCCAGAGCACGTTCCAGTTGATCTCCTTGATCTCTTCCTTGCCGAACAGGCCCGTGGCGGTGAACACGCCCAGCGGGATGAGGGCCACGATGTTGGAGTTGATATGGGTGAGCTGCTCGGTGGCCCACAGGAGGATCGTGCCGATGAAGGTGATCCAGACCACATACAGCTTCCAGTCCTTCTTCTTGTTGCTCTCGGGGATCTCGAGCACGAGCTTCTTCGTCTTGAACGGGAAGAAGACCCGCAGGATGACCCAGGCCAGGAGGATCATGATGATCACATAGGGGATCATGTGCACGCACCATTCGCCGAAGGAGATGTCGATGCCGGCCTGCTCCAGAGCGCCCTTCGCGGTGGCGTTCGGCGGGGTGCCGATCGGCGTGCCGATACCGCCCAGGTTCGCGGCGACCGGGATGGAGAGAGCGAGCCCCACCTTGCCCTTGTCATCGGCCGGGAGCTTGGAGAGCACCGGGGTGAGCAGGGCGAGCATCATCGCGGCCGTCGCCGTGTTGGACATGAACATCGAGAACACGGAAATCATCAGCAGGAAGCCCAGGAGGACGATTTCCGGCTTGGTGCCGAACAGTTTCAGCAGCGCGCGGGCCAGCGTGACGTCCAGGCCGTACTTCTCCGCCATGATGGCGAGGACGAAACCGCCCAGGAACAGCATCACCACCGGGTCGGCCATCGAGGACATGATGCGGGCATACGGAACGAGCGTCCCGTACTGCGGGTCGCAGAACAGGCCGATCCCCTTGTTGGAGACGGTGAGCAGGGAGATGACGATCACCAGGAGCGAGGTGCTCCAGTTCGGAATGATCTCGAAGATCCACATCAGCGCGGCGAACACGAACAGGGCGATCACCCGCTGTTGGACAACGGTCAGGGCCTCGATGCCGTAGAACGACACCGGGACGGCCCAGAGGAAGATGGTGATGAGCAGCACAAGCGGCAGAAACACACCATACTTGAGGTTGAATTTCTTGGCCATTATCTGGATTCTTTATTTTTCATAGGTAAAACGGATGTCCACCGGGATCTTCTCGAGCTCCAGGGAGACGATGTCAGCCTCGATCCCGGGCGTGACGACGCCATATTTCGCGACATAGGAACGGGCGGCGCCCAGGTCGCCGAGCGCCTGGATCCGGAGGATCTCGGCGCCGAGGGTCTCGAGGGCCTGCCAGGTCTTGCCGTAGTCGATGCCGTAGCGGCCGGAAGCCTTGCGGGTGATGGCGCCGGTCTCGACCAGGTAGTTGTACACGGCGATGTTCGCGACGCCGGTCGGGTCCGCCGCGCCGAAACGGGTGGAACGGATCGTGTTGGCGACGAAGGTGGCCAGCACGTCCTCCTTCTGGATGAGGGCGGAGATGCGGTGGGCCTCCACCTCCTTGGCGCAGAGGTAGGCGCCCAGGACGTTGGACTTCGCCTTCTCGACGGTCAGGGCCTCGTTGCCGAGGGCGTCGGCGACGGTGCCCTTGCCGTTCACGGTCTCCTTGACGCCCAGACCCTTCGCGATCTCGCGGAACGCGATGATCCAGTAGAAGGCGCTGGCGTCCAGATGGGCCTGGTGGTCGCTCTCCAGGAGCGTCATGCCCACCGGGAAGACGGTACGGTTGAACTTCTCGCGGATGACGTTGTCGAAGAGGATGGTGCGGGTGCCCAGTTCCTCCTGGACCTTCGCGTCATACGGGAAGTTGATGGCGATCACCTTGAAGCCGGCGTTGGTGTAGCCGCTGCAGTAGAGCACGTTGCAGGAGAAGATGTTGGACTCGCTGCCGGGGACGAAGGCGCGGTGCGCCGGGTCGCCGGGGAGCATTTCCTGGAATTCCGGAAGACGGGCCGAGAGGGCGTTCAGCTCCTCGGTGCGCTCCAGGTTCTTCAGGAGCACGTAGGCGCCGTAGGAGGCCTTGGTGCCATACAGGGCGTCGTCCACGGCCTCGTTCGGGCCGATTACGAGGTCCATCTTGCTGTCGGTCATCTCCAGCCAGGCCTTGTCGCTCGCGTAGTAGTCGTCCGTCCGGAGGCCTTCGATCTTCTTGAGGAGGTATTCCCGGACGCTGGGCTTGATGGTGATGTCGGCGGCCGCCTTCAGGTAGTCGGCGATCTTGTCGATAGATTCAGCGTAGGCGTCGTGATACCAGACAGTCTTCAGCGTGCCGTCCCCGGCACGCTGGACGAGGGTGTACGGGCTGTGCTTGGCGGGATCGGCCAGCGCGTCGAACTCCGCGGCGGTCATATCGGCCGGATAGAAGCAGGAGCCGGCCGGCTTGGCGGCATAGCCCTCCACGAAAGGCTTTCCGTCGATGCGGTCCCAGGGGCCGTAGTTGATTTCGGCATAAAGCTTGGTGGCGGGATCGGACAGGGAAGCGAGAAATGCGTCCTTCTCCCCGAAATTCTGTTTCCAATAGATCTTGTCCACCTCGTCCGCGGCGAAGCGGTACAGGTTCAGCACCTCCTTGCCATTGTCGGTGATGCCCGAGAGGTCCGGAGCGGGGATCTTCACCACGGCGTAATTCTCCACCAGGCGGTCCGCCTTGGTCCTGTGGGTGTCACAGGAGACGGCCAAGAGGGAAAGGAGCGCCACGGCGGCTGCAAGTTTTCTCATATCGTCGGTTCTTGATTCCTAAAACAATTTACAAATGTAGCAATTCTCCCCGACATAAAAAAAGAGGATGGCCTTCGTGGCCATCCTCTTTCGAAGAAAAAGTCCAGTTTTAGATCGTTCCCTGCTCCAGCATAGCCTGGGCGACCTTCATGAAGCCGGCGATGTTCGCGCCCTTCACGTAGTCGACGGAGCCGTCCGGCTGGGTGCCGAACTTGACGCACTGCTCGTGGATGGACTTCATGATGAAGTGGAGCTTCGCGTCCACTTCCTCGCCGCTCCAGGAGATGTGTTCCGCGTTCTGGGTCATTTCGAGACCGGAGGTGGCGACGCCGCCCGCGTTCACGGCCTTGCCCGGCGCGAAGAGGATCCCGTTGTGCTGGAAATAGTGGATGGCGCCCGGCTGGCAGCCCATGTTGGAGACTTCGCAGCAGCACCAGCAGCCGTTGGCGACCAGTTCCTTCGCGTCGTCCTCGGAGAGCTCGTTCTGGAAGGCGCAAGGGAGGGCGATGTCCACAGGGATGGACCACGCCTTCTTGCCGGCCGTGAAGAACGCCTTGTCGGGGAACTCGGTGGCCATGTCCTCGACCATGTTGCGGTTGGAGGCGCGCATGACGAGCATGTAGTCGATCATTTCCTTGGTAATGCCGTCCGGGATGTGGCAGACGCCGTCCGGACCGGAGATCGCGACGACCTTGGCGCCGAGCTCCTTCGCCTTGGTGGCGGCGCCCCATGCGACGTTGCCGAAGCCGGAGAGGGCGATCGTCTTGCCCTTGATGTCCTTGCCCGCCTTCTCGAGGAGGTGCTGGGTGAAATAGAGGGCGCCGAAGCCGGTGGCCTCCGGACGGAGGATGGAGCCGCCCCAGGTGCCGCCCTTGCCGGTGAGCACGCCGGTGTTGTACTGGCGGGCGAGCTTCTTGTACATGCCGTACATGTAGCCGATCTCACGGCCGCCCACGCCCACGTCGCCGGCGGGAACGTCCTGGTCCGGGCCGATGCAGTTCCACAGTTCCAGCATGAAGGCCTGGCAGAAGCGCATGATCTCGTCGTTGGACTTGCCCACGGGGTCGAAGTCGGAGCCGCCCTTGGCGCCGCCCATCGGGAGGGTGGTGAGGGCGTTCTTGAACGTCTGCTCGAAGCCGAGGAACTTGAGCATGGACGGGGTCACCGCACGGTGGAAGCGGAGGCCGCCCTTATAGGGACCGATGGCGCTGTTGAACTGGACGCGGTAGCCGAGGTTCGTCTGGACCTCGCCACGGTCGTCCACCCAGGTTACCCGGAACGTGAAGATGCGGTCCGGCTCGACCATCCTTTCGACGATCTTCGCCTGCTCGAACTCGGGGTGCTGGTTGTACACCTCTTCGATGGATTCGAGGACTTCCTGCACGGCCTGGAGATACTCTTTCTCAAGCGGGTACTTGGCCTGGAGCTTCGCCATGATGTCTTGTGTTCTCATGATAGATGCTTAAGTTTTTGTGTTTTAATTATGAAGTTATGGTTATGTGTGCAATCAAGCATACAAATGTAAAGAATAAAAAGATATTTCCCAATAGATTTTAAGTGAATGTTTGTATCTTTGCAACCTGAAACGAACGAATATGAAAAAGGATTTCAAAGACAGGCTGGGCTCCTGCGTGAAGGACCTCACCGGCGCCGAAATCAAAGGCATCACCATCGACGAGGAAGGCGGCCAGGTGGCCGTCGTGCTCGTCCCCGGGCGCGGGCACGGGCGGGTCTCCCTCTCCCAACTCCCCGACGTGCTGAAAGTGGCCGACGTGGACATCGTCGGCGGCGACATCACCCTCCTGGGCGCCTACGCGGGCGTCCGCGATTTCGTGGAATCTTGGAACCTGGAGGCCGACGATCCCCGCATCGGCCGCTTCATCGAGATTCTCCGCCGCGAGACCCGCGGCGAGGTGACGAACGTGGAGTTCCGCTCCGGCGAGCTCCTCTACGAGCTGACCGTCCGCACCCTGGACTTCACCGCCCCGGAATACGTCTATATCGAAGGCGTGGACTTCCGGAGCCGTGTCCTCTACTGCTACACCTTCGTGGAAGACATGAACGACATCCTGGAGACGGACTCCTTCTCCATCCTGGGGTACCCGTTCACCGGGTCCATCAAGAGCTAATAAGAAACCCCGGCCGGTCGGGGTTTCTCATTCATTGAAAGGTCGATTACTGGGCGTTCTGCGCCTGGGCCTGGGCCTGGGCCTGGAGCTCCTGCTGGAGCTGCTCGAGGGTGCGGCCATCCTTGATGCCGAGGGACTTGCGGGCGGCCGGGGTGAGGTCCACGACGGCGGTCTCATCGAAATAGAGGGCGGAGCCGGAATCGAAGACAGCCACGATGCCCTGGGCCTTCGCGAGGTCCTGGACGGCCTTCTGGGCCTTCTCCATGATCGGGTTCATCAGTTCGGCCTGCTTCTGCTGCAGTTCCTGGGAAATGGTCTGCTGGAATTCCTGGATACGGTTCTGGATGTCCACGAGTTCCTTCTCCTTGGCGTCCTTGATCGCGGCGGTCCAGGTGGCGGACTTCTGCTGATACTGGTTGGCCTTGGTCTGATATTCCTCGACCATCGAGGAGAACGTCTCCTGCGCCTCGTTCTGCATCGCGTTGATCTGTTCGCGGGCGGCGTCGGCCTCAGGGGCGAGCTGGTAGAGTTCGGTGAAGTTGACACGGCCGAGCTTCTGGGCGGAAGCGGCGAGGGTCAGGAGCGCCATGGCGGCAATTGCAAGAATCTTTTTCATATTACGTTGTAGTTTTTAGATTTCGTGTCGGAAGGGGTAAGGCAAAAGTTGTACCAAACGTTAGAACTGCTGTCCGATGACAAAGTGGAACTGGCTTCCGCCGTTCTTGGCGTCGTCGAAGCCGTAGCCCCAGTCGACGCCCAGCAGGCCGATCATCGGGAGGAACACGCGCACGCCCACGCCGGCGCTCCGCTTGATCTGGAGCGGGTTGAACTCGCGGATGTCCGCCCAGCAGTTACCGCCCTCGAGGAAGCCGAGGACATAGATGGTGGACTGCGGCTCCAGGATCACCGGGTAACGCAGTTCGACCGTAAACTTGTCGTAGATGTTACCCGCGTACGTGCCCTGGGCGCTGTACGGAGTGACGCGCATCGGCGTGAGGGAATAATCCTCGTAACCGCGCAGGGAGATGATTTCCGAGCCGTAGGTCATGTAGCCCGACATACCGTCGCCGCCCACCTGGAAGCCTTCGAACGGGGAATAGCCCCAGTTGCGGTTATAGTAGCCCAGGAAGCCGAACTGCGCGCGGCTCATCAGGACGAGGTCGCCCACCAGCTTGGTGTAGACGGCGCCGCTGAACTTCCACTTGTGGTACTCGATCCACTTGTAGCGGTTCGCCGAGCTCCATTCGTTCTGGATGTTGCCCAGGCCGTCCAGATAGGTGGCGTCGTAGTTCACGTCCTTGTAGCTGTTCACCTTGACTTTCTCCCCGTTCTTGAAGGTGTACCTGCGGAGCAGGGAATAAGGCGGGGTGAACTGCACGGAGGCGGAGAACTCGGAACCCTGGCGCGGGTAGATCTGCTGGTCGGAGGAGTTGCGGGTCAGCGAGAGGGTGTAGCTCAGGTTGTGGGAGATGCCGTCCGTGAAGGCGAAGTAGCTCTGGTACCAGTTCGTGAGCTTATACGTCTGCCAGCTGAGGTTGTTGTACAGGACGAAGTAGTTGTCCGGCCACTTCAGGCGGTTGCCGAGGCCGGCGTTGAAGCCGAAGACTTCGAACATGCGGTCCGTGGAGAGGAGGCCGATGTACAGGTAGGAGTCCGTCATCCTGGAATAGTAGCCGGAGAGGCTTAGGGATGTCGGTTTCTTGCCGAAGAGCCAAGGCTCCATGAAGCTGGCGCTGAGGGTCGTGTAGTAGCGGCCGTTCGTCTGGAAGCGGAAGGATAGCGTCTGCGCGTCGCCCAGCGGGACCGGGCGCCAGGCGCCCTTCTCGAACATCCGGCGGGTGGAGAAGTTGTTGAAGCTCACGCCCGCGGTGGCGACGAAGGTGCGGCCGCCCCAGCCGCCGGAGAGCTCCAGGGTGGAGGACGGCTTCTCGGTGACGTTGTACACCAGGTCCACCGTGTTGTTCAGCTGGTTGGGGATGATGTTGTAACCCTTGCCGTACTGCATGATGGCCTCCGCATCGAACTGGCCGAGGGAGGCGATTTCACGGATGGAGCGCTCGAAGTCCGTCTGGCTGAACAGGTAGCCCGGACGGGTCATGATCTGGCGGCGGACCACCTTCTCGTTGGTGAGGTCGTTACCGTTGATGACGATGTTGTTCAGGATGGCGGGCTTGCCTTCGGAGATGCGCATCTCCACATCGACGGAGTCGTTCTGGATGTTCACCTCCACCGGAGTGACCTGGAAGAACAGGTAGCCGTTGTCCTTGTAGAGCTTGGAGACGTCGTAGTCCGTCTGCTTGCCGCCGCCGTGGAGGCGCTTGTCCATCGTGACCATATCATAGATGTCACCCTTCTTGATCTGGAGGATCTCGTCGAGGACCTCGGAAGGATAGACCGAGTTGCCGGTCCAGGTCACGTTGCGGAAGTAGTATTTCGGGCCCTGGTCGAAGACCATGTCGATCGACAGATGCTTGGGGTCCGAGTAATAGACGGAATCCTTCACCAGGCGGGCGTCGCGGTAGCCGGCCTCGTTGAAGGCCTCCAGGACGGTCTTGCGGTCCGTCTGGTACTCCTTCTCCTTGAACTTCTTGGACTTGAAGAAGTTGTACCACTTGTTGGAGTGGGTTTCCTTCATGGCCTTGGCGAGCTTGTACTCCGACACGTCCTCGTTGTTGCCCTTGAAGTTGATGTCCTTGATGCGGATCTTGTTTCCCTTCTTCACGTCGAAGTTCACCCGGATGGCGCTGCGGATCATGGTATCCTTCTGCACCTGGGTGTCCACCTCGCACAGGAGGTAGCCTTTTTCCTTGTAGTAACGCTTGATGATGTCCTCGGAGGTGCGCTGCACGTAGTCGGAGAACTCACGGCCGGGACGGAGGTTCAGGCGGTCCTGCAGGTCCTTCCGTTCCCCGGACTTGACGCCGGAGTAGGTCCAGCGGGAGACGCGGGGGCGCTCCTTGACGACGATCTTGAACCAGGCGGTGTCCTGCGCCACGTTCAGCGAGTCCACGACCATGGCCACGTCCTCGAAGAACCGCTGCGCGACCAGGCGCTTGACGACGCCGGTCACGTCCTCGCCCGGGACGGTGAGCTTCATGCCGGGGCGCAGGCCGGTCAGCTGCAGGACCTGGTTCTCACCAAAGTACTGGTTGCCTTCCACGCCGACGCCGCCGACCACGTAGGTCTTGGGATTGCCGTAATCTATCTCGATCGATTCCCGCCCTGTCTGGGCCCGGAGGGAAAACCCCGCGAGGCCGAGCAGCAGGAGGCAGGCTATCTTGCGTATCATCATCGTTTCTCTCATTATCCTGCAAAGATAACTCTTTTATTTCACTTTTCCATATCTGCGGTCCCGGCCGGCATAGGTTTCGAGGGCGGCGCGGAACTCCGGCTTCCGGAAATCGGGCCAGAGGACATCGGAAAAGACGAACTCGGTATAGGCGCACTGCCAGAGCAGATAGTTGGAGATGCGCTGCTCCCCGGAAGTGCGGATCAGCAGGTCCGGATCCGGGATGCCGGCGGTCACCAGGTAGCCGGCGAAGTCGTCGGCCGTCATCGCCTGGACCCCTTCGGGGCCTTTCTCGGCCGCCGCCTTCTTCACCGCCTGGAGGATGTCCCACTGCCCGCTGTAGCTGAGGAAGACGATGAGCGTCATCCGCGCGCAGGCGGCGGTTTTCTCCATGAGGGCGTCGATGGCGGCGTTCAGGCTGGCGGACAGCCGGGCGCGGTTTCCGAGCACGACGAAGCGCACGCCGTTGTCCAGGAGCGTCTTCACTTCGTTGTGGATGGCTTCCATCATCAGTTCCATCAGGCGGTTCACTTCCGCCTCGGGACGGTTCCAGTTCTCCTCGGAGAAGGCGTAGAGGGAAAGATACTTCACCCCCGCCTCCACGGCGGCCTCCGTGCAGGCGCGGACGCTTTCCACCCCCGCCACATGGCCATAGACACGCTCCTTCCCGCGGGCTTTCGCCCAGCGGCCGTTTCCGTCCATGATGATGGAGACGTGCTGCGGTACGTTGTTCATACGATTATTACCCGTTGTTTCTCATGTCCTCGCCCCAGAACAGCCTGGATGTAAGCGCCCGGACGAAACCGGACTCGGCGAGCCGGATACGCTTAAGCGAAAATTGTGCCATCTCCACATGGATGGACCAGTCCTGGTCGATTTCCATCGTCTGGTTGTCGGTGGACAGGGTCGCCATCCCGTCCCGGCTCTCGAAGGCGATGTCCACCTTGGCGGTTTCGGGCAGGACGAGCGGCCGCACGTTCAGGTTGTGCGGGGCGATCGGCGTGATGACGATGACCTTGGTGTCCGGCATGCAGATGGGGCCGCCGGCGCTGAGGGAGTAGGCGGTGGAGCCGGAGCAGGTGGAGACGATCAGGCCGTCGGCCCAGTAGGTGGGAAGCGTCTCGCCGTTCACGGTGACGCGGATGCCCAGCACGGACGGGCCCTTGCGGTGGATGGCCACCTCATTGACGGAATAAGGGAGCATCCCGATGTTGCGGCGGGCGTTGGGCCCCTTGAGCGTGGCGTTCAGGACGGTCCGGTATTCGATGGTGAAATCGCCCTCCATGAGGGCCTTGAGCACCTCGTCGGGGCGGTTCTCGCACAGGAAGCCGATGCGGCCGTAGTTCACGCCCAGGATGGGGATGCCGATGTCCGAGACGATGTGGGCCGCGGACAGGAACGTGCCGTCGCCGCCCATCGACAGGACCAGGTCCGTCTCGGGGAGGACGTCGCTCTTGCTCCGGATTTCGTACACTTCGCAGGAGGCGGCTTCCAGGTCGGAGAGAAGCCCGGCCACGGAAGGGTCTTCCCGCAATCCGTCGTTCAGGATGAAATAGCCTATTTTCATCGTCAGTATCAAATCAGCCGCCAAAAATAACACTTTAAATTATAAAAATCACTATTTTTGTCGCGAAAAAACGACGAAACATGACTCGATTGAGCGTAAATATCAACAAGGTAGCCACCCTGCGCAACGCCCGCGGCGGCAACATGCCCGACGTGACGAAAGCCGCCCTCGACTGCGAGCGCTTCGGCGCGGAAGGCATCACGGTCCATCCCCGGCCGGACGAGCGCCACATCCGGTACAGCGACGTGCGGATCATCCGTCCCCTCGTCACGACCGAGTTCAACATCGAAGGCAACCCCATCCCGTCCTTCGTGGACCTGGTGGATGAAGTCGTCCCCGACCAGGTGACCCTGGTCCCCGACGCCCACGATGCCATCACCTCCAATGCCGGCTGGGACACGCTGAAGCACAAGGACTTCCTGACGGAGGTCTGCCAGGAGTTCAAGGCCCGCGGCATCCGCGTCTCCATCTTCATCGACCCGGTCCCGGCCATGGCCGAAGGGGCCGCCGCCTGCGGGGCCGACCGCGTGGAACTCTACACGGCCGACTATGCCGCTGAGTACCCGCAGGGCCCGGAGGCCGCCATCGCCCGCTATCTGGAGACGGCGAAAGCCGCCCGCGCCTGCGGGCTGGGTCTGAACGCCGGCCACGACCTGTCCCTGGAGAACCTCGCGTATTTCGTGCAGACCATCCCCTGGACGGACGAGGTGTCCATCGGCCACGCCATCATCTGCGATGCCCTCTACATGGGCTTGGAGCGCACGATTGCGGCCTATCTTGCGGAAATCCGCAAAAAATAGTTATCTTTGCATTCTTGTATTGAAAATATTAATTGTACCATACATGAAAAGAACCGTATCCATCCTCAGCGCCGCCCTCGTGGCCGGCCTGTTCTTCGTCGGCTGCAACAATGCAGCCCCTGTCGCCGCCACCGCCACCCAGGCCGACACCACCGCCGCCGCCGGCAGCATCGTCTTCTTCAACATCGACAAGGTCGTCGAGAGCTATGACATGGCGAACGACCTCCGTTCCGTCGTGGAGACCAAGGTCAGCGGCATCCAGTCCGAGATCGACCGTCGCGGCAACAAGCTCCAGAAAGACGCCAACGACTTCCAGAACAAGATGGACAAGGGGCTCCTGACCACCTCCGTGGCCAACGCCCAGTACCAGAAGCTCCAGCAGCAGCAGAACGAATACCAGCAGTATGTGGTGCGCAAGCAGCAGGAGATGCAGGAGGAGCAGCAGGTGATGCTGAACCAGATCATGAACGCCATCGCCGAGTACGTGCAGGCTTTCAACGCTGAGAAGCAGTACGCCCTCATCCTCACCACCTCCGGCGACATCCTCCCGGCCCCCGTGGTGACCGGCAGCGCCGCCCTCGACATCACCGACGAGATCCTCGCCGGCCTGAACGCCGAATACGTCAAGACCAAGGCGGCCGAGACCAAGTAAGCCCGGCCCCGATGAAGGTCGCCATACTGTCCAGTTTCTATCCCCTCCGGGGAGGCATTTCCCAGTTCAACGCGAGTTTGCTCGCGGGACTGGGAAAGTTGCACGATGTAAGGGCCTTTTCCTTCAAACGGCAGTATCCGGAGATCCTCTTTCCCGGGAAGACGCAGTATGTGACCCCCGACGACGAAGCCGTGCCGGTGGAGGCGGAAGCCCTGCTGGACACGGTAAACCCGTTTTCATGGGGCAAGACCGCCCGCGCCATCCGCGCCTGGGAGCCCGACCTCCTCGTGATGAAGTACTGGATGTCGTGGTTCGCCCCGTCGCTGGGCTGGGTGGCCCGGCACGCAGGCCCCCGCTGCAAGGTGGTGCCCGTGCTGGACAATGTCATCCCCCACGAACCGCACTGGTTCGACAAGCCCCTGACGAAATGGTTCCTGAGCGCCTGTGACGGCTTCGTGACCATGTCCCAAAGCGTCACGGACGACCTCCTGACCCTGAAGCCCGGCGCCAGGTACGTCCTCCTCCCCCACCCGCTCTACTCCCATTTCGGGGAGAAGCTCCCGCGGGAAGCGGCGGCGGAGGCGCTCGGCATCGACCCGTCGCTGAAGACGCTCCTGTTCTTCGGCCTCATCCGGGACTACAAGGGGCTGGACATCCTGCTGGAAGCGTTCCGGGACCTGCCGGAAGACTACCAGCTGGTGATCGCCGGCGAGCCCTACGGCTCCTTCGACAAGTACCAGGCCCTCATCGACACTCTCCCGGGGAAGGACCGGGTCCACGTGTTTCCGGACTACATCCGGGATTCGGAGGTCAAGACCTTTTTCTCCGCGGCCGACGTGACCGTCCTCCCCTACCGGAGCGCCACCCAGAGCGGGATTTCGTCCATTTCGTACCACTTCGAGGTGCCGATGATCGTCACTGACGTGGGCGGCCTGAAGGGCACCATCGGTGACCGTGGCACGGGAATTGTCGCCCCTGCGCCGGACCCCGGGGCCATCCGCGGCGAAATCCTCCGGTATTTTTCCGACCCCTCCGTCCGGACGGACTGCGTCCGGGCGATCCGCCTCGAAAAGGAGCGTCTCGGCTGGGACCGCTTCTGCGAGGACCTCGCCGGCTTCGCGGCCCAACTTTAAAAGCAACAGCGCCATGAAAAATAGAGCCATCGCCCTCGCCGGGCTCCTCCTCTGCCTCGTCCTCTCCCCTGCGCTTTCCGCGCAGGAGTATGTCGCCACGCCGGTCAAGGTGTCCACGGAGAAAGTGCGCCTGAACGGCAAGGTGTACCTGTCCCATCCGGTCCAGGAACGCCAGACCCTGTTCGGCATCGCCAAGGCCTACGGCGTCACGGTCGAGGACCTGTACAAGGCCAATGAAGGCCTGGAGGAGAAAGGCCTGCAGACGGGCACCACCCTGCTCGTCCCCATCGTGGAAGGCGCCGCCCAGCCGGCTCGCGCGGAAGCAGCCCCGCAGGCAGCCCCGCAGGGACAGTCCTTCGTGGAGCACACCGTGATGTGGTACGAGGACATCGAGGACATCGCCGCCCTTTACGGCGTGACTCCGGAGGATATCATGCAGGCCAACGGCATGCGCACCAAGAAAGTCACCAAGCGCCAGGTGCTCAAGATTCCGGCGAAGCCCGGAGTGAAGCCCGCCACCGTGCAGACCGCGCAGAAGGCCGAGGACAAGCCCGTCCCGCCGCCGACGCTGCCCGCCATCGAGGATCCCGTCATCAAGGATCCCGAGATGGTTTCCGCGGGCAAGTACAGGCCCCTCAAGGTGGACAAGGTCAAGGTGAAGAAGGCCGATATCCTCCCGCCCGAGATCCCCAACCTCGGCGACCCCGAGATCGCCGATCCCGAAATCGCCGCCGGCAACTACGATCCCCTCACCGTGAATCCCGTGACCGTGGACCCGGCCCAGGCCCTGGCCGGAAAGGAGGAGGAAGAGGAGGACGACGACAGCATCCTCGACTGGCTCACCGGCAAAGGAAGCGTGGAGATGGGTCTCCTGCTGCCTTTCAACGCCGCCGGACGCACGAGCGAGACCAACATGGACTTCTATTCCGGAGTCCTGGCGGCCCTGCGCGACCTCGAAGCCGCGGGCATCAAGGCCACCCTGAACGTCTATGACCTCCAGGACGGCGTTCCTTCCTCCCTGGAACTGGGCAAGAACGACTTCATCCTGGGTCCCATCACCACCACCGACCTGACTACGGTCCTGGACCGCACCGACGGCCGGGTGCCGGTCGTCTCCCCGCTGGACCAGCGGGCCGCCGACCTCGCCGACGCCCGCCCCGGCTTCATCCAGGCCCCGTCCTCCGTGGACAGCCAGTACACCGACCTCGCCGCCTGGGCCGCCGACGACCTCCAGCGGGACGACCGGATCATCCTCGTGACCGAGAAGGTGAACGGCAGCACGGCGCCCGCCGTGGGCGTCCGGAACGCCCTGGTCGACGCCGGCACGCCGTACGAAGGCGTCAGCTGGACCGTCGCCGAAGGCCGGTCCCTGCCCGCCGCCCTCACTTCCCGCCTCACCAAGACGGGCGTGAACCGCATCATCGTGGCTTCCGAGAAGGAGGCGTTCGTGAGCGACATGGTCCGCAACCTCGTCATCCTGCTGGGCCGCGGCTACAAGGTCGCGATGTACGCCCCTTCCAAGGTCCGCACCTTCGAAACCATCGACGGCAGCACCTATCACCAGAACGACCTGCACATCTGCTCGCCGTATTTCGCCGATTACGACACGCCTGCGGTGAAGTCCTTCGTGCGCGCCTACCGCGCCCTCTACCGGACCGAGCCCAGCCAGTTCGCTTTCCAGGGATACGACCTCACCCACTACTTCGCCAGCCTGGTCTCCAAGTACGGCAACCGCTGGACCCGGGCGATCACGCGGGTCGACGAATCCGGCCTCCACACCGACTTCCACTTCGAGAAGACGCCCGCCGGATCTTTCCGGAACACCGGCATCCGCCGGATCGTGTACAAGACCGACTATTCCACCACCCTTGTCAAATAAAGCCATGGAAAGCATCCGATGCCTCATCCTCGGCGGAGGCCCCGCCGGATTCACCGCCGCGATCTACGCCTCCCGCGCGAACCTGTCCCCCGTCCTGTACGAGGGCATCCAGCCGGGCGGCCAGCTCACGACCACGACCATCGTGGAGAACTTCCCGGGCTTCCCGGGCGGAGTGGACGCCAACAACCTGATGGATCAGATGCGGGAGCAGGCCAGGAGCTTCGGGGCCGACGTCCGCAGCGGCGTCGCCACCTCCGTGGACCTCGGCAGCCGGCCGTTCAAGGTCGTCATCGACGGGGAGAAGGAACTTGCCGCCGACGCGCTGATCATCGCGACGGGGGCGACGGCCCGCTACCTGGGCCTGCCTTCGGAGGAGAAATACAAGGGGGCCGGCGTGTCGGCCTGCGCCACCTGCGACGGCTTCTTCTACCGGAAGCGCACCGTCGCCGTGGTGGGCGGCGGCGACACGGCCTGCGAAGAGGCCGTCTATCTCGCTTCCCTCGCCAAGAAAGTGTATATGATCGTCCGCCGCGACGTTCTCCGCGCCTCCAAGGCGATGCAGGAGAAGGTCTTCGCGACGGAGAATATTGAAATCCTGTGGAACTGCAACACGCAGGAAGTCCTCGGAGACGGTTTCGGCGTCACCGGCGCCCGCCTCGTCCGAAAGGATGGCACTGTCTTTGATATCACCATCGACGGCTTCTTCCTTGCCATCGGCCACCATCCCAACTCGGAGCTGTTCGCCCCCTGGGTGGAAACCGACGCGGCCGGCTACATCGTCACCGAAGGGAAATCCTCCCGCACCTGCGTGGAGGGCGTCTTCGCGGCCGGCGATGTCCAGGATCCCACCTACCGCCAGGCCATCACGGCCGCGGCGTCGGGATGCGCCGCCGCAAGGGACGTGGAGAAGTTCCTGCTTGAGATCTGATAATTGGAGTTATGAAGATGAAATCCAGAACGATTGTCCTCACCATCGCGGTCCTGGCCTCCCTGGCCGCCTGCAAGTCCCAGTTCGAGACCCTGCTCTCGTCCAACGACGTGGATGCCAAATACAAGGCGGCGATGGACCTGTTCAACAACGGAAAATACCTCAAGGCCGGCCAGCTCTTCGAGTCGATGGCCATCCTGACCGACGGCACCGAACGGGACGACACGGTCCGCTACTACTGGGCCCTGTCCAACTACCGCTACAAGGACTACTACACCGCGGAATCCAACTTCGCCAAGTTCATCGAGAAGTACCCGCAGAGCCCGTTCTCGAGCGACGCCCGCTTCCTCAGGATCGACTGCCTGTACCGGGCCACCCTGCGCTGGGAGCTGGACCAGACCCCGACCAAGAACTGCCTCGCGACGATCATCACCTACGAGCTGGAGTATCCGGATGCGAAGGAGCACCTGGAAGCCTGCGCAGCGATGAAGAAGGACCTGTACGACCGGCTGGACCGCAAGGAATTCGAGAACGCCCGCCTCTACTACAAGATGGAGGACTATCTCGCCGCCCGCGTCGCCCTCCGCAACGTGTTGAAGGACAACGCGGAGAACGGCTACCGGGAGGACATCCTGTACTACACCGCCATGGCCTCCTACCACTACGCCCGGCTGAGCGTGCCGGCCAAGCAGAAGGAGCGCTACCTCGTCTTCGTGGACGACTACCTCAACTTCATCGGCGAGTATCCCGAATCCAAGTACCGCCGGGAGCTGGACGCGATGTACCGCCGCTCCCAGCGCGCCCTGGGCCGCTACGACGGCGTGGACGAGGAGCTGGACCTGAAGGAGAAGGACTTCGAGCGCGAGCGCAAGGCGATGGATAAAAAATAATTGAAACCCTGCCGGAAAAAGTGCAGTATTAATTATTGGAAACTTAAAAAACAGAAGAAGAAATGGACACTGGCAGCAAGAAGAAAGTACCGGGCAACACCATTACGCGCGACATCCGCACCCTGGCCGCCCCGACTGGCAATATCTACGAATCCGTCGTGATCCTCTACAAGCGGGCGAACCAGATCGCCGCCGCCGAGAAGAAGGAACTCACCAAGAAGCTGGAGGATTTCCGCAACGACCGCGACACCATGGAGGAAGTGTTCGAGAACAAGGAGCAGATCGAGATCTCCAAGTACTACGAGCGCCAGCCGAAGCCGGACCTCGTGGCCATCGCCGAGTTCGAGAACGGTGAACTCTACTACCGTCGGGCACAGAGCGCGAACCCCATCGACATCAACAGCGAGGAGTAATGCTCCGCTCGCTCCACGTCCGGAACTACGTACTGATCGACTCTCTGGAAATTGATTTTCCGGAGGGTCTCGTCATTATTACCGGACAGACCGGAGCGGGCAAGTCCATCCTCCTGGGCGCCCTGGGCCTCGCCCTGGGCGGCAAGGCCGACGCCTCCCTCGTGGGAGCGCACGGGGACACGTGCGTCGTGGAGGCGGAGTTCTCCGTAGGAGAGATTCCGGGTCAAGCCCGGAATGACGAAGCTCTGCAGGCTTTGATGACGGAGAACGACCTGGATGGCGACACCCTCCTCATCCGCCGGACCCTGAACCGGACGGGGCGGTCGCGGAGCTTCGTCAACGACGAACCCGTGTCCCTGCCCGTCCTGCAGGCCCTTTCCGAGCACCTCATCGACATCCATTCCCAGCACCAGACCCTCCGGCTCGGCGATCCCGCCTTCCGGATGTCCCTGCTGGACCACTATGCCGGGAACTATTCCCCCGTCATTCCCGGCTCGACCGGGAATCTCGCCGCCTGCCGGAAGGCCTGGAACGACCTCCAGGGCCTCCGGAAGGAGCTCGCCGAGGTAACGGACCGCCTGCGGCGGATCGCCGCGGAAAAGGACTATAACGAGGCCCTGTTCGCCCGGCTGGACGAAGCGAAGCTCCGGGACGGCGAACTGGAGGAACTCGAAGCCGAGCAAAAGCAGCTCGCCCACGCGGAGGAGCTGAAGGAATACCTGAACGGCTGCGAGGACATCCTCGCCCCGGCGGACGACCGCGCCCCCCTCACGGCCCAGCTGAAGGAAGCGGAGAAGCAGGCGGCCCGCGCCGCCCGTTTCATCCCCGCCCTGGAGCCGCTCGTCGCGCGGATGGAATCGGCCCGGCTGGAGCTGGAGGACATCGCGGACGAGCTGGAAAGCGCGAACGCGCGCATCGACGTGTCCCCCGACCGCCTGGAGCAGGTGGAGGACCGGATGTCCCTGCTGTACGACCTGATGAAAAAGCACGGCGTACAGACGGTCGGCGACCTGATCGCCGAAAGGGACCGCCTCTCGGAGGCGCTGTTCGATTCCACGGCGCTGGAGCAGCGGCGCGTGGACCTGGAGAAAGCCCTGG
Source organism: uncultured Bacteroidales bacterium (assembly GCA_900316955.1). GTDB lineage: Bacteria > Bacteroidota > Bacteroidia > Bacteroidales > UBA932 > Cryptobacteroides. The sequence goes on from ONEX01000017.1 coordinate 53,010, forward strand.
GCAAGGCGGAGAAGGTCTATGCCGCAGCGGCGGATGCCCTGCACGACGCCCGCGCGAAAGCGTCGGAGGGCTTTGCCTCCGCCATCCTCGCTTCCCTCGCCTTCCTGGAACTGGACCACGCCGTGTTCACGGTGGAACTGGCCGAGGCCCCGGAAGGGCCGACGGGCCGGGACGCCGTCCGCTTCCTGTTCTCATCGACCGGAAAGGCTCCGCAGGACCTCTCGAAGGTGGCTTCCGGCGGTGAACTCTCCCGCATCATGCTCAGCCTCAAGGCGATGATGGCCCGCTACACGGCCATGCCCGCCCTCATCTTCGACGAGATCGACGCCGGCGTGTCCGGCAGCGCCGCGGACCGGATGGGGCAGATGATCTGCCGGATGGGCGAGGACATGCAGGTGTTCGCCATCACCCACCTCCCGCAGGTCGCCGCGAAGGGGAACGCCCATTACCTGGTATCCAAGGAGAACGACGTCACGGACATCCGGGCCCTCTCCCCGGAGGAGCGGGTGCAGGAAATCGCCCGCCTCCTGAGCGGGTCCGTCATCACGGACGCCGCCGTCGCCAACGCCCGGGCCCTGCTGGCGTTTTGAATCTTTCCAAATTAATCCTATCTTTGCATACCCATGGCCACCCAGACGAATACCGCGATGCCTTCCCTGGACGAATTCCGCTCCAGGCTCAAGCGCCACAGCCTCAAGGCAACCCGCCAGCGGATGGAGGTGCACGAAGCGATGATGGCGCTCGGCCACGCCTCGGCGGACATGGTCACGGAAGAGATCGCCCGCCGGGGCATCGTGAAGGTCACGGTGGCCTCGGTCTATAACATCCTGTCGCAGCTGGCGGACCTCAAGATCTACAGCCGCCGTCTCAGCAGCAACAACAAGATGTATTTCGACATCAACAGCTTCCGCCACATGCACCTGTACGACAAGGAGAACCACCGGTTCCGCGACATCTTCGACGACGAACTGGCCGAGCTCGTGCAGGCGCACCTGAAGCGGCGCAAGTTCCGGGGATTCACCGTCGAGGACATCGACATCCAGCTCATCGCCCGGCCTACCCGCAAGTCCAAAACCGTATGAAAAGACTGATTCTCGTCCTCTGCTCCGTCCTCGTCCTCGCGGCCGGATGCAAGAAGCAGGACTCCTACACCTATTCCGGCATCGAGGCCGGCACCCTCGGCGGCGGCGTGTTCACGTCCGACAACGGCACGAAAATGACCGTCGCCGGCAACGAGGGGAAATACGACGTCTCCTCCACCCGCCGGGTGCTGATCTCCTACCAGACCCAGCCCTTCACGGATCCGGCCCATATCAGCATCGACCTCCTGGGCCTGCTGGACGCCGGCATCCTGCAGCCCGAACACGCCCGTTCCCTGCCGGCGGACCCCAGCGGCTCCCCGCTTGAGATCACGGACGCCTGGTTCAGCAGCGAATACCTGAATATCCTGGCCACTTTCGAGGGGAAAGACCCTGAAAAGCACACCTTCTCCGCCGCCTATACGGCCGACGAGAAAGGCCTCACCCTCAGGATCGGCCATGACGGCTCCCAGGACGAGACGACCGGGACCAAGCCCCTGAGCATCTTCCTGTGCGTTCCCATGTACGAGCCCGTCCTGTCCCTGGACCAGGCCGCCCAGGCCGCCGGACAGAAGCCAATCCGTCCGGTTCCCGTCCTTCTCCAATGGACCTCGTACACGATGGAGGGCGGCCCCCTGACCCTGCTGGAGAAGAAGGGTTCCTACCTTCCTCCGTCCGCAGACTGATTTTTTTGCGTCCATCCCTTGCAGGGAACGATTTTTTTCGTACCTTTGCAGTCCATTACATGGTGGATGTAGTTCAGCTGGTAGAGCATCGGATTGTGGTTCCGAGTGTCGTGGGTTCGAGCCCCATCATCCACCCAGAAGCGCTCCCGGAGTTTTCCGGGGGCGTTTTTTTTCGCTATATTTGCAGAAAAGATTGATTGCCATGAAGAAACTGGTCGTGATCGACGCGTGCATCCGGGGGGAGGAATCCCGGACGAGAAGGATTGCGGAGCCCATCCTCGAGGAGCTCGCCAAGCGGTATGAGATAACGAGGTTCGACCTCACGAAAATGCCCATGGAGCCGCTGACGTCCGAGACCTATGCGCAGCGGGCGGCGGGAATCGTCCCCGCCTGGGCCCTGGAGGCCGCCCGGACCATCGCCGAGGCGGACCGCCTCGTGGTCGCGGCGCCGTTCTGGGACATGAGCTTCCCGGCCGTGGTGAAGGTGTTTTTCGAGCACGTTTCCCTGTACGACGTCACCTTCATGGACAACGGCCGCACCTGCGTGGGCAAGTGCAAGTGCGAGAAGGTGATGTACATCACCACGCGCGGGATGAACATTCCCACTGGCGACGCTCGTGAGCAGGGATCCAGCTACCTGCACGCCCTGTCTGAGCTTTGGGACCTGGGCACGGTCCTGACCGTGGCCGCGTGGAACCTGGACTACGCGACGCCGGAGGAGCTGGAGGAAAAGATCGAGAATACCACCCGGTTCGGCCTGCGGTTGGCGGCATCCTTCTGATGATGAGCCTGTTCTGTCTGATCGTAGCCATGGTCCTTCCCTTCACGACGCCCGCCTATCAAGTGAAGGTGGAGAAGGATGTTCCTTATGCCACCGCCCCGGGCTATTACACCCACGCCCCCATCGGGGACAAGAAAGCCACCCTCAAGCTGATGTTCCACTGCGGGATCCCGAAGCCCGTCACCCTGGAGATGGACATCTATGCGCCGGCCGGGGACGATCCTTCGGCCAGACGGCCGCTGCTGCTGATGATGCACGGCGGATCCTTTTTCATCGGCAACAAAAGCGAGCCCGGCCAGAAAGGATGGGGGCAGTATTTCGCCTCGCTGGGCTATGTGGCGGTTTCCATCGACTACCGGCTGGGGTTCCATGCGGTCAAGAAGGAGATCCGGCAAGCGGAATACCGGGCGCTGGAAGACGCCGACGCCGCCCTCGCATACCTGCTGGGACGGGAAGACCTCCGCATCGACCCGGACCGTGTGTTCCTGTGCGGGACGAGCGCCGGGGCCATGACGGCCCTGAACCTGGCCTTCCGGCTGTACGGGGACAAGCCGATGCAGGAAGTCAAGCGGCGGTTGCCCGCGGATTTCCGCATCCGGGCCGTCGCCAACCTCTGGGGCTCCGTCCACGACCTGTCGGTCCTGGAGAACGCACGGGTGCCCATCCTTTCCTTCCAGTCCGTCGCCGACCCGGTGATGCCGTACGACTACGGCTATCCCCTCGGATGGGCCGGGAAACTTTTTTCGGACCCGATGTACGGGACGCACGCCGTCTATGAAAAGGCCCTGGAGCTGGGTCTGCGGGCGGAACACCATCCCGTCCCGGAACCCCGGCACCGGATGCATCTGGACGACGCGCTGAAGTATACGCCGCGTTTTTACGAAATCCGTGATGCGATGGCGGAATTTTTCGCAGGGGAAATGGAATAATTTCGTATATTTGTGGATTGAATAGACAAAACATCTGATATTTCTGATATGGCAAAACGTGAAATCAAGTTCTCCCTGGTTTACAGGGACATGTGGCAGAGTTCCGGCCGGTATCAACCGCGCGTGGACCAGTTGGTACGGGTGGCTCCGGCCATCGTGGACATGGGTTGCTTCGACCGCGTGGAAACCAACGGCGGCGCCTTCGAGCAGGTGAACCTGCTCTACGGCGAGAACCCGAACGTCTCCGTGCGCAAATGGACGGCTCCCCTTCGCAAGGCGGGCATCCAGACCCATATGCTGGAACGCGGCCTCAACGCCATCCGCATGTACCCCGTTCCGGCGGACGTCCGCGAACTGATGTTCAAGGTGAAGAAGGCGCAGGGCACCGACATCGCCCGCTCCTTCTGCGGCCTGAACGACCACCGCAACCTCAAGCTCTCCATCGAGTACGCGAAGAAGGCGGGCATGGTTTCACAGGCTGCCCTGTCCATCACCCACTCCCCCGTCCACACGGTGGAATACTATCTGGGCGTGGTGGAAAAGCTGGTCGAATACGGCACTGACGAGATCTGCCTCAAGGACATGGCCGGCGTCGGCCGTCCGACGGAGATCGGCCAGATCGTGGCCGGCATCAAGAAGAACCATCCGCACATCAAGGTCCAGTACCACGGCCACACCGGCCCCGGCTTCTCCCCGGCTTCCATGCTGGAGGCGGCCCGCGCCGGCGCGGACTACCTGGACTGCGCCGTCGAACCCCTCTCCTGGGGCAAGGTCCATCCGGACGTGATCTCGATGCAGCAGATGATGAAGGCCGACGGCTTCCTCGTGAAGGACATCAACATGGACGCCTACATGGAGGTCCGCCGCCTCACGCAGGAGTTCATCGACGACTTCCTGGGCTACTGGATCCTTCCGGCCAATTCCCAGATGTCCTCCCTGCTGGTGGGCTGCGGCCTGCCCGGCGGCATGATGGGTTCGATGATGGCCGACCTGCGTAACTTCCAGGGCGCCATCAACGCCGCCCAGCGTTCCCACGGCCGTCCGGAGATGACCCTGGACACCCTGATGGTGAAGCTCTTCGAAGAGGTCGAATACGTATGGCCGCGCCTCGGCTATCCGCCGCTCGTGACCCCGTTCAGCCAGTACGTGAAGAACATCGCGCTGATGAACCTGTTCAACATGCTCAACGACAAGCCGCGCTGGTCTTCCATCGACAAGGACGCCTGGGGCATGATCCTGGGCAAGATGGGCAAGCTGCCCGGCAAGCTGGATCCGGAGATCGTGGCCCTTGCGAAGGAAAAGGGCATGGAATTCTACACCGGCAACCCGCAGGACATGTATCCCAACGAGCTCCCGAAGTTCCGTCAGATGATGAAGGAAGAAGGCTGGGACTGCGGCGAGGATGACGAGGAACTCCTGAACATGGCCATGTTCGAGCGCCAGTACCGCGACTACCGCAGCGGCATCGCCAAGGAGCGCTTCAACAAGGACCTGGCCGACCTGAAGGCCAAGGCCAACGCGCCCATCGTGGTCACCCGTCCCGTCGTGGAGATGCCCAAGTTCTCCGTGGACGAGTACGTCGCCAAGTACCCGAAGGCCACCCCGGTGCAGGTTCCCGTCAAGGGCCAGCTCCTGTGGCAGGTCGATGTGGACGACGCCTCCGCCGCCCCGGCCGTGGGAACGGCTGTCAAGGCGGGCCAGGTGATCGGCCACGTACAGGCCTGGTACGGCATGGAGGAGGTGGTCGCCGCCGTGGACGGCCGCATCGTCGCGGTCGTGGGCAAGCAGGGTGACAATGTCGCGAAGAACGAAATCGTCGCCTTCATCCAGTAAGAAACCGATAAAATACATAGTGAAACAACACCTGTTTGCGAAAACGGGTGTTGTTTTTCGTTTTGGCGCCTTATCTTTGGGGCCATGAGACTGAAGGATTGGAATACGGAAGAGCGGCCCCGGGAGAAGCTTCTCCTCAAGGGGCCGGGCGCGCTGGGAAATGCGGAGTTGTTGGCGATATTCATCGGGTCGGGCGTGCCGGGCGCGAACGCCGTGAGCGTGGCGCAGGAGCTGCTGTCGTCCGCCGGCGGACGGCTCTCCGAGCTGTGCCGGCGGCCGGCGAAGCAGCTGATGCGGCAGCGGGGCGTCGGGCAGGCGCGGGCCGTCGCCATCGCCGCCGCCCTGGAACTGGGGCGGCGGTACCTGGCGGAGGCCGCGGCCCGGCAGCCCACGGTGAACGGCCCGGAGGACGTGGTGGACATGATGCTGCCCATCCTGAAGGGACTGGACCACGAGGAATGCTGGGCGCTGTACCTCAACCGGGCCAACGTGGTCACCGGCAAGGAGAAACTCACCTCCGGCACGGCCGACTGCACGCTCATCGACAACAAGCAGATCCTGCGCCGGGTGCTGGACGAGCAGGCGAAAGCCGTCATCCTCGTCCACAACCACCCTTCGGGCTCTCCCCTCCCCGGAGAGTCCGACCTCAAGGCCACGCGGTCCCTGCAACTGGCGCTCAAGGCCTTCGACATCTCCCTCTTCGACCACGTCATCATCGCGGACGGCGCGTACTACTCATTCCAGGACGAAAGGGTTTGCAAATCGGAATAAATTCCTATATTTGTATTTCGGATATTAATTCGAAACCCCATGAAAGTCGTCAATCTCGGTGAGAACCCTTCCGTTCTCAACAATTTCATCGCAGAGATGCGGGATGCCACCATCCAGAAAGACCGTCTCCGTTTCCGGACCAACCTCGAACGCGTCGGCGAAATCTTTGCCTATGAGATCTCCAAGGAACTCACTTACAGCGAGAAAGACGTCGCTACGCCCCTCGGCATCGCCCGCGTCGCGACCTGCGACACCGCCCTCGTGATCTCCACGATCCTCCGGGCCGGCCTGCCGCTCCAGAAGGGCGTCTTCAACTTCTTCGACCACGCCGAAACCGCCTTCCTTGCGGCCTTCCGCAAGTACGGCGCCGGCGACTACTTCGAGATCCGGGCGGACTACTGCACCACCCCGTCCCTCGAGGGCAAGACCCTCATCCTGGCCGACACGATGCTCGCCACCGGCTCCTCCATCGAGGTCGCCATCGACAAGCTCCGCCAGGAAGGCGGCGAGCCCATCGCCATCCACCTGGTCTGCCCCATCGCCAGCACCTACGCCGTGGACCATCTCTCCAAGATCTTCGGCGACGAAGTCACCCTCTGGGTCGCCGCCGTCGACGAAGAGCTCACCAGCCACAGCTACATCGTCCCCGGCCTCGGCGACGCCGGCGACCTCGCCTTCGGCGACAAACTCTGAGGCTCCTGCTCCCAAAACCCGTCCTAAAAGTGTAAAACACCCCGTTTTACACTTTTTTTTCTGCCCCCGCCCCCAAAAAGTGCAGATTGACCCGATTCGCACTTTTTCCTGTGCCGCTGGCTAAAATAAGGGTGAATCGACCCGTTTCACACTTATCTCCGCACTCTCGGCCAGAATAAGGGCAAGATAGACCGTCCTTATGGCCGATTGATCGGTCAAGGGGAGTATTCCGGGCTGAATTTTCCTCTAGCCAGCGATGAGAATCGTAAGAAAAGCGCAAAGAATCATAAGAATCATAAAAAACGTACTGAAACAACGTCCGAACCGCTTGCTGACCGGATTGAATTGCCTAAGTTTGTGGGAGAACAGTCAGTTTTGCAGCGATGGAACAGTACGTCAAATGGCCGCCTCCGACTGAGCGGCAGATCGAATGGATGCAGGAACAGTTGTTCCGCGAGTCCGGCCCTTTTTACCATCTCAGCACGAAGCCGCTCGAGGACGGGCTTATCTTTGAATGTGATGAGGAGAGGAGGATTGCCTTCAACTTGATGGCCGTCACTGCGAAGGAGTTCCATATTGACATTCTCGCATTCGCATTGATGAGCAATCATTTCCACTTCATCATCCGGGGCGAGCTGGTCGACGGCCTGGCCTTCTTCCATCGCCTGAAGAAAAGGCTGTCGAACTACTTCGCGCGAAGGGGAAGGCCGGGTATACTGAATGCCGTCAATGTGGATCCGGATACGCCGGCCATCAGCAGCCTGACCCAATTTCGGAATGAAATTGCCTACGTCATCCGGAACCCTTATGTCGCCCGGACTGATGTAAACCCTTTCGCTTATCCCTGGTGCAGTGGCTTTCTTTACTTCAATCCGCTCTTGGGCAGCCTGTCTTCCAAGAGCGTAAACGAACTGAGTTACAAAGAGAAGAGGAGTATGACCCGGATGACGAACCCCATTCTGGATTCACAGTTTCGGGTCCGGGAAGGGATGATTGCCGCGGAGAGTTTCGTAAACTACAAACTCGTGGAACAGCTGTTTCCCAGTGCGCGAAAGTTTACCTGGTGGGTGCTCAAGAATGTGGAGGCGCAGGTCGAGACCTCTGTGCGAATGGGCGAAAAGCCCAACCTGAATGATGACGAACTGTTCGTCACGGCCCAGCAACTGAGCCGGTCGGAGTATGGACGTGACAGTGTGAAGGAGTTGTCACTCCTGCAACGGAAAGAGTTGGGAATCTTGCTCAAGAACAAATGGGGCGCCTCCAACGGCCAGGTTGCCCGGATTGCGCAGCTGGACCCAAGGGCTGTCGATGCAATGTTTCCACTAACAGCCAAAAAAAGATAGTCCTGTTCTCTGAATAAGTGCAGAAACAGCCGTTTTACACTTCATTCGCGCAATCTGATCAAAAAAAGTGTGGTAATTCCGGTTTCACACTTTTCTCCTGCCTCCGAGCCAGAATCTGTGCCAACAGAGGCATTTTACACTTTTTTCGCGGGGACGGAGCAAAGCCGTCCGGGAAAATGATTATCTTTGTGTACTATGAAGAAAGCCTACATAGAGACATACGGGTGCCAGATGAACGTGAACGACACGGAGGTCATCTTCTCCATCCTGGCGGGAGAGGGGTATGAAAGGACGGAGTCGATGGAGGAGGCGGACCTCGTCATGGCGAACACGTGTTCCGTCCGCGACAATGCGGAGCAGCGGATCTGGGGCCGGATCGAGCAGTTCAACCTGCAGCGCAAGCGGCGCCCGGGCGTCGTGGTGGGCATCGTGGGCTGCATGGCGGAGCGCCTGAAAGACAAGCTGCTGGACACGCGGAAGGTGGACCTGGTCGTGGGCCCGGACGCCTACCGGTCGCTGCCGCGGCTGCTGCGGGCCATCACGCCGGACCAGCCGCAGATCGACGTTCTCCTTTCCCGTGACGAAACCTACGCGGACATCACCCCGGTCCGGACGGACAAGAACGGCGTAAGCGCCTTCATCTCCATCATGCGCGGGTGCAATAACGTCTGCTCCTACTGCGTGGTGCCTTATACCCGCGGCGCAGAACGCTCGCGCGACGCGCACTCCATCGTGCGCGAGGCGTGCGACGTGTTCCAGAAGGGCTACAAGGAAGTGACGCTGCTGGGCCAGAACGTGGACAGCTACCTGTGGAAGACGGCCGACGAGACCGTGAACTTCGCGGAACTGCTCCGGCGCGTCGCCTCGGTGAGCCCCGAGCTGCGGGTCCGTTTCGCCACTTCCCATCCGAAGGACATCAGCGACGAAGTCATCGAAACGATGGCCGCGTACGACAATATCTGCAAGCACATCCACCTTCCCGTGCAGTCCGGCAGCTCCCGGATGCTGGAGAAGATGCGCCGGAAATATGACCGCGAGTGGTATCTGGAGCGGGTCGCCAAGATCCGCAGCGTGATGCCCGACTGCGGCCTCACGACCGACGTCATCGCCGGCTTCTGCTCCGAGACGGAGGAGGACCACGCCGCGACGATGAGCCTCATGGAGGAGGTCGGCTTCGACTGGGCCTTCATGTTCGCCTATTCGGAGCGCCCCGGCACCCTCGCCGCCCGGAACTATCCCGACGACGTTCCGCCGGAGGTGAAGACCCGCCGCCTGAACGAGATCATCGACCTGCAGAACCGGAAGTCCCTCGAGAGCTACCGGAGGGACATCGGCAAGCGCTTTACCGTCCTGGTCGAGGGCCCGTCCAAGCGGAACCCCGACGACCTGTGCGGCCGCGCCTCCAACAGCAAGATGTGCGTCTTCCCCGGCGGCGGCCACCGCACCGGCGAGTATGTCGATGTCCAGGTCGTCGACTGCACCAGCGCCACCCTCATCTGCCAATTGATCGAAACCACATAATTATGGAACAATTCATTCTGGCCCTGGACCAGGGAACCAGCTCTTCCCGGGCCATCGTCTTCGACCACGAAGGCAACATCCGCTCCACCGCCCAGCTGGAGTTCACCCAGTATTTCCCGAAACCGGGCTGGGTCGAGCACAACCCGAAGGAAATCTGGTCTTCCGAGGCCGCCGTTATCGCCGAGGCCATCACCAAGATCGGCATCAACGGCAAGGACATCGCCGGCATCGGCATCACCAACCAGCGCGAGACCACCATCGTGTGGGACGCGGAAACCGGCGAGCCGGTGTACAACGCCATCGTCTGGCAGGACCGCCGCACCTCCGAGTTCTGCGACACCCTCCGCGACAAGGCCGATTTCATCCGCGAAAAAACGGGCCTGATCATCGACGCCTACTTCTCCGGTACCAAGATCCGCTGGATCCTCGATAATGTCCCAGGGGCCCGGGAAAAGGCCAATGCGGGCAAGCTCCGCTTCGGTACCGTGGACAGCTGGCTCGTCTGGCAGCTCACCCGCGGCGAGGTCCACGTGACCGACGTCTCCAACGCCTCCCGGACGATGCTGTTCAACATCAACACCCTGGAATGGGACAAGGAGCTCCTGGAGCTGTTGGACGTGCCCGCGTCCATGATGCCGGAAGTCCGCTCCAGCTCCGAGGTGTACGGCGTCACCAAGACCACGATCTTCGCCCATGAAGTGCCCATCGGCGGCATCGCCGGCGACCAGCAGGCCGCCCTCTTCGGCCAGATGTGCACCGAGCCCGGCTCCGTGAAGAACACCTACGGCACCGGCTGCTTCCTCCTGATGAACACGGGCGAAAAGCCCATCCTCTCCCGCAACAACCTCCTCACCACCGTGGCCTGGAAGATCGGCGACAAGGTCAATTACGCCCTGGAAGGCTCCATCTTCGTGGGCGGCTCCGTCGTCCAGTGGCTCCGCGACGGCCTCGGCATCATCCGGAGTTCCTCCGAGATCGAGGCCCTGGCGTCGACGGTCCCGGACAACGGCGGCGTGTACTTCGTCCCGGCCCTCACCGGCATGGGCGCCCCCTACTGGGACCAGTATGCCCACGGCACCATCTGCGGCATCACCCGCGGCACCACGGCGGCCCACATCGCCCGCGCGGCCCTCGAAGGCATCGCCTTCCAGACGATGGACATCGTCGGGGCGATGGAGAAGGACGCCGGCGTGAAGCTCTCCGAGCTGAAGGTGGACGGCGGCGCCTCCCGCAACAACCTGATGATGCAGTTCCAGGCCGATGTCCTGGACACCTCGGTCATTCGCCCGAAGGTCACCGAGACCACGGCGATGGGCGCCTGCTACCTCGCGGGCCTCGCCGTCGGCTTCTGGTCCTCTCTGGACGAGATCAAGGCCCAGTGGCAGGCGGAGCACGTCTTCACGCCCTCCGGCGCCGACACCGCCGCCCTCAAGGCCGGCTGGGCCGACGCCATTTCGAGAACCCTCAGCAAATAAACTTCTCACTATGGAAAAAGCATACATCTTCGAGTTCATCGGCACCCTCGTCCTGGTGCTGTTCGGTGACGGCGTCTGCGCCGCCTGTTCCCTCAACAAGTCCAAGGCGAAAGGCGGCGGATGGGTGGTGATCGCCCTCGCGTGGGGCCTCGCCGTGATGATGGGCGTGCTCGTCGCCGGTCCCGTCTCCGGCGCACACCTGAATCCGGCCGTCACCCTGGGCCTCGCCATCGCCGGCAAGTTCGCCTGGGGCCAGGTCCTCGGCTACATCGTGGCCCAGATGCTGGGCGGTTTCGTGGGCGCCCTGCTGGTCTATGTGTTCTACAAGGACCACTACAAGGCCACGTCCGACGAGCCTGACACCATGCTTGGCACCTTCTGCACGATGCCGGCCATCTGGAATCCCTGGCGGAACTTCCTCTCCGAACTGATTGCCACCACGCTCCTGGTGTTCATCATCCTGGCCATCGGCTTCGAGGGCAACGCCTTCCAGGTGGGCGGGACGGCCGCTTCCACCGGCGCCATCGGCGCCTGGCCGGTCACCTGCCTGATCATGGCCCTGGGCATGTCCCTCGGCGGAACCACCGGCTACGCGATGAACCCGGCGCGCGACCTCAGCCCGCGCTGCGCCCACGCCATCCTGCCCATCCCGGGCAAGCGCGACAGCGGCTGGAACTACAGCTGGGTCCCCGTCGCCGGCCCGATGCTGGGCGCCTGCCTGGCCGCCGGCCTGTTCCTGCTGGTGTTCTAAGCGAGTTACGATCAAACATCAAGGGCGAAACCGGTCGGTTTCGCCCTTGATTTATTCCCAGCAAGAAGGAAAAGTGCAGAATGAACTGCTTTGCACTTATCTCGCCAGAAAATGGGAAAATAAGTGTAATTCAATGGGTTTTGCACTTTTATGCGCAGAGATTCCAGGTCGGTGCCGGGAATGTCAGTCCTTCGACAGGCCCAGGGGGCAGGGCCGCCCCGATCGACCACCTCAGAGTTCCCTCCGCAGGCGGGCCTTGGGGATGTCCAGCTGGGCGCGGTATTTGGCGATGGTGCGGCGGGCGACTTTGTAGCCCTTCTCGGTGAGGGCGTCCACCAGGTCGTCGTCGGTGAGGGGGTTGTGCTTGTCCTCGTTGTCCACGAGGTCGCGGAGGACCTTCTTGATCTCGCGGGTGGAGACTTCCTCGCCCTCGCTGTTTTCGAGGCCTTCGGAGAAGAAGTACTTGAGCGGGAATACGCCGAAGTGCGTCTCGATCCACTTGCTGTTCACCACGCGGGAGATGGTGGAGATGTCGAAGCCGGTGCGCTCGGCGATGTCCTTCAGGACCATCGGTTTGAGCGAGGATTCGTCCCCGTCGATGAAATAGTCGTGCTGGTACTCGATGATGGCCCGCATCGTGCTTTCCAGGGTGTTCTGGCGCTGGCGGAGGGCCTCGATGAACCACTTCGCGGCGGCGATCTTCTGGCCCACGAACGTGGCGGCGTCCTTCTGGGAGCGGTCCGTGGAGTATTTGCCGTTCTCCATGATCTCGGCGTAGCGGCGGTTGATGCGGAGCTCCGGGATGGAGAAGCGCGGCATGGACAGGATCAGTTCCCCGTTCTCATAGTCCAGCCGGAAGTCGGGGACGATCTGCTGGGCCTGGTCCGCGTAGCTGTCGTCGATCTGGCCGCCGGGGGAAGGATTCAGCTTCTTGATCTCGTCCAGGACGGCCTTGAGCTGGTCCGCGTCCAGGTGGAAGCGGTTCATCAGCTTCGGGAACTGGCGGCCCTTGAACTCGTTGAACCCGTCGCGGAGGATGCGGACGGCGTTGGCCACGGCCGGCGTCTGCTTCTTGTCCTCCAGCTGGATGAGCAGGCACTCGCGGAGGTCACGCGCGCCCACGCCGGAAGGTTCGAACTGCTGGATGACCTTCAGCATCGCCTCCACCTCTTCCGCATCGGTGGTGATGCCGGCGCGGAAGGCCAGGTCGTCCACCAGGGATTCGATGTCACGGCGGAGATAGCCGTCGTCGTCCAGGCTGCCGATGATGAAGTTGGCCACGGCCCGCTGGTGCTCGGTCAGGTTCCGGTAGCCCAGCTGCTCCTGGAGGCTCTGGGTGAAGCTTTGCTTGACGGAGAAGGTATTGTACTCGGGGCGCTCGTCCTTGCCCCAGTTGTTCACGGAACGGTTGTAGTACGGGGTGGGGTCGTCGTCGTCCGAGTAGGAGTTGTAGTTCTCCTCCAGGGAGCCGCCGCTGTTTTCGCGGTCCTCGACCTCGGAGATGGACATGTCCCGGGGCTCGTCCGAATCGCCGCCGGAGGCGGGGGTGTCGTCGATGACCGGGTTGTCGTTCAGCACCTCGCGGACATGCTGCTCCAGGGCCTGCACCGGCATCTCGATCAGCTTGATGGTCTGGATCTGGAGCGGCGAGAGCTTCTGCTGCAGCTTCTGTTCAAGTCCTTGTTTGACCGTGGGCATACGCTAGCGCGGATAGTTGATGGTCTCCTTGAGGATGATGGCCGTGGGATACGTCGCCTTGAGCGAGTGGTAGATCTTCAGCGCCTCGTCCTTCGTGCGGAAGTCGCCCACGCACACCTTGAAATTGGGGCTCTCGAAAGTCCGGTACACGCCGATGCCGGGGTAGGCGTTGGAGATGGACCGGGCGATGGCCTCGGAACGCGTGCGGGCGCTCTGGCCATTGTCGAAATAGACGCGGATGCGGAAGCCGGAGAGCTTCTTGGACGCATTGTTGGCGACATAGTTGTCGAGGGCGGAGCGCATCGACCGGCTCTGGTTCACGGACACGCCGGAGCCCAACACCGACAGCACACTGCGGCCCACGAGCGAGGAATCCACCTGCGAAGGGCCGTTGTCCACCCGATATTCCTGCGCCCGCAGCGTCAGGCACGGCAGGAGCGCGAGGATTGCTATGATCAAAAATCTCTTCATATCCTATTGACTGAATTGGGCCAGGTCGAGCCCCTTGAAGGACAGGACCGTCCCCTTCCCCCCTTTCAGGCTCACCCGGAGTTGCACATCGACCGTCATCCCTTCCATCGACCGGCGGGCGGCGATGGCAAGGAGGTCCAGCAATGAAACCTTTTCCGACAGAGCGACCGTGCAGGGCAGCTCGTACACCTGCACGCTCTTGGCCTGCACCGGAAGCTGTCCGGCGGTGAAGCGGGCGAGCTCGCGGCCATACTGCATCACCACGCCGGAAACGTCCTGCGCCGTGAAGGAAATCGAAGGATTGTCGATTCCGAGCAGCAGGACGGCATCCAGGGAACGGGACGACGTGGGGACGACGTATTTCACGCCCACGGAAGTCATCCGGATCTCCCGGATCTTGGTCACGGCGCAGCCGGAGACCGCGAAAAGAGCGGCCACGAGCGCCAGGACAAGTCCTATTTTACGTAAAGCTTTCATTTGTCAACTTACAAAGATAGGAAAAAAATCTTACACAAACAGTTTGCCAGCCGGTTTTGAATTCTCGCCCCATTTTCTTATTTTTGTAATAAGACATGCTGAAATCCTGCAAACACATTCTCTTTTCCGGATTGTTCGGATTCCTGTTCCTGGTCCTGTTCAAGACAGGATTGCTGTATCATCTGAATCAGTATTCCCTCTTTTGCCCCAAGGGAGACTGGCTGCGCACCTTCTTCGAGCAGCCCGGAGGCATCCTCGCCCTCACCGGCGCGTTCCTGACGCAATTCTGTCACTATCCCGTGCTGGGGGCGGCTATTTTCGCACTCTTGATGTGCCTGCTCACCTTCCTCACCGAGAAAGCTTTCGGCCTGGAAGGGAGGGCCGCCTGGCTCTCCACCCTTCCCTCCCTGTTCCTTCTGCTGTTCATCACGCGGATGGACTATTCCATCTACCTGTTCAGAACCTATGGGCTCATGTACTCGCAGGTGCTGGGGTTTTGCGTCACATCGGCCCTGGTCCTGCTTTATCGGAAGGGGTTCCTGAGGAAGCGCACCGGCCCGCTGTTCGTGGCGGTCGCCGTGTTGGCCGGCTATCCGCTGTTCGGCGCTTTCGCGCTGCTGGCCGCGCTCTTGATGGGGATGCTCGCCCTTCGGGAAGGGAAACGCGGCTTCCTGGAACTGGCCGTGGCGCTCCTGGCGGGAGCGGCCGTTCTATGGCTGTGCCGGGAACAGCCTTGGATATTCCCGAGAATCCATCGGCAATACGTATACGTCGCCGCCCTTCCCTATATGGAATTCCTGGACAATTTCATCTGTCTGGTTCCCCTGATCTTAACCGCCGCCGCCATGGTCGCGCTCTGCTTCCTCGGGAAAGCGGGCCGATTTGTGGTGCCGGCGCTCCTGGGCGCCACGATCCTGACCGTTCTCGGAGGTTCCTGCTGGGACCGGGGCTTCCATACGGTCCTGGCGATGGAACGGGCCGTGTCCGAACAGGATTGGGACCAAGTCCTGAAGCTGGCCAGGAAAGAACAGGATCCCAACCGCGTCCATGTCCTCTATCGCAATGTGGCCCTCTACCAGCAGGGTTCCCTGCTGGAGAAGATGTTCCAATTCCCGGACGGAGATGCTCCGCAGCACACGAGAGCCCCTCTCCCGCTCTCCAACATTTGCGCAGTTCCCGTCCTGTATTATTGCGGCATGCTCAACTCGTGCGACCGCCTGGCCATGGAGAATTCCTCCACTTTCTCAAAGTGCATCCATTACTATGAATACCAGGCCAGGACCGCGCTGGTCAGCGGTGAATACGAGCTGGCCCGGAAGTACCTGGACATGGTGGACGCCAACTGGTTCGAGGGAAAATGGGTGCGCAGATACCGGGCGTTCCTGGACAACCCGGCCCTGATGGACGCCGATCCGGAATTCCAGCGCCTGCGCCCCCTGCTCCAGTACTCCCCGATGGCATTTGAAGGCTTCGGTCCCTTGCAGCAGATGCTTTTCTCCCATTTTTCGAACCCGGACTATGTCAATGAATCCGTGTTCAAATGGCAGGAAGCGTTCTATCTCATCCAGAAAGACGCGAATAAATCCTTGTACTGCCTGATCGACCGCTTCGAAAAGAACCCGGGGGCGCCCATCGGCACCGCCTTGGCGGAAGGAGCCTTGCTCTTTGCCAGCGAGATGGGCGATCCCGAATTGGAGATGGCGGTCGAAGCGGCATTGGCGGATAAGGAATCCGTACTCCAGCGCTTCTCCAAGTTCAGTTCCGACGCGGACTATGCCCGGAGCTCCAGCTCGAAGGAAAAGAAGAAAGAATGGTTCGCTCCCCGTTACAAGGGGACTTATTGGTATTATTACTTGTTTACAGACATCGATCCGCGCAGATGAGACGATATGGACTATGGATGCTCTTGCCGGCGCTGCTGCTTTCCGCCGCCTGCACTCCGAGCGGCTGGCAGGAGGCCTCGCCGGCCGAGGAGGCGCCCGCACTTTATCCGGACTATACGGACATCGTCATTCCCGGCAACATCGCCCCGCTGAATTTCAACGTCCTCAATCCGGCCGACGCCTGCGTGGCCGTGCTTTCCGCCCCGAGCGGAGAGCTTGTCCTCCGGGGACCGGAAATCCGCATCCCGGAAAAGGCCTGGAAGCGTTTGACTGCCAGCGCCCGGGGCAGTGCGATCCAGGGGACCGTGTATGTCCGGCGCGACGGGAAGTGGCTCCACCTTCCGGATTTCCGGATGGAAGTATCGGCCGATGACATCGATCCCTACGTGACTTACCGGCTCATCGAGCCCGGCTATTCCAGCTACGGGAGCATCGTCCTGCAGCAGCGGAACCTGACGTCCTTCCGCAAGCGGGACCTCTACAACAACCAGCTCATCAGCGGCCGGGTGGAACAGCAATGCATCAACTGCCACTCCTTCCAGAATTATGGTCCGGACAACTTCCAGTTCCACGCGCGGGAATCTTCGGCCGGAACCGTCGTCGTCACCGGGGAACGGGGCAAGAAGGTGGCTTTCAAGACCGGCGACCTCATCTCCAACGCCGTGTATCCCTCCTGGCATCCCGCCGAGCCGCTGATCGCCTATTCGGTCAACAAGACCATACAGGGCTTCCGCAGCACCGACCGGCAGAAAGTCGAAGTGTACGATTCGGCGTCGGACCTCATCCTGTATGACGTAGAGCAGGATCAGGTGAGTTATATCGTGCATGACTCCCTTTCCTACGAAACTTTCCCTTACTGGTCCGCAGATGGGAAAACGCTTTATTATGCGTCTTCCTACCTTCCTGACTGGGGCGCGAACCCCGCCACCGACGCGTTCCTGCATACGGACCACATCCGGTACAACATCTATTCTCTGGATTTCGACCCCGGGACGCGGGAATTCGGGTCGCCCCGGCTGGTCTTCGATGCGGTGGCCGACAGCCTCAGCGCCGTCACGCCGCGACCCTCACCCGACGGCCGCTTCCTGCTGTGCGGGGTAGGAAACTATGGTTCGTTCCACGTCTGGCACACTTCCGGAGACATCTACATGACGGACCTGGCCACCGGGGAAACCCGGCCGATGGACGAGATCAATTCCGACCAGTCGGAGAGTTTCAAGGCCTGGAGTTCGAATTCCCGGTGGATCGTTTTCACTTCCCGCCGGGACGACGGTTCCTATACGCGCCTGTATTTCTCCCATATCGACGAAAACGGGCGGGGAACGAAACCCTTCCTGCTGCCGCAGAAAGATCCGGAACAGAACCGCCGCCTGTTCAAATCCTACAATGTTCCGGAGTTTACCACCGGCGAAGTGAGCTGGAGTCCAAAACAACTTGAGGACATCCTGCTCTCCGATCCGGTGCAAGTGCGGCAGATTCCCTGAATCCGCTCAGACAATCACCTTGTTCTTCTTGTACATCGCCCGGAAATCCCGGGGAGTCACCCCGCGCTTGGCCTTGAAGATCCGGTTGAAATTGGACAGGTTGTTGAAGCCGCATTCGTAGCAGATCTCGGACACGTTCCGGGTCGTATCCACGAGCATCCGGGCCGCAT
The DNA here is from genome assembly GCA_900316955.1 of uncultured Bacteroidales bacterium. Classification (GTDB taxonomy): domain Bacteria; phylum Bacteroidota; class Bacteroidia; order Bacteroidales; family UBA932; genus Cryptobacteroides. The sequence goes on from ONEX01000017.1 coordinate 71,055, forward strand.
TGCCGAGCTTGATGTCGATCAGATAGTCCGACAGCGTCCGCCCGGTGCGCAGCTTGAAGAAGCGGCTGAAGGCCGACGGGCTCATGCCCACCATGTCCGCGAGGTCCGCCAGGTGGACGGTTTCCGTATAATGCTCGTCGATGTACTGCTTCACCTTCAGGATGCGCCGGCTTTCCGAACTCCTCGCCGCGTGCGCGAAAGAAGTGCTTGCCAGCACCCTCGCGCCCTCCGACGAGGCCAGCTCGTTCAGCAGCAGCAGGAACTGCAGAAATTGCCGGAAACGGTCCTTCTGCGAAGGCAGCGTGTCGATGAGGTGATACACCTTCACGATGGTGGACACCGGGAAAGCCAGGCCGTGCTCCGCCTGCTGCAGCATCCGCCGGATGGCGGCGAACTGGTTCTTCTCCAACTGCTCCGGCGAGAACATGTCGCGTGGGAACTGGATCGTGATCTCGCGGATGTCCTTGGACTGGCAGTCCCCCTGTTCCCAGGCGTGCTCCAGGTCGTCACTGCCCACGAGGACGAGGTCGTAGTCCCCGATCGTCTCCACGCTGTCGCCCACGACGCGGCGCACCCCGGCGCCGCCCTCGATGAAGTTCAGCTCGAACTCCTTGTGCTGGTGTACCGGATAGGTGAATTCGGTCTTGTGCCGCTCCACGATGTAGAAGAAGTCCTTCTCCGACAGCGGAGTAATCTCGTTCAATACGTCGCTCATGCTGCAAAGATACGGCTTTTCGGGCAAACAAAAAACCAGGGAGACCGGCAGGCCTCCCTGGTATAAAATGAATTGAGCAGTTCAAACGGTTACTGAATCTCCAGGTCGCGGACCAGACGGACAGTACCCGTCGTGGAGTGCCAAGTGCCGGCGAAGCCGAGACCGTCGTTACTGAGCTTCATGCAATAGTTGTCGGTCATGTGGATCGTCTCCATCAGGCGGTACTTCATGTCGCGGCCGAAGAGGGACAGGTACATGTGAGGATTACTATCACCGTAAGGCTTGTAATGACCATTGAAGCAGCCGGTGAACGGGAAATCGATATAGGTGGACGGATGGTCCCAATCGAACTGGTGAAGGTTCCACTGGGGATTCGAACTATAAAGATTGTTGTTGGCTTCATCATCGCCGATGGCATCGTGTCCCGCCTTGTCGGACTTGAACTTATCCTGAGCCGAGGCGGGATAGATATACACCCGGGCATAACCAAGATTGTGCTCATCACTGTTATGAGTCTCGATCATATACCGATAGGCCTTGGAAGTACCCTGATGCTTGATGCCGTAGATACGGGTCTGGTAAGGATCGGAGGGGCCGCTACCCTTATACTTCGGCTTGCTCCATGCCTGGGTCTTGGGAGCAGACTTGTCCACTTCGAAATTGCCGTAGAAATACTGGTAAACATAGTCACCGGCACTCTCAAGCGCAGGACCCGTGGTATGTCTCGTCTCAGCAACGCCAACCTGGCGGAAACGATTACCGTCATAGAACCAGTGGAAACTGTTCTCCGGCATGATGGTGTACACATCCTTCGCGGTGGGCAGACGCCATCCCTTCGGGGCGGGCTGGTTATCGACCGTATACCAATAATTACGGATATGGGTATTCTCTACGAAATCACACCAACTCTCCTGACTGCCGCTACGCCCCACATCGTTCTGACTTGTCGCGATGTAAGCATAGGAGCCTTTATCGCCAGGATTAATGGCCACATACTGGCCATTGTGCTCAGCGCTGCCATTCCTGATATACCCCGCATACTGGAAGAGCATCTTTGTGTCGAACTTGCTTACCTTGTTGCCGTTCTGGTCGTACGTATAGACAAGATAGTCAGAGTAGGCCCTGGCGACGTTAGGATTACCCAGGACAGGCTGGTCTTTCTTGGACCCAGTCTTGTAGCACAGGAAATGCTGGTCGTTCGCTTCCCGGGGATTACCACTCTTTCTCGTGTTGATATACTTGTCCGGAACGTAGTAGTTATCTTTGGCAAGATCCACATCCAGGATGAACGGGATGTTACGGGCATACTCGTAGTAGTAGCCGACCGTGTGCCACCAGTCGTGCTGGCAGTCAGCGGAGGTGGCGCCGATGTTACGGTCCATCCAGACCGTGGTTCCGATGGTGATCGGCTGGCCGAGTGTCGCAACATGCGTAGGATCGGCGACCGGATCCAGCGTCACATCCACCCATTCGTAAACCTGCGGGGAAACCGCAACAATACGGACATTGTCGCGCATCACGAAAATGGACAGCGTATACTTGTGATTCCGAAGGAAATGCAACGGACCGTCATCCTCACCGGTGGTCTCATTATAGACACGGACCGGGAAATGAAGCTCGCCGGCGCCTTGCTCGATGACATCACCATTCTTCAGCGTCTTGTTCATCGGAATATAGCCGTCATGCGCGTCGTACTGGACCAGACCTTCCAACTTGACGGACACGATGATCTGCTCACCCTTGCTGGCACTTTCGTCATTGGCGGCATTGTAGTACTTGTAAGGCTGCGACGCGTCGTACTTATTGTTGGAATCGACATAATCATCGTTCGGGAAGATAAGGACATCCTTATCTCCAATGGGTTGAATCATGGTATCGATGGCTTTCGCCTCGCCGCTGTACACGACGCGGGAACCCACTTTGCCGGCGACCCAGTTCCATTTGCCATCCACGACATTGATGGATGCCTCTTCTGCGACATTGTCAAGACGGATTTCCGTCACCTTGACTCCGGTCAGCTGGATGTCCTGTTCTTCGTCGTTGGATTCGTCCTGCTTGGCAATCACGAAATTGACGGCGGCCAGGGCATGCTCGAAAGGCATCGTCACGATACCGTCGGCAGAGGTACGCTTCTTAGCCGTATTGCTATGCATCAGGTCATCCAGGCGGTCCTGATCCTCACCAATGGTCGCGGTAGGGGTGACATTGTCGGCGACAGTACCGTCAATGGCCGGAGCAGCGGCAGCGGGATCGTTATACACGAGGCCGTAGAAATCGAGGGTTTCTCCCACCGTAAACAGGGAAACAGGGGCATAAGAAATCTCGTGGATGCCACTGGTAACTTTCTCCTCACCCTCTTTGGGCTGTGCATCCACAAAACCTTTTTCCGTGATCCATTTGTAATCAGCGGCATTTTCCTTGCTTTGAACGGCAAACAGCGTGTACTTGGTTCCGGCAGCAAAATCGAAATCGTCGATGTCGGCACGAGTGAACACCTGCTGGCGGTAAGAGGTCATCTTGATCGCATCCCCGGACTGAGCAGGATCCATGAAATTTTCCTTGACGCAGGAAACGACAGCCAGGGAAGCGGCGAGACCCAGTATGATATAGCTTGCGTGTCTCATTGTTTTCATTCTTATTTCAGATCGACGTTGTAGGTATAAATGGTGTTCATATACAGGTTGCAGTCACCGCTCTGGACATCATTCACAAGTTCCACCTTACCGGTCTTGCTGCCGGCGGTGAAGTTGAGCGTGGTTACATTGCCATTATAGACACAGTAATTCGGGGCAGTATAGAAGAACAGCGTTTTCGTCTCACCGTTGGCAATGGTCACATTGTCCGTAAGTGTGGTATAATCCGCATCATCCAGCGGCGTATTCTCCACCTGAGGGAAAATGTAGGCCTTGGTAGCCGCATTCGTAAGCTGAACCTTGCTGACAGCCGAACCCGTATGATTCGTGATGTTCAGCACCAATTTGGAGATCATGCGTCCCAAAGTCACCGTCATGGAGAAAGGATTCGCCTCGCTGTTCGTGATTGTTCCCTCCCAGTATCCGCACATAGGCATATGCTTCAGCGAGGTTGACTGCGCAGCCGCCACTCGCTTGGCCATGTCAAACTTCATCGTCTTGTACGTCTCGATGTTGTCCGCAATCTTGATGACATGGGTGGTCGGATTCTCCCAGTTGGGGTTGTCTCCATAAGTGGCGCCAGCAGGAACAATGTTAGCGATAAAGGCAACCGTGGAAGGACCGTCATACAGCCAGATCTTCTGCGTAATGGAAAGGTCGCCCATCGTGACATTGGCACGCTCGTGATGGGAGACCACAGATGCACCATCCGCATTGAACTGGACGAAATAGTAATCAAACAGCCAGTTTTCGTCTTCCGGGAAGAGAGCGGTCTCCGACCGGGTCGCGCCACCCACGATATCATCGATCTTCAGCGTCACCTCGACCGGAACAAGCTGGCTTTCAGCAGCCTGATCCTTCGACTGCTCCTTGGAGCACCCCACGAGGGCGGCCAGGGCAAGCGTAACAAATACAATATTCTTTTTCATAATTCCGGTCTATTTAATTGAGTTTCACTTCACCGGTCCAGGACTGGTTGGCCCAGTTCATCACGTGGATATTGCCATCCAGGTCCAGCTGGAGGTCCAGGTTGTAGGAGTGGCCATGGAAGAACTTCATCTGGGAAAGGGCGATGGCATACTGGGTAGGGACGCCGTTCACGGCAGCGTTGATCAGGATAACCGTCATCGTACTCATGGAGTTGGTCGGCAACGCGCCGACAGCGCCGGTCAGGGAGCCGTCACCATTGTCCGTAAACTCCCGGATGTACGTGCGGGCGCGCTTGTCCGCTTTCTTCATAACCAGGGTATCCTTGATATCCATGGAGCTCCACTTGTACATCAGCCGACCGTCAGGCTCCAGTTCAGGATTCTGCAGGCCGGAGACTTCAATGCCCTGGGACATCATCTCCAGCTTGGAGACATTCTTGCCCGGACGGACAGTCACCTTGAAGCGGACCGTCTGCGCGATAATCGGGTTCAAAACGATATTCTGGATACCCAGGTCGTTGTTCTTGATCTCGATGACCTTGCTCTGGGTCTGTTCGTAACGTTCGTCATTGGAGTAGACATACATTCCGTTGTCCACCTGCATTTTCAGGTTGTCCCGCACAATCCGGTTTGCCGGATGCACCATACGGAACTGATACTTTCCGTCCGGCAGGTACAACGGCTGCGTGTAGATGGGAGGGTCATTGACTTCCAAATAAGTGATCCCGTCTTCGAAAATCGAATGCGACTTGATCGGATAGAGCGCATTGTAACCCGCGGCATTCTGGACGACATAGGCCTGCAGGTCGATCGGTCCCCAGTGTTCAGGATTCTCCGTGTCAGGATTGGCCACTTTCGCTTTCCGGTAGGTCAGCCAAACGGTGGAACCAATGGGAAGGAGGGTCTTGTCAGGCTCTCCGAGGAATCCGTTATGATAATAATCCGGATGGCCTACGGTTCCCGTCTTGGTCAGGTCAACGGCCCGGGTGGCGGGTGCGTCGAATGCACCGTACACAGTGGGCGCGAGCACGAAATGGGCCTCCGTCATGGGCTGCTCCAATTTATTGGACTGGCATCCCGCCAGCATCAGGGATGCCGCGGATGCGACTGTCAGGATTCGAACGATATTCTTCATAGCACTTGTTATCTGATTTGGAACGGAAGGGAAATATAACCGCCATCTTCCCAGGCGACCTTCTTGCCCACAAGCTCGATAGCGAGGGCGTCGATGTACAGGAGGACCGTATAAGCGTCACCAGCCTCAAGGGTAAGATCGTTGTCGGAGGCATCCTTGAAATTGATGGTGACAGGCACGGACACTTCACGGATACCGGTATTGGTATCGAAGTCACCCACACTGTTGGCCATTTTGAACTTCACGACCACATCCAAACTGCTCACATGCGGAGCAATCAACGTATAACCCATATTCGTGGGCTTGTCCTTAAGGACCTGATAGTACAACGTGGCGTTGGCCCGGGGATCCGTGGAAAGGAACTCACCGTCCGTTGTCCAGAAGTTACCGAACTCATAGTCATCCGTGGTATCTGCCCCTCCCTTCACGTCATACGTTCCAGCAGTGGCATTCCATTCCACAGTCTTGACGGCACTGCTTCCAGGAATCTCCACTTTCACGAATTTGACAAACTTCGTCATGGTCGATGTGAGCTGCGCCTGGAAGGCCACCTTGGTGGCTCTATGATGGAAATAGAGCGGGGTCTGCACCGTGAAAGGCGCAGCATCCGTCGCAGAGATGACAGGAGCGGCCAAGACATCGATCACGCCCCATTCGTCATCCGGGCAATCCGTCGTACCGGTCGTCTTGGCGACGTTGAACTTCCGATAGTCGCCGGCCGTGGCAAAAGTCAGGAGACCTTCGCCCGGCGCAGGAGCCAGACCCGCGGCCTTCACCGGCTTATTATACAAGGGATAATAGACACCCGTATTATAAGGAGTGGTCTTGTAGTCCTCAATCTCGCCGTCCGGAGTGCGGACGAAGAAATCGGGCGCCGCCTTGGTGGCGTCGTTAAAGTTGTTGTCCGTCCAGAAGAGGAACAACGGCTGGAGGGAACGTTCCGGCTCGTCAGCACGGGTACCAAAATCCTGGAAGGTGGTCAGGCAGATGCTCTTGCTCTCCCCCTTGCCGGCCTCGCTTTTGCTGCAGGCCGTAAAAGCGGCAAGCGCAGCGAGAATGGTCATTGCTTTATATACAGTTTTCATCTTACTTAGTCATGATTAAGGATGAACTTCCACTCCGGTACCGCCGACGTTGTTCCAGTCGACAATCTGGGAATTAACCTGGATGAGCTTCGTGGAGTGCGGCGTCACGAGACCCTTGAGCTTGTGATACTTGCGCGCGCCGAAGGTGACGTATTCGCCCGGGGTGCCGGTCGTC